>NZ_QUZH01000015.1 GCF_009761675.1 Bhargavaea sp. CC-171006
CAGGAATAGAAAAAACTGCAGACCAAGGAGTAGTTCACTCACTTTGTCTACAGTCTGAACCGCGGAAATCCGCGGTTGTTATGCAAGGAAGCGTTCCCGGATGTTCCGGGGCGGCAGTCTGCAGGCCTCTTCTTCGGTTTTCTGGCCGAACCACTTGTAGCGGTTTTCCGCTATATAGTCATAAGCGCGGTCACGGAGCGGTTTCGGCACGAGGATAAACAGGAAGGCCAGGTGCCATAGGCCGTCGAGTTTCTTCGCGATGTGCAGTGCTGCGGAGGACTTGGTGTATACCTTGTCCCCTTCAATCAGCACCATTGAGTCGACATCGTCCGGAATCCCGGTTTTCTTTCTCAGCTCCTGGCCGACATCACTTTGCAGCGATGCGTATTTAAAATGCCCGACAGGGTCCCGCTTGATGATAAACTGGACGCTTTTGTCACAGAAATTGCAGGTCCCGTCAAACAGCACGATGCGTTCTTTCTTCATTACGATTGCCTCCTCCCGGCTGTTTCTCTCCTTCTACATGTATTCCCACTCCTCCAATGTGCAAAACAGGACCGGGACGTGACGAGCGTCCACCCGGCTCCCGTTCTCATGCATGTAATAAGAAAAGAGAGGAGGTGCTTACCATGAGGCGACATATGCATCACCATCACCATGGACATGGTCACGGCTGCAGATGCCACAAGTGCGTCAGGCAACCGATCGTCTGCCCGCCGACATACCGGTTCCATGACACCTTCACAGAGTGCGAAGTTCCGTTCGTCCATCCGATTGTAAACGTCAACCGGCAGAACGTCGTGAACGTGCCGCGCCACTACTTCACCGAGAGCGAAACAACCGTTCCGGGCCGCAATATCTACGCTAATGGTCCAGGATTCGGAGGTCCTGGCTTTGGCGGACCAGGTTTTGGCGGACCAGGATCCTTCCGGGGACGTCGCTACTGATCTGTTGTGGTAAAATCGGGTCAACAACACACAAAGGATGACTCCGATTGAAACGAGCACTTAAATTTGCCATTCCCCTCATGCTCATCGTCGCCGGTCTGGCCTGGTGGTATCTGAACAAGGAATTCCAGGACCTACCCGGAACACACCGCATGTATATCACAATTGGCGCCGGCCTCCTGAGCGGTGTCATTTCCTGGTTCCTTTTTCCGGAAGAACCGGAGGACCCGGAAAATTGATCCCCCCGCTTCGAGCGGGGGTTTTTAATTTCCAGCGAGAACCCTTTCTACAAATTCCAGCTTTGCATCTGCATAGGCCCGTTCGTCGCCGGAATGCCGCTCCGCCAGTTTAAGCTTCAGGCGCTCATAATCCTCTGCTATTCCTCGATCCTTCCGAAGCCGGTCGCGGAACAGCAGATGCTTTTGCCACCAGTCACCTCCATGTTCGACGATGTGCACGACATGGGTCTTGACCGGCGGGTCGAGCTGCCGGAATTTCGCAATGACCCGTTTTCCGTCAATTGGATCGTTGCGAAGCCGGTAATAGCCACGGGCAGCAAGCGCCTTAAAATCAAAATGCCCGTAATCGGCCAGATCATTCAGCCCGATAAGCAGGTCGATCAGCGGCTTCGCTTTCAACTGCGGCACCGCCGTGCTGCCGATGTGTTCAACCGCAACCACATGAGGATCGAGCAATTGCCGCAGCAATACCGCTTCTTCCCGGAATGATTCCTTCCATCTGTCATCATGATCAACGAGAAATACCTTTCCTGCCGGCAGTCCTTCCATCCGTATCGCCCCCTGCACCAAGCGTAGCGGACCCCGGGCTGCAATGAAAGACTGAACATTCGCGCTGTTGAATGGTATAATGGAATTACCAAAAGCGGAGGCCGCGCGCCTCCGCTTTTACTTATGCCAATGTTTCCCGGGAAATGGAGCTTTCCGGGCTTCTATTAGCGCTCACAGAAGCTGTGTGAGGCCTCATGGTAAGTAATACTGGCTTAGCCGGGCACCCACATGATTCTATAAGCGGTTACCAATTACGGGCAGTCTGTCCGCCGACTCCAGCCGCAACGCAATGGCCAGGCCGATCAGCGCGCCGCTGGCGCTCGAGACGAGGAAAGCGGGCAGGAAAAAGAAAGCGCCAACCGATGCGCCCATCAGGAGATTGGCGTAGGGTGCAGCAAGGAGCGATGCAACGACTCCGGTTCCGATCATCTCGCCGGCGGATGCCGTCCACGCCCTGCCCGTCTTCCGGTACAACAGGCCCGCGAACAGCGCGCCGATCATGCCGCCCGGGAAAGCGAGCAGTGAACCGGTCCCGGTGAGGATGCGGATCAGTGCCGTTAGAAAAGCGATCCCGACGGCCGGACCCGGACCGAGTGAAATGGCCGAGATGACGTTCACCGCGTGCTGCACCGGATAGGCCCGTGCCACGCCGGCCGGGAAGGAAACGAATACCGAGCCCGCGACGGCAATGGCCGTGAACATCGTCATGAGGACCAGTGTCCTGGTATTCCATTTCATCTGACCGCACGTCCCTTCCGCTCAAATGCTTCTTCAACCGCCTGCCGGATCTCCCTTGCGGCCTTATCCGGATCGGCAGCAAGGGAGATTGCCGTGATGACGGAGACGCCGGAAGCGCCAGCCGCAATGACGGAACCCGCGTTGTCCTTGGTGATGCCGCCGATGCCGACCGACGGCAGGTCGGGGAATGCCTCTGCCGCCTCCCGGAGCGGTTGTGTGCCGCAGACGGGGCGGGCGTCCGGCTTGGAAGTTGTTGCACAGACCGGGCCGATGCCGATGTAGTCTGCCCCCGCGTCAGCGGCTTTCCGCACTTCTTCCAGGTTGTGCGCCGAGACGCCGAGAATCCGGCTGCCGATCTGTTGGCGCACTTCCCCGGCGTCGCCGTCCTCCTGACCGATATGGACACCGTCCGCCCCGAGCTCCAGCGCCAGGCTGACATCATCATTCACAATAAATGGCACGCCGTACGTCCGGCAAAGATCCCGGCAAGCCTTCCCAAACGTCCGCAACTCACTTCCCGCAAGCGCACCGGGACCCTTTTCCCTCAGCTGGAAGCAGGTGATGCCGCCCCTCAGCGCCGCCTCCAGCACCTCCAGGGGATCGATCGCGCCGGCATTCCGGCTGCCCATGATAAAGTAAACGCCAAGCTTTTCACGAATCAACGAGCACCTCTCCCTTCAGAGCACTGCCTGCCCGGTGGTACGCCCAATGATTGGTCGGACCATGTCCCGCCCCGAGCCCGAGTCCGTAGGAAATCGCTGCGTGGATGAACCGCTTGGCTCCCACAACTGCTTTTTCAAGCGGTTCCCCGGCCGCAAGAAATGCCGTGAGCGCTGCAGAGAAGGTGCAGCCCGTGCCGTGTGTGTCCGTTGTCCGGATCCGATCCGCCGACAGCCAGATCCGCTCCCCGCGTCCGTCCATGAACAGGTCGCAAGCCCGCTCTTCTTTCTCAAGATGGCCTCCCTTGACGACAACGGACCTGGTTCCCATCGCGATCAGCCTGCGGCCGGCCTCTTCCATGTCTTCCGGGGTCCGGACCGTCATCCCGGCAAGCACTTCCGCCTCCGGAAGATTCGGCGTGATGACCGTGGCGAGCGGCAGGATCTTCTGCCGCATGGCTTCCACTGCCTCTTCCCGAAGCAGATGCGCGCCGCCTTTCGCAATCATGACGGGGTCCACGACTAGCATCGGATTGCCTGCCGCAGCAAGGCCCGCCGCGACTTCACGGATGATCTCCCCTGAAAACAGCATGCCGGTTTTTGCGGCGGCCACGTCAAAGTCTGCAAATACCGCATCCATCTGTGCGCGCACCGCCTCCGGGCCAAGCGGCCAGACGCCGTGCACGCCAAGCGTGTTCTGGGCGGTGACGGCGGTAAGCGCGGACGTGCCGAACACGCCCAGCTCCTGAAAGGTCTTCAGATCCGCCTGGATGCCCGCGCCGCCGCCCGAGTCCGACCCGGCAATTGTCAACGCCACACCCGTCATGCCCGCACCTCCTTTGCAGATTCCGGAACTGTGAAATCTCTGTCTCCGATAAGTGCCAGCTGGTCCATAAATGCAGGAAGGAAGCTTCCCGGAAGCGACGACACTTCCGCCGCCCGCTTTCCCGCAGCCTTGTAGAAGGCGAGCGCCGCTGCAACCGAATGGAACGGGTCTCCCTTGCCCGCCGCGAGAAACGCTCCGCACACCGCGCTCAGCAAACAGCCGGAACCGGTGATCCTGCTCATGACCGGATGTCCTCCGCTGATGCGCATGGTCCGTTTCCCATCCGTCAGTACATCCGTTGCTCCGGTCACCGCGACAAGACAGTCATAATTCCGCGCCACCTGTGCGGCAACGGTCTCCACATCCATTTCACCATCTCCCGCGTCCACCCCCGACGCCTTCCAGTCCACGCCCGCAAGCGCGGCAAGTTCTCCTGTGTTGCCTCGGATCAGGGTGATATTCACCGACCCGAGCAGCCGGCTGACGGCATCCCGGCGGAACCGCGTCGCGCCGGCGCCGACCGGATCCAGCACGACGGGATTCCCTGCACCATTCGCCGCCTTGCCCGCCATTTCCATCGCCTCCAGCGACTCCCTGTGGAGCGTGCCGATATTCAGCACCGTGCAGGACGCGGCCGCCGCCATTTCTTCAACTTCTTCCCGTGCGTCCGCCATGACGGGGGAGGCCCCGAGGGCCAGCAGTCCGTTTGCCTGGAAGTTCGCGACGACAATATTCGTCATGCAGTGGACAAGCGGCCGCCTTTCACGGAGTTCCGACAACAGATTGCTCATCGGACGCCCTCCATTTCCGGCGTTTCCCACTGTTCCTTTGTCCAGGCCATTCCCCAGAAGTTCAGCTCATAGATGCTGCTTTTGCGGAACCGCTCCGCAAGCTCCAGAATCCGTTCTTCCGGCAGCCCTTCCGCCAGCCGGTTCATCCTCTCGATCTGCTCGTTCACCAGCCCGCCGAACCACTCGGAGCCATAGGTCGCAATCCACTTGTCATAGATCGGGTGACCCGGCTCGGCGCCCTTCAGCCGTTCACCGATCTCCCAATACAGCCAGTAGCACGGCAGCAGTGCCGCAAGCACATCGGCAAGGTCGCCCTCGACGGCCGCCCGGTACATATGCGACGTGTAGGCGTACGTGGTCGGCGCCGGCCGGAACTCCGCATGCTCTTCCGGGGTCACGCCGAGCATCGTGAAGAATTCCTCGTGAAGCGCCAGTTCCGCGGAGCAGGTCGCTTCCGCATGCCCGGCAAAGCTTTGTGTCGTCAGCAGGTCCTTTGCCTTCACCGCGCCAAGTGCCTGGACCTTGGCGAAATGCGACAGGTAGTACGCATCCTGCAGCACATAAAACCGGAAGATGTCCTCATCGAGCGTCCCGCCCGCAAGCGCCTCCACGAAAGGATGCCGGAAACTTGCCTCCCAGATCCCGTCGCACTCCCGCCGTACCCGTTCACAAAACCCCATCTTCTCCATCCCCTTTCCTGATTGGGAAACACGAAAAAGCCGCCTTCCGGATCAACGCGGAAGGCGGCCTGAATGTATATTCGGATACAGCAAAGCTGCAGGCCCCACTTCCCTACGCCGGTATGATCCGGATCAGGTTCCAAGGGTCCGCGCAGCCCATGCGCGTCTCAGCCTTTCTGAAAGGCTCCCCCAGTGGCAGTTCATGTTCAGTTTTCACACCCACTATATCATGATCGGAATATTTTGCAAGCAGGTTCCTCACCTGCAGATCCTGCCGACCGAATCGCGGATGAGCGCTTCAACTGTGTCCGCCCGGAGCCGATCCGGTTCAAGAAAGGCATGGAGCGCAAGCCCGTCGGCGATCGAATAAAGCCGTTCGGCCTCGAGTTCGATATCCAAATCCTCCTTCAGCGCCCCTTCATGGGCCAGAAAGTCGAACAGCTTGCTGATGGCAGCACCCAGTTCATGGCCGGGTGCACCCTCCAGATCTTTCCGGTGGCGGATATGTGCCTGGAAAGTGAACCATACGTCCATCTCCGCACGCCGCTCCTCGTCGACCGGCACGATCTCCAGGAGTACCCGGATCACTTTCTCTTTGGGAGGAAGCTCCTCCTGCAAAATGACCATCGCCCGTTTTTCAACCCGCTCATTGACAAGACGCATCGCGTACACCAGCAGTTCATCCTGGTCTCTAAAATAATGCCGCAGGGCACCTGTTGACAGCCCTGCTTCCCCGGCAATGTTACGAACCGTCGCCCCTTCCATGCCCTTTTCCAGGATGACCCGCCACATGGCTTCCGCAATCTGCTCGCGCCGCTCTTCATGATTCACGATTTTTGGCATACCCCTATTATATCATCGTTTTTTAAATAAAACATTTGTGCTAAATAAATATTCTATGCTAAAATCTAAATAATACAGATGTATTAAAAAGGAGCGAAAACATGAGCTTCATCGCCTACCTGATCATCACCGTGGAAATTGGATTCTGGGTGTTTATCGCTGCCGGCCTGGTCACACGCTATCTGCTCGGAAGAAAACGTCTCGGACTGCTGCTGCTCGCCATGACGCCGGTGCTGGACCTGACGCTGCTGATCGCGACAACCTATGATATCCTCGCCAATAATGCGACTGCCACGGCAGCCCATGGCATCGCCGCCATTTATCTTGGCGTCTCGCTCACGTTTGGAAAGCGGATGATCCGGTGGGCGGATGAGCGCTTCCGTTACCACATCATGAAAATTGGGCCGAAGCCAGTGAAGCGGTATGGTTACGACCATGCCCGGTATGAACTGTCAGGCAGCCTTCTTCACGTGCTCGCCTGGATACTGGGCGGTGGTTATCTGTTTTTCCTGATTTACCTTGCCGGCAACCCTGAGCAAACCGAAACCCTCCTTCAAATCCTGAAAGTATGGACACTTGTCGCCGCCATCGACGTCGCCCTCTCACTTTCATATTTTATTTGGCCGAGAAAAGCCAAGACGGACAGCGCCCACTGAGGTGCTGTCCGTTTCTGTTATATAACAATCGAGAAGTTTTCATGCGTCCTACTTTAGGGAAGAGTGGAAGAAACTGTCCAGGAAACCGGACACAGGAGTGATGAAATGGATCCGTATATTTTCGGGGCGTTTGCCCTGGCTTATCTGGGGCTGCTGGTCTGGGTGCTGAAGAAACAGCGTTTCTGGACCCTGATGAGTGTCCTGGCGGCAGTCGCGCTGGCGCTCGTCTATGACAATGGCATTCTGGCAATCGGAAGCCTGATCGGCGAAGGCACGCTTTTGGAAGGTCTCAGCCTTGCCCGCTTTTGGCTGCACGCCCTTGTGACACCCACGCTCATCCTGTTCTCACTCGGCGCGATGCGGCAGGCGGGGATCGGATGGGCACAGAAGGGATGGGCGGCCCTGTTGTTCTGGGCAGCCACCATCGCAGCAGTCGTAGTTGAATACGCCACTGTGCTCAGCGACCTTAAGCTTGAGAAAAGCGAAAGCTACGGTGTGCTTAGCTACTCGTCAGCGGAGGAAGCATCCGGGCCGCCGGCCATGATCCTGATTGTTCTTGCCGCGCTTCTGATCGCCGGCATTTTCCTCGCATGGAAAGCCGGTTCCTGGTGGATGCTGGCCGGTACGATTGCCATGACCATCGGCAGCATGTTTAATCCGGACATCCCGAGCGAAGCCGCGACCAACCTGTTTGAACTGATTCTGATCGGCTCGCTGGCGGTGACGAAGGTAAAGCTGGAGGAGAGGCCAGCCGGCGGAACGGACTCCGGTGTCACCGTTCTGGAATGACCTTTTCCGGCTCCCGGTTAAAGATTTCAACTTAAAAGCCGGCAGCACCCATCATCTGGGTGCTGCCGGCTCATTTATTCATCTTCAAGGAGTCGGCTAATGCGCTTTTCCAGTACATACATACCGCCTTCACCCGCATGATAATGCCGGAGGCGTCCATTTTTATCGAAGACGTAATAGGCAGGCACATACCGGTTGCCGAATTCGGCGGTCAGCTTGCTCCTGCTGTCGACAAAAACCGGCTCCGTAATGCCGTGTGCTGCGGCCGCTTTCCTGACTTTTACCGAGTCTGTGTCTTCCCTTGAGCGCGGCATATGGACCGCGATGACATTCAGCCGGTCCCGGTACTTGTCTTGGATCGCCCTTACATGAGGCATCATGTCCTTGCAGAGGCGGCAGCTGACGGACCAGAAATGAATCAGAGTCGGCCGTTCGCCGACAAGGTCCGCCCTTGTCCTCACACCGTTCAACCATTCGGTTGCGCCATCCAGTTCGGGCATCGGTGTGCGAATTTTCATCAGATCTCCTCCTGTTTATAAGGTCACCATTCCAAGTCAATTCGCAGCGCGGCGGCCGCCCATCTGCAGGCCCTGGAGCACGCGAAGCGTCTCATCGACATCGCGTCCGATGTCTTCACGGAAGGCTGTCTGATAGCGCAGTTCGCCTTCCGGGCTGATGATGAAAAGGCCTCGTAGCGTGATTCCCTCTTCCTCGATGAGCATGCCGTATTCGCGTGAGACGGCGAGCTTCCGGTCCGAGGCGAGCGGGAAGTTCAGTTCGCCGGGACCGTTGTTTTTGCGGGCGAGACCGATCCAGGCGAGGTGGGCGTGGACCGTATCTGTCGAGATCCCGATGACTTCGGCATTCAGCTCCGCAAACTCAACGTGACGATCGGAAAAAGCCGTGAGTTCAGCCGGGCTTGCCAGCGAGAAGTTCATCGGATAAAAAATCAGGACCGTCCATCTGCCTTTTCTCATATTTTCCTCAAGGCTGACCGTGCCGAATTCCCGGCTCGGCAGGACAGCCTTCATTTCAAAGCGGGGTGCCGGATTGCCGATCAATCTCCTAACCATTGCGCCTACCCCCTCAATTTATTGAAGATTCAAACTATATTAAAGAAAGGATAGCAGAATAGCAACCGGTTTTCAATCGGTGAATCGGCGTTTAGCGCCCTTCCAGCTGCCGGATTTCTCGGGTCAGTTCCAGGAATCTGCGGTCAAGCACGACATACTCAGGGTCACCCGGCACGAGAAAGCTGAGTTTGCCGAGGACGGCCTGGCGCTCCGTCTCGAGCCGCAGGCGCTCTTCTTCCCTAGCCTTTCCTTCCCTGACCCCTTCGGTTCCACCCTGCTTTTCTTCCCATTCGGCGGGTGTCATCAGCAGCTTTCGGACTGTCCCTCCTCCGAATACCAGGATGCCTTCCGCAAGCTTTTCCGCAAAATACCGGTCGTGCGAAGCGAAAAGCAGAGTGCCCTGAAATGTGCCGAGTGTCCGCTCGAGTTCCTCCCGTGATGGCAGATCCAGGTGGTTGGTCGGTTCATCCAGCAACAGGACGTCAGTCCCTTCCAGGATAAACCGCATAAGCTTCACCTTAAGCCGCTCGCCCATGCTCAGATCGGAAAGCGGAAGCGTCCAGTGTTCCGCCGTGAAGCCGAGGTTCGCAAGGTCTGTCCGGAGCTTTCCCTGCTGTTCGAAAGTGGCGGCGGAAAAGTACGCTTCCATCGTCTTTTCAAGCGGCAGGTCCAGCACGGACTGGCTGAGGACGCCAATCGTCATCCCTTCTGTCCGCCAGATCTCCCCTTCATATGGCTCTTCGCCGAGCAGCATGCGGAAAAGCGTCGTCTTGCCTGAGCCGTTCGGTCCGAGAAGGGCGAGGCGTTCCCCGGACAGGACGGTAAATCGCGCATTATTGAATAGTTCACGCTTTCCATACGTCTTTGAGACGTCCCTGAGTTCGAACACCCTCATGCCCTTGCGGCGTCCGCCTTTTACGTCGAAGGCCACGGACACATCCTCTTCCGGCTTGTCGACGCCATCCTTCTCCAGCTCGGCTTCAAGACGTTTGCGCTTGGAGCGTACCTGGATGTCCTTTTTCTTGGCTTTCATCCGGTAATATTCCTTCATGCCGCCTTTTTTCGTGGATTCCCGGTGTGCCTTGTCTGACCAGTCCGACAGCTGCGCGAGCTGCTCTTCGACCCGAGCGACTTTTTTCTGCTGCTGCTCGTAATGCTTTTGCTGTGCGGCGCGGGCGGCTTCCTTTTTGTTCCTGTAATCGGTGTAGTTGCCCTCGTATTCGGTGAGGGTGCCGTGATCCAGCTCCCAGATACGGTCCGCAACGCGGTCGACGAAATACCGGTCGTGAGACACCACGATGAAGGTCGACCGGCTGCCCCTGATCTGCCCGATCAGCCGCTCCAGCGCCTCACTGTCGAGGTGGTTGGTCGGCTCATCAAGCAGGACGAGCCCGCTTTGCTCCGCCAGGGCGGCAGAGAGCCGGAGCTTCATCCGCTCACCCCCGCTCGCGGTATTGTATGCAACCTCTTCGGATAAGCGCCATTTTTTCCGTTCGGCCAGCACGTCGCCGGCATCGTCCGGAAGGTCAGGTGATGCCTCTTCCTGCCGGAAATAAGTGATTGTCGGCCGCTTCCCGTTCCAGCGCACCCGTCCCGAAGACGGCTCCCGACTGCCCGCGATCCGCTCCATCAGCGTCGACTTGCCCGCACCGTTCGGCCCGACAAGCGCAATGACCGTACCTTCCGGGATATCGGCCGATATCCTCTCAAAAATTGTGACGTCCCCGTAAATAACGGAGAGTTCCTCCAGTCTTCCAAGCAACATACAGATTCCTCCCTGTTTCCCGGAGGGCACGAAAAAGCCCCCCGGCCATAGTGGCCGGAGGGATCCGAAAAAGCCTCATTCACGCGTCGCCAAACAAGCCGCGAGCATGCGGCTGCAGTTCTGGATGACGATGGAAAAATGGGCAGACGGATCCCGCCGACGTTCGAAAAAAGCATCCGATTCGTCTAAAGCGCTCCGTCACTTGTCCATCTTCCCATTCGTCATCCCTTTCCGGTATAAGTTGAGACCAGATTAACATATGCCCCGCCGCCCGGCAACCATGCAAGGGAAAGCCCGGCACACGGGGTACCGGGCTTTACTTATTGTTCGATGACCCGTTCGATCCGGTCCTCCACCATATCGAGGCCCGTCCTGCCTGCCTGATAATGACGGAGCTGGCCTTCCCTGTCGAAGACATAGTACGCCGGTGCCAGCTCATTTTCGAAAGCGTCGGTGAGTTTGTACTCACTGTCTACGAAAACCGGCTGGGTGAGACCATATTTATCGGCAGTCTCACGGATCTTTTCCATGTCGTTGTCCGCGCCGGTGAGCGGCATATGGACCGCCACGACATTCAGCTCATCCTTGTACTTGTCCCGCAGTTCGTTAACCTCGGGCATCGTTTCCTTGCAGATGTTGCAGCTGACGGCCCAGAAGTGGATCAGCGTCGGCTTCTCGCCGACCAGATCGGCTTTCGTCGTCTCGCCGTTCAGCCATTCGGTTGCGCCGGACAGTTCCGGCATCGGTTCGTGCAGTTTCATCAGGAATCCCCTCCTGCAGAATAAGTTTCCCGGGAAATGATTCGTTGAAACAGCAATTTATCAGTGACCACTTAATATTAGGCGGAGATAAGGTGCCGGTTTGCGCTTCCGAAAGAGCTAATGTTAACCCTCCGCCTCCGTCATTCTTCAAACTCACGTGCCTAATCTTCAAACTCGGAGGCTTATTCTTCAAACTCGCGCCCGCAATCTTCAAACTCGCCGGTCCTCTCACAAAAAACAGCCGGAGTCCGCCTCCGGCTGCACGTCAGCCCTCTTTCACAAACCCGATAAACGCATCCACTTTTTGATCCAGGAATCCCAGCGTGGACTCGTCGATCAGTCCGCCTGACTCGCCTTCGAATTTCTCCTGGGCGAAGCTGACGAGCACTTCGTTGCCGCCCGGAGGCAGTACTTTGGCGGAGACGCCGGGCGCGACCAGGATCTGACGCAAGTGAATCTGTGCGCGGAGCGTGCCCGCCATGCCCATCGAGGCGCCCAGCGGGAAGACCGGCTTGCCGACCATGACCCGCTCGCCTCTCGAAGTCCAGTCCAGCGCGTTTTTCAGGACGCCCGGGACCGACCAGTTGTACTCGGGTGTCACGATGATGATCGCGTCCGCATCCAGCACTTTCTGCTTAAACTCCTTAACGGCAGCCGGCGGATCCAGCTCCTCGTCCTGGTCGAAATGGGGCAGCGCGCCGATATCGGCAATCTCCATCTCGAGTTTATCTTTGTAGCGTTCCTGCATCGTCTCGGCCAGACGGAGGTTGAACGATTCCTTCCGCAGGCTGCCGACCAGTGTAAGTACCTTCACATGAATCTCCTCCCTTATGTAGACCTCTTCTATCTTCAGTCAAAAGGTCGGAAGATTTCAAGTATTTATTCCAACAATGTGACTCAACAGATCTACCCCTGACTGAGCGCCCTGCCCGCCTGCCGTCCGGAGAACAGGCAGCCGCCGAGGAAGGTGCCTTCCAGAGACCGGTAGCCGTGGACGCCGCCTCCGCCGAATCCGGACGCCTCGCCTGCGGCGTAAAGGCCCGGCACCGGTTCTCCGTCCGCGCCCAGCACTTGTCCAGACAGGTTGGTCTGAAGGCCGCCCAGCGTCTTCCGGCTGACAATGTTCAGCCGTACCGCGATCAGCGGACCGGCTGCGGGGTCGAGGATGCGGTGAGGCGGCGCGACGCGGACGAGTTTGTCGCCCATGGATGCCCGCGCGCTCCGGATCGCCATTACCTGGAGGTCCTTCGCGAATTTGTTGTCGATCTCGCGGTCGCGGGCCCGGATCTGCCGCTCCATCTCTTCAAGGAAGATGCGCTCCTCTCCGACCAGGTCATTCATGCCGTCGACCAGTTCCGGAAGCGTCCTGGCGACGACAAAATCCTCTCCCCGCTTCATGAACTTCTCGACGGGCTCAGGCGCGCCCGGAAGCACTCGCGACAGGATCATCCGGATGCTTTTTCCGGTCAGGTCCGGATTCTGTTCCGAACCGGACAGGGCGAACTCTTTCTCGATCATCTTTTTCGTCAGGACGAACCAGGAATAACCGTAGCCACTTTTCCCGATCGCTTCGAGTGTCGAGAGCGTGTCAAAGCCCGGGAAGTTCGGCGCGCCGAAGCGCTGCCCCTCCGCATTGAACCAGAGCGGCGAGGGTCCCGGCAGGATGCGGATGCCGTGATTGGGCCAGACCGGATCGTAGTTTTGGATGCCTTCGGTATAGTGCCACATGCGGTCGCGGTTGACGAGCCGCCCCCCGGCCTTTTCCGCCGCTCCGAGCAAGTGTCCGTCGACATAGGCCGGGACGCCTGTCAGCATGCGTGCAGGAGGACTGCCGAGGCGCTCCGGCCAGTTTGCCCGGACCAGCTCATGGTTGCCTCCGATGCCGCCGCTCGTCATGAGCACGGCCCCGGCGCGAACTTCAAAGAGCCGCTCCACTTCGCGGGACGTCTTCTCGCCGCGTGTCCGGTCGTCCTCCGCCAATTTCTCCCCGCGCACGCCTGTCACCATGCCGTTTTCCGTGACGAGTTCCGTCACCCGGTGGCGCGGCAGGTAATGGATCAGACCGTCACGGATCCCCTGCCGCACGCGGTCTGCGAAGGGTTTGACGATTCCGGGACCCGTTCCCCAGACGATATGGAAGCGGGGGACGGAGTTTCCGTGACCGTCCGCGAGGCTCCCGCCGCGCTCCGCCCAGCCGACGACCGGGAAAAACCGGACGCCGAGCGACCGGAGCCACTCGCGCTTCTCGCCCGCGGCAAAGTCGACATACGCCTTTGCCCACTGGTAGCCCCATTCGTCTTCGTCGTTCATCCGGTCAAAGCCCGCCGTGCCCAGCCAGTCCTGCCAGGCCAGTTCATGCGAGTCTTTGATGCCCATCCGGCGCTGCTCCGGTGAATCCACGAGAAACAGCCCGCCGAATGACCACCACGCCTGGCCCCCGAGATTCGAAGCCGGCTCCTGGTCGAGGAGAAGCACCTTTTTGCCTGCGCCTGCCAGCTCCGACGCCGCTACCAGCCCGGCAAGCCCGTGTCCCACCGTGATCACATCGTATTCCATCCCCATCCCGCCTTCCGAGTCCGATTTCCTTTCATTGTATAGGAATTTTCTGTTTATTCACAGGGGTGTCTATTCATGAAAAAGCCGCACTCCATATGGAATGCGGCTACAGAAATTATCTGGTTTTTGATTGCCCACGTGAGCCAACCCCGTCTTTCAGCCATTTCGCAGTCACCGTTTCGGCGTTCAGCATGTCTTCGGGCGTCCCCTCGAACAGGATTTGTCCGCCCTGCTTTCCGCCTCCCGGCCCCATTTCGATGACCCAGTCGCTTGCCGCGATAAAGTCCAGGTTGTGTTCGATGATGATGACCGAGTTGCCCCTGTCCACCAGCTTCTGAAAGACATCCATCAGCTTTTCATCGTCTGCCGCGTGCAGGCCGAGGGATGGTTCGTCGAGCAGGTAGATCTGGCCCTCTTTCTGCAATTGGCTTGCAAGTTTCAGGCGCTGGATTTCCCCTCCGCTCAACGAGCTTGTCGTCTGCCCCAAAGTCAGGTATCCCAATCCGACGTCCTTCAGCGTATTGACCCGGTTCAGGATCTTTTGCTGTGTAAAGTAATCCGCAGCCTCGTCGATGGTCAGCTCCAGAATTTCAATAATGTTTTTTCCCTCATACCGGTACGACAGGGCCTCGTCCGAGTATCTCGTTCCGCCGCACGCTTCGCATGGAATCGTCACCGGATCGGCAAAAGCCACTTCCGGTGTCAGGACACCCTTTCCTTTACAGACCGGACAGGCCCCAAGGGAGTTGAAGCTGAACAATCCGGCCGGCTGTCCCGTCGCTTTTGCAAAGGCGGCCCGGATGTCATCCATGATCCCCATGTAAGTCGCCATGGTCGAGCGGCTGGAGATCCCGATGCCGCCCTGCCCCACTGTGATGGACTCCGGATACCATTCCTTGAACGCCTCCAGGATCAGGGAACTTTTTCCTGATCCGGATACGCCGCATACAGAGACCAGCACCCCTTTTGGAACATCCGCATCCACGTTTTTCAGGTTGTTGTTCCTTGCTCCCCTTATCGGAAAATAGCCTTTGTGATCCCTTGGGTTTTCGTTGATGTCCAGTTTCTGCTCCAGGGCTTTCGCGGTCGGGGAATTTGTTAATTTCGCCAATTGCCCCTGGAAGATGACGTTGCCCCCGTTCACGCCTGCTCCCGGGCCCATCTCTATGATTTGGTCGGCTTCTCTTACTACCGACAGATCATGTTCGATGATAATCACCGTATTATGCTGCTCTTTGATCCTTTTCAGCATCCCAATGAGCAGGTGCACTTCTTCGGGATGGAGCCCCGCGCTCGGTTCGTCGAAAATATAGGTCAGGTTATTCAGGCTGTTCCCCAGATGACGGGCAATTTTCACCCTTTGGGCTTCGCCGCCCGAAAGGGTCCCCATTTTTCTGGACAGGCTCAAATAGCCCAGCCCCATGTCGACTAACTGCCTTACATTGGGAATGGCCTGTTTGGCAATTGATTCTCCCGTCGGGTCCTGAATGTTCTCCAGCTCTTCCAGCAACTCCGGAAGCTCCAGCTGGTCATATTCCGCGATATTCAGGCCGTTGATCCTGCATTCCAGCACCTTCGGGTTCAGGCCCGAACCCTGGCAGGTCGGGCACAAGGAATGTGTCGATACCGCCAGAACATCCTCTTGGGAGATTTGTTTGAGCTTTGAGATGTCGCGATTGATGTAGACGCGTGTAAATCTGGGCAGCAATCCGTCCCACTCCGCATTGTGGGGTCCGTTTTTCGTGTGGAACGGCGCATATGCACGCTCACCTTCCCGCGGACCATACAGCAGCAGGCGCCGGTCTTCTTCTGAGTAATCCCTGATGGGTTTGTCCGGATCAAACAACCCGCACGTCATCATCCAATTGCCCTGCCAGCCGGAAGGAGACAGCGGTTTGAACCTGACGGCATGCTCCCTGAGTGACTTGTCGAAATCGACCAGCTTATTGACGTCCGGCGCAATCACTTCTCCGAACCCTCCGCATTCCGGACATCTGCCGAATGAACTCTGGCTGGAAAAATCATTGGCGGAACCGATCGCCGGCTGTCCGATCCTTGAGAACAGAAGTCTGATCAGCGGGTCGATATCCATATAGGTGCCGACAGTGGAACGGGAATTGCCCCCCGCAGGCTTCTGCTCCACGACAACCACCGGACTCAGGTTCTGCATCAGATCGGCATGGGGCCTTTCGTATCTCGGCATCTGATACCTGACATAGGCAGGATAATTCAATGTCATCTGCCTTCTGCTCTCTGTTGCCAGCGTATCAAAGACAACCGAGCTCTTGCCCGAGCCTGAAAGACCGGTAAATACAATGATTTTTTCTTTCGGCAGATTCAGATCGATGTTTTTTAAGTTGTTTTCTTTGAGGCCTCTTAAGACAATCTCATCTTTTTCCTGCGGCATTTCATTATCCTCTCTGTCCTTGCCCGGCCGCCGAATGGCGAGATATTACGATTATTGCAGTAACGCACCATCGGGTTCCGGCAGCTCTTGCTCCATGATTTGATTCATTTTGCAAAAGTGCTCAAAAAATTGCTGTGCCAATTCTTTTTCTTCCGGGTCACTTTTCAGCGACACAATATCGCGCAAAATTTGGGCCATCGATGCATTATCGAAATAACGGTATTTACCCGTGTTCCACGTCATTTTATCCGGGTTTTTTTCGTTAGCATAGTATTTCCAGAAGTTCATCTTAGCCGATTCCTGCTCTGTAAGCTGGATCCGATAGAGGGAATGGGCCGGAACAATGCCGTCTTCACTCTGCTTGCCGATGAATTCTTCATCCACCATGAAGACCCCTAGGACCTTCCTGTCTTTTTCGGGAGTGTCGGAGTCTCTTTCCGTCAGGAGAACCGCGCTGTTTTGGTGCAGACGGCTTGGTTTATTCGGCTTCCCTTTATTTTTCCCACTTTTGATTTCACCCGAGAAAACTTTCCACTTTGAGAATGCCAGCTTTTTTTCTTCCGGATCACACCAGAAAACCAACTGCGATTGCGGATGGAGCTTATGATTTTTCATCAGTTTTTCATGCTCTGCGCGCAGTTCCTGCTGTTTCCGCAGATGTTCTTTTTCCTCTTCCTTCTGCAGCTCTTCTTCGATTCGTTCGCTTTCTTTTTCTTTGATCAGTTCTTCGAGTGAATGAGCGGCACTTTCATCGTGCAGCACCAGGTGCTTTTCGAAAGCGTCGGGGAAAAAAAATGTTTTATTTTCCTCGCCGAAATCTATTTCAATTCTGGACTCGTCGTGATGAACGATACTGCCCGTTCCAAAACGCTTGTGCGTCACTTTCTTATCGACTAAATTCATGATCCTTTTTCCTCCCTCGTCACACTTAACAACATAAAGCCCGAACAACTGTTTTTTTATTATGGGATAAAGAAAATATAAAAAAACGCATTCTCCATTCTCTCTGCGTCAAACACAGCAGAATTTCCGAATACGGGTCCAAAAACAATTGTACGAGTATTGTAACATTTTTATGACAAAAGCACAAATTTATTATTGACATTTTATTTTCATGTGTGTATCATGTAAAGCTTTATTCAAATAAATACACCAAACAAAAAAGGAGATTGGTTGCCCAATCCCCTTCTTTTACAACAAAAAGCCTCTGTTCAGTTGCCGAGTTTCATCGCTTCTGCAATCAGTTTCGGAAGATCCGTGTTGTCATGGAAGCCCACGAAGCTGTCCGCATCCGGTCCGAACACATAAAGCGAGATATCCGCGCCTGTGTGGTTTGTGCTTGTCCAGCCAATATTTGCACGGTCGCTGATCACCTGGTTGATCGCCAGGCTGGCGTTGCCTGCTGCCTCGATTGTTGCGATCTCTTCTTCGGAAAGGTCAAAGCCGGTGTAAGTCTTGACCACTTCCGCCACGTTCGAACGGTCTTCGTTCAGCTGGGCAGCCATGTGATCGCCTGTCGCCGTCACGTCTTTCAGGATGTCGGCGTTCAGTGCCATGGATCCCTTCGAACCAGTTGTCATGCCACCGGTGTCGTGGTCACCCGCAACAACGACAAGCGTGTTTCCATCTTCTTCTGCGAATTCAATGGCTTCTTCGACAGCTTCTTCAAATGCCGCGACGTCCGACATTGCCCATGCCGCGTCATTGTCATGGCCTGCCCAGTCAATCTGGCTGCCCTCAACGACCAGGAAGAATCCGTCCTCGTCCTCTTCAAGTGCATCGATGGCGGCTTCCGTCATCTCCGCGATGCTAGGCTGTTCCGTTTCACCTCGGTGGAGTTCCGGTGCAAGTGCATCATCTGCGAACAAGCCGATCAGGCGGTCGCCATTTTCCACATCCAAGTCTCCGGCATCCAACAACTCATCACGGGTCTCTACATATGCAGCGCCTTGCTCCTGTACTTCCCGGATCAGATCGTGCTCCTCCTGGTTACCGCCAACGGATGCCGGCAGGAAGTTGTTTTTTCCTCCGCCGAGGAGAACATCAACTTCGCTGTCCGCCATCTGGCGGGCGATTTCCGTTTCATTGTTCCGGCTCTCAACATTGGCGACGAATGAAGCCGGCGTTGCGTGTGTGATTGTCGAAGTGGCGACCAGGCCCGTGGACTTGCCGGCTTTTTCCGATGCCTCAAGAATCGACTCCAGCTCATTTCCTTCTGCATCCAGGCCGACTACGCCGTTGTCCGTCTTGACACCAGTTGCCATCGCCGTTCCCGCCGCTGCGGAGTCCGTGACATCCGAGTTGGCCGAATATGTAGTGAACATCCCTTTCAGATGGGCATCCCAAACCGCTTCTTCGCCTTTGTAGATGCGGTAGTTCGATGCGTAATCCGCGCTTAACCCGTCCGGAATCATGTAAATGACGTTTTCAATTTTGCTTTTGTCCTTTCCATTTCCCTTACCGGGTTTTCCGGCCCACTCCGGCTTTCCCTGGCCTGCCCATTCCGGCTTGGCCGCATCTGCCGCTGTAAGGCCTCCCATCCCCGACAGGATAAGACCAGCCCCCAGTGCGGCAATTCCGAATTTCTTCAGCATGCTATCCACTCCTCAACTATGTTTCTGGAACACTTGCAACTATATTGGAGTAATGTTCACGCAGAGTTAAAATGGAGTAAAGAAATTGTTATAAATAACCAGTCAGAAAGGCTCATTACAAAGGTCCCGACAATTCAAGAAACGAAAATAAACACCGTCCGTTTGCACCACATACACTGCAAACGGACGGTATTTGTATTATTGGCCGAGATGGATCCCCCCGCCCGGTCCGAGCGGAATATCCAGGAGGAACCAGGCGCTGAAGAGGAGGAGCCACATGATGGTAAACGCAATCGAATACGGCAGAAGTGCCGTCATGAACGTGCCCATCCCCATTTTCGGGTTGTACTTCCTGGCAAACGTCAGAACGATTGCAAAATACGGGAACATCGGAGTGATCGGGTTGGTGAGCGAGTCACCGATCCGGTAGGCAACTTGCGTGACAGCCGGGTCGTAGCCCATCATCAGGAACATCGGAACAAATACCGGCGCGAGGATGGCCCACTTCGCTGAAGCGCTGGCGATCAGGAAGTTGATAAGCGCGGCGATCAGGATGAAGCCCAGGAAAAGCGGCAATCCGGTAAAACCGATTTCTTCAAGTGCCGCTGCGCCCTTGATGGCGATGACCGGTCCCAGGTTGCTCCAGTTAAAGTAGGCGATCATCTGTCCCGCGACAAATGCGATGACGATATACGGCCCCATGCTGGCCATCGCTTTTCCGAGATGGTCACCAAAGTCTCTTGAGTTCTTAATGGCACCAGACGCTTTCCCGTAGGCGATAGCCGGGACGATGAAGAGGATCATCATGATCGGGATGATTGAATCCATGAACGGTGAAATGATCAGTCCGCCGTCTTCAGGATTCCGGAGTATCGCATTTTCCGGAAGCGTCAGGAAAGCGAGGATGGCTCCGGTGATCAGAATCGAGAGGCCCGCCCACTTCAGGCCCTTCTTTTCTTCAGCCGTGATTGCTTCAGCTGATTCTGCCTCCACGATGCCTTCGAACTTGCCGAGGCGCGGCTCGACAATCCGGTTCGTTACGAATGTGGCGACCGGTATCAGGATAAGCGCGGAGATGCAAAGGAAATAATAGTTGATCATCGGGTTTCCTTGATAATCCGGGTCGACCATATGTGCCGCCGGTTCCGTGAACCCGTAAACGAGCGGGTCGGTCAGTGACAGCAGCAGGTTGGCCCCGAAAGCACCGGCGCACGCCGCATAGGCCACGGCGATTCCGGCAAGCGGATGACGTCCGAGCGCGGCAAAGATCATCGCGACGATCGGCGGAAGAACGACGAATGCCGCGTCTGCCGCCGCGTTTCCGGAAATCGCCACAAGAACGATAATCGGCAGGATGATTTTCTTCGGCGCCTTCAGGACGGTCGCCTTCATCATTGCGGTGATCAGCCCGGTCGATTCGGCCAGTCCGACCCCGAGCATGACGACCAGAACCAGGCCGAGCGGCGGGAAGCTGGTGAAGTTCGTAACCATCTCCGTCAGGATCCGGATGAGCCCCTCCCCATTCAGGAGATTGACGACAGTGATTTTCTCTCCCGTTCCGGGGTTCACCGCGGACGTTCCCATCATCCCGAATATTGCGGATGCCACAAGGATCGCCCCGGCCAGATAGACGAACAGCATGACCGGATCCGGCAGCTTGTTTCCTATTCTCTCAACAGTATCGAGAAAGCGGTCAAACACCCCGCGTTGTTTCGGTTGGGCGGATTTCGCCATCTTTGTTTCCCCCTTTAGCACGGTAAAGCGTTACAGCAATGTTTACTATCTTAACAAAACCTGCAGAGAATTCAACAATATTCGCAAAATCTTTAATAGACAATTTAAACCTGTGTAATTTCCCGAAACATATGTGGTACGCAAAAAGAGATTCCGTCCAATTCCCGGAATCTCTTTTCTGATTATGCCTGTTTTTTCTTTGCCGCCGCACGCTTTTTCGGGGCCGGCTTTTTCTTTGTGGTTTTTTCCAGAGATGCCTGAAGCGCGGCCATCAGGTCGGTCGCATTCGTTGCGGCCGGTGCTTCCCGCTCGGCCGCTGTGACGGTCTCCTTGCCCGCCTTTTTCGCCTCGATCAGCTCCATGAGCGCTTCCCGGTACTCGTCCTTATACTTTTCCGGCTCGAACGGTGTCGTCAGCTGCTCGATCAGCATAAGGGCGACGTCCAGCTCTTTTTTCTGTACGTTCTCCGCGTCGGGCACGTTCGGCACATCCTCGACTTTTCTTACCTCGTCCGGATAATGGATCGTCTCCAGCATCAGGGCATTTTTGTAGACACGGACCGCCGCGAGCTGCTCTTTTTGCCGGATGATGATTTTCGCAATCCCGATCTTGTCCGAATCCCCCAGCGCGGCGCGGAGAAGCGCATACGCCTTAGCCCCGCCCTTGTCCGGCGCGAGAAAATACGTCCGTTCAAAGTAGATCGGATCGATTTCCTCCAGCTTCACGAAGTCGACGATCTCCACTGCCTTGTCCTCATTTTCCTTTTTGAGCGCCTTCAGGTCGTCCTCATCAAGCACGACGAACTTGCCCTTCGTGTACTCGTACGCCTTCACGATATCCTCCTGCTTCACTTCCGCGTTGCAAGCCGTGCACACCTTCTTATAGGAGATCGGCGCGTTGCACTCTTTATGCAGCTGCCGGAGCTTGACGTCCCGGTCCTCGGTCGCCGCGTGCAGCTTCACCGGAATATTGACGAGTCCGAAGCTGATGCTGCCTTTCCATACCGTATGCATCCCATCACCTGCTTTTTCCCCTAGCATGTCCTGTTCCCGCCCCGCTATGTATGAAGTTTTCCGGGGAGTGCACACTGGAATGGAGTAGAGCGGGCGTCTGGGAATGGACATGTAATCTTAACTCTCCCGGAAAATCCTGCCGCTATAAAGGAGGCAAACCATGAAACCGATGAAGCTCACACCTGCAGAAACGCTGCCGGAGGGCTCCGGCTGGCTGTATGAAGTTAAATACGACGGTTTCCGTTGCCTTCTGGACTGGCGGAAGGACGGGATCCGCCTGCTTAGCCGGAACGGGAATGACCTGGCGGACCGGTTTCCTGAAATCATCGCAGCAATCTCGGAAGCAAGCGATGCAGCGCGCCCTTACTTGCCCCTCCTTTTAGACGGAGAGCTCGTTTTTCTGTTAAACGACGTTAGAAGTGATTTTTCCGTCGTAGCACGCCGTTCCAGACTCCGCACACAGTCAGCGATCGAGGAACAGAGCCGCATGTTTCCATGCCGATTTGCCGCGTTCGACCTGCTGGAGAAGAGCGGTGCAGACCTTCGGGCAATGACTGTCGAAAAGCGGAAACAAGCGCTTGGCGAGCTGCTTCAGGCACTCGCCTTTCCCTTGGACACAGACTACCTCGACCCGTCTTCGGTGCAGGGAGTGGCTGCCCGAACCGGACCCGAACCGCTCAAAAGCCGTCTGATCGCCGGAAATGGCGAGGGATTGGTTGCAAAGCGGAGCGGTAGCCGCTGGCAGGAAGGCATCCGGTCCACCGACTGGGTAAAGGTGAAAAACTGGCGGGCCGTTCCGGTCGTTCTGACAGGATTCGAAACGGAAAACAGCAACTTTTCAGGACGCATTCTGGACCAAGGAGAATGGCGGGAGGTCGTCACTTTGCGCCATGGTTTTTCCGAAGAAGAATCTAAAACACTCACAGCGCTCTTCAAAGCAAACGGGACAGAAGGACCATCAGGCGTCTTTACGCTGGCACCGGCAGTCGTCGCAGAAGTATTGACGATCGGTGAGTCCGGCGGAAAACTGCGGGAACCCCGCTTTTCCCGTTTTCTTTTGGATGAAGACCCGGAGACCGTCACCGTGCAACGGTACCGGCGTTCGCTTGAGCCGATTCCACCAGGGGTCACTGTGACAAATCCGGATAAGCCGCTATTTCCCGAAGCCGGAATCGACAAGGATGGCTACCTTCTTTACCTGCAGCACGCTTCGCCCCATCTGCTGCCCTGGCTTGAGGACCGCCCGCTCACGGTCATCCGGTATCCGCACGGCACAGAGGACACGGAACGGTTTTATCAAAAGCATGCCCCGGATCCCGTTCCTTCATTTGTCCAAACAGTACCCGGAGAGGAAGGTGAGCTTCTGTTATGCAACAGTTTGGAAACCCTTCTCTGGCTGGGCAACCAGGCTGCACTGGAGCTGCACGTCCCTTTTGGACGGTTGCGGAAGGGAGAAGAATCGACCTATCCGGATGAGATTGTTTTTGATCTGGATCCGCCGGATGCCTCAAAGTTTCAGCTTGCAGTAGACGCTGCTCTCCGCCTTAAAAAAGTGTTTGACGGTTTTGGACTGAAAACATTCGTGAAGACATCCGGCGGTAAAGGGATGCAGCTGTATATCCCGATTCTTCCTGGTACGTATACCTACGAGGAGACAAGGCTCTTCACTTCGTTTGCCGCGGATTATCTGTGCGAGCAGGCACCCGAACGGTTCACGACCGAGAGGATGAAGAAAAATCGGGGTGGGCGGCTGTATGTGGATTATGTACAGCATGCCCGGGGAAAAACGATTATCGCTCCTTATTCTACCCGCGGAGCGGGACATGCACCGGTGGCAACTCCGCTTGAATGGCACGAGCTCACAGAAGATCTTCGGCCGGAAACCTTCACCATCCACACAGTGACAGAACGGCTGCGGACAATAGGCGACCCCTTTCGACTGATGGAAGAATCAAGATCCTCCCAGCCCTTTGGTGACGTGCTGACGAAACTTAAAGAAATGCTGGGATAGATCAATCATCCGCTGTGGACAATTAGAGATGCTTTTTGTTTATACACATATTATCCACACAACCGAAATAGTATTTATGTATATTGCGATTGTATGTATATTATCCACAGAATATCTACCTAACCTGTGGATTTGTTGATTACTATGATTTTTGAAATTCGGGTGAGAAGCAACGATTTAGGACCGTGAAGGAGAGAGATCCGAAGCAGGGTGTGAAGGTGAAGGAGAAGCAGAAAATGAAACCAAGATGAAAATAGCACCAAATGGCTTAATGATGAATGAGAAGTCCGACGGCATTTTCCTGCAGATATTTTCTTTCGCATTTTTTGTCGAAGAGAGGAGTGAAGGAGGCAAAACAATCAATTTTCCTCCTTCCATAATTCCATAATTTACTTTTATTAACTCTCACACATTGTGTTTCTATTATACACACAAAAGAAATACAATATACTCACATTTCCATACATACTATGTGCGCACAATAGAAATATATTATCCTCCTAAAACGCACTTTTCGGCGATTCCTGTAAGATTTTTGTGCGCATATCCTACATATTCTCTATTTCTATCATGAGGAGGGAGCGGTATAATCAATGATAGAAACCTAGAGGGAGTGAATGGGAATGGCAGTACTCAAAGCTGGCGCAGATGCCGGTAACAACGCACTAAAATTATGGGTGAAAGATAATGAACCAATTCTGATTCCTACCGTCTACTCGCTGTATATGGGAGAGACGACAGAACTGATGGATATGGAAGATATTCCGAAGGATGCCCTGCTTGAGAATATTGACGTTACGATCAACTCCAAAGCGCTATCCTTTAACGGCCAGCGCTACGTAATCGGAGAAAAGGTGCTGAATGATACGCTTCCGGGTATCGAGCTTGAAAAGCGGTCGGACAAGTCTTCGGATGAGATCCCGGTTCTTGTGACGCTCGCCGGCCTGGCAATCGATGCCATGCGCCGCGAATACAAGAAAAACAAGATCACGGTCACATACGACCTGTCCGTGGCACTGCCGGTCGGCATGATTACACAGGAAGCGGCAAAAAACAACGCAGCCCGCTATATGGGGACGCACGAAGTCATCTTCCACCATCCGTCCGGACGCAATGTGACTGTGACGATCAAGATCGAATACTGCAAGTGCCTGCCTGAAGGCGCTGCAGCCGCGTGGGGAGTCGTCTTCGATGAAGGCGGCAAGCTGTCCGAGCGCAAAGTGGAAGTCGGCGACAAGATCATGAAGGTCGACTTCAGCGACAAGACACTACTCCACTTCGACATCGGCTCCGGCACGACGGAGATTGTGGTGACGGAAGGCGTCAGATTCAATCCTAAGCTGTCGGAAGGCCTCAATTTCGGCGTTAAATCGGCCATCAGCGAGATCCTGAAGCGCTGGAACCGCAACCACCCGGTCAAGTCGATCGATTCGATGGCGGAGTTCAACGAGATTTACTTCGATCCTGAACACCCGCGCCACAATGAGCTGAAAGCGGAGTCCCAGACCGGTCTCATGCAGCTGGCACAGCGCATCAGCCGTCCGATCATCAACAAGATCGACGACCTGAAGGATGACCCGTACGTCTTCATCTATGGCGGCGGAGCAGCCATCCTGAAAGACTATCTCCAGCAGATCCTGAATGCAAAGGAACGCACGACCAACGTCACGTTCCTCCAAGACCCGATGTTCGTCAACGCGCGCGGCCTCCTCGTCTACACCTGCTCGCCTCGCTATGAGCAGCAGAAAGAAAAGGAATTAGGTGTGGTCGCAAGTGGCGCGGAATCGAAGTAAAACTTATCAGCATGGGGAACGGATCAATATTTACTTGAGCCGCGATCTCACGCCGGAGTTCATCGACTGGATCAATACCCAGTCCGACCTGTCGAACTTCTTCCTGTACGCCGCCCAGCAGCTGTACCGGAAGACGGGCTTCGTCGATGTCGCCGAAGTCATGCCGAGAAAAATCAACTTCGAACTTGCCGGCGCGGAAGACCGTGATCTTTTCATACCGGAGGCCGCCCCGCCGGCGCCCGTACGCGCAGAAATACCAAAAGTGGAACCAGAACCCGAACCGGATCCGCCGAAGGAACCCGCTCCCGCCTGGGGCGCCCTTGACGACTTCGACGACCCGTTCGCATGAGGGCAGAAGAAAACCCGCCGGAATGGCGGGTTTTTTCGTTTATCCAATTTTGTTTCTCAGCAAGAACGGCTCTTCCATTGTCCAATTCAAGAGCAGATAAACCCATATGGAAGCAGAGGCAGTCAGGAGAAAAATCAGTCTGACGACAAATGATGAGATACCCGTGAATTCCGCTATTCCCCCGCACACGCCACAAAGGGCACGGTCATTGGAGGATTTCATGAGCTTATTCATTCCATTCCTCCCCTACACCCCATGAGATGACAGGCCGGGCTCTTTTATGTCCTGTTTTTCATTCAAAGGAAATTTGTCCGGCATTGTCCAATAGTACTTAACAAACATCTCCAAGGAAGGAATTGATCCGATGAATCAGCCTGCCACGAGCCCGACGATCAAAACAGAACGCCTGCTGCTCCGCCGCTTCAACGCAGCCGATGCACCGGAAGTCAGCCGGCTTTGCGATAACTACAACCTGTATAAAAGCACACTGAACCTGCCGCATCCCTACCCGTTGGAGAGCGCGCTGGAGTGGATCGCAACGCACAATGAAAGCTTTACCTCTGGGCGGATGTATGAGTTCGCAATCACGAACAAGGAAAGCGGCAAGCTCTACGGAGCCATCGGACTTTCCCACCAGCAGGCACACCGCCACGGAGAAATCGGCTACTGGATCGGAGAGGAATATTGGGGGCAAGGATATGCCACCGAAGCTGCAAGAGCCGTATTGGACTTCGCTTTTCGTGATAAGGACTTGCATCGGGTCTATGCAAGGTTCTTTGCGTCCAACCCCGCTTCCGGCAAAGTCATGGAAAAGTGCGGGATGACGTACGAAGGCACGCAGAAAGACCATATCTTCAAAGAAGGCCGTTATGAGGATCTCCTGCTTTTCGGGATTCTTAATCCAAACCATCAATAGTTATGCACAAAACCCGCCACATCCGGCGGGTTTCTGTTTGATTCACCTTATCCACTTGTTGATAACTCTTCAATTTTGTTCCTATCCACAGAGTTATTCAGAATTCGACTCAACCTGTGGATGAGGGGTCCCGCCGTAACAGATGACGAAAAAGCAGGAAGGGAAAATTCCCCCTTCCTGCTTTCTATGTTTCATGAGTATCTGGATCACTCTTCTTCGTTTACAATGACCGACTTGCCTCTCATCTTGAGGATTAGTGGGATGAGAAGCCATGCCGCCGCCGCAACCAGGAAGACGAGGGATAACGGCTTCGTGACGAAGATCGAGAAATCGCCATTTGAAATAGTGAGGGCCCTCCTCATGTTGTTCTCGATCATCGGCCCAAGTACAAGGGCCAGAACAAGCGGTGCAACAGGGAAATCGTTTTTCGTCAGCAGATAGCCGAAGATACCGAAAGCAAGCAGCAGATATAAATCAAATGTAGTGTACTGGACCGCGTAGACACCGAAGAACGAGATGGCCACGATAATCGGGAGCAAGTACTTCTTGGGCGTCTGGATTACCTTGGCGAACACGCGGACGAGCGGCATGTTGAGCGCCAGAAGCATCAGGTTGCCGATGAACATACTTGCAATGAGGCCCCAGGCCACTTCCGGGTGCTCATCAAAGAGCAGCGGACCCGGCTGGATGTTGTACATAATCAGCGCACCCATCAGGATGGCAGTGGTCCCGGAACCCGGAATGCCGAGTGTCAGCAAGGGAATCATGGCACCGCCTGAAGCGGCGTTGTTTGCTGACTCCGGTCCTGCCACTCCTGCGATGGCGCCTTTTCCGAATTTCTCCGGAGTCTTGCTGAACTTTTTCTCCGTGATGTAGGAGAAGAACGAAGCGAGCGTAGCGCCCGCACCCGGCAGCACGCCGATGAAAAAGCCCAGAAGCGAGCTGCGCACAATCGGAACCGAACTGTCCTTCATATCCTGCTTGGTCGGCAGGATGCGATGGATTTTGGCGATGGCGCCGTCTGCCCCGTCGCGCTCCAGAATCGTCTTGAAGACCTCACCGAGCGCAAAAAGGCCAACCGCGATGGTCAAAAATTCAAATCCTGAATAAAGGATCGGCATGTCATATGTAAATCGCGCTATGCCGGATACAGCATCGATCCCGACTGTCCCGAGCATCAGGCCGAATACAGTCATCATCAAGGCCTTTGTCATCGACTTGCCTGCCAGCCCGCTGACCGCGGCAAGCCCCAGAAGCATTAGGGAGAAATACTCGGCGGGCCCGAATTTCAGGGCCACGTTGGACAGCGGCTCCGCCAGCAGGACCAGCCCGATCAGGGAAATGATGCCCGCCGCGAACGAACCGATCGCCGCAATCGACAGAGCCGCCCCGGCCCGGCCCTGTTTGGCCATCTGATACCCGTCCAACGTCGTCACAACCGAGGAGGATTCACCCGGCGTGTTCAGCAGGATGGAAGTGGTTGAACCGCCGTACATCGCTCCATAATACACCCCGGCCAGCAAAATGATGGAGCTTGCGGCGGCAGCATCCGTCGGGAGGCCTGAAGTCATGGTCGCCGTCACCGGTATGAGGAGGGCGACGCCGCTCATCGGACCGATTCCCGGCAGGACCCCTACTGCGGTCCCGATGAGGACACCGATAAACGCGAAGAGGAGATTATGCCATTGGAACGCGACGCTGAATCCGTCAGCCAGAAATTGCAATGTATCCATTCCGTTCCCTCCTCCTTAAAGTCCCGGGAATCCCGGCAGCGCGCCGCCGAGCAGTTCCGAGAAGAAATAGTAAACACCGAAAGAAAAAACAGCCGCGATGATCAGGGTCTTTAGCCAGCTTCCCCGTTCCATCGCCTGGAAGGCGACAATCAGGAACAGGAAAGTGGAGGCCACGTAGCCGATTTTTTCAAGTAGAAAGGCATAGGCCACTGCACTGAGGAAGATCACCAGGAACCGCTTGTATTGGACAGGCTCTTTTTTGCCTTCTTCCCCTTTGTATTTGAATGTTTCATAGATCAGCCGCGCACTGAGCAGGATCAGCAGGATGCCGAGCCCTGTCGGGAAAATATCCGGACCCACGCTGGATCCGTAGGCGCTATGAGAAATTTTCCTCGCTTCCATCACGAATACCAGACCAATTACCAAAAAGATAATGCCCGCATAGCGGTCGAATGTTTTGCTCATAATTTTGACACCTCTCTAACATAAAAGGACGGCCGGTTGAGCCGAGCCGCCCCCTACTTTTATTTTTCCATGCCGAGCGCCGTCAGCAATTCAACAATGACCTGCTCTTGCTCTTCCAGGTAGGTTGTGAACTCTTCGGCGTTATGGTATTCGCTTTCCCAGCCGTTCCGTTCGAGTTCAGCTTGCCACTCTTCCGTTTCAGCCATTTCTGCAAGCTTGATGGACCAGTAGTCGAATGCCTCATCGGACATTTCCTTCGGTGCGAAAATTCCGCGCCAGATCGTGAACTCAGCATCAATGCCCTCTTCCTTGAATGTAGGGACGTCCTTCAGCTCCCCGTCAAGTCTCTCTGTCGAGCTGACTGCAAGCACGCGCACATCTCCAGCCTTCACATATTCCGCGATGGTGGAAGCATCAGTCGCGATGACGTCTGCGTTATTGCCGAGCAGGGCGGCTACCGCTTCGCCTCCGCCGTCATAGGAAACGTATTTGACCGATTGCGGATCAATGCCATATTCGAATGCAGGAAGAACACCAACCAGATGGTCCATGGAGCCAGGTGCCGATCCGCCGGCCAGAGTCACTTTCTTAGGATCAGCCTTGATCGCTTCCAGAACGTCTTTCAGCGTCTTGAACTCCGAATCCTCACGGACAACGATCGCCCCGTAATCACGTGTCAGCTGTGCAAGCGGACGTGTGTCTTTATAGCCGTAAGGGCTGTTGCCTTCCGCTTTGTTGTTGTTGATGAGAATCGGTGGAGATTTGACCATCAGCGCGTAGTCGTTTTTCGCTTCTTTCGTTGCGAAATCTGCCATGTAGACTGCGCCGCCCCCTCCAGGCTTGTTCTCCACGGTAATCGCCTTTTCGACCAGGTCTGTGTCATTCATCGTTTTTGCGATTGCCCGGGCGGTCAGATCCCATCCGCCGCCGGCACCCGACGGCGCTACGATTGTAATGTTGCGCTCCGGATAATTGGAACTCTTGTCCGCCTCTGCGTTATCCCCCTCAGAACATGCTGCTAGGCTCAAAGCCAACGATCCTGCCAATAAGACAGCCGATAGTTTTTTCCACATATCGCTTTCATCCCCTTCGATCAATATAAAAAGACAGCGCATGAAAGCGCTGTCTAAAATTTATCAGAACCTTTGACCTATTCAATGTTTATGAGCTTAAAATGTACTTAAAAACCTTTTCGTCTTTTTGTTCGTTTTGTTCACGGCTTTTTCAGGAAGTATCTTCTTTCCGGACGCCCGATCATCCCGTAGATCAGTTCGGCACCCGCCTTTTTTTCCGTCACGAGATATTCCAGATAGCGTCTTGCCGTGGATCTGCTGACGCCGATTTCCCGGCCAATCTTCTCTGCCGTCATCCCCTCTTCGGCAGTGTCCAGAAATCCGGTGATCTTTTCCATCGTGATCGGATCGATGCCTTTTGGAGTTGCCGCTGGTTCTGCAGAGGCTGTATCGGTCTTATTCCACAACAAGCGGATAGATCCTTCCGGCAATTTGCCTTCCCCGGCGAACGCCTCCCGCTTCACTCTGTAGGAAAGCAGGCTTTCCCTGAAACGGTCCAGTGTCAGGGGTTTCAATATGTAATCCGCCACCCCTCCGCGGAACGCCTTTTTGACGATCTCTGCTTCCGCAGCCGCCGTGATGACGATAATATCCGAGTCGCCGCTGTGCTCATGAATATAAGAAATGAGTTCTGTGCCGAGCATATCCGGGAGATAAACATCCAGAAGGACGAGATCCGGCTGCAGAGCTTCAATCCAGTCCTTCGCCTCTGCCCCGGTATTTGCTGACCCCACGACCGTGAAGCCTCCAATCTTGTCGATGAACCGGCGATGGATGTCGGCAATCCGCTGATCATCTTCAATAATCAGAACTTCAATGGTCTCATGCATGAATTTAGCCTCCTTTCGGGATGGAAATGATGAACATGGCACCGCCAAGGTCGCCTGTCTCGTAATAGAGATTGCCTCCGAGTTCGCTGACGTAATTGGCAACTGTCACCAGTCCGTAACCCCGGTCCGCTCCTGATTTGGTGGATATCCGCTCCCTGAAAAGCGTAATTTCCACTTCTTCCGTAATTCCCGGTCCCGAGTCTTCCACTTCTATGAGTATTTCGCTGCCGTTGTCCAAAATGAAGATCCGGACCACCCTGGCGGACTCGGGATTCTTTTCCACGGCCTCGAAAGCATTCGTCACCAGATTTCCGAGGATCGATACGAAAAAGCTTTTCTCGAGATGTTCCGGCAGTTCCCCCATGGCACTGTCTTCGTCGAGAACCAACTGCACCTTCAGCTCCTTGGCCCTATTAAAGAGACCGATGACAATTCCCCCGAGGAAGGGGTCCTGCAGCCGCTCCATAACGAAACTGATCAGCGACTGATGCGCCTCGGTCTCTTCGTGGATAAGACTCAGCGCCTCGTCAAGCGAGTTCAGCTGGATCAGACCGGAGATCGTATAAAGAAAGTTGTGGTACTCATGCGTCTGGGCTCGCAATGCCTCCGTATACTGCTTGACCTGTGACAGTTCCTCCGTCAGACGGTCGATGTCTGACTGCAGGCGGAAGCTGGAGACTGCCCCGACAATCCGGCCGTCCACCCGGATCGGAATCCTGTTAACGACCGCCTTCTTGCCGTGGATTTCCATCGGACGGTCGAGCATCTTTTCTCCTGTTTCCATGACGCGGGGAAGGAGTGTATTGGGCAACACATCCTGTATGGGGCGCCCTGCCAGATCCTCATCCTCCGGCAGGGCCAGGACATCACGGGCGGCCGAGTTGGCCATCGTGATATCGCCCTCCGAATTGACCATGATGATCGCTTCCCGTACGGATTCAATCAGCACACTGCGCTCCGTGAAGTGGCGGGCAATCTCCGCGGGTTCAAGTCCGAACAGTTCTTTCTTGATGCTCCTCGACAATAAGCCCGAGCCGGCAACACCAAGAAGAATGGACGCCAGGACAATATAGGCAATGTTGTCGATGTAGTCGAAAAAGATGGATGACAGATCGGTTTTCAGGAAGCCGACCGAGACGACGCCAATAATGTTGCCCTCTCCGTCCGTGACCGGTGTCTTGCCCCGCAGGGCGGGACCGAGTGAACCGACAGCTTCGGATATGTAGGACTCCCCATTTAAGAGGGCCCGTTCATTGTCATCCCCCACCATCTTCTTGCCGATCCGGTCCGGAACCGGGTGGGCATAACGGATGCCTTCGGTGTTTCCGATGACGACATACTCTGCCCCCGTCTGTTTGCGGACGGTTTCGGCAATCGGCTGCAGCACTTCTGTCGGATCCTCTTCAAAGAACCCTTGCCGGACATCCGGCCTGTCAGCCGTCGTCACGGCGATATTCAGCGCCCGCCTCCCGACCTGCTGCTCAATCCCTTGCGTCATTGTGAAGTAAAAGAGGACGCCGATGAGAATGGCAAGCAATGAGACAAAAAGCGCGCCGTACAGGAACAGCCGCGTCTGGAGTGACTTCGGCCTGATGATTTCTTCTAAGCCCTTCATGTTCCGGGTTGCGGTTCGGCAGAACGGTCATCCCGCTCCGAACAGTCAAAACAGACCAGTCGCCCATTCTCAGAGACTCCATTCAAGAAGCCGTCCAGGCAAAAAATTTCCTTTCCGCACTCCCGGCATCTTCCGACTAATTCCTGCATCCCCATCCCTCCTTTCACCTATTATATCGAAAAACGAGAATGACTTTTTACTCTTCTGAAAACTCTTGTGAGCTACATAAAAAAACTCCCTCCACAGCCGGGATCCTGATGATCGCCAGTTTGCATGGAGGGAGCTTTTCTTCTTATCTTTTCCGCATCAGGAATCCGCTTCAGCTTTTTTGAGACGGTCAAGCAGGAACTTGACGAACTGGTCGTCATTCAGCAGCCAGACGTTTCGTTCGCGCTTCAGGAACTTCTCAGCGTCATGGAACGTTGCAAACGTCTCGTCCTGCGCGCGGCCGTTGCGCTCGATGCCCCAGCGATCGTTTTCAATCGGATGGACAAAGTACAGGTCGCCTTCCGGTGCGCGGTAGATTGTGCCGAACGGCGATTCCTTGAGATTGTAGCGTGTATGTCGCGCGTCTTCGCGCAGCGGCTCTTTCTGGAATGCTGCTTCAACATAGGATGCAAATGCCTCTTTTGACATCGAGGCACCGCTTGCCTTGGCATGTCCGCCGCCTCCGAATGTGCCCGCGACTTCGGATACATCGACATCGTTATGAATGGTACGGAACGATACCTTGCGGCCGCCCATGTTCAGGATCACGATGTAATCGAGATGTGGGTTTTCCTTGCCGAGTTCATTGCCGAGCTCGGAATGGTACGACTCTGCATGCACAACGCCGGCGTAAAGGCCTTCATGCTCGAGCTGCACCATTTCACGCCGCTTTTTCCGGATGTAGCGCGCCATCTTGTCGTCTTCCATATTGAGCAGCTGCTTCTCAAACGGATCAAACTGGAACGGTCCGTCAGATTGCAGCCGCTCCAGCATCTTCGACTCGAACTCGTCAAACGACCCCATGAAGAACAGCGCGTTCAGGCGCCGTGCCTTGTCGTTGCCGTTTTTCTCCCATTCCCACGTGTCGTACTGCCGCACAAGCTCCACAAACTCGTCAGCAGCGCGTGTGGGTTCCAGGAAGCCCTTGCCGATCAGCCAGGCATAGAGCAGTGACGTGGCTGACGTCAGCTTGCCGTCCTCCTGCTCGACCGTGACATTGCCCCACTCGTATTCGTTCAGGTGGAGCGCCGTCTTGTGATGATCGATCAGTGTCACTTTGCCGCCTTTTTTGATGAATTCCTCGATCCGGATCTCGTTTTCCTCATCCACCGACAGGTCGGTGATGATCAGCTCTGTGCCCGTGTTGCCTTGTTCCAGAAACCGCTCCACTTCGCGGTTCAGCATCTGGACAGAATTGTATCTCACGTTCACATCGTCCCCGAACGCCAGCTTCGCCACGATGCCGCAGCCGATGCCGTCCAGGTCGTTGTGGGACAATAATTTATACACCGAATCACCTCAGATAATTGCTTTGAACACTTAACCAAGTATACCCGTTTTTCGGACGGTTTTCTTGTGAAAGTAAAAAGGAGGAAGTCGAAAATTCGTCATTCCTCCTGCCAGGTCCGCTGAATCTTTACTCTGGTCCCGATTGAAACCCGATATACATCGGGATTTGTAAGCCGTCTCCATTGCCTATAGCCAAATTGTTGGTCATATTTGCCGATCAGCAAAGCCATCAGGTTACCGTGGGTGACCAGTGCAGTACAAGATTCCTCAGGAAGCTCATCGACCAGGGATAAGGCTCTCACGGTTGCTTCCTTCCCGGATTCTCCTCCGTCGTATGAAATGTCCGGATCCGTGAAAGAAACCTTCAGCTTCTCCATCCAATCATCCATTGGAGTGGCACTCAGCACCCTTTCCGCAAGCCGTTCATCCGTCGCCAGTGTAAGCCCGCTGCGTTCCAGAAAAGGCTCGATCGACTGCCGGGCGCGCAGGTAATGGCTTGAAATCACCTGATCGATTCCCCGATCCACCAGATGTTCTGCAAGCTGCTCCGCCTGTCCTCGGCCTGCCGGGGTCAGCGCAGCGTCTGGCTGCTGCCCTTCAGCGGCGCAATGCCGGATCACGTAAATCTGTTTTACCATCAGCGCGCTTTTCCAATACGCTTCGTAAAGCAGATAATCCGATTGGCTTCGCTAAACCCGAGGGCGAGATGGACCTGCAAGCTGATTTCATTATCCAGCTCACAATCACTCGCGAACTCGCTGCATCCCTGATCTTGCGCCCATTGTTCCGCACGCGCCACGAGCTCACGGGCAAGTCCATCCTGTCTGTAGACCTCTTTGACAAACAATCCTTCCAGGTAGCCGACCGGGCTGGTCGACGTGCCCTCAACATAGTCATGCCGGAGCTGGACCTGCGAAAAGCCGGCCGGTTCCTCTCCGTCAAACGCGAGAAAAACGGCCGCTTCAGGGTCTCCGATCAGCTCCGAAAACTCCCCTTCCAGCTCTTCCACCGTGTGGTCCGGCCAGAGAAGCAGTGCCAGATTACCAGCAATCCTTGCGTCCCTCTGTGTGGCCTGCCGAATGTTCATGTGCTTCCCCCTGTTCATCCCCATCAATAAAATTCGTATAACCCATCCGCATAATACCGGTACGTTTCCTGTGAAATGCTTTTTCCGTAAACTTCGAAAAAGAGGTCTCGGTCCCCGGGCCAGCTGAAGATTTCCGGCTTGGGCCGGACAGCCAGAGCGATATCATAGTCCGGGTCCCCCGATGTGCCTCCACTCCAGTCAATGATGCCCGTAAGCTTACCGTCTTTCACCATGACATTGTCGACAGTACAATCACCGTGGATCAGGCACTCCCCCTCGATCACAGGCCGTTCCCTCTTTAACTGCTCCAAAAGCTCCGGAGAGCCGTCTGTCTCGTAACGATGCAGGTTGTCCTCCGCCTCTTCAAGCATTCGGTCAATCCAGGGACGACCCCGTTTAAGTGCGTCTGGCACAGGCGTCTGATGAATCAACCTCAGTGCTTCTGCAAACGCATTGATGATCTTACCGCGTCTCCCGGGATCAGCCGTCCGCCTTAACGCACTGCGCACGGTCTCACCTTCGATGAACGACATCAGCGCCCAGTTGCAGGCCGGCTCTTCCAGAAAAGCAATCAGTTGGGGCACCGGCCAACCGGTTCCTGACAAATGCTTTAACACCTCGGCTTCGTTTTTGAGCCACTCATCAAATGGTGACCGCTTCGAACGCTTCAGCACGAACTTCCCTGTATCAGTTGTCAACAGGGCCACTTCAGACGTCCCGCCCTCCGGCAAACTGTCCACATTGTGGATCGTGCCGGATATAGAGTCACTTATCCACTTGGGGATATCTTCACGATGGATTGGCATGTTATGCACCTGTGGATGATGTGGCAACAGCCGGCATGTTCAGTTCCACCGTAACCGCTCCAGAACCGTCACTTGTCACTTGCCAGTTTGCGGACAGCATGTCGTTTAACTGTTCCCGTTCGTGCGAAGTGAGCTGAAGACCCTGAATCCCCGTTTCTGTTAACGTGTAGTCCCGCTCCTCCTCTTTCCCGAACCGCATCCGGAGCAGGTTCTTTAGCCCGTTAAACGTCACGAACCTCACTTCATAGCTGTCTAAGAGAGCCGATCGGAACGCCTCCAGGTCCATTTGCGCAGCCTCCACCAGCTCCCCGTAGTCAAAACGTGGTTCAATCTCTTTTAGCCCTTCAGCGTCTCCCTGTTCAACTAAGGCAAATAGTTCTTCGTTCGAAATCCCCTTGCTGCGGAGCGATTCAACCATATAGGCCTCCATCAGGGATAGTTTTGGTTTGGTCAAATGTGTGTTCCCCCTCAATCTCAATCACAAGATACTTTTGTTAGCCTTCGGAACAAGATAAGCCGGCATTGGCGTATCGAGTTCCCAAACAAAACTTACCGGCTGGCTTCCTTCATGACTCACATAATTTGCAGTTCCTAAGAATGTAAATGGTGCAGTAAATCCTTCTTCCATCTTGTATTCCCGCACAAATAACGCAATCTGCTGTCCTCTTTCCTGCTGATGGATATAGCGCTGTGCAGTAGTACTCATCTCAGAAGTACGGCTTTGTGTTTGCCAATGAAATAGCCGATCGCTAATTGCGTAGTCTTCATACATGGTAGATTCCGAGAATTCCTTGTCGGATTTGTTCAGCGTAATAAAGAAAATGTCTGTCTTTTTTTGTTCAAAGTGTTTGACTCCTTCACGGAAAGCGGGGGCTTGCTGGTCATTGTAATAGTCAAACGCCGCCATGATCTGGTCGGTCGTGTAGCGACCGTGCACACGCAACGGAGAAGGGAAAACAAACGGTGACTGCAGATCTACGTGATGAATGTTTTCATAACACACTTCTAAAACAGCCAGAATCTCATTTTTATTTTCTTCGTAATCTAGTAGATCGCGAAGCACTTCATCCATCGATTCAACACTTATTTCTTTGGGTGGCTTCCGGTAAAAAGAATAATAAAACATGCCAACCATCAATTGATCTTGCTCCGTCTGAGGCTCCGCACCATTTACATAACGAATGAAAAATTTAATGAGGTCTTGTGAATCAATGTGAAACAGCTTATGGATCTGCTTTCTTATCGTTGGCAAATACGGATTGCTAAATTCCTTCCGGAGATCTGCTTCCGCTTTTAATTCCTCGAATGTTCGATTGCGCTGCGTGCCATAAAACTCCTGAAGTGAAAGTTGTTCGTATTTCAAAAATCTAAGAAGTGTTAATGACTCGCCAGTGTCTTGCTCAAAGTAGCGAAGCTTTTCCACAAGTTGTTTCTTTGAGGCCTTGGTAGCTTTTACATTTCGCAAGACGTATTCCTTTGCTTGTTTCTCCATCTGAATTACGGAGCCCTTTGGCAAGTAAGAAAAGCCATTTTCCACGTAATGGCGAATGGGATGTTTGGTCGGCCCAACGAGTGCCCTGAACTTTTCTTCAAACGGGTAATCCTTATGCGCTTGTCCGATAAAGTCTAATACTGTCAAACATTCTTTATCCTCATGTAACCGTAATCCCCGGCCAAGCTGTTGAAGAAAGACTGTCAGACTTTCAGTTGGACGCAAAAACAGGATTGTATTTACTACAGGGATATCTACGCCTTCGTTATAGAGATCGACAACAAAGATCAATCGGATCTCACCTGATTCCAATTTTCGTTTCGCGGTTTCACGTTCTTCATCTGGAGATTTCCCATGAAGCGCAATGGACGATATTCCTTTTTTGTTAAAGTACTTTGCCATATAAACCGCATGCTCAACTGAAACGCAAAAACCGATTCCTTTTACGCTGTCAATCGAGGTCACATACCGCTGAATCGCTTGGATGATTAAATCGCTCCTCCGATCATTGGCCGTATACAAATTCGTCAGCTGCTCTGTATCGTACCCCCTTCTCGACCATTTCATTGCCGATAGGTCAACGATGTCAGTGACGCAAAAGTAATGGAATGGGGAAAGTAACTTTCGATTGATCGCCTCGGTCAGACGCATTTCTGATGCAATGTAGTCATCGAAGTAACTCAGAATACTTTGTTGGTCCATTCGCTCTGGGGTTGCAGTTAAGCCTAGCAATATTTCAGGATCATAATGCTCCAGCATTCTTCGGTAGGTGGGTGCAGCGGCATGGTGGAATTCATCGACAATAATCATGTCATAGAAATCCCGAGAGCTTCTTGTAGCCATATTCTTGCTATTCCAACTTTGGATGCTCATGAACAAATGATCCATCGAAGTTGGAACATGTTGACCCACCAACAACTCCCCAAAGTTGGCATCCTTTAAAATCGCTCGGAACGTCGCTAAACTTTGCGTTAAGATTTCCTCCCGGTGGGCAATAAATAGTAGCTTGGCATTTGGTTTGGATTTTAAAATTCGTTTAAAGTCGAAAGCAGAAATGACTGTTTTCCCTACGCCTGTCGCAGCCACGACCAGATTACGATACCGGCCATGTACTTCTCGTTCAGCCTGTAGTTCATCTAGTATTTCCTGCTGATAATAATACGGGCGGATATCCAAATGATATGCAGCCTGTTCTTCAGCCACACGATCTTTTGTGAGGCTGGAACGAAGAAGAAGCCACGACCGATCTTTACTTAACGATTGGAACTCTTCGTCGTTCCAATAGCTTTCAAATGTTGCCTTGAATTTACGGATGATATCGAAAGAATCCTGCTCTGTGACTTTCAGATTCCACTCTAGGCCCGACGTAAGAGCGGGGTTAGACAAATTGGAGGAGCCGATATATGCCGTACTGAAGCCCGTTTCTCGCTTAAAAAGATAGGCTTTAGCATGCAATCGGGTTCGTTCTTTATCGAGAGAAACACGCATTTCTGTGTTAGGAAGTTTACTGAGCTCCTCAAGAGCTTTGTAATCAGTGGCCTCCATATAGGAAGTGGTGATCACTCGGAGCTTTCCACCTCTTGAAGTAAACTGACGAAGTTCGTCGAGTACAATTCGAGTGCCTGACCACTTCACGAACGAGACAAGCCAGTCGATCTCATCAGCAGAGAGGATTTCCTTCCGAAGTTCTTCAAGCATGTTCGGTTCAGCTTGTGATCCGGTAAATAAGGAACTTTGGGAGATAGATGTAACCGGCCTGACGGGCTTTGCGTTTTTCAATGCATAGACAGAATTCAACTTTTCGTAGATGGAAGTCAGGATTTCTCCATGTTCATCGAGTTGTAATTGCAGAAATTCCTTTTCATGAAGCTGTTCACTTAATGTCTTGATGATTTGGTTACAAACTTTGATTTGTGTGAGCAACTTGGTATCAGTTTTATTCTCCCGAACCAGCGATAATGCTTTTTTTGTAACAGCACCGATATAGGCAGAGAGATACGTTTTCGCTTCTTCCTCATCAAGCTTTTCTGTATCAATGGCATAGAGCTCGAGCGAAAGCGCATCTAAATCTGTTCTAATTTTCTCGTTGATTAATAGCTCATATATGCCTTGCTTCATTTGGTTCACCCCTAGTCATTGGAGAGTATGTAAGGTCTGGAGCTTTTTAATAGCTGGTATATCTGCTGGCGCCCAGTCTAAGGTATGTAATTCTTTAGGATCAAGCCATTTTATATCGATATGTTCGGTTAACCTTAATTCGCCAGACACTAATTCACAATGAAATGTTGTGAGGTGAATGAATCCAAAATCATATTTATGAACAGTGTGTTCAACTTTTTCTCCAACGTTAATTACACAATTCATTTCTTCTTGAATTTCTCGGATCAAAGCTTTTTCCGGCGTTTCACCCTCTTCAATTTTCCCGCCAGGAAACTCCCATTTATAAGCAAGGGTTTTGGCTGCTCCGCGCTGAGCACAAAGAATTTTTCCTTCTCTGCAAATTACGGCTCCCACAACGTGGATCTCCTTCTTCACACTCCCACCTCATTTTTCCAAGTTATTTACAGTCTACCATATACAGTAGTTATGAATTGAAGACATTGAGGTTAATCCGCGCACTACCCAGTCCGTGTTTATTTGTAAAAATAAAGGAATTCCATCCGCCTTATTGAATGCTAAGATTAACCCTCATTGAAAGGTGGATGACGATGAATTCTACTGTTTCGCCGATTGCCGGCAAGGTCAACAATGTGTTTATTCATGTCAGTGACCTGAAAAAGTCTGCAGCCTGGTACAGCCGCTTGCTCGGGCTTCCGTTTGATGAACGGGATGTTGAGTCGCCTGTTTATAATGTCCCCGTCTCCTCTAAGGCCGGATTGACGCTGGACGACCACACGTTTGATCCTGGTTTCAGCCTTCAGTCATCTGATCATGTGTTGTTTAATTTTTATGCCGAGGATATCGACGAGGCTTACCGGTTCATCAAGGAGAATGACATTCCGATCGCAAGAGAGATTGAGCGGATCGGCGATTTTGCCTACTTTAACTTCCGGGACCCGGACGGCAATGTTCTAATGATCTGCAATAACTGAGTGTAATATTAAGCAATGAACAGCGCCCTCCCGCACGATGCAGGGGGGCGCTGTTCGCTCGTTTACTGATACGTGATGTTTCTGAGTTCCTCTTCGCCGAAGCCGTTTTCCAGCCGGAAGTCCCGTTCCTCGCGGATTGTATGGACCGGTCCGCCCTCATCAATCATGTTGAGGACTTCTTCGTAGTCACCGGGCTGTGAGCCGGTCAGGTTCGGCGTGCCGTTCGGATGCCTTACCATGTATATCTTATATCCCTCCTTACTTGTATTGAGCCAGAGAGACTTGGAGACAGACAACCTTTCTTGCTACCATTATACGAAAATTCCGTTCATTTAGAAAGAAGATTGCTCTAAAGTTTGCCGTTGTTTGCCTTTTCAGATGAAGGGAAGAATAAGTGCTGAATCCATAAAAAAACGGACCGGTGCATCCGGTCCGCGATGTAACCCGTTCAGTTGTGTGGTGCAAAACAAGAAATAACAGTGGAATTAGACCCCGAATCAGCAATGATTTCGGCGGTCTTTTTTTGTTGATATGCATGGGTTTATCCCGTTTTGGCAATGATTTTAACATGCTAATTAGCATGAGTTTTGACAAACGCACAATAATTATTGTACGATCAAAAAATCGTGCTAAAACGACTGCTAAAACGTTGCTGAAATCCTGCTGAAACTGCTGCTGATTTTGTTGCTAAAACCACTGCTAAAAAAACCGCTGAAAGGAATATAGAAATGAATTTCATTACACCGAAAAATGCCAACAAAGAAAAGGTCACCTGGACAATCAATCACAAAGTCGCACGTTTGGTCGAGCATTATGCAGAGTACACAGGTTACAGCACGGACGAGGTCGTATCCGAGTTCCTTGAAAACCTTCTCCATGACGAGGAGTTCAAATCCCACATCAAATCAAAGCGGAATAACAAGCGGATTCTAAAAGACTTGGAGCTGAAAGAAGATGATCTATAAAGAACTCGTTTCATCTGCTCATCGGTTTATTGAATTCGAATATCCAGTATCGGACGATGAACTGATATTAAGGGAATCCGAATATGAAGTTTTGAGCCCTAAGAAATTCAACACGAAACGGACAAAAGAGGCTTTCCGTCCATTCAGATTCTCTTTTCAGGGGAAAGTTTACGAGCTGAGCTTGAACAAATGTACCAATCCCTTGTGCAAAAACTATGGGATGCCCCAAGAGAAATTTGATATCAAGGGAATCCCTTCCAGATATCGATTGAACAGCAAGAGCAACGAGTCAGCAATTCGATGTAATGAAGAAAAAGTAGACCCTAAATCCCCTCCTACTGGTAACTGCACAACAAGGGCCTTGTCGAACTGGTCAATTGCAGAGGAAATTGACCGCCTTGTCCGCATCAACCAAGTGAAGCCTGTTGAGGTTGATTATGAATTCCATAAGGACGGTTGCTCTGTTTCTATGCATACACCTAAAACAGCCCCCAAGTCCTTTTATAAACGAGGAACCAATGTTGCAAAGTCGCAGAAATATCAGTGCAAGACATGCAAAAAAATCACGTCTGTCCGTCCTAATAAACGGCAGAACGTGACTTTTAATCAAAAGAAAAATGAAATTCTCCCCCGATTTGCTGAACTTATAGTGAATAAGGTTCCAATTAATCGCTCTTGTGAGATTTTGAAAATCGGGAAAGGGACGTATTATCACAAGCTGGAATGGCTTTATCGCTGTTGCTTGGAGTTTCTGGAGACTCATGAAACAAAAGCATTACAGAAGAAAGAGTTTCCTGAACTGTGGATTACGACCGATAAGCTCCATTATGCTTTGAACAATGTTCCAAAGAAAGGGCAAGGGAAGAGTTGGGGCGAGGTGTATGAGGATAGGCAGATGATGACTTTTTTGCTTGCATCCGCCGACAAGAATTCGAGGTATGTCTTCCGTTCGGACATTTGCTATGACTGGGATGTTTCTTTGGATGATGTCATCGACCACACGCACAGATTTAAAGATGACCACCTGGCGATTTACCATCAAAGGTTTGCCCGTTTCGGTGAATATGGCACGGCTCCTATGAAGCCAACTACTAATGACACTCAATCGATGGCTGAATACCGAGAGGAACTTCGCCACTTTGAATTAAGGCGTAACTATGTAGACGGCTTGCACGTAAGTCAAACCTACACTGCAATAGCTCACTTTTGGCTCATTCGGCAGATGCTCAACACAGACAGATGGCGATTCATATCTGACAGCGACGAATCATTGAAGAAGTCCATCTTCAGTGTCTTTAATGAGGAAATCAGAAGCAAAATGGCCCATTACTTCCTCTGCATGACCGTTAAGAATCTGACTCGTGGACAGGCAAAGAGTGCCTATCATTCCGCCATTGGTTCCTTGAAGGAATGGTCCGAAGCCAAAGGCTATGACTCAAAAAACTTAGAGATGATGGCCATTTGGTACTTGGAAGATCAATTAAAGCAACACAAATTCCAAGAGCAGCATGTCGCTCCTAATGGTGAAGTGTACTACACACAATTGAAAAACCGAATTGACCATCCCATTCCCTCGCTTGACCGAGGCTACCGCAAACTGGATGTTCTAACCGATTTGAATCATTTGAATGAGAACGCCCTCGCCAAAATCCTAATTAACGTGAACGACAACGCGGTGAATGCTTTCTTTCAAACGGTACGTAGGAGAATCTCTATGTTGGAAAGACCCCTTACCACGGCAAGGGGGGATGGGAAGAGCTATATTTATGCCAACTTCAATCCAAAGTACGCTCAGATGGCCATCACGATTTTGAGAACTTACTACAACTTCTGTCTAACCTATAAAACGGGCAAGAAAGAACAAACACCTGCCCAAGCATTGGGTATTACGGATAAAAAGTTCGAATGGTACGACATCATATACAAACGTTAGTTTTTGTTAGGAAAAAACACCCATTATTAGGTGCTTTTTCACTTTGTAGTTCAATTAAATTGATCATTTAAGGTTATTAAAAAGGTGTATACTTAATTAATTCCCATTCCAAGTCTTCGCTTTCCAATCTCATATCAATTGGATTTGTTAATCGTTCAGTCATTAAATACCTTTTTGACCCAATTACTACATTTTGTGAATCAAAACCTATTTCATAGGTCTCTTTATCAGTTTTAATTACTAAAGTTTTGGTAATGTGCGGTAGGTTTTTTAACGAGGCCCTCTTTAATCTAAGTTGATCAGACAAAATCGTATTGATCACTTTCTGATCCTTTATCTCTGCATAAACAGTTTCACCTAGGAATGGGACATCTCCATAGACTGATATTTGCTCAACCTCTTCGTCCTCGCTTATTAAATCTGTGATTAATTCTTCGAAGCTTGTTTTCTTAGAATAATCATAAAGAAAGTAACCAGTGATAATAATTGCTATTGTAATACCGACAACGGTTCTCTTTTTATTCATAAATCCTCCTCCTCGAAAAATGCACTCTGCTTATTATGTGTTCCTACTGCCAACCTGAGTGCTAAGCCTCCAGAATATTAGCATCCATTTCGGGTGCTTTTTTGCTTTTGTGGAGCCCGTTAATGAGTAGGTAACTCCACTATCGGATTACATAGAGAGTTTTCCTATTACTTTTAATATCTAAATTGGATCCATTCAGTTTCTTTCGGAAAATCTTCTCGTGAAAGGATCCCGCCAGTTATTAATTGATGATAGGAAGTGATAGTCCCATCATGGGAAACGATGAATACTCTACCATTATCCACCGTTTTACATTTTGAAAGAAAACCCCTTGCTAAAATTTCAAAGGTTCGTTCATCCATAGTATTTATTCCAATTTCCCATAATTCCATGGAGTTTCCTTTATCGTCATACTCAAGGTCTGGATATTCATTTTTGATTCTGTCTAATTCAAGAATCCTATCACATGGTAGTGTTTTTTTATGAGGATGAATAGGGAACATTCGCGGAGATACTAATGGGCTAACAACCATACGACAATTACTATTCCCGCAAAAAATAAGAGCTGTTTCCAAGGTTCTTCGAGTTGGGCTAATTATAATGATATCTTTCTCATTTAAGAGAAACTGATCTTTTAATAGTCTTGCTTGATCACGTCCTAATGAAGTCAACGCTGGATCGCAATGTTGTAAACTTTTGGGCATGTCCATTGTATGTTCCCCTTGGCCATGTCGAATAAATATTAATTCCATCACATCACCAACTCACTTGAAATTCATTTTTCTTGAACATGGGTAAGTGAAAACTGCACACAAGATTAATGATTAATTTCCTTCATTAAGATGCCCTTGACCAAGCTTATTATCCCCAATAAAAATAGTATAGGAAACAAGAACATTGGATAAATCACGACTGCCCACCCTGTATTCTCCACCGTTCCAAATGCATAAAGACCACTAATCAACCAAGAAAAAGCAGGAGCGATAATTAACATCAAAGTTAATCCCCAAACAATACTTTTCCTTTTCTCCGTTTTTTGTTTATTTAAAACGTAAGCAGATGTTATGCCTATAATCAAGATTAATAAAGGTATTACTATTTTAACAATCATCTTCCCCAGCCTCTCATCGGTCATTTATTACCACGCTAATAAGCCGACTCAAAATTTCCGACTCCACCTTATTTCATATCGGCATTTATTGTCTCGCAAGAGCAGTTTAAATAATTTTTTTATCAGCAGCATATAATGTATCCATTACTTGAAAAGTGCCCGACAAGTGTTCAGAGGATAGTCGTTTCTTTAAAGTATTCAATTTTAATTTTTAAAATTCCTTTCTTCTCCATCGATTTGAGTTTTAATAGCGAATTGGATTAACCTTATTTGCAGGTAAAAATCCACTTAAAGAAGTGAAGGGAGTATACATTGTCCAAAAAGAAAATTCTCACTTTATTTCTAATTCTCTGCTTCATTGGATGGCAAACCGTCAAAGCATTTCAACAAACGGGTATAGAAAATCACTATCACGAGTTAGGTTACAAGTCTGTTTCGCAGGCAATTCAGGAAGCTGAATTTTTTTATGGAACAAATATAAAGTTACCAGAATTACCGCCTTTAGAATTTACCCATTCATTCGGAAGATTCAGTGAAGAGCACGAAAACCTTGAAATTGAATTCTTGAATGAGAAAAAACGTTTTAATTACATTATAAACATTATGCCTAGTGAAATTAGAATGAACACGCTTGGGTATACTAAAATATCCTTAGAGGATGGGACACAAGCATATTATTCATCTTCAGGAACGGATCATAAAGTAATGGTCTTTATTTTTGAAAAGAACAACTGGATATATATGTTAAGTATTGAGGAAGCTCTGTTAGATAATCCATTGCAAACACTGGCGGATGTTGCAAATTCACTTTAACGTCTTTAAACGCAAGTGAAAATAAAGTGGTTAGGACAAGATGATTCGGCAGGCAACCGAATCTATTACAAATTCGAGTAATACACAACCAGCCACCAAACCCCATGACACGGTTTGATGGCTGTTTCATTTATTCAATCCTACAGTTCCAGTTGAAGCACCCATTATGGGTGCTTTTCGCTTTGCAAAAAAAAGTAATTGAGTGATCTCCTAAAGAACCGCTGGTTACTGTGCTAATGAGCGTTTCTAATCATCAAAAAAAGCACCCATCTGGGTGCTTAAAACGATGTTAATGTCTAGCTAAAACGTCTGCTAATTGCTATGCCGATTCGCCTGTTTGCACCACTCAACTGAACGGGTTAGTCCGCGATGTCATGCGTCTTTATTGTTGCGGCAGTATTCGAGGACCTCTTGTTCCTCGTCTTCTTCAAGCTCAAAGCCCATCGCCTTGCCGGTGGCGGCTTCGATGAAGTCGTAGGTCGCGATCCATTCGCGGCCGTCGTGCTCGGCGAAGATGGCGCGGAGTTTCACGCCGCCTTCCGTGTACAGCTCGTCCTCTTCTTCGATGTCGAGTTCCAGGAAGAACTCATAGCGGTCCCCTTCAATGATTCCCGTAGGGTCGTTCAGCAGTTCGACCGTGTGGCCCGTGATTTCCATGTGCAACATCCTTCCGTTCCTTGTTGGTGGTTATATTATACCCGAGAGGAGCGCCAGGGACGCGGGGAAATCGAATTTATGCGTTGTTAATAGTTTGTTCATATCTGTCCCTTAAAGTGGAGTCAACAGAAGCAAGGAGGAAATGCAGATGACCAATCATCAAAACGGCCCGGAACCCGGCGATCAGCATCATTCCATCAATGAAGCCAATCACAATCCGTCAGAACCGGATATCCGCGAACAGGAGTGGCAGCACGGCGAGGATGGGGTGCCCGAGCATCTTCCGGAAGAACTCAGTACCGGGGAAACACGTGAGGAAGCCTACCGTTCCGACATGCCCGGAGCCGCAGAAGAGCCTGTGGCCCCAGTGCAGGCGCGTGGTGGCCGCGAGAAGAAAAAGCGTGGCGGCGCCGGCTGGCTTCAGGCGCTCGGCGGCGGGGTCGCTGGCTCTGTCCTGACACTCGCCATTGCCGTGCCGCTTCTTGGCGGAGATCCCGGCGAAACGAACCCGCCGGCAGAGAGCGGACTGCAGTCTGAATCGCAGCAGCAGTCTTCGGGTGCGGTGACAAAAGTGTCGACGGACGGGTCGCTTGCCGACATGGTCGAGCAGGTGTCCGGCTCCATCGTCGGCGTAGTGAACTACCAGCAGCAACAGCAGCGTAACCCATTCGGCGGCTCCGGCGGCGGCCAGACGGCTCCTGCCGGCACCGGCTCCGGTGTCGTCATCAAGAAAGACGATCAGTCGGCTTACATCGTGACGAACAACCACGTAGTGGAGGGGGCATCCAAGCTTGAAGTCTCCCTGTCCGACGGTGAGCATGCCGAGGCGGAACTGGTCGGGGCGGATGCGCTGAGCGACCTCGCCGTCGTCAAGGTTGACGCCAAACTGGTGGATGCTGAACCGCTGGCATTCGGCGATTCGGATGCGCTCCGTGCGGGCGACTCGGTCGTCGCAATCGGCAACCCGCTCGGCCTTGAACTGTCCCGCTCCGTGACGGAAGGGATCGTAAGTGCGACCGACCGTTCAATCAGTGTCGACACCTCTGCCGGCGAATGGGAGATGAACGTCATCCAGACTGATGCCGCCATCAACCAGGGCAACTCCGGCGGCGCGCTCGTCAACATGAACGGTGAAGTGATCGGCATCAACAGCCTGAAGATCGGCGGCTCCGGCGTGGAAGGCCTCGGATTTGCCATCCCGTCCAATGATGTCGTGCCGCTCGTCGAGGAAATGATGGAATCCGGTCAAGTCGAGCGTCCTTACGCCGGCATCTCGATGTATGACATCGCCCAGATTCCGCGTGGTGAACTCGACGGGCTGCCGAACGACATTTCCAAGGGCGTCTATATTGCCGGCGTGGACCCTCAGGGTGCTGCGGCAAAAGGCGGCATCAAGGAAGGTGACGTCATTACTGCCATCGACGGTGAGGAGATTGAGGACGGCCAGGCACTGCGGCGCTACCTCTACTCCAAGCTGGAGGTTGGCGACCAGGCCGTGTTCACCGTCTACCATGACGGCAAGAAAACAGAAATCCCGGTCACGCTCGGATCGAATAAAGCCTCTTCCCCTTCCTGATGGGGATGTGCCCGCCGGCTGATGTCCGGCGGGTTTTATTATGGATGCCTTAAAGTATTGAGACATTCGCATGTAGTATCGGGATATTCGACAGTCTAAATTGAGAAACCCCATTTTGCAGGCCAACAGAAGCTTTGATTATACTGAAAGGAGAAATAACCGATGGGAAAGGAGGCGGATGCGGTGAAGATTCTCGTCATTGAAGACAGTGAGAGTGTGGCGTCGATGATCGGGATGTTTTTCTCGAAGGAAGGGATTGACGGGACGTTCATCATGGACGGTGACGCAGGCTACCGGGAGGCGATGACCGGCGAGTACGACTGCCTGATCATCGACTGGATGCTTCCGGGAATGGACGGCGTGACAATCTGCCGGAAAGTGCGGGAAGCCGGACAGGATTTGCCGATCATCATGCTGACGGCGAAGACGGCCGAGGAAGACCAGGTGACGGGGCTCGAGACTGGAGCCGATGATTATGTGACGAAGCCGTTCAGCCCGGCAGCGCTCCTGGCCCGGATCCGCGCCGTGACCCGCCGCTACGGGAAGCAGACGCAGCCGGAAGAGGACGGCCTGATCCGGACCCGGCATTTCCTGATCAATGAGAAAACGCGGGAAGTGCGCCTTGACGGAGAGCCGCTTGCCGGCCTCACCCCGAAGGAGTTCGATTTGCTCGCCCACTTCGCCCGTCACCCGAAGCAGGTCTTTTCCCGAGAGCAGCTCATTGAAAGTGTATGGGGATACGGGTTCTACGGCGATGACCGGACTGTTGATGTCCATGTGAAACGGCTCCGCTCCAAGACGGAATCGAGCCGAAGACAGTTTTTCCATACAGTATGGGGCGTCGGCTACCGGTTCGAGGAGACGGACGGATGAAGTTTCGTTATCTCTACCAACTGATCGCCAGCCACATCGGAGTGCTCATCATTGCATTCTTGATCCTTACTTTGCTGTTTGCCCACTTTGCCGAGCAGCTGATCTATGAGGAAAAGACAGATGAGCTCGTATCTTACGGGCGGAATCTGATGGTCGACCTGTCGGAAGATCCGGCACAGACAAGGCGGATCCTCGGCGAATATGGGCGCGTCCTGGAAGGCCAGGACATCCAGTTCAGTTTGTTCGACCAGGACTCGGCAGTGATTTATTCGTCAGGCCGGCCCGCGTCGCTGATCAAGCTGCGCCAGGAGGAGTGGGACAAAATCCGGAACGGACAGGCCATTATCGTCAACCAGGAGTTTGAGCGGTCGGACGTTGGAGTCACGTTTACCCTGCTGCCTTATGTCCAGGACGGCCGGTTCATTGGCGGCGTGCTGCTCACCTCCCCGATCTCAGGTTCCCGAGAGATCATTTCAGAGCTGAACCGTTACCTGCTCTGGGCGATGCTGGCTTCGCTTGCCGCCTCCCTGCTTCTCGGATGGGCACTATCCGCCTTCCATGTGAAGAGGCTCAAGCGGCTCCGCAACGCCGCGTCACACGTTGCATCCGGCGACTATTCGGTCCGCGTGCCGTCCTCGAAGGTGGATGAGATCGGTGAGCTGTCGGCGGACTTTAACGGCATGGCCGAACGCCTGGAGGAATCGATGAGTGAGATCGACCGGCTCGAGAACCGGCGGCGGCAGTTTATCGCGGACGTTTCCCATGAGATGCGCACCCCGCTCACGACAATCCGCGGGACGCTCGACGGCCTCCGGGACGGCATGATCCGGGAAGAAGAACGGGAGCGGGCGCTCGCTCTGGCGGGCAAGGAAACGCGCCGGCTTATCCGCCTCGTGAATGAAAACCTGGATTATGAGAAGATCCGCTCCGGCCAGATCACGCTTGAGAAATCGGAGATTCTGCTCGGCGACCTGCTGCCGCTGATCGCCGAACAGTTGGAGCCGCTCGCCGAGGAACGAGGCAACACCATCTTGGCGGAAACGGACAGAAGTGCCACCGTCTTCGCAGACTACGACCGGCTCACCCAGATCCTGATCAACATCACGAAAAACAGCATCCAATTTACACGGGATGGCACAATTACGCTCAGGGGATATACAGACGGAGGGGATGCGGTCATCGAGGTTGCCGACACCGGTGAAGGCATCGATCCTGAAGACGTCAAGCGCATCTGGGACCGCTTCTACCGGGCCGGTGTCTCCAGGACGTCCAATCCGTTCGGGGAATTTGGTCTCGGGCTGTCGATCGTCCGGCAGCTTGTCAGGCTGCACGGCGGGACCATACGAGTCGAAAGTGAAAAAGGTATCGGAACGCGTTTTGTCTTGCGCTTTCCACCTCAAGAGTAAAAGGGCCTCCCGAAGCGGGATGGCCCTTTCGCTATTTCCTCTCTTCCTGTTCCCATCGGCTCAGCGACGGGTATGGATCAAACGCCCACTCGGATCGGCCGTCGAATTTGTACATGCCGTAATGGAGATGGGGCGGGAACTTGCCGGATGTTCCTTCCTTGCCGTAGCCGGAACTGCCGACATAGCCGACGACGGTACCCGGCTCGACGACCTGCCCTTCTTCGATTCCTTTTTCAAAGCCCGAGAGATGAGCGTAATAATGATATACGTTGTGAGCATCGCGTATCCCGACCCGCCAGCCGCCGAACTCGTTCCAGCCCTTCATCTCGATCACGCCATAGGTGACGGAACGCACCGGTACACCATAGGAGGCGAACAGATCGGTCCCCTCATGCATCCGCCGGCCTCCCCAGCCGCGTCGGGCGCCCCATGTGCTCCTGTAAGTGTAATGATGGGTCTTGGGGAGCGGAAACACATGGGTGTCAAGCTCAATGGTGCCGTAGCTGCGGAACAGTTCGTCGATCGTCATGATTTGCCGCACGGCCTCTTCGCTTCCGAAGAATTCATAGAGCGCGAGACGCAGCGCCTGCTCGTCTGCCCCATTTTTCCCGAGCGTGTATGCGAGTGTGTACAGAATGTCCTGGGGGTCTTCCGGGTCGGCCTTTCCGTCACCGTTGCCGTCCAGGCCTCCGCCTTCGAAAAACTCGATAGCGGCCGGATCATTTTCCCCGCGTTCCGGGTTGGGTGCTCCCGCCCAGAACTCATCTTCAAACCGGAAGGCGACTGGGCCTTCATTCTCCTCCAAATCATTCCGCACGCGCTGGATATTGCGCTCATACCGGTCGACGGCGGCCAACGTGTGCCAAGGCACGGAAGGCGTCTCATACGTCAGATACAGATTCATTCGCTCTTCGGCAACGGACTGCTCCGTATCCTCTCCAGAATCCTCCGCCCGGACGATTGTGACAAAAAGTACGGAAAGCAACAGCAAATAGGCCGGCAGCCAGATGGCGTGGCGCACGGGTCATAACCTCCCTTCACCATCTTAGGCTTGCCGGCCATCCCATTCTCATGAGTGGCAAAATGCGGTTATATTAAGGTTGAATCAGCCTAACATTAGGTTCTTTTTTCAAGTGCGATCATTGCGCTGCCCGGTCAATGACCCCTTTCAGTGTCTCCTCGATCTCACCGGCAAACGGATCGATATCTTCCCTGCCGGTCAGGCCGAGCAGTTCGGTCGGCTTCGGCATGCCGATCCGGGTCACACCGCCATCCTCATAGACAGCCATCTTGCATGGAAGGAGATAGCCGATTTTCAAATCCTTTTTCAGCACTTCCGCAGCGGCGGCCGGGCTGCACACTTCCAAGATTGTTATTGGCTTGTCGAAATCCTGCCCTTTCTGCTGAAGCGTATCGGTCATGTCCAGCTCCCAGAGAACGCCGAATTTCACCTCGGCCAGCTCCTCTTTGATTGACCGGATCGCGTCTTTCATGGATTTTGCCGTTTCCTTCGTGTAATCGAACATCGGGGTCTCTCCTTTCGTTTGTCGATTTCCCGGGAAATAACGGTATTTCCCGGGAATTGAGTCGGGAAATGTTCAGCCCCGCTCCACCGGCATTGAACAGCAGCGGAACGAGCCGCCGGATTTGATGATCTCCGTGAAGTCGATTTCAATGACCTCGTAACCGTGTTCGCGCATCGCACCGTTCACTTCAGGATTGACGGGAAGGCTGAACAGCTTGCGCCCGCCAATTGACAGGACGTTCGTGCCCATCGTGAACTGTTCGTCCGCATTGACGTTGATCAGATCATATTTGCTGCCAAGCTTCTCCACGGTCGCAGGATTCAATGCTTCCGGGAAGATCAGCGCCGTCTCCGGTGACAGGATATTGAATACGCAGTCGAGGTGCAGGTACTTCCCGTCAAATTCAACAGGGATGATTTCGTGCTCCGGAAGTTCCTTCGACAGCATTTCGATGGCATCCCGTGAAGTGCGTTCACTGACTCCGACATAGACGGTGTCCCGGTCGACGATGACGTCGCCGCCCTCAATCCTCCCGCCGTTGAGCTTACGGTAACGGATTCCCTTTTCGCGGAGAAGCTTTTCCAGCGCTTCCTCCTCGCCCTGGCGAATCTCACTTGCCATCCGGGAAATAAACAGCTCGTCACCAACCGTGAACCCGATGTCGCGGGTAAACACCTGCTCCGGGAATTCCTCTGACGGCTCTAGCTCGATCACTTCGGCGCCGTGAGCCTGGAGAGTGTCACGGAACGTGCGGTACTGTTCCATTGCCCGCTCACGGTTGATATTTTCGTCTTCGTACTGCTTTTGTACTTCATTGATCGCTTCTTCGATGGCCATATAGCGCGGCGGGCAGAGAATCACCCGCCGTAGCGTGCCGTACTCTGTGCTGACTTCAATCTGTGATGTCTCGTCCTTCGGCAATGTCAACTTTTCTTCTCCTCCACTTTAAAGCCGTAATCAGTTTACTTTTCCCCATTCCGATCTGATAAAAACAGGCTGTTTCGTTCCCGGACACCCGGGAATAATAAGGACAAGAACAGAAAGGGAGCGATTCTGATGAAGAGCTACGCGGAAAACGATAAAAATCAGAAAAACGGAAAATGGTCAGAGAATGCCAATGATGCCGCGAAAAAGGCTGAGGAAAAGCTGGATGACATCAAGAAAGAGGCCCGCGACGCAGCGGAAACCAATAAGGATGACAAGAGCGAAAAATCTCTTTAGATTTAGCATGTTCCATTAACACACGAAAAAACGCCGTCCCGGCAACAATCGGAACGGCGTTTTCCTATTCAGACTGTGATCCCTGCTTCTTCCCCGAGCTTTAGGCGGTCACCGCTCCCGGCATCGAAAAAGTGGGCGAGTTCCATATCATACGCCAGCCGGACGTTATCTCCGGCACGGAGGTCCAGCCCTGAATCAATTCGGGCGATCAGCTCCTGGCTGCCGAGCTTTGAGTAAAGGAGAGTTTCCGCTCCGGTCAGCTCCGAGACGATGACTTCCGAGTCCATCGCCGCCAGGGATTGTCCTGCAGCGGCCGGCGGTTCCAGTGTGACATGTTCCGGACGGATGCCCATCGTGATCGGTCCATCCCCGTAGCCTGCTGCCTGCATCGCCCGTGCTTTTGTCTCGGGAAGCGGAAGACGGATGCCGTCAGCTGTCACGAATTCGCCGTTCTGCACTTCCCCGCTGAAAAAGTTCATAGCGGGTGACCCGATGAATCCTCCGACGAATGTGTTTTCCGGATAATCGTAGACATCCTTCGGCGCGCCGACCTGCTGGATGACGCCGTCTTTCATGATGACGATGCGGGTCGCCATCGTCATCGCCTCGGTCTGGTCGTGTGTGACGTAGACAGTCGTCGTCTTCAGCCGGTTGTGGAGCTTGGAGATCTCCGCCCGCATCTGGAAGCGGAGCTTTGCGTCCAGGTTCGAGAGCGGCTCGTCCATCAGGAACAGCTTGGCATCCCGCACAATCGCCCTGCCGAGTGCGACCCGCTGGCGCTGCCCGCCGGAAAGTGCACGCGGCTTCCGCTTCAGATAGTCCTCGAGGCCGAGAATCTTCGCGGCTTCGGTGACACGTTTTTTGATCTCTTCTTTCTTGAATTTCCGCATCTTCAATGCGAACGCCATATTGTCGTAGACGGTCATATGCGGGTAAAGCGCGTAGTTCTGGAACACCATCGCGATATCCCGGTTTTTCGGCGGCACGTCGTTCATGAGGCGGCCGTCCATCACAAACTCGCCGTCGGTGATTTCTTCGAGGCCGGCGATCATGCGGAGCATCGTCGACTTCCCGCAGCCGGACGGCCCGACGAGGACGATAAAGTCCCCGTCTTCGATCTCGAGGTTAAAGTCCTTTACCGCCGTGACGTCTTTGTCATACGTTTTCGAGATGTTCTTGAGTTCGATCTTGACCATTTGGATTCTCCTTTACACCGCTTGCTGAGCTGGAATTAACATTGATGTTCTGAATGAGCGGCTTCGGAATGAGAAGCAGGATGGCGATCGGCAGGAAGATAAGCAGCAGGACAAGCGTGCTTGCCTGGAAACTGAATTCCCCGACCGGCTCAGCCGTCTCCGTGTTCCCGGCCGTGCGTTTCACTTCGATTTTCAGCATGTTCATTACCCCTTTCGTCCGCATGCCTCCCACTTTATGCAGCGTCCGGCATATTCATCAGCCGCACGGCGTCACTTCCCGCCGGACTGGAGGTTGATGCCCTGGATAAAGTACTTCTGGAAAAAGAAGAACAGGATGATTACCGGCAGCAGGACGAGAAGCGAGCCGGCCATCAGATAGTTCCACTGCGTGCTCATCTGGCCCTTGAACACCTGGAGACCGAGCTGAAGCGTGTACAGACTTTCGTCGTTCACGTAGAGAAGCGGTCCGAGGAAATCGTTCCACGCCCCGTTGAAAGAGAAGATGGCAACGGTGGCAAGCGCTGGCTTCGTGAGCGGGAGGCCGATTTTCCACCAGATCCAGAAGTGGCTGGCTCCCTCCATCTTGGCCGCTTCGATCAGCTCATCCGGAATGGTCATGTAAAACTGCCGGAGCAGGAAGATGTTGAACGCGCTCCCGAAAAACGCCGGGATGACGAGCGGGTAATACGTGTTCAGCCATTGCAGCTTCGCGAACAGCACATACTGAGGAATCAGTGTGACGAACCCCGGGATCATCATCGTCGAAAGCACGATCGCAAACAGGACGTTCCGGCCCTTGAACGGGACTTTCGCGAACCCGTACGCGATGAACGAGTTCACAAACACATTGCCGATCACGACAAGAATGGTGATCGTCAGCGTGTTGACCGTGTACAGGTCGAACGGCGCCGCTTCCCACGTTTTCATGTAGTTGCTCCAGTTCCAGCTTTCCGGCCAGAACGTCGGCGGATAGGTCATCACTTCCTGCATCGTCTTGACGGAAGTGACGAGCATCCACCAGAGCGGTGACAGCATCAGGATGCTGCCCGCGGCAAGCAGAACCCAGTTGATGATGTTCAGCGCCTGCCTGCGGCCCTGGATCGTTTCAAAATGCGAGACTTTCTGTCGTCCCGCTGCCTGCTTCACCATCACTTCCCGCCCCCTTCATAGTGCACCCATTTCGGTGCAAGCTTCAGGTTGACGATTGTCAGGGCGAAAACAATGACGAACAGGATCCACGACATTGCCATGGCATATCCCATGTCGAATGCTTCAAACGCCTTCTGCCACATATACAGGTTGTAGAAAAGCATCGAATTGACCGGCCCGCCTTCTCCGTTCGACATGACATAGGCCTCCTGGAAAATCTGGAAGCCGCCAATCAGGCTCGTCACGATGTCGAAGAAGATGACCGGCGTGATCATCGGGATCGTGATGCGGGTAAATTGCTGCCAGGCGTTGGCGCCGTCAATTTCCGCCGCTTCATACAGGCTCTTCGAGATGCCCTGCATGCTTGCCAGGTAAAGCAGCATTCCGCCTCCGACACTCCACAGTTTCATGAAGATCAATGCCGGCTTCGTCCAATCGGGGTCGAACAGCCAGTTCGGCCCGGCGATGCCGAACCACGCGAGGACGGTGTTCACCATGCCGGTCCCCGGCTCAAGCAGCTGCATCCAGAGAAGGTACACGCCGACGCCCGAAAGGACCGCCGGCAAGTAATAAATCGTCCGGAACAGCCGCATTCCCGGGATGTCCCGGTTGAGGAGCGCGGAAAGCAAAATCGCCCCGACCGTCGTAAGCGGAACTGAAAACAGGACATAATAAAGGGTGTTGTAAAGCGATGTCCAAAACAGCTGGTCGCCGGAGAACAGCTTCTCATAGTTGCTCAGCCCGACAAAGTCCATCTGCGAGGTTACGTTATAGTTGGTGAAGCTTGCCGCAAAGGAAAACAGCAGCGGGCCTGCCGTGAACACGATGAATCCGATGATCCACGGGAGGATAAAGAGATACCCCTGAAGTCCTTCTTTCGTCTTGTAGTTGAATCTGCGCTTTCCGGCCATCCCGCCTAGCCTCCTTGTCCCTGTTTTATGTAATGAAAAGAAGGAGGGCGGCTCCGCCCCCCTTCTCCATGTTTGGTCTGAATCCGTTACTTTTTGGAAATTTCCTTCTCGACGGCAGCCTGCGCATCCTTCAGTGCCTGCTCCGGCGTTTTCTTGCCGAGGTAGACATTATCGAACTCCGGATTGACGAGCGTCATATAGTCAGGAGCCACAAGTGAAGTCGGTGTCAGCATCGTCAGCGGCATCGCCTCGACAGCCAGTTCGTAAACCATCTTGCCGTTGTCGTTGAACTCGTCGCTGGAAGCCGCGCTCTCTGACGCCTCGATGTTCGCTACGTTATCGAAGTTCTTGACTGCCCAGTATTCCTGCGCTTCCTTGCTGGTCAGATATTTGATGAACTCCCAAGAGGCATCCGGATTTTCCGCACCTGCAGGGATTTCAGCGACGAAGCCTCCGCCCCAGCTTGTATGGCCGTTGCCCGGCTCCTTCTCTGGAAGGAGTGCCACGCCGAAGTTGAGATCAGGTGCGTAGTCACGGATCTGTGTGTAAAAAGTCGGTGTCTGAACGAGCATTGCCAGGTCTCCCGAGAAGAACGGGTTCGCCTGCTGGCTCTCCATCTGCGCTTTCCATGAGTTGATATTGTCGGCACCATATTTTTGGTGCCACTTGTTCAGCCACTCGAGCGTGTCAAGCTTCGCCGGTGTATTGATCTTCACTTCACTGTTTTCATCGACGAAGTTGACGTTGTCCGCGTTCATCATCCAGACGTCGGTCTGGACGCCGAACATCGGATAGAACCCGAGGCGGTCATACTTCTCGCCGTCCTTTACGTCCAGCTTTTCAGCATACTCCCACAGCTCGTCCCATGTTTTCGGGGGCTGCTCGGGATCAAGGCCCGCTTCTTCGAAGGCGTCCTTGTTGTAGAAGAGGACACGGGTATCCGTGTTGAACGGAATGCCGTACGAGTCCCCCTCATAGAGGGTGGCGTTCCACAGTTCCTCATAGAAATCCCCGGAGATGTCGTCTTCCTCCAAGTATTTCGAAAGGTTCTCCGCCTGCTGGTTCTTTCCGCGGAGCGCTGTTGCGTTGATGTCATTGATGACCACATCAGGCGGGTCGCCCGCTGCAATCGCCGCGAGTTCCTTTGTCCAGATGTCTCCCCACGGGATGAACGTGTGCTTCACTTCAATTTCATCCTGGGAATTGTTGAAGTCTTCGATGATCTTTTCAATGATCGGACGGCGGATTTCTGATCCCCAGAACGTCCAGAAATCAAGCGTGATCTTGCCTTCTTCAGCTTCCGCATCCGCTTTCTCCGCTCCGGATCCGCCTTTCGTGAATCCGTTGCACCCGGACAAAACAAGCATCAGAATCAGCAGAGCCGGCACCCACTTAAATCGTCTCATGTCGCTTCCCCCTACTCTTCTTAAGTTATGTATTAGGCAAACCTTTCTTTTCATTCCACTTCGACACGCGAAGTAAACCTTCTTCACTATCTTACAAGATTAGACACGCAATTCAAATAGTTCTAAAGTCTTTCTGTCGAAAAAAGGCAGGACTTGTCGATTAATGACAGCCTGCCTTTTCCTTCTTAATCATAGTGAAAATGTCATAGTCCCGCCAAAGCCCGCCTTCCTTCGCGAATTGCTCCCTCGTGCCTTCATACCGGAACCCGGCGCTTTCCGCCAGGCGCCTTGACGGAATATTATCCGGACGGATATGAAGCTCCAGCCGGTGAAATCCAAGCTCTCGCATGAAAAACACGGCTGCGGCCTCTACGGCTTCCTTTCCGTACCCTTGGCGGAAGTACTGGTTATTGATGTGATAGCCCATCATGCCCCAGTCATAGTCGAACCGGAGAATCGTGATCAGTTCAACCTTGCCGATATTGGCCCCGTCGGACTTCCGGAAGATACCGAGGATGACCATGTCATCCGCCTCCGCCGCCTCCCGGAAACCGCGGATCCATTCCCGGAACCATTCTTCCGTGGCTCCGGAAAGGTCGCGGGGCCTGCCCTCATCAAATGGACCGCTGGACATTCCCCTGCCCTGAAGTCCCGCAAGCCATGGGGCATAATCCGTATCCCGATAAGGGCGGAGAACAAGCCGCTCCGTTTCAAATTCCATTTTTTTCATCAAAATGTCCCTCCAATTACCGTCCATTATAGCGGATGCATAACGCAGGAAGGAAAGTGGATACTATCCGTGTTCGGCCATCATGAAAAAATGGAGGGAATATGCAGATGACGCAAAACTTCGGCCAGGACCAGCAGAACATGACGCACCCGAACATGCATACCGGACAGGTGAGCCAGCAGATGAACCACGGCGGACACGAGCTGTTCGATGTACACGAGGTGCTGTCGACGATGATCGGCGCGATGGACATGTCGACACTGATGCGGCCGCACGCACAGGATCCTGAGCTCATCGATATCATGGACCGCCAGTACCGGTTCATGCAGCAGTCGTACAACACGCTGGTCGACTGCTTCAAGTCGGGAACCGACCCGCAGATGGCGACGCAAAGCTATAAAATGGCCGGCGACAACGACTGGGTGTACGGCATGAAGCAGTCTCAGCCGAAAAAGCCGATGCAGTCCCCGCAGGAGCTGAACGACGCAGCAATCTCCGGATTCCTTCTGTCGGGCCACAAGGCCGGCGCGACGGCCTGCACGGCAGCAGCGCTCGAGACGACCAACCCGGTCGTCCGCCGTGTGCTTGCCGACTCGGTGCCGAACTGCATCGAGATGGCCTATGAGCTGTCAATCTACCAGAACAAACACCATTACTACCAGGTGCCGCAGCTGGCGGAACAGGACATGCAGGGCATCCTGAACGCTTATGCCCCGGCCGGCAGTCAGGGAAGCATGCAGTAATCGCTGCATGCACGGAGAAAAAGCATGCGGACCCATTGTCGGTCCGCATGCTTTTTTATTGTGATGGGAGGCTATCGTGCGTTTTCGCAGTATGACAGGCCATATCGCAGTATCCGGCAAGATTTCGTACTATCCGGAAATGAATCGTACTTGATTTCCAGGTTTCGTACTACGGCACGGAATATCGGAGTATTGGCTCCGATCTCGTACTACGGCCTGCTATAGGCCCATCTCTTTTACATACTTGTCAAGCTCCCGCATAAACAAGTCCGTCCTTGCGGGGTCCGCCAGGATAACCTCCACATCCTGATTCCGGATCCATTCCCGGAATTCCGTGCTGCCGAGCACGACGGGTCCGTAACGGACGTTCAGATCGTTCCAGACTCCGCTTTTCTTCAACAGCCTCAACCGCCGGCTGATGAGCCGGTTTTTCTTTGTCGGCCAGCGGGTTTCTAAAAAACCGATCAGCAGCATGATCAGATCACCCATCCGTCTTCCCCCCAATCCCCGTCCAGTCCCTGTACATCCGCGCGAGCCCCCTGAATTTCGGTGCCAGCACGTGGATACGGTGTTCGCGAAGCCGGCGTTCTTCCGGTGTCGCTTCCGGCACACTGAAACGGTCTTCTGTATAGATCAGCCGGTTGATGGCATATTTGAGCCGGTAGGCGAACCTGGAGACGAAAAGCGCACGCGGGAAAAAGAGCCACACGAGAAGATAGGCGATGACGAACAGCAGGATGACCGCTCCGGTGCCCGGCACGTCAAATGCCGCCACGCCAAAGGTCAGGTAAAGACCGTAGACAAAACCGAGCCAGCGCCAGTGCATGTTCTTCACGTGCAGATACAGGAATACGAGAATGCCGGCCAAATATGCGGCCAGCCAGCCCGCGGGCATCGCGGAGACAACCGCCCCGGTGATGGCGGCTGCTGTCGGGACAAGCGCCGAGACGAGCAGCACACGCTTCGGGATGACCAGGTTCAATGTGCCCGCTTCCTCCAGCATCTTGAGGACCGACCCATGCCATTCCCTAAGTGCTTTTTTTGCCCTGTCCGATTCGATTTCCCGCGGCCCGAGGATGCGCCCGCCAGCCGTTTCCCGGAACATGTTTCGGACGAACAGTTGCTCATGCGGCTCAAGCCGTGCCGTGCCGCCTTTTAATTCCCAAACCTGGTTGCCCGGCCCTCCGGTGACGGACACCGCCCTCTTCTCGAGCAATCCGTACAGCATCGCATCCGCCGCACGCGGCGTGAAGCGTCCCGCCCAACGCACGAAATGCAGGTAGACCAGATCCAGGGAAAGGATCAGCGACTCATCCCTTCTCATGATCGGCAGCCGCTGTGGCACGGCGAGACTCGCCAGCCCGGCCAGAATAAACGCCAGGGCGAGGGGAAATCCGGCTTTCTCAAACGTTTCCCGGTACGGGCGAACCGCGGCCGCATAGGTAAAACGCTCCTCTTCCGCCTTGGCAGCTTCCTCCAAAGTCATCGGAGCAGAGCCTTTCACGGCCTCCGTCAAGACACCGGAAGGGAAAAATACCCGGTAGGATGCGTCCAGCGGCTCCTCGATGACCGGATCCCGGAAAATGACACCGTTGTCCTTCAGATCCACTTCGGAACCGTTCATATTCCTCGTGTACGGCCGGATCGAAGCGGCGCCTGCACCGCCCGGCAGGACCACGGAGACTTCGAGATTCCGCAGTCCTTCGAACTCATAGCTCGTGCTGGAGAACAATGTGACTTCCAGATCGCTGTATCCTTCGTACACCTGGAGCGCATCTTCCAGCAAATAAGACAGCAGGAACGTCCGTTTTCCGCTTTTGCCGTCCAAAAGCAGTTCCCAGCCGGTGCCGTTTTCCCGGACCGCGACGGGCCGGACCTCATCATCAGCGACTTCACCGACCTGCGCCGCTCCGTCCACTTCTCCTGCACTGAAGCCGATGATGTTTTCGTGGATGCCATAGGTAAAGTCCCTCAACACCGCCCCGGTCCCGTCCGGAATTTCATATGTATGGATTTCATTGACCCTCACCGCGCCCTCCGGACCGATCCAGAGACGCACCTGGGATTTGCTCACCGTCACATCCTCGGCAGCAGCCGGAACGGCGCCTGCCAGCACCACCAGCATCGCAAGCACAGCCGTCACCCATCGCTTCATCCGGTCACCCCCAGTCTTTTTATTACCATGATACCGTATACGGAAGAATCCCGGCCCCGGTTCCGTGAAACCTTCACACACGCCTTTCCGTAAAAGAATGAAGATGACTCGGAGGTGCAGGGCAAATGGAAGTTGACATCAGGGAGCCGGAAGGCAGAATTTCAAAAAAGGCGGTGACCGTGTGGCGCCTGTCGAACTCGATCAGGCACGGAATCATGCTGCTCGTGTTTGCAGGTCTGATCATTGCAGGCAACCGGTTCGGCTGGTGGGACTGGGCGATGACGGTTCTGTGGATATTAGGCGGGCTGACGATCCTGTCGGCAGTGTATTCGATCTTCATCGAACCGGTGATCCTTCAGCGGACATGGCGCTACGGAGCGGATGAGGAATTCGTGAAGCTGCGCCACGGCGTGATCACCGTCCAGCATCAGACGGTCCCGATGACGAAGGTCCAGTACGTCGGACTCGAACAGGGCCCGCTGCTGCGGAAATTCGGCCTTTACACGCTTACAGTCGGCACTATGGGCTCGAACCATTCCATCCCGGCGCTGCCCGAGCAGGAGGCGAAGGAATTCCGCAATCGCATCTCCCGCCTCGCGAGGATCCGTGAGGAGGACGAATGATGGAAAACCGGCGCATGCATCCGGGGCGGATCGTCCTGTCCCTGTATGAACTCATCAAAAACAGTGCCATTGTTTTCATCTTCCTGTTCGTCCTCAGGGGAGGTTCCGATGCGGTATGGGTGGTGGCGGGCCGCTGGATCTTCATCGCGGCGATATCGATTTCCATCCTGAATATCGTCCTGTCGTGGTGGCGTACGACTTACCGGCTGGAGTCGGATTCGGTTCAGATCGACAGCGGCGTCTTTTCCAGGAAGCATCGCAATGTGCCGTTCCGCCGAGTGCAGAACGTCAATCGGCAGGTGCCCGCTGTCCTGCGGCTGTTCGGCCTCACCTCACTCACGCTTGAGACCGGGGCGGACGGTGAGGATGCAAGCGTGAAGTTCCCCGCGGTCACAAAAGCGGAAGCCGCCCGGATCGAAGAGGCGCTCGACGGCTACCGCAGGGAGCGGATGATGGCCGCCCAGACAGTGACCGGGGCGGAAAGCATGGAGGGTGAGGCTTCGGAGATTCAGGAACCGCTCCCGGAAAAGGTCCGTACCATTCACTTCACGCCTGAGCTGAAGGACGTGCTGAAGGCCTCCTTCCTGTCGTTCAGTTTCATTGCGCTCATTCCCGTGCTCGCGACGGTTTACTCGAACATCGATGACTTTATTGACATTGAAAGCCGCGCTGAAGGGTTCCTGTCGTTCCTGACGGGCTCCGGGGTCGTGCTCGGCATCACAATCGCCCTGTTTGCCGTGGCGGCGATAGCATTCGGCATCATCCGGACCTACCTGAAGTATGGCCGATATGAGATCTCGTCGGATGACGAGCGGATTTACATACGGCGGGGTGTGCTGACTGAGCAGTCGCTCTCCGTCAGGAAAAAGAACGTCCAGGCAGTCCAGATTACGGAAACGCCGTTGAAACGGCTGCTCGGGCTCGCGGAAGCAAAGCTGGTTACGGTCGGCAGCTTTGAGGACAATCTGGAAGACATCAGCTCCCTTTATCCGTTTCTGCAGAAACAGCGTGCGGTGGAGCTGGTCGGCGAGCTGCTGCCGGATATCGAGGTGCTGGACGGAATGGAACGTCTTCCGAAAGCCGGGCTGACTGTCCGGATGCTCCGTTTCCCGTTCATCGCCGTGATTGCCACGGTTGCGCTATTCTTCTGGCGTCCGGATTTTCCGTTTGTCCCGGACTGGCCGCTTTTGGCAGCGGCCCTTTTCGCCTTCACTTATCTCCTGAGGTACTTTGACTACCGCAACACCCGCTACGCCATCCGCGGGCCGTTTGTTCAGTTCAGGAAAGGCGGCTTGTGGCGGGAGACGTTCCTCAGCAGGCGGGAAAAGGTGATCGAGGCAGCGGTTTCCCAATCTTGGCTGCAGAAGCGGTTTGGTGTGGCCACAATCGGCACGACCAATCGCGCGAAGCCGGTCCATGTCGAAGAGCTGAAGGACTTGCCGGGAGCGGCCGCGGAACAATTTGACCGATGGTACACAGAACGGAAACCGGAACTGATCCGGGCTGACGGGGAGGCGGAACCATGGAAGACTTTACAGAGCGAGTCGTGAAATTATTAAAGGAAGTGCCTGCCGGAACGGTCGCCTCCTATGGCCAGATCGCACGTCTTGCCGGCAACGCGAGGGCCGCACGCCAGGTTACCCGGATTTTGCACTCGATGAGCCGGAAGCATGGCATTCCCTGGCACCGCATCGTGAATGCAAAGGGAGAGATTGTCATCAGTGACGGGGAGACCGCCTTTGAACAGGAGGAGCGCCTTCGCGACGAAGGCGTGCCTGTGATCGGCGGAAAGCGTGTGGACATGGAACGATACAGATGGGATCCCGGGTTTGACGGGGAGGAATGGTGAATCACAACCAACAGGTACACGAGTCACCACCTGACACCATCCGAGTTTTCACCTCGCACCCGTTGAGTCACCACCCCTTCCCCCCTGAATGACCACCCCTGCTGCCGGCAGAGGCGCATGCGCTTCTGCTGGTTTTTAAACGCCTTAATTGATAGACTATTGCCAACACGAGTATATAAGGGGGCATCGGTAATGGCAGAAACATTGGCATGCAATGATGTGATCTATGCGTTCGACAAAGCACACGAACCGGTCAAACGCGTGGCATCGGGAACGACGATTGAAATCGAAACCTATGACTGCTTTGAAAACCAGGTCCAGTCGGCCGAGACGAAGATCGGCGGCATCGACTGGGACCGGATCAATCCGGCGACGGGCCCGATCTACGTGGAAGGGGCACAGCCGGGTGACGTGCTGAAGGTGCGGATCGAGAAGCTCGAGATCGGCAACCAGGGCGTGATGGCGACAGGTCCTGACCTCGGCGTGCTCGGTCACCGCCAGGAAGAGATGGCGTCCAAGATTATCCCGGTCGAAGGCGATTATGCCATCTTTGACGACAAGCTGAAAATCCCCCTCAACAAGATGATCGGCGTCATCGGAGTCGCTCCAGAAGGCGAGCCCGTGCCGTGCGGGACGCCCGGTGCACACGGCGGCAACATGGACACGACACTGATCACCGAAGGCGCGACGCTCTACTTCCCAGTGTTCGCGGAAGGCGCGTTGTTTGCGCTCGGGGATTTCCACGCCGCAATGGGCGACGGGGAAATCGGCGTCTCCGGCATCGAAGTGCCCGGCAAAGCGACGGTCACGCTTGAAGTCGTGAAAGAAGGCGCCTTGCGCCACCCGCTCCTCGAGAACGAAGACGGCATCGCGTTTCTCGTCTCGAAGCCGACACTCGATGAGGCGGCAAAAGCGGCCGTTGAAGAGATGGCTGACTTCCTCCTGCCAAGAACTCACCTTAATGTCGCAGATCTTGCCATGATGATGAGCGCCGCAGGACACTCGCAGATCAGCCAGATTGTCGATCCACTCATGACAGCGCGCTTTTTCGTGCCGAAATATGTGCTGGAGGCATATGGCGTCACCCTGTTTGAATAAGATGAGGACAAGCCGGTTTCCGATGGGGAGCCGGCTTTATCTCATTAAAAAGGAGCGGACCGGATGAATGCAGGCTTTTTCCTGCGGCTAAAAGCGTTCCTGTTTGATTACCTGCTGATTCTCGCTTATATGCTGGTCCTGGCTGTCTTCAGCATGTTTCTCATTCCATCCATCCAGCAGTTGTTCACGGGATCACCGGCATCGGCTCAGCTTGCTGGATTCCTCATGATCACGCTGCCCGTTTCACTTTACTTCACCCTGGCCGATTCCCGAATCGGCGGCGGCTCGTTCGGTAAGCGAATCATCGGCATCCGGGTCATGGATCTGGACGGTCGTCCCCTTTCAGTTCTGCATTCCGCCGTGAGGACCGCGCTGAAGTTTGTGCCGTGGGAACTGTCCCATTTCCTCGTCTACCGGCTCATGTGGCTCGGGGATGACCCTGTACCGGTAGGATATATGATTTTAGGAGGACTGATCTACGCCCTGATCGGTGCCTATATCGCCGCTCCGTTTTTCACAAAAAGAAAGCAGTCCGTGTATGACCTGGCCATACGTACGGAGGTTGTCAGGCTGGAAAATGCGGCAGATGAACAAAAACCCGGCAGCCTGACCGCATAAGCGGACGGACTGCCGGGTTTTTTATACATGATCAATCTTGCGCCTTTCATAAAACACGTGTGCTGCGATGACCAGGGCGACGGCGATAAACGAGATGAAGGCCGATGCGACCATCTTGGCCTCCTCCTGGAGCGGCATGGAAAGAATCAGCCACTCAGGCAGAAAGAGCGCAACCGGAATCGTGATGAGGAGCCACGAGCCCATCATCGCCGCAGCCGCTGCAAACGCCGCGGCCGACAGCACGATGACCACAAGGTTTCCGGCCTGGCCGGCCGAGTAGAACGGGTCCATGATAAAGGAACTTGCCAGAAGAACTCCGACAAACAGGAGAACGGACAGCATCGATAAGCCGCCGCCCGCGAAGAACAGCTTCTTATTGCTCCACTGGCCGGCCGCCATGTTCCGGAACATGATACGGTAAAGCACAATGACGATCACCGCGACAACCGGATAACCGATCAGCTGCAGCAGATTAAGGGAAAACATTCCGCGGATGGCGGGACCCATGGCGGCAAAAGCTGCAAACGACAGCAGAAACGCAGGCACGTACTTGAGCCAGCCGGCATAATCGTTGTCCATCTCCTGTTCAAGCGACGCTAGATATTCCTTCGGCGAACCGCCGGTGATCCGGTCCACGTTTTCCCCCCGGCGCTCAAGCTCCGCCAGATGGTCCTCCAGCTCTCCCGCGACTTCGTCAATCTCCCGTTCATTCTTGCCTGATGCCATCAGATACATCCGGACGTTCGCAATGAACTCCTCACTTCTCTTTGACAGCTTCATTTTTTCCCGCTCCCCTTCAGCAGATTTCCGACAGCCCCCGCCATCACGTTCCAGCGTTGTTTGAATGCCTCAAGTTCTTCTTCCCCGGCCTGTGTCAGCCGGTAATACTTGCGCTTCGGCCCGTTCGGCGACGGCCGCATGACCGTCATGACGAGCCCTTCCTTCTGCATTCGGAGAAGCACCGGATAAATGCTTCCCTCGCTCACCATCGTCAGCCCGTATTCCCCCAATTTCTCCACCATTTCATATCCATACGTTTCTCCCCTGCCGATGATGGCAAGAAGGCACCCTTCCAGCACCCCCTTCAGCATCTGGCTTGTCGTCATGCCCATCTCCTCCAGTAACTTGTTAAACCAACTACCTCTATCTTGTTTACCATGATAGTGGTCGGGGGCCTCCACGTCAACTATCTTGTAAAACAAAATACCGGCACAAGAAAAACCGCCCGGCAGGTGGCCGGACGGCTGGTTCGACTGTTCAGTTTTTACGAATGACCGAGTAAAGCGCTGAGCCAACGAGGTCGCCCGCTTCCTTCAGACGCTCTTTGCTGACATACTCGATTGTGTCCTGCGGGGTGTGGTAATACGGCTCAAGTGCCGCAGTACCCGGCTCGCGCCGGATAAAGTTCACCGCCGGAATGCCTGCCTCGTGGAAGTTGACATGGTCCGAAGCGCCGCGCTGGTAAAGGATCAATTCAGATGGTGTGCCGATTCTGTCCTGTGTGGCAAGTGCAGCCTCGGTGACGATGTTCGGCTGGCCGTCCAGCGTGTTCATGAAGATGGCGGTTGCGTTCTCCCAGGAAGTGCCGACCATGTCCATGTTGAAGTTCGCGATGCTGCGGGACAGTTCATCTTCGGTCAAAGTCGAAACATAGTGGGCGGAACCGACGAGGCCGATCTCTTCAGCGCCGACAAATGCAAATCGCACTTCCTTGTCAATCGGGTAACTCTTCAGCACGCGGGCAATTTCAAGCGCGGTCGACGTCCCGGTCGCATTGTCACTGGCACCCGGCGCCAGCGGCACGCTGTCGAAGTGCGCGGATACATGGACAATGTCCGGGTTGCTCACGTGCTTCGGCGCACGTGTTGCAATGATGTTCCGGGACGTCTGCCCGGTAATTGCGTCAACCTTCAGGGTGACCGTGCCCCCTGTCGCTACGACATCTTCAAGAAGCGCTTCGCCGGACACTTTCTTGATCCCCGCGACCGGAAGCGGCGCGTCCTCCCCGATGCTCATGTTCGGCGGCCCGGACGCTTCGCTGTTGTCGTAGATGATGACACCGGCTGCACCAGCCGCAGTGGCATTGTCAATCTTATCTCGGAACGCGAATCCGCCTCGGCTGATCAGCGCGATCTTCCCTTCCGCTTCTTCCGTGAAGTCGGCAGGAGAGCCGAGACCCGCGTCATAGAGCTGTGCGGTCAAGCCTTCCGCAGGCGTTTCCGCGGCTCCCGAAGGGAAGGATGCTTCCACTTCGTCCCCGTTTGATGTAGATAAGTGTCCTGTCATCGTATCGGGGATGCTGAATTCCTGTACCTCTATTTCGTATCCGTACGATTCCAGCCGATCTTGGATCAGAGAAGCCGCTTCCCGCTCCTCTGCGGTGCCTGCAACACGGGGCCCGATCGTCTCGCTCAGGTACCGGACGTCAGCGTAGATGCGCTCCGCATCAATCCTCGAAATCACCTTTTGATCAAACGCTGCAGGATTGCCAGGCTTCGCAGCCTCAGCGGTGACCTGTCCGCCGAAGTCGGCCGGCATCATCACCACACCCGAGAGCAACAGTGACGCCGACAGCGTCAGTGCTGCAAATCTGCTTTTCTTCATTCCATCCATTCCCCCTTTTCGGTTCTTGTTCCATCAGGGGGATTCGTCCCGGCCTTCAAGCTTTCCTTCACCCTAAATGAAAACGGTTACAACCTCACAAGTTTCACTTGCCGTCGAAGGTCTGAAGTCCCGGCATTTGTCGGCACCAAAGGGACTATTGTTATTATCCCAGCTGTTTCTCATGGCCATACACCGGGCGAACAGACAAAATCCGGTCAATCTTGAACGTGCGACGCTCCTGCCTCAAAAAGCAATATGCCGTGACACTGTCCTCACGGAGCCGCAGCAGGCGTACACGCCGTTTTGTTATGCTCCCATCCGACCCTATATAAATCATGTCGGCCAGCTGGTGGCGCTTCATACATTTCATCAACAGTCCGTGCATCCTGTTCCCTCCAATAAGAACGTTTGTTCTCATTATATGCGAACAGTCCCCGCTGCACAACCATATTGTTTGTAGGAATCACAGGTATTTTCCCCCATGTCGAAAATTGACGGTTTCCATGCTTCTAGCCACTTCCATTCCTTATTCTTTTAGGCTAAACTGAGGCGCGAGCCGCCCACACGGCGGTATTCTAACCCGTAAGGAATGAAAAGCATGTGGAATGACTTTAAAGAATTCGCGTTCAAGGGGAATGTTCTCGACCTGGCTGTCGCAGTCGTCATCGGCGCCGCCTTCGGCAAGATCGTTTCCTCACTTGTTGAGAATATCATCACCCCGCTCATCGGCATCCTGGTCGGAGGCATCGACTTCACAGGACTGAAACTGACCGTGGGAAAAGCGGAGGTAACCTACGGGATTTTCCTGCAGCACATCTTCGACTTCCTGCTCATCGCCTTCGCCATCTTCATGGCCCTCCGCCTCCTCACGAAGCTGAAACGTGAGAAGGAAGAAGAAGTGGTGGAAGAACCGGAAGAAGAAATGACCGTGCAAGAAGAACTGCTCCGCGAAATCCGCGACCTGCTGAAGGAACAGAAGACGAACTGAAGAAAAAAAAGAAACCCGCTCCCTTCATGGATTATTTCATGGGGGCGGGTTTTCATATAAATTTAAGTTTATTATCGTGTAACAAGCTCATAAGGCAGTTCAGTAAGTGGGTTTACGCCGCTTACGAATAGGCCAAACGCACATGTACCCATCACAAATGTCATGAAGAGTTTTTTCTTCATTTTTCCATCCATCCTTCCGTGTGATTTAATCCAGTATAGCATGAAAGATTCATTGTAAATATGCAATTATGCATATTTTGAACTTTTCTCAAGTGACTTATGTAGCAGTTTAGCGATATATGCCTCTTCCTCATGGCTTATGCCCAGCCGGTTGTTCGTATCATGGAGATAATGGAACAGAAACTCTGCAAAAGGCGGTGACGGGATGAGCTGGTCCTCCACCTGATGACGGACGGATGCCAGTTCTTCGATGAACGGACGGATTGTCCGGAGTAGGTGAACGTTATTAAGCGACCGCGTCCACTGGCTGCGGAATTCCCGCTCATTCATTGTAGCCGCACGATCCAAACTTTCCGCAAGATCTGGATCCGCACAAGTCTGGATGCAATGTGCCGCATACTTCTCTAGGAACTGGCTTGCTGCATTAGTGCTGCAAAGACCAGAACGTATCGCCTGGTGCATCATTAGGGTAACCGCCGCTGCGCGGTCCGTGCCTCCCAAAAGTTCATTTTCAATGACGAGAAACGCAAGATCCGTAGACCGTTTTAGAAGCAGATCGGGCCAGACAATGCCGGCCGCCGGGTTTTCTCCAAAGACCGGCTCGCGCTTATACGGTCGAACGGCAGGCTGCTGCTCGGCCATATTGTCGGACGGTAGCTGCCTTCTCCGGAGTCTCGGTTTTTCATCTTCCATCGAATGGAGCAGCAGGTTGCAGTCATGTCGGATTCGGAATCGCAGCCGCTCGGCCTCCTCATCGGATAGACGAAAACCTGCCATAATGTGATGCCCATGATGATCTTTACGGCGAAGGTAATAGTAGTAGTGGACCTCGCCTGACAGGTCCGCTGCTAAAGGCATAACAATCTGATGGACGACTTCGTCCAACTGATATTCATATTTAGGATAGAACCTGTATGTGTGCCATTCTTTTTCTCGCTGCATGTTCATCCTCCATTCAAACCCACTTCACAGCTACCCTGAATTCTGTGACGCAAGGCTGTCCCGAGCGCCCGATGGCATGAGCACCGCGTTCCGGAAAGACCTCGGTCAAAACCAGCAGATCCCCCTCTGCAAAGGAGCCGGCGAACCGCCCGATCAGACGAGGGCTGCCAAAGTGAATATACCGTTCTCCATTGCCGTTGCAGGCGGCCGTCGGGAATTTAGAATCGACAACCGCAAACATGGCCTCTTGCGGGATCCCTTTTCGCACCCGCCAGTCATGCAGGCGGAGGTAATAGTCTGATTCAGACTCCCCGATTTGCTTCAGCGGAACATCATTGGCAGGAATGCGCCATTCCGCGGGTGATATGACAACCCGGCCCTCTGTCTGCCGCGGAGAGTATCCCGGACTCATTCTGCCGCTCCTGCCATTTTTGAGGTACATCCAAGGATCGACCAGCTTCAAGAAAAGCCGTACACCAACCGGCAACTGGTGAACCGGAATTTTACCGGTATAAACAGGAGCAACTGCGATTCCCTCAGGACCTAGGATAACCAAAGTATCCGATTCCGGATCATGGGCAATTTTGAGGTCAGACAGCGTCATAAAATTGCAGCCTCTACCCGCGTACTGACGGTCAGTCGGCCAGAGCAATCTCCGTCCGTTATAGCGCTTCTCCCCGCCCGTCCAGCCTGATCCGTAAGAAAACCAGAGTGGCTCGGCAGCCGGCAGCAACTCCCGTATCCACTGTTCTTCCGCAGACTTCAATCCTTCCTGCAGGCACTCTGCGAGGATCTGGTATTCCCCCCGCTTCAATGCCTGTTCGGAACGGGCAGCCACCCGGAAGGAAAGCAGGCCGTGCGGGAGCATTTCAGTAGGGCCTAGCGGTTTCTGCACACCCTCTCCGGTAACAGCCTGGGCGGCATCTTTTTCGGCAATTACCGCTTCCTCGGTTGCCCCCAATCGGGACGTGCAATGGGTGAGGAACCCAAGGACGTCGCCACAATTGCCACCACGACCATACAGTTCTGTAAACCATTCAGTCATTTTTTTCACAGCACTTGAACGGACCACGGTAATATCCGACTCTTCAGCATAATCCTTCAGGTCTTCCCGGACAGTTTCGGGAAGACCTATCGGTTTTTCATTGCAGGACTGATGCTCCGAGAACCAATCACCTTCCGAGAGCCGTCCTGTCAGGCGGACCGGCAGAACCCGGTGAATTCGCTTAACAGAGCGGACAGCCCTTCCGCGAAGTGCAGGCAGAGCAGCCGGGTTGCAACTTTCCATCTGATCAAGAAGAACTTCGAGAAAAAGAAAACTTCTGCGGAGCCTCCTTGCCTTAGGTGAATCGATTCTTGCAACCATTGACGCAAGCCCTTTGAGCGGGCACATTTCGGCCTGTTTTTCCGGCAAGACCGGCACCAGAATCTCTTTTAAGAGTAATTCTTCAAACTGCGCCTTCCCGCCCGCCCCCTTCAACGATCTAATCCAGTCTCTCTTTTTTCTGATGGCTCCTTTTTTCAAATGGCCTGTGGCCTGACCGTCAATGGGATAAATGTACTCATGAACAGTTGGGATACCGTTGACTTCGATACCATCAGCGACCAACAATCCGGCCTTCCCGTTCTGAAAGATCAGACCGTCGTTCACTTTGAATGAAAAACCTTCGTTTAGCCTGTCGTCGCATGCCATTGCATTTGTCCAGAGAGCAATAAGCTGTTGCCGGATGTGCACTTGGGGAAGAACCTCTGCTATTTCATCCGCAGCTGACTGTTCACCCAAACGGAAGCGGACCTCTGTTGTGCCCGACTCTCCGTTTTCCACGGTTGAATTGAGAAGATACCCAAGAAGAGTTTCAGAAGTTTCTTCTCGCATTCCCATATCAGTGTTAAGTAATTGTGGATGCTTTAGTGCAACTTTTCGTTGGAAAGCGGGAATTTTTGTCGCACCAAACAACTTCGCATCCGACTGTACCTTGCCCACCCGGTAGATCAACTTAAACCGTTCCAGAGCATCATCCATTTCCGTCTTTCTCTTCACCCATAGTTGTATAATCTCCCAGTCACTGTCATTAAGCTCCGGGATTTTCCGCTCCAGTTCTTCAACATTCTGCATTCCAGCCCGGTGCAGGACCCCCTCAACCGAATTCCAGGCTTCCGAAACAGCGGTTTGATGACGGGAAAGTCGCTGAACCAAGTTCATCGAAGCGGAAAGGACGAGGGAATCGATGACTGAAGCCGGCAGATCATGTACCTGCGCAATGGCAACTTCTGATAAGTGGACGGAAGTTTTGGTTCGGTTCATTTTCAGGTTCATCTTCCTCAATCCTTTCTTCTTGTCTTGGACAGCAAACGTATTTTCGTATAATGTTGACAAACTGCGGAAATTTTCCGTTACTATAGAGACAGGACAGCCGGTATCCGACTGGACCATTTGCCAAAAGGGTGATGGACAATGAATCAGGTTCGCCTCGGAATGGAAATCCGGAAATGGCGTAAAATCCGCAAGATGACCCAAAAACAACTGGCAGACGGCATCTGCAACCAATCCGAGATCAGCCGCCTGGAAAAAGGTGACTCGTACCCGAGTATTGATACACTGCAAGCCATTTCTATGAAATTAAAGCTTCCGCTTTCATATTTCTTTGAAGTCCTAATTCATGATGATTTCGAAGAAAAAGAAAAAATGCTGGATGATGTAAAAAATTATTCAGCGAAAAAAGATTATGAAGGACTATACCAATACACTCAGTCATTGTTAAATAGCGGTAAGTTCCTCCACCCGGAGCTAAAGACATATCTTGAGTCTTATTATTTCGTCAGCCTCTACTATTTAAAAAAACAAGATTATCGTTATTGTGTAACAGAACTGTATAGACTGACAGGTGTAAAAATAACCGGCATGGATATTCTTTTAAAAACTCGTATTAAGAATGCTATTGCAATCATTCTTGCAGAAAACAACAAGTTTGATGAGAGCATGAAAATCTTTGACGAAATCCTTCAAGAGCAGGTAGCTGCCGATGAATATGAAGTAATGAAAATAACAATTCTGTACAATGTCGGTAAATTGCTGTATTCACAAGAGAAATACGAGAAAGCCTTTGAGATTACAGAACAGGGAATTCGTCTGTCAATAGCTCAGCGTGAGATGTCCGTGTTAGGCCAGCTCTACTACCAAAAAGGTTCAATCCTTGAGAAACTCGGCCATTCCGCTTCCGAAATCTCGGAGAACTACCAAAAGGCGCTGTTCTTCTTTGACCTCCTGGGTCTCGATTACTACAAGAAGATCTTGCAGGAATATAAGATGCAGTACCTGGCGGCAGGGAGTGTCTGAATCTTTCCTACCTACTACTCTACACAGTTTTTAGCAACAGAAATATGCACTTACGCATATCGACGGTTTTTTTGGTTTTTCTTTCGGAAACGAGGAAAAACGGCTGCTTTCCGCCTATGGTATTGGGCGGAAGCAGCCGTTTTTCGGTTTGTCAGAACATGCTGAGGTCGTATTTTTTGGACATTTTCTCCATCAGGTCCCAGCCGGCGACACTGTTGCCCCTGTCGTCGAGCGCCGGACCGAAGATGCCGATGCCGCAGCGTTGCGGGACGGAGGCCATGATGCCGCCGGATACGCCGGATTTGGCCGGGACGCCGACGCGGATGGCGAATTCTCCGGAGGCGTTGTACATACCGCAGGTGACCATAAAGGTTTTGCAGATGCTGGCGACCCTCGGGGGCAAAATCATCTCACCGGTGGCCGGGTGCTTGCCGTCCATCGCAAGAAGCAGGCCGACTTTGGCGAGGTCGACGCAATTCATCTCGATTGCGCATTGTTTCGTGTAGAGTTCGATGACTTCATCGACTTCATCCTCGATGACGCTGTGCTGTTTCAGGTAGTAGGCCATCGAGCGGTTCAGGTCGGCCGTTTCGAGCTCGGACTGGGCCACTTCCTCGTTGTAGCCGATGCCTTCCTCACCGATGATGAGTTCAGTAAGGTGGATCAGCCGCCCGAGCCGTTCTTCGACACTTTCTCCCTTGATCATCGACGAGACGGCAAGGGCACCGGCGTTGATCATCGGGTTGAGCGGTTTGTGCGGGGCGATCGTCTCGAGCTTGATGATCGAGTTGAACGGGTCTCCTGTCGGTTCCATGCCGACGCGCTGAAACACGTATTCTTCCCCGTTGTCCAGGAGGGCAAGCGCGAGGGCGATCACTTTCGAGATACTTTGGAGCGTTGATTTGGTCTCAACGTCCCCGGCTGAGTAGCAGCTACCGTCCGGGAACGCCATCGCAACGGAGAGCGAGCTGAGATCCGCCTTTGCCAATGCGGGGATATAGTCGGCGACCATCCCCTCAATCGTATGTACTCTCGACTCCTGCACGAGCTGGTACAGTTCCTCGTCCGAACGGCAATCCATATGATTCACTCCTTTAAAATTGACATCCTGCCGACAGTTTACCCTTTCCGGTCCCCATCAAGCCAGCCGTTCATTGCCGGCTGCGCAACCCGATGATATAATGAAGCTGAATTGCCTGCAAAGGAGTGGAGACTGACATGTGGTTCGTTATCATTCTGGCTATTTTATTCGGATTCATCGCGATCGGTACGATTGCAGGCCTCGTCCTGACTTTCACGGGCAGCAACGACTAATACCGGCTTAAAAAGGGACTGTTCCGCGCATCGGCTTACGCCGGTTTGCGGAACAGTCCCTTTTCTATTCGATTTCTTCAGCCAGGACCTCATAACTGTCGGTGTCCTCCGGCCGCCAGCCGGCATCCAGTTCGGAAGTCGACAGGCCAAACGTCATCTGCAGATGGGGATAGTCCTTGAAGCCGTTCCAGTCGCCGCCCCATTCAAAACCGAGTTCCTTGGCGATATCCGCGACTTCGAACCAGTCGCTGCTGCCGTTGCCGTTGCCGTCGTACCCGGTGTCCCAGACCAGACGGCCTTCCTTCGTCCGGATTGCGTAGTCGATCGCGAGCCCGAAGTTATGGTATGACTGGCCGCCCCTTGCATGGGTGACGACGGGGCCGTAAGCGGTTCGCCCCTGTTCATAGAGCTGTTCCTGCTCCTCATGGGAACGGAAGCCATCGGTGATTTCGATGCGGATTCCCCGCTCCGCAGCCAGGCCGGCAAGCTGCTCCGCCTTCTGCCCGACAATCGGATGGAGGCCTTCCGGAAGCGGGCGCGTCTCCAGTTCTTCGCGAAAATCAAGTTCGCGCTGGACAAAGGTCCACACCCCGGCCGCCACAAGCCCGGCAATCACCATGCCGGCGACTTTGCCGGCCAGTACGGCAGGATGTGTTTTCTTCCTTTTTCTCTGTCCGATTCCGAAAGCCTCCCTTCGTTATGACTTATGCCCCGGTGTCCGCGTGCCGGACAACCGGCCGGCTGACAGGGGTCCATTTCTTCACTTTCTCTTCAAAATCATGGACGTCACCCGTTGTGCAAAAAACGTGCTCACCTTCCGGCACATCCGCCAGTTGACCGCTGTCCCTCAGGACTTCCGCAGCCTGGGCTACCGTGGCCCTGGCCGGGTCGACCAAGTTCACATCGCCCTTCCATACTTCGCGGATCTGCTGTTCGGCAAGCGGGTAGTGTGTACAGCCCATTACAAGCGTGTCCACCCGTTTTTTCCGAAGCGGCCCCAGGTACTCTTCCAAGGCATCTTTGATCGCTTCCTCCGAAGTATGCTCGTTCTCGAGATAAGAGACCAGTTTCGGGCAGGCCTGTTCATGAACTTCCAGGCCTTCCCTGTTTGCTTGGATGTTTTTCCGGTACATATGGGATTCGACCGTCCTTTGGGTGGCAATGACGCCAACACGGCGGTTCAGCGTGGTATGGGCCGCCACCTCTGCACCCGGCTCGATGACACCGATGACGGGAACGTCCATCCTCGCTTTGAGCTCATCCAGCATCAGCGCCGAAGCTGTATTGCATGCGACAATGAGCATCTTGAGCTCGAACTGCTCCAGAAAACGGATGACGCCGAAAACGAGTTTTTTGATCTCTTCCGGGCTTTTGTTTCCGTACGGGCAGTTCCCGTGGTCGCCAACATAGACGATCCGCTCATCGGGCAGCCTGCCGAACAGCACATTGGCGACGGTCAGCCCGCCGCTGCCGGAGTCGATAATCGCTATTCTTTTCATATTATTAACCCTCTAACCTGTCGCTTCACTGATCACAGGAAGCAAAATAGAATGATCCTTCCATTGTAACTTATCTGGCGCCATTTTGGTTCCCTGAAAAAATTGGACATAACATAATTGAACATTTTTAATCGATAGTGATAAAAAAAGTATATATACATATAAATGGGATAACACCTTTATTTTAACTTAAAATCAAAAAAGGAGTTAAACCATGGCTTTTTTAGATAAACTCTCAAAATTCTTTGCAAGAGAAATTGCGAAAGAGGTTTTAAAATCACCAGAGCAAAAAGAGCATGAAAGAAGGCAAAAAGAAGCTAATATTTCAGGAAAAGAATTAGGTGTTAACTTAGAATTTATCGGTAAAATGACGCAAGAAGAATACGAAAGAACAGTGATTAATGAAGAGAAGGATTATGAAAATATATTTAATAGAGTTGATATGGAATGTAAACGTATTTGTGATCGTATATATGACCTATATACAGACTATCTAAATGGAGAATTACCAAAGATTGAACTACTTGAGAATATCCATGTAGCTAAAACCGAAGTGATAGAGTTGAAAGATTTAGCAATGGATAAGAACGGACACAATATCAGTATTATTGCATCGACAATTATACCTGCGAAAAAATGGCTAGAAGAAGTGGAAGAGAAAATCAGAAGATAAAACTTCGCTTTATGGTAATTGTGCAAAGCCCTCTCCAACTATCGGAGAGGGCGATTTGTTATGCAGTGACATCCCGCTTGGAGAACACAAGATAGCTGACAACCAGGAACACGACGGCATATGCGCCCAGCACCGCAGCCGCAAACGGCAAGGTCACATCCTCGATGAGCGTCATGCCCTGTGCCAGTGCTACGAGATCGTGGGAGAAGAACAGGTACTTCGCGATTTCATAGCGGCTCAAGAGCGCCGAAACCGTGCTGCCGGTAAAGAAGATGAACAGCGACAGTCCGATGGCGAGCGCTCCTGAACGGAACACGCTGCCGATCATGAAGGCGAACGTCGTGTAGACGATGATGTTCACGAACGCAAGAAGCAGGTGGGAGATCGCCGGGGTCCAGACCGAGATTTCGGCGACTTCACCGCCTCTCACCACAAGCTCCGTCCCTCCGTCAGGTGAAAACAGAATGTAAGACATAACGATCGAAACCACGAAGCCTGCCAGCGTGAGCAGCGCGCCGAACAATGCAGTTGCCGCGAATTTCGAGGTCAGCACTTTCCACCGCCTGACCGGTCGTGCGAGGAGCATCTTGATTGTCCCGTCCGAGAATTCCGTGGCGACAATACCGGCCGCGACGATGATGGCGAACAGCATGGCGAGCGTGGCGATGCCCGATGAATCTTTGATCATCTGCTGCCGGCTGTAGTTGCCGTGCGGCTCTACATCTTCCGCAAGGCGGTACTCCACGATCTGGAGATCTTCTTTCAGCTCAGCCTCACGGGAGGAAGAGAGGTCCGGGTCGGCCAACTGCGCGGAGATGCCATTCCGCTCAGCCTCCGCCTGCATGCGCCAGTCCGGCGCGTCCGCCTGGCCCTCGACCTGGACGTTTCCGCTTTCAGCCCGGTTTCCTTCCACCGTGGAGATCCATTTCGTCAGTCCGAGCATGCCGGCCACGCCAACGACGAGAAGGATGGCCATGACCCATGTCGCTTTTTTGTTCCACAGCTTCATCCATTCATTTTGCAACAGCTTCAGCAATCTGTCCGCCTCCCGTCAATTCGATGAATTCGTCTTCAAGCGTCTTCCGGTGCGGGCGGACTGCATACAGGTCGAGGCCTCCGGCAATCACGCTTTTCACGAGTTCCGGTATCCGCTCCACTCCCTCTTCGATAATGAACCCGGCTCCGGACTCAGCGGGCTCGTAGCCTTTTGATTCCAGGATCGCCCTGAGCTGTTTTGCCGGAAGGGCCTCGATGTAGTGGTGCGGACGGCCTTCGTCCTTCATCTCCCGGATATCAATCAGCTTGCCGTTCTGGATGACGGCAATCCGGTCGCACATGAGTTCGATCTCGGACAGCAGGTGGCTCGAGACAAAGATCGAGACTCCCGCTTTTTCCGCAAGGCTCCGGAGATAGGTCCGGAACTCCCGGATGCCGGCCGGGTCGAGGCCGTTCGTCGGTTCATCGAGAATCAGGAATTTCGGATTGTGCAGAAGCGCCTGTGCGAGTCCGAGGCGCTGGCGCATGCCGAGCGAATATGTGCCGACTTTCTCATGAATCCGGTTCTCGAGGCCCACCTGGCGGACCACTTCCATAATCCGGTCCTTTGTGATGCCTTTGTGCATGCGGGCAAAGTGGACGAGGTTTTTGTATCCGGTCATGAACTTGTACATTTCGGGGTTCTCGACAATCACGCCCACGTTGGACATGGCCGCCTCGAACTCGTTCTGCACGGACTTGCCCGCGACGAACACCTCGCCGGAAGTCGGCTTCATCAGCCCGGCCATCATGCGGATGGTCGTCGTCTTTCCCGCACCGTTCGGTCCGAGGAAACCGGTCACCTGACCCGGAAAGAGCTGCAGGTTCAAATCGTCAATAATTTTCTTTCCACGAATCGTCTTCGAAAGGTGCCTGAGTTCCACTATCGGTTCAGTTTGGTTTGCCAACCGGTTCACTTCCCTTTTCGTAGAGTGTGCGCATGTATGCGGGCAGGCCGCCCGGCTGCGCCATCCGGATGTCTTCCACAGCATCATGGGCGGCGATCCGCCCATTTTTCAATACGGCGATTTCATCGAGGAGCGGAGCGACGTCGTGCAGCTCATGCGTCGACATGATGACGGTCTGCCGATCCGGATCGGTAAACCGGATCAGCCCCTTCACGATGGACTCCCGGACCATCGGGTCAAGTCCGGAGAATGGTTCGTCGAGAAGGTAGACATTTGCTTCCCTTCCTAATGTTGCTACGATCTTGGCCCGTCCGCGGTTTCCTTTTGAGAGGTTTTTCAGCCGGGTTTTTCTGTCCACGTTCAGAAAATCCGCTACTTCAAGCGCCTTTTCCATTGAAAAGTCCGGGTACTGCGACTCCTGGAAGCGGAGCAGCTCATCGGTCGTGAAGTACGGATAATACAGGTCGGCATCTGCCATGTAGGCGATCTGCCGGCCGGCAGATGTCCGGGTGACCGGTTGCCCGTTCAGGAGGACTTCCCCCGAGTCCGCTCCCAAGACGCCCGCCATGATCTTCAGGAGTGTCGATTTCCCGCTTCCGTTTTCTCCCGCCAGGCCGATGATTTTCCCCTGGCCGAAAGTCGCGGTTACGCCGGCCAGTGCCTGTCGACGCCCGAATGACCGGGTCACCCGTCTGATTTCGATCATTGCCGTCTCCTCCTCGTCATGGACTCTGCAATCTCTTCTTCCGTGAAGCCGAGCGCCTCGATGTTCCGGATAAAGTCATCGATCAGCTGCGCCTTCTTCTCCTCTCTCAGCTGCCCGAGTCGTTCCACGTTCTCCGTGACAAACGTCCCCTGGCCCCGCTTCGTTTCGGTAATCCCCATCCCCTCCAGCTCCTTGTACACACGTTGCATCGTATTGGCATTGACACCGGCCTCGACCGCGTATTCTCTTACCGAGGGCAGCTTTTCGCCCGGCTGCAGGGCTCCCCGGATCAGGTCGCCCGTGATCCGGTCGATCAGTTGCTGATAGATCGGCTTATCCGGCAGGAAATCAAAACTCATTCATCGCGCCACCTTCCGGTTGAAGATATAGATGGCGAGCATTGCGAGGAGAATCGTCTCGATCACGGCAAGCCCTGCTCCGCCCGCCGCGACGGTTCCCGTAATGTCCAGGGCCCAGTCATTGATCTGGTTCAGCTGTTCCGAATACCTGAAAGGAACCTCTCCGTAACCAGCCAATTTCTGGTACGGTCCCCATGACGTGATTTTGTCCCAAATATAAAAGGTTCCGATGAACAGCGCACCCGTAACGATGACGGCAATGACCCTATTGGTTTTTTTCAGCCACTGATAGATCGTCCAGAACAGGAATCCGATTGCCATCTGAATCACACCAAGGAAAAGAGCAACGGATCCGATCTCTGCCAGGAACCCCAAAAACCAACCGGCCGGCATACCTTCGGGCAACCCCGCACTGCCGCTGAGGAAGTAGTTGAAGAGGCTTGCCAATGCCAGCACACAGAAGACAACCAGCATGGATACGACCGTCATCCCTACAGCAAAAATCGCCTTTGCCCCGATCAGCACACCGGATGGCGACGGAGAATGGAGCCAGATATCTGAGCGTTTCATATCAGTCGTCAAACTGATCAGCAGGCTGACCGCCGGCATATAGCTGAGTACCACCATCCATAAGCCCATGATGATTGCCGCAATATTCATCACCGGGACATCCGGCACAACATAGTGCTGAAGCAAAAACGGTGCCACTCCGATGCTGAGCACGGCCGACAGCACCAGAAACACCATCCCGGGACGCGCCAGAACCCACTCTTTCCACAAGAGCCCTTTCCATCGGCTCATATACTCCACTCCTTTAAATCACATTGCGTAACAGTGTATTAGCCACATAGTACACTGGTATTCGTTTGGAGTGCAAGTCATTCGCGGATTTTTCCATATAAAAAAACGCCCTCCAATGAAGGCGTCAGATCTGACTGATGAGCAGGATTCAGAATCCTGCTGTGAGGTGCAACACCTTTGTATGGGTTTCAAGTGGGTGGGCCACCACTGCTTCTGCCCGGCCCTCCAGAGAAACCCGGTCTATGACCAACCTGCTCCGGAGCGGGAGTCCGACATCTTCCGCAAGGTCTTCCTCCAGCCCAAACAGCACAGCGAACAAAATCCGGCGGATAAAGAAGTAGAGAAGGGCCGCTTCTCCGGGACTTTCCTGTGGTTGATCAGGAGCAGCCTCCTGTGACTCAGGCAACCGGAAGCGATCCGTCACGATCAGCGGTCCGATCTCCACACGGCTCCGGGTCAGATCCATGAACAGCACCCGTTCCGCCGCGGCCCGCGCCTCTTCCCTCTCTATGGGATTGGTGCTTTCCATAATCGCCGCATCATATCTTCCGTTCCTTCTCTTCGTATCGACCTGTAAGTAAGGGATTTTTCCGAGCATTGTTCTCAGTTGCGGAAACCGCTCCGGATCCGCCGCAAACCAGATTCTGAACCCGCTGCCTTGACCCGCGAAGCCCTTCACCGTCTGTTCAATTCTTCCGAACGGCTGCCCGGTCAGGAACAGATTCCGGAATATCTCCAGATCGGATCTGACGGCTGCAAGCATCGCCCGTTCCTTTTCTGACCGGCACTCGGCGAACAGACCGGGGAATTTGCTGAGAAAAGCTTTTGCATAGGCGTATTCCCTTGATTGTTCGGCGGCCTGCTCGGAAAAGCCCTGATTCAGCAGCATGCTGAACCTGTAAAAGTTCAGTTCCCCTTTTCTGACAGCCGCTTCCACTGTTTTCTGCTCGCTGTTTTCTATGGTCACCAGCCCGCCCCTGTCATAGAGGGCAACGGCAGGTCTCAAGATGAACATTCCGGATCACCTACCCTAATAAGAATGAATACAGCACGTCGTCCCCTGTTCCGATGATCTGTGCGAGAGGCACATCATAAAATCCTCCGAGCGGCAGTGAACGGATTCCGAGATATTTCGCCACGAGCTGGATGTTCTGGCCGATATGACCGGCTTCCTGCTGCACCAGCTTGTAGGAGATATCCGGATACTTGGCGGAAATGGACTCCAGATCGGCCGTCAGGACAATGGCAAACTGTGCGGTCCCGGCGCTTTCCTTTTGGATATAAGCCTGTTCGATCGTGCTCCACGGGACCCTTTTCCGTCCTGCCAGAAGTCCCCGGTCAGCGTCCACCTGACAGACATTCCACCTTCCGAGTGATTCTGCCACCCTCGTTTCGTTGAACAGCAGATGGATTTTGACGTAATACCGGGCACCGCCGGACGGATAGGCCCTTCCCTGACGGTCATAGCCTACAAATGCAAGCTGGGCAAATCGGGAGATCAGCGGCAAGTCGATGGTCTGTTCGTTGGGGAACGGATACGGCCATGTATGCCGTTGCATCAGGGCAGCCTCGAAGTCTTGGGCGAGGTCCGGGACATAGTCGATCGCGTGGAGGACAGCCCCTTCCACCGGCTCCGGAATCCGGTCAGTGTGCTTGTATACCTGCATGCTCGTATAAACCGGATCATTGATGGACAGGCGATGATAGTCCTGGAAAAGCCGGTCGTAGCCGACTTTGAAGTCCCACAGTTTCATACCGCCGCTGCGCCTTTTCCAAGAAAGACACCCGACAGAAAATGTTCGTTTTCCGGAGAGATGCCGAGCCGGTTGTTCAGCATATGGATATGGGAAACCATGAGATAATGAATATTTTCTGCCCGGTAGGTGGTTTGGGTTTCCAGGATCCGGGACATGGCAGTTTCAAGTGCCGCCAGATAGTCCTGGTATACTTCCGGCACCTCCTGGCGACCCCGGTTCTTGTCCATCCGCTTTTCCAGTGCTTTCCGGACAGCCTCCTGTTGCGGCCCGGCACCGAACGACTCCCAGACTTTGTGATATGACGAGAAAAACTCTTCTTCCGAGCGGATCATCCCCATCTTCTCAGCCACCCCGAAACTGTACTGCATCAGGTCGAACGCCACCACGTACCGCTTCGGCCATTCAAGCGAGTCGATGATCGTTTTGGCCATCTCGGATGATCTGTGGAAAAGTTGTTCCGAAAAGGCCATGGCTCCCTCTCCTCCGTAGCGCTCCCATTCCGGCTGGTACGGGATGTCCCGGATGCTGAAGTTCGGATAAACGTCCAGGTCGCTCACGCCTTCCAGTTCGACGATCCGCCCGTCATAGCTGACTTCCCTGAAGGGATGACCCTCATGTTCCTTTTCGAACACTGCCAGCCGCTCCGAAAGCAGGGCATCAAAACTCTTTTTTCTGGCAGGACCATCAAAACGGTAGCGCAGCCGAATATGCGGCCCGCCCTGCCAATAGCGGATAAAGAACCACTGATCCGGCGTTATCGCGTCAATCACACTGAACAGATGACTGCTGAGAAAACGGTCTATCAGCCCGAAATCATGAATAAACAGGTGCTTGGAATGCCACATTGCTCTCCCTCCTTTATTTACTTAACAGCCTTCCGGTATCCGGACCGACATCGCCTGGTTCCGGTCCGGGAACACGATGGCCGAGTATCCGATCGCCATATCGTCCGGCAGGCCGGTTTTGCTTCTGACATATGCATCATCATAGTTTTTCAGGCAGCGGACGGCACAGTTTTCTCCTGCCATGAAAACGGAAATGAACTGCATCAGCCGCCCCATCTCCATGAACAGCGGCTCTGAATCCTCCCCGGCCCTTTTCTTGCTGAACGCCATGAAGACCCAAAAGTTAAACCCGTGGAAATTCGAGAACTCATGATACTCCGTGAGCAGCCGCTGGTCTTCCCGCTCCCCCTGGAACGGTCCGGCCCAGACGAGGCGGCTGCCTTCCAGCCGGTAATAGCCTTGCTCAAGGCCTGCTACATCATTTACCGCGACCAGCAACCGGATTCCGGCCTTCTCCAGTACCGGTCCCGCAAGCTCCACCCATCTGCTTAAAGGATCCTGTGCCAGCGTCCGGTGGAAGAACACGTCCCCTTCCCCTCTCTGGTCCGCTGTCCGTTTTGCAAAATGCCACCCACTTACGGAGGACAGCCATGCATCAGGAACCGCGGTGAGTCGCCCCCTGTCCATATCCTCTACAGGATCAATGCGGAGAACCGCACGCGGGCGGATATGGACACCGGACAAATGATGCGTTTCCGCGGAGCTCCAAGCCGGTGCATACCGGTATCCGCATCCCGCCTGCCTCAATGCAAATTCAAGGTTGAATAACGCATGTCCGGCATTCAGGGCAGACAGCATCCGGGAAAACTTGCCGTAATACAGCTGCAGCCTGCGGTCATCTGTCATGAGAACGATCCGGCCTTCCTCATTCACCGCCGGACCGATGTCCATCACCCGGTCCCTGAACGGGTCATAGGCATGGGTCCGCCCTCCCGTCATCACCAGGATTTTGGCTGTCTTCATATTCCGTGCGCCCGGCACGAGCGGATGAAGCGGATACCGGCTCGCCAGGTCGACCCGGCGGATTTTCTCCGTGTATTCGTAGACCGACCGCATCAGCCGTTCCGCGTGTGGTTCGGCACGCGACGGAATCCCGGAACGGACAGCATTACCGATCAGGTCCGGATCAGGCGAAGGGCCGCCCCGGGAAAAGTGTTCAAACCGCCGGTCCGTGAAAGCTTCCAAATAAGCAGCATCCATGGCACTCACCTCACGGGAAGGGATGCGGGACCCGCTTCAGCCACTCTTCGTCGAGGTGCCCGCGCCCTTTCAGCAGGATCGCCTTCTCCACCCGGCTGCGGATGATCCTCCGGTTCTGGTGGCCGAATGTCATCGTCAGCATCTCCGGCACGATGTACTTCACATTGACAAAGCCGATCCTGTCGAGATTCGGATTTTGGGTGACCGCCCTGAACACCTTCCCGGAAATGCCCTTAAGGATTTCATGGAACTGACCAATGACTTCTTCATACATTCCGCTGAACCGGGTATAAGACTGATCCAGCTCTTCCATCGTCTTTTCATGCGGCGTGTCGAGCGCAAAGCGGAGATACGTTTCCGCTTCCCGATTGGAGTAAAGGAGGAGGTGATCCTCGAGCCGGCTCACCGCTTCCGGATTCTCCAGAAGCATGGCCTTCCGCTCCAGGAATTCCTGCTTTCTGAACACATTCTGGAAAACTGAAATGGCCGTCGTGGCTTCGATCAGCGCTTTCTCGATCGCGTCTTCCAGATCAAACGAGGAAGCCGCCGCGGTATAAAACGCCATGTCTTCTTCCCCTGCATCCTCTTTCTCCAGAAGTACCCAGATGGTCGGGATTTTCAGCTCCATCGAAATATCGAACAGATGGGCGCGGATTCCTTTTTTCCGGAGTGCGACCAGATAGCTCTTCAGTGTTTTTGAGGCGATCGAGGACTCCCTGATGCGGACGGGCGGAATCTGTCCGTACCAGGTGCTGAGGAAAGCATTGCGTTCAAACAGTTCCAGCATGGCAAACAAACTGGCTTCATTTACGGTTGATCCGAGCGCGCTGCCGTTGGAACTGTCGAACAGATAGCGGGGTTCTCCGGATACATGATGGGAATCAAAGTAAATCACCTGTTCCGGAATCAGCTGTATTTCTCTGCTGTTCAGCTCTTCGGCTTCCCGGTAGCGGATTTTCTTTTCCGGCGTATAGGCCCCGGTATCCATTTCGGCCGATTCCATCACCTCGGACAGCGTCAGTCCGATTCTTTGATCTTCTCCTTCCCTCAGCTCGGCAGCCGCCGGGCCATATGGAAAGGCCGTCCCATACCGCTCAAGAGATTCGAGGACAGATGTATGGCGTGACTTTCCATATGTAGCGGTGCGTCCGTATGAAAGGAGGGAAATGCCGTTATGATGAACTTCCGTTTCCACCATCGGAATGCCGTACGAGTCGCCGGACCGGCTTTCGCGGTTGATGATCGACAGCCTGCTGCCCCGGATCAGTTTGTCATGCTCTCGCAGGCGGGCCAAGACGTCCTCCCACCGGTGTTCTCGCGGATCATCCGGGTTGAAGGCCACCGATTGTTTCCGCTCCTGCACCTTGGCAGCGGGATCCCCTGAGCAGACCGCGCAATCTCCACGTTTGTATGTCGAGAGCAGGGCCACTTCTTTCGTATTCCGGTTCAAAGCGAACAGCCCGTCCGTTACCTCCCTGTTTTGCAGCTTCCATGCATAGGAACTGATCAGCCGCTGCTCGATCATGTCCGGTTCTTTGGTTCCTTCTCCGTTCAGATAATGATCTTCCAGTTCCATCTCCCTGATCCGGCTCTTCAGGCAGGACAGGCAGAAGCTGCCGGATTGCCGGATGGGACCGATAAAGATGAACGGATGGGTCGCCATAACAGGAAGTTCCCCCATCTGCAGATCTGCCGCGTCTTCCCATTGATCCAATATCTTGACCATTAACCATTCACCTCCGTAAACTGCTGTGCATGTTCCAGGACTTCAAATCCTGCGGACTCTGCACCGATGCCGTTTTCCCTCGCACTTACATAGGTGTAGAGAGCTACAGGAATCTGGCCGAACTCCAATGACATCATGAAGGCTGCCGTCATGTCCGCGTCATGGTCGTGTATCCGCACTTTGTATTTGCCGGACAGGAGCCTGGTGACCGTCCACCCCAAATCCATCTCTTTCTCTTTGATCAGTTGCCGGATCGTGTCCGCTTCCGGAATGTCCGCGGCAACGTTTTCTCCTTCTTCTCTCAGGGAGTGCGGCTTATTGCCGTACGCCTGCTCCAGAATCTCCGGAAATGCCGTCCGGGACACAAAGGAAGCCAGGCGCCCATAGTCCATATCCGCGAAATAAAGGCTTCGGACGGCATCATCACTGTCCACGAACTGAATGGTCATGATCTGAAGCGGAAGCTGACGGTAGTCGTCGTACTCCGGATTCCGGTTGACCGACAGGATCCGTGAACTGTATCTGCCGATAAATCGCTCCAGTTGATTTAAAGCAGCAATCGGATCTTCACTGACCTTCCGGAATTCTTGTGGAAGTCCGGCGGCCGGCTCATACAACGTTTTCCGGCTGACTTCAAAGTCTTCATTGAGGGTGAATACTTCGGGGGCCTTTCCGATGATCGCCAGAATGACACTGTAGAACAGGAACGGAGCGATCAATTCCGCCGAAACCTTCCCGTTTCCGGCTTTTGCTATGCCAAGATGCCTGATCACCGCTCTCGGGGAACCTGCAACCGCCACACCACCTTCCGGACTCACTGCCACATTGATTGCACGCGACTGGCCGCCGGACAGGACGGTGACATCATTCTCCGGAATTTTCCCGGTCATGCCGATCGCAAGACCGTTTTCAAACAGCTGATCGGACAGTGCCGCACCTGCAAAAAAGTCGGAGGAGACAGTGATTTTGGCCCCTGAAATCTCCTGGAGTGCCTTCTCCACATTGCCCGCCTCGGTCTCCACCATCCGGAAATAGGCCTTGTCCCTGTGCTGCTTAAGAAGTTGTCCATCGATTTCGTAGATCAGCTTCTGTTCTTCCAATAGGCTGATCAGTTTCGTGAAGTGCGGATAGCGTCCGTTGATCTCCCGCTGATCCGCTCCGTCGGCGAGCTCCCCCAGCATCCGGTGAATTTCCAGATACATGTCTTCCGACGCCCTGATGCTGAACCTTCTGGATTCGCTTGTGAAAATAACGGTTCCATTGGTGTAATGGAACCGGCAATTGGACCGATACTTTAAAATCGCCATTCAGTTTCCCTCCCTAGGCTTTTGCCCGGCGGCTGACGAGCAGCACCGAGACGAAGACCAGCAATGTCAGGTATGCGAGCGAGATTGTGGTGTCCGTATTCAGAACGAACAGGCCGTTCCACACGTCGATGAAGATGTGATTGATGTGGTAGATCGGGTTGAGATTCGCGATCCACTGGACAAACTGCGGCATTTGTGCGACCGGAACCGTGAAGTCCGCCGTGAACAGGACCACCTGGAAAATGACGATGGAGAAGACAAGCGCGCTCTTCATCTCTTTAAAGAACGAGTAGATCGCAGACGAGATCGTGAGCAGCGCCGCGGTGATCAGGATGAACACGGCGTAGGCGGAGAAGAAATCAATCAGGCTGATCTTCAGGCTGTATACCGCGATGCCGATGGACGTGATGAGCATGAACCCGAGCGACGTGATGATGACCGACTTGATAATGTTCGACAACAGGATGGTGCGCATGTTGACCGGCGAGACGCTGATCCGCTTTTCAATCCCGAGCGAACGGTTCATCACCTGGTCAAAGCCGAAAGCGAAGAACACCACGGAGAACGTGATCAGGATGATGAAGGACGGCGTATAGAACTGGACGTAGCTCAAGTCTCCGCCATACGTTTCCCCTCCGAACAGCTGCCCCATGAAGAGGTAGGTGGCCGGCGGGACAATCACCGTGAACACCAGGTAGAAAATCTCCCTGAAAAACATGATGAGGTCGTATTTCAGCTGTGTCGCAAGCATCGTCATCGTACTGCCTCCTTTTCACCAATCCGGTCGAGATAGAAGTCATTGATGGACGTGTGCCCCGTTTTCTTCAGCAGATTGGCCGGCGTGTCAAACACATTGGACTGCCCTTCGTGGATCAGCATCACCTTGTCGCAATACCGCTCGACCTCGTCCATATAGTGTGTTGAAAGCAGCACTGTCCCGTTGTGTTCCCGGTTGTGGCGGATGATGTTCTTCCAGAGCACATCCCTCATGTATGGGTCCAGCCCGGTTGTCGGCTCATCCAGGATGACGAGTTTAGGCGAGCTCATGAACGCGATGGCGAGTGCCACGCGCTGTTTCCATCCGCCCGAAAGCTTGTCAAACGGCGTCTTCAGATGCTCCTGGAGCTCGAAGTCCCGGATTGTCGCCTGGACATCGGCGGATTTTCCATAGTAAGACCGGAACAGTTCCAGCAATTCCTTCACTTTCAGGTTCTTATAGAAGTTCGTCGGCTGGAGGACGATGGACAGGTCCTTTTTGAGTTCACGGACGCCTTTTGCACCCAGAGAGCCGACGTCCTTTCCGAACAGGTTGACCGTCCCTTCATCAAAGTCCCGGATCATCATGAGGGTCTCGAGGAAGGTTGATTTTCCCGCTCCGTTCTTGCCGATGACCGCGATCACTTCACCCTGCTCGGCTGTGAAATCCAGTCCCTTCAGCACCTGCTTGTTCCCATATGCCTTCTTCAGGCCTTTGACGATGATGTTCGGCATGTGTTTCGCTCCTTTTCAAGTGAGTATTCGACGAGGAATTCGTTCAGCGGAATGTCCGGATCCGGCAGCAATTCCTCGATGTACGCGTTGTCTTTGAGTTCGTTGGCGAAGAACTTCAGCAAAAGCGGGACAGAGACATCAAAGAACATCGGCTTCTCTACGACAAAGTCCCCTTCATTGCGGAAGTACTTGAGGAAGAACCGCTTCGGCAGTCCGTTCTTTTCGAAATACCGGTTCATCCGGGCATACAATTCTTCCGGATCGGCCGCTCCGCTCATCAGCTCCTGCAGCTCATCCGTTTCCAGCTGCCATTTTTTGCGGGACAGGACGACATTGCCCATCGTCACACGCGGGGCCTCCCTATACGGCTTCAGGACGCTCGTTATATCAAAGTTCATCCTGCCCGACTGGAACAGATGCAGCATGACGGACAGGATCCCCGGCAGGAAGATCGGAACAAGCGAGGACTTGTAGACAATCCGGCAAATTTTTCCGTCACTGTCCAAAAACTCGATTTTTCTCGAGTCAGGGTTATACCGGACCGTGATGTCGCTGACCGGATGGCCGCCGTCTTCTGCGAACTGCCGGTATCCGACTTCGAGCTTGGCCGTCTTCAAATCTTTTCGGACATGGATGCCCCCGTTGAATCCGAAGAGCTCGTCGATCTCATAGTAGTTCCGGTCGCGGAAAACGCGATTAACATAATCCGCATACTCCCGGTTCTCTGCGGCCTCCCCGAAAAAGTCCTTGAAGCGTGAGATGAATTTCTCATGGCCGTCATACACATCGTTCAGCACAACGGTGTCCGGGCTTGCGTACTGAAGAAATAGCGAACAGGAGATATCGATGTCGCGTCTGATGGATGGCGGAACCCGTTCGCTGTATGTCCGGATCAGTGTCCCGGCATCCACTTCACCGCTTTCGTTTCCTTCGATGAGCCGGCTGAACTCGTCCAGGAACTCATCCCGCAGGTCATCGAGAATCCGGATTTCCTCCGCAGCAGCCTCCCTGTAGCGATACCGCTGGTTCTGGTAATACGGATAGAAATGATGGATGTTCTTGAAGAACACCTGGTTCAGCAGCCGGCTGTCGGTCAGCTTCTGTGGCGCGTCTCCGTACTCTTTGTGGAACAGGTGCCCGATTTCATATTGCACACGGACATTGACATCGAACAGCAGGAGAAAGTCTCCGATCACTTTCATGAAGTCTTCCCCGACGATGGAGGAGACAAGATCCTGGCGGGTCTTTCCGAAAATGACATCTTCGTAGATCAGTTCCTTGCCGGACTGCGGGTGCGCCTGCCGGATCAGTTCGCCGATCCGCTTCCAGTGGGCGATCCGGTCAAATGCGCCTTTTTGTTCGAATGCCTTCAATTCGGCGTCCAGTTCATCCAGCTTTCCGATCACGCCTTCCCCGATGCCATAGGTATCGAACAGGCGGCGGACGGACTGGAGGATGCCACGGTTATTCGGGATGTCGACCTGTTGCCTGAGCAGCTTCAGCTGGATCAGCTTTGCAAACAATGCTTCCTCTTCCCCGCGGTATTCGGAAATCTTACCGGCCTGTTCCGCGAAATCCCCGAAGGTGAGGGTCTGCTTTTTCTGTTCCAACAGGTAACCGACCAGGCCGGGATGGAGCGGATACTCCACGAATTTATCACTCGTTTCAAATACCTTCTGTGACTGGTTGACGCTGTGCTGGCTGACATAGTAAACCTTGCCGTCCCGGACCCCGAAGTTCTCCACCTTCACCGGAATCTTCCTCAGCGCTTCCTCGTCCGTGCGGAGAAACTCATGAACAATCTTGAGGATGATGGAATGGTTCATCTCGCAGAAGCTGGTGGTTTCGAATGTCTCCTCCCCTTCCCCTGCCAGTCCGGTCTTGGTCAGGTAGGAAAACGGACTCGTCTTCATGGAGCCCCTGACAAGCAGCTTCAGCAGGAAGAAATCAAGCTTTCTCAGCTTCTTGTTATGGGCGTCATGATCTGTTTGCAGGTACTTCGCGAGCTTTTCGTAGATTGTGTCATTAAAGAAGGCGATGGATTTCGCCAAATCTTCGTGAGCGGCATGTTCCTGAAGCGCTCCACGGTTCGCTTCGGCGGCGGAGTGATATGCATTTTTAAACGCATCAATCGCTGTCTGATGGTGATCTTCACTCTCCAGATAGTCATGGATAGCCTTCAGGGTCGCTTCCGGATGGTTTTTCCCGAGGGCATTGGACAGTCGCTCGAGCCTTCGGTTGAACAAATCCCGCTTGAGGTTGAGCAGATCCGGATTTTTGGTTTCCGCGAACAGCTCTTCCAGCCTGGTGACCGCCCGGTCCGAGGCCTGTTCTGCGTCCTCCCGGGTCTCTTCCACTGCATCCATCAGGGCGGGCAGCGGGGCGGATTGCTCCTGCATCTGTTCATACCAGGTTTTCGGGATGTCACTGCCCCTGAATAGCACAATCGGATTTTTCAATACCTCGACGTTCAAATCCCAATCTCCTCTCTCCACGTGCGGGCGTTTTTCGTTTCGGTGTACCGGTAAGACATGTAGATGAACTGCTGTTTCTTCAGCGCGCTCACCTTCAGGAAGGGCAGGGAAAGATACAGAACGTTGATGATGAACCGGTAGGCGGTGGCATCCCTGTCTGCCAGGAACCCGGTCCGTCTGAAGTAATGGACAAACTGCTGATGAAAGTCGTTCCGGAAGCCGGCATCCAGATCATCTACCGATTTTCTGATGGTATCCAGATAACCTTCATCGACATTCCGATGAATTTCGGTTTTGTACGAGTCTGATATCTTTCCCCACACTTCCTTCCAATGTTCAATGTGGGGATCGCCTTGCGCGTCAAGTGCGTCGATATCATGTTCGTGTGTCCGGAACCGCTTTTCGAAATCAGCCTCGGTATAGGGCAGGTTTTGCTTTTCCGACAGTTCCAGGAACCCCTGGACGTGAGAGATAAATGAAAAGTATCCCTTGTTTCTCCCCTCATCCCGATAAGTTTCAGAAACGTGATGGAACAGCAGCGGCATGAGCACCGGCATCGGTTCTCCGTCTTCATGCAGCCGGAAGTACACCTCCTCCAGAACGGGCTGAAGTTCAAATCGCATCTGATGGATAATTCGGGTCAAAGCCGGATTATGATAATGGAAGCCGTTCGTCTCCACCTCCACCGTCCCGTGATCGGCCATCATTTCCGGAACATCCTTTCCTTCCAGCACAGCAATCCGGTTCACCATCTTCCGGTACTGCTCCCGGACCTGCAATTCGTCATCCGGATCCAGCGGAAGCGCCTCTGCTTCCTGCCTGATCCGAGCAGCAAATTGTTCAATGGTGAAATCGTCTGCCGATCCGTCGAACGTCACCGCAAGATGGGGTCCGGATTCCCAGGAACGCGAGATGTAATAGGGAACTCTGACTTCCCGCGCCCTGAAAATGACAGTCCGGACAAATGCGGTATCCGTCGCCTTGCTGAAGTTGAAGATTTTCACGTCTTTCATGATATCCGCATCCTTCTTCATGATTTTGCCGGGGCCTGTTGCAGGCAGGGCCTCAGCTGTAAATTGTTTTGAGTGCCGGGCTCAGCAAGAGCCGCAGCAGGAAGTGGAACCGCATGTCGAGGTGGCGCTGCAGGACGTCGAGCCTGAACTTGCGGTTGTTTCCGGGATGGCGCTCACTTCGTCGAGGTCGAGGAAGTCGACATCCACTTCAAATTCCTTTTTTGTTTGCTCTTCCGGTTTGTTGTTCATCTTAATCTCTCCTTTTTGGTTGGGTTTAATGGTTGGTTCGGTTTCAGCAGGAGCCGCAGCAGGATGTCGAGCCGCAAGTCGAGGTGGCGGAGCAGGATGTCGAACCTGAGCTTGCCGTCGTTTCCGGGATGGCGCTGACTTCGTCCAGATCGAGGAAGTCCACGTCCACTTCGAATTCTTTTTTCGCCTGCTCGTTTGTTTGGTTGTTCACTGGTTTGTTCATTGGTATCTCCCCTTTTGTTTGATAGTTGGTTTTCGGCTGGTCCTTGCAGTCAGCACGAGCTGCAGCAAGAGGTTGAACCGCATGTGGAAGTTGCCGAACAGCCCGATACCCCGGAACTTGCCGTTGTTTCAGGGATGGCGCTCACTTCATCAAGATCAAGAAATTCCACTTCGATCTCGAAACCCTCCGACTTCTGTTGTTTATCAGGCATCCTGTTTCCCCCTTTCAACGAATGCAGGAAGGGCCGATCAATCTTCCGCTTCTGCAATCCATTGAATGCTGAGCAGCGGCAGATCCGGATGGTCCGGCCCGGCGATCTCCGGATAGTCGGTCAGATTCCCGTGAAGGGAAAGAACGGAGCTAAGACCATGAGCAAGATCCATGCTCATCTTTCGGAGTCTGCCGGTCTCTTCCTCCGGATACGTCCCTTTAAGGAAATAACCGACGGCCAGTGGCGTTTTCAGCCCGGATGGTCCCAGATGATGCCTGATGCGACGCACATCGATCCGATCCGTCAGACGGAAAGCATCTTGCCGAAAATCGGGAACATACACACCCGGTCCGGGCAGGCCCTCCACCACGCCTTCACGGAATAGGATGACACCGGTCAGCAGCCCGCGGCTCTCCTCTTCTTTTCGGCTGAATGCTTCGTATAGCATCTGTGCCAGCGTGTTCATATGAAGCATCGGTTGAAATGATTCATGCGGATCCGGCGTGTGGTCACTTCGGAATATCCGGAAAGGGATCAGTCCCGACTCCCGTTCTTCCATGTATTTTCCGGCTGTTGCCATCTGTCCGGCTGCCTTGTTCATGTTTTCACCTCCTTTCGGTGTAGCCCAATCGTACGGCCGTTTAAAAGTAAAGCTCAATAAGTAAAACAGGCACAAAAAAACAGCCGGTTAACCGGCTGAAAACAGGTCGACTTTACTAAAATTCAGAGGTTGAATTGCGTCATGAATGTGTCGATAATTAACTGAATTTTACTTCTTCTCTTTAACATTTCCTCTCCGTTACGATGAGGTTACAAAACGAACAGGGAGGAATACAGCAATGAAAAAAGCAAAAGCATTTGTACTAAATGTCCTGGTGATCACGGTCATGATTCTTCCGGGCATGGCATCCATCGGACTTGCAGACCACGATGTCATCAGCCCGCTTGATAAAGGGGAACGCGGCGAACAATTCCTCTAAGTACGTCTTTGGGACGGATGTCGATCATTTTCATCACTCTTTTCTACTAAAGATGAAAAACGATGGGGAATTTGTCACTCCTCCCGATAAGCCTTTACGCTCAATTCCTTCCGATGCGGAGGAGTTTTTTTTTGTTCATCGAAACTGATAAGGTAGATTCTGGTTCCATTTAAGGATATTTGAAGGGGATTATTTAGTAATGGAAGGGGTCCAAAAAATGGAAGTGGGGGAACGACTGAGACAAATCCGTATACATAAAGGATTCACCCAGTCAGAATTGGTCGAAGGAATCTGTTCGGTCACCTACATCAGCCGGATTGAAGGCGGCAAAGCAAAACCGTCAGGACGGTTTATCAAAGAAGTCGCTAATAAGCTGGGGGTGCTTCCGTCTCTGATTCTCGAGCCCGATAATGACCGTGATGAACAGGAAGTCGGCAAACTATATGAATCGTATAAATCCGGACAACCGCTCGATCATTCCGAGGTATCATTTCTTGGAATGACCGCGCTTGAAAATCATTCACCCAAGACGTTTTTCCAGATTTACACCATGCTGATCGAGTACGCATCTGCACAGGAAAATCCCGTCACCGATGTGGAAGAATACGTCCGGCGTTCCGAAAACCTTCTGCCTGACGAACCCGAGCCTCAACATGCCGAAATTGCCCTTGATTATTATCGGGCCCTGTCCCGTTTCTACTATTCCAGACAGCAGTTTGAAAAAGCGTACCGTTATGAGAAAATCATCGAAAAACACTTGGATGACAACTCTCCAGGCATCGATCACGCGAGGAATTTTTTCAACCTGGCTCTCTCACGCACACAGCTTGATGACGATACCGACCTGGAACTTGCCCTTCACTACGGCAAGCAGGCATTGGAGCTTTTCCTTCAGTCGGACCATCAGAGAGGCGTTGCGGATTGCCTGACTACACTATCCATCATCACCCACAGAATGGGTGATTACGAAGATGCACTTCATTACCTGGATCAGTTGGATGATCAGACGCTCGGCTATCTGACAGAACTCGACCAATCCACGGATGGACATGCGACCCTGTCCAAGCGGGCTGTGATTGATTATAACTATGGCCGGATCTATCAGAAGATGGGCGATTCCGCGCAGGCCCGCACCTATTTTAAGAAGAGCCTTGAACTGGATACACTGGCTGAAAACGAAAAGTTCACCACCCCCGTTCTGACGAGGCTGGCGGAGCTTTATGCCGAACAGAAAAACTGGGAACGGACGGAGTACTACCTGAATCGTGCTTTCGACGTAGCCGAGCGGTACGACCTTCCGGGCTCAAAAGTCCTGCTTCTGCACAAGCAGGCCCATCTGCACAAAGTGAAGGGCGATGAGCCCGCTTATGAGAAAGAAATGCAGAAAGCCATCCAATTGGCATCGGACTGGAACTTTATCGTCGATGTCAAAGAGATCAGCACGGAGCTGGCCGATCATTATTATGAAGTCCGGGCATATAAAATGGCCGCAAAGTATTACCGGTTTGCACTTGAAAGAGACTGATCCGTTCCGATTCCGGTCACGGATCTTTTTATATGCAGGCGAAAATGGGCCAGAAAGTCAGTTTAAAAGTAAAAACAGCAAACGGCACGGACTCTGGTCGCTTACCGCAGGCCGGCGCCGAGCCCCGCGTAAAGCGGGTCTCGACAGCCCGGCTTTTCCTGCAGGACAGAAAAGCCTCCTCGAATAAGCCTCGCACGAAGGAAATGAGAAGCATTTTCGAGGAGTCTCCCGGCATCCGTGCCGTTTGCTATATGAAGTGTAGAATTCGGGTTTTGGGACCCTTGTTTTTGGGCGCGCATGATTACAGAAAGTTCTCCGCTGCAATCTCGACGATGAGCAGGAGCGTGACCAGCCGCAAAATCGGCTTGATGAACCGAGGATTGATCTTTTCGGCGATATGGACGCCGACCCGTGCGCCGGTCAGCGAGCCGAGCATAAGCGCTATGGCAACCGGCCAAATGATGTTGCCCGATGTGACGTAGCCGACTGCCGCTCCGAACGCGCTCGAAAACGTGGCAACACGGACAAATCCGATCGCCCGGATATAGGAAATATTCAGGTGGCCGAACAGTTGCAAAAGGATCGTCGCCTGGCCCGGACCGAACAAGCCATCATAAATGCCGACACCGAACAGGCTTGGGACAGCGGTCTTGCTTGGCTTCAGTTTCGCATCCCCGCTGAAGTCCCCTTTCGAGAGGAAAGAGAAAATAAACGCCACAACCAGCAGCACCGATGCGACCGTCAGCATCGTCGCTTCGCTCAGCCCGTTTGCGATAAAACCGCCGGCTAGCCCGCCCGAAAGCGATACCGGCATGATCCAATACAGTTCCCTAAAAGATATTTTCTTCTTCAGGAGGACCGTCAAAAACGTCGAAAGCGAACTGACCGTGTTGGAGATCTTACTCGCCCCGACCGCGGCGTGGACCGGTATGCCGAGAAGGAGCATCGCCGGCAGCGTGATCAGCCCGCCGCCCCCGGCAAGCGTCCCGATCGTCACCGCCACGAGCCCGATAAAAAACAGCCCGATGTATTCCATCACCGCACCTCCCTCTTTAGTTGGTAATATTAGTATACAACCATTTCATCGATAAGGAAATTAGAAGGTTTTTATTATTATACATAAGTTTTTCTTATCATTTAAATTGAGTCCGGTACGGAGCGGCATCCGTCTAATTATTGAAAAGGAGGTGAGCGCTTGGACATCATGGCACACAGTCCTACTGAAACAAGCGCGGGACAACGTGAACTGTTCGACAGCCTCGTCCGCCTCCATGCGGACGAACTGAAACGGATTGCTTACATTTATGTCCACGACCACGCAGAGTGCGAGGACATTGTCCAGGAAGTGTTTATCAGCTGCTACAAGAACCTGGGAAACTTTCGGCAAGAGTCCGAATATAAAACATGGCTGATCCGGATCACCATCAACAAATGCAAAGACCATCATCGTAAATGGAATTTCCGTAACCTTGTCTACAAGCCGGTCATCGGCCTGTTCAAAACCGGCCCTTCCGCTGAAGACAAGCTGATGGGCCGGCACCACTCACAGGAAATGATCGTCCAGATTTCCGCGCTCCCCGCGAAATACAAGGAAGTGCTGATTCTCTACTATTATCAGGACATGGGCGTCGCAGAGATCTCCAAGGTTCTCGACCAGAACGTCAACACTATCAAAACGCGATTGCAGCGGGGCCGGGAGTCCCTGAAACTTTCACTGGAAAGGAGCAAGGCGAATGGATCCGTTTGATCGAAAAGTCTCAGCGGAGTTGAAACAGTCGTTGGAAAGCGACATCCACTTCACGGCACGTGAGGAAGAAAGGCTGTACTCCGCCATTCATGCAGGGAAGAAGCAAAAGGCCCGCCCTCTCTATTGGGTGGTCGCAACAGCAGCAACCGCCCTGTTCCTCCTTCTCGGGGCCTCATTCCTGATGTCAGATCTGACCGAAGAGCCATCAGCATCCCCCGAGACGGCCGCTCCGTCCACGGATGTCAGTCCGGGAAAATCCACTGCAGTTCTTGCAGATGACGGGCTTTGGGAAGAACTTAAAAATGTTGAGCTGACTTCCCGTGAGATCAGCCGTAGTGAACGGGCGACCAGCTATGAATTCACCGTCGCGAATGGCTCTTCAATCCGCCTGGTGGATCTTCGTCTGTATGCAAGCTACGACCGGAACGATAACAATCAGATTCAGGGCAATCCATTCCGTGCTTCCGTGTTCTCCGGCCGGGAACTGGCACCGGGCGAAACGTACTCCTTCACAACAAGCCTGCCATCTGCCGTTTTCCACGAGGACAAGGTGAATCTGGACAGCCTCACCCTCGATCTGGAAGGATACGCCGGGGAAATGAAACCGGAGCGCTATTTCTCCGTCGGCCGATCGGAAAGTATTGCGGAATAAGTCCGCTCATGCAAAAAGCACCCGTGACCTGAGTGTCCCGGGTGCTTTGCTGATTATGAAAGAATAATCTCCCGTTCCCGCGCGGCCAGCCGTGCAATCTCTTCATCCGTACGCGTGAGCCGGTCACGGAGTTCACGGAGCACCCGCTCGACATCTGCGAGGACACGGTCCAGCTCGCTTTTTGCTTCCGTGATGCGCGAGTGCACCATCCAGTCCGTGAACATATTGTCGAAGAAGAAGTCCGCGAAATTCAGGAAGTCGTTCTTGTTGACCGTCAGGCGCTGTCGGTCGAATTCCTCAACATCTGCGAGCTCCGACTGGAACCGGCGCAGTGCGCGCTGGGCGCGGTGAATCTTGTCATCGGAGCTGTTGATGCTGGAATATTTCATCGCAGTGACGATCATGCCGCCGCCGAGGAACGTGTCCCACATCGACATTCCTTCCGCGTTGCCGAGCTGGCTCATCGCCGCCTGCAGCACCCGTCCGGCATCCTGTCCGGCATGGATCGCTTCCTCGATCTCCCTGCGGAGCGACTGGAGCATCGCACGCTCATCGGCCACCTGCTGGAGCTTCTTGACTGCCGTTTCGTCGTTGTTGCGCATCCAAAGTTCTTTTTCCTGCAGGAATGCTTCCCAGTCATCATCGAGGAACTCGTACTCCGGGCGGTCAAGCTCGATCTTCAGCGCAGACGTCTCTTCTTCCAGGTCCATGAGCACCTTCTCGGCCTCATTGAACTTCAGCTCGGCTTCAGCCGCCTCGTTCAGTTCCTTTTCCATGATCTCGTCCATCTTGCCGGTCAGCTGGCGAAACTTGTTCGCAAACGAAAACTGCCCGAGCTTCAGGACGTCCTGCTGCTCTTTTGTGAGATGGGCCTTTAGACGATCATAGTCGCGCCTGGCCCCGGCCCGCTCCGCCTCTTTTGCTTCATACCGCTTTTTCATCCGGTCCCGCTCCGTCATGCGCATCCGGAGCTCGGTCTGCCGGTCGTAGATCGCTTCCCTCATCAATCCAAGCACCCCCTGATTTATCTACGATTTTATCACTCTGAGGTTTCGTTTCCCATTTCTTGATGGGCGTCAACGTGTTTTCCGCAGAAACAGGCTATGCTTTTGCCAAGAGGTGACGGAGATGGCACGGAAAACACTGGAGCTGATGCTCGTGCTGCTGATTGCGGGATGTAGCCGGGAAGCCGGACCGCGCCTCCTTCCCCATCCCGTTCCGGATCAGCAGGTGGCTTCTGCTCTTTCAGGAGTCTGCTTGGAGATTCTGGAGGTTCATCAGACTGAAGGCCGGTATGAAATCGTTTATGAGCTGACAAACCTCGGCGGTGAGGCCCCCGGTTACGGCGAGTACGCGGCGCTCGAGAAAATGATGAAGGATGGCTGGTATGGAATCATCTACTCAGACGCCGTATTTTACCGGAATCCGGAATTCATAGATTATGGTGAGATGCTGCGGCCGGGCGCAACGGAACGGATGACCTTGGATACCGGAGACCTCGGAACCGTACTAACCCCCGGTACCTACCGGCTTGTGAAGACCATCACCGGAACGGACGGCTTCGAATATTCAGTTGCGGCAGAGTTTGAGATCAAATAAAAGCCGTGCGGCGGTGTTTCCCGCTGCACGGCTTTTCTGTCATGAATGCTTGATCAACTGGCGTTCCCGGCGGTTTGCCCGGCGCGCAGGGCCCTTGTCGAACAGCGCTTTTTCCGCCTTTGTCTCCGGGTATACCGGGGCAACCGGCGTCGGCTTGTTTTCTTCATCCATCGCGACCATCGTGACGAATGATTCGGTCGTCAGCTTTCGGGCACCGGTGACGATGTCGACCGAGTGCACCTGGACGAACACTTCCATCGACGTCCGACCGGTGGAGCACACGACTGCTTCGATCTCGAGCACATCCCCTACCCTTGCAGGCGAGACAAAGTCCACTGAGTCGATTGACGCCGTGACAACTGCCGCTCCGGCATGCTTCATAGACGCGATTGCGCTCATTTCATCCAGATAGGCCAGTACCTGGCCCCCGAAAATGGTTCCATGGTGATTCGTGTCCGGCGGCATGACGAGTTTTGTCGTCTTCGTCCGGGACCGGCTCATTGGAATCGCTTCTGCCATATGGCAACACCTCTTCTGTCCGGGCACTTGCCCGGGTTGGTACGCAACAGTATACCCGAATTGGGCGCGGGATGCATTGTACAAAGACCGTCTCCAATATTATTGCGACCCGGAACTGCCTGCTGCAATCCCAGGTCCTTGTTGGAATTTCAGGTTCCTTATTTCAAGTCCGGACGACTTGTTGCAACTTCCGGTTCTTTATTTAAAGTCCGGACGCCTTATTGCAACTTCTCCCACCAATTCCCCAAAAAGAAAACTCCCCGGCCTGCCGGGGAGTTCCACCATCATACAGTCTTAAGTTCTTTGCCTTCCTTCGCCATGATTTCTGCATCATACAGGTGGCAGGCGACGGAGTGGCCGGGTTCGACTTCACGGAATTCCGGGTCGATTACGGCACAGCTGTCCATTGCAAATGGGCAGCGGGTTCGGAACCGGCAGCCGGATGGGATGTCGGTCGGGCTTGGGACATCCCCGGTCAGAACGATCTGCTCACGGGTGCGTTCTTTTTCAGGATCCGGCAGCGGAATCGCCGACAGCAGCGCCTGAGTATACGGGTGAAGCGGCTTTTCGTACAGCGCCTCACTCCCGGCGAGCTCGACGATCTTGCCGAGGTACATGACGGCGATGCGGTCACTGATGTACTTGACCATCGACAGGTCGTGGGCAATGAACAGATAGGTCAGACCGCGCTCCTCCTGCAGTTCCTTGAGCAGGTTGACGATCTGTGCCTGGATCGAGACATCGAGTGCCGCAATCGGCTCATCGGCGACGATGAACTTCGGCTCGACAGCAAGCGCACGCGCGATGCCGATCCGCTGGCGCTGGCCGCCGGAGAATTCGTGCGGGTAGCGGCCTGCATGGTTCTTGTTCAGGCCGACCAGCAGAAGCAGTTCATGGACACGCTTTTCACGGTCCTTCTGGGACATGTCCGGATTGTGGATGACGAGGCCTTCCGAAATGATTTCGGAGACGGTCATCCGCGGGTTCAGCGACGAGTACGGATCCTGGAAGATCATCTGCACATCGCGGTTGATGCGCTTTTTCGTCTTCCCGTCCAGCCGGCCTTTCAACTTGAGCCCGTCAAAATGGACTTCGCCGTCGGTCGGCTCATAGATCCGGGTGAGCGTCCGTCCGACCGTCGATTTGCCGCAGCCGGACTCGCCGACAAGACCGAGCGTCTCGCCCTTTTTGATTGAAAAGCTGATGCCGTCGACCGCCTTCAGCACGGTTTTCCGGTTGAGCCGGAAATGTTTCTTCAGGTCACTGACGACGAGCAGATCGTCCTGACCGGCATTCGTGGTGTGTTGTTCTTTCAATTCATGTGTCATACCGGCACTCCTCCCGCTGCATCGATGGCGGCCTGGTCGGCGGCGATCTCCGACGTCTGGCGGCCTTTCCGGATCACTTCCGGCACATGTTCTTCCGGCGTGCGTTCATCCTGCAGCCAGCAGCGCACCGCCTGTGTGCCGCTCACTGCGGTGTAATCCGGATTGTGGTCGTGGCACACCTTCATCGTATACGGGCAGCGCGCGGCAAACGGGCAGCCTGTTCCGAGCGACGCCGGATCCGGCGGAGAGCCCGGGATCGGGATGAGCGGCTCGGTGCGGGGGGCGTCCAGGTTCGGCATCGACCGGAGCAGACCGAGCGTGTACGGGTGCTGCGGACTGTAGAAAATCTCATCCAGCGTCCCCTGTTCTACGACTTCCCCGGCATACATGACGGCGACGCGGTCGGCCATATTGGCGACGACGCCCAGGTCGTGAGTGATCAGGACGATCGCGGTATCCATCTTTTCCTGGAGGCCGCGCATGAGGCGGAGGATCTGGGCTTGGATCGTCACATCCAGCGCTGTAGTCGGCTCGTCGGCAATCAGAACCTTCGGATTGCAGGCCAGCGCAATCGCGATGACGACGCGCTGCCGCATCCCCCCGGAAAACTGATGAGGGTACGCATCAAGCCTGGCTTCGGTATTCGGGATGCCGACCAGCTCAAGCATTTCCTTCGCCCGCTCGCGGGCCTGCTTTTTCGTCAGGCTCATATGGCGGGAAAGCCCCTCCATGATTTGCTTGCCGATTTTCATCGTCGGGTTCAGGGATGTCATCGGATCCTGGAAGACCATCGAAATGTCGGAACCGCGGACGTTCTGGATCTCTTTCTTGGAAAACTTCAGTAGGTCTTTTCCCTCGTAGAGGATTTCACCCTCGGGAATGATCGTGTTCTGCTTTGGCAGCAGCTGCATGATCGACTTTGCCGTCACCGATTTGCCGAAGCCGGACTCGCCGACGATCGCAAGCGTCTCCCCCTTTTTCAGAGAAAAGTTGACGCCCCTTACCGCCGGGACCTCGCCGTTGCGGGTCTTGAATGAAACATGCAGGTTGTTGACTTCAAGGATGTGGTTGTCCATTGTCTGACCCCTCACTTTCTCATTTTCGGATCGAGCGCGTCGCGCAGCCCGTCTGCCAGCAGGTTAAAGCAGATCATGACAAGGCTGATGACGACTGCAGGAATAAGCAGCTTGTACGGGAACGAGCGGATGGCGTCATAGCCGTCCTCGATCAGCACCCCGAGCGAGGCAAGCGGCGCCTGCAGCCCGAGGCCGATAAAGCTCAGGAACGCTTCGAAGAAGATCGCCGTCGGAATCGTGAACATGACGGTGACGATGATCGGCCCCATGACGTTCGGAAGCAGGTGCTTTCTCATCAGCCTGGAATCCGAGGCACCGAGCGTCCTTGAAGCAAGGACGAATTCCTGCCCCTTCAGCTGGAGCATCTGTCCCCTGACGACCCGGGCCATCCCGACCCATCCGGTGATGATCATCGCGAGAATGATCGAACGGATGCCCGGTTCCAGGATAAGGATAAACAGGATGATCACGATCAGGTTCGGGATCCCGGTCAGGATCTCGATGATCCGCTGCATGAAGTTGTCGATCCGTCCCCCGTAATAGGCGGAGATGCCGCCGTAGATGACCCCGATGACGAGGTCGAGGAACGCTGCGACAAGCGCGATGAACAGCGAGATCTGCGTTCCCTTCCAGACGCGGGTCCACAGGTCCCGCCCGAACTCATCGGTTCCGAACCAGTAGTTGGTCTCGACGCCGCGCTGGGTATACTGGTCGACGCCATTCACGTCTTTCCCGTCAAAACCGAGCCATTCGAGACCCGCGACCTTCGGCGGGAGGTTCGAGTGGGGGATATGCTGCTCGCGGTAAGTGAACTCGTTCATCGACGGGCCGATCAGAGACATGGCACTGAGAATGATCAGGAGAACGAGGGACACGACCGCACCCTTGTTTTTGAACAGGCGCTCCCATGCCTCTTTCCAGAAAGTCGGTGCAGGCGCCGCCAGCTCCTCACGTACCGTTGAATCAAGGGGTTGCGGGACGAACAGGTCCGCGGACGGTTCCGCCGGACGGTCTTGGCTGCGGAGATTCTTGAAGTCTCCGTCATTCGGCTGGATGGTCGTCATGCCTTGCTTCCCCCTTTCAGGTCGATCCGCGGATCAAGCAGGCCGTACAGCACATCGACGACGAAGACGACGAAGATGAAGAGCGCGCTGTAAAGCAGCGTGATGCCCATGATGACACTGTAGTCGAGTACGAGGATCGACAGTGTGAACTGTTCCCCGAGTCCCGGAACACCGAAGATCTTCTCAATGACGAGCGTCCCCGTCATGATCGATACGGCAAGCGGTCCGAGCATCGTGACGACCGGGATGAGGGCGTTTCGGATAACGTGCTTCCATATGACACCGGACTCATTCAGCCCCTTGGCCCGTGCGGTCGTGACATAGTCCTGCCCGAGCACCTCGAGCATCTCGCTCCGGATAAACCGGGCGACGGTCGCAATGACCGTCACAGACAGGGCAAGCGACGGCAGGATGGTGCTCTGATAGTTTTCCCACAGCGCAACCGGCAGCCAGCCGAGCTTGACGCCGATAAAGTACTGAAGAAGCGCCGCGAAAACGAACGACGGAATGGACATGCCGAGGACGGCGATGGTCACCGAAACGTAGTCGACCGCGGTATTGTGGCGAAGTGCTGAAATGATGCCAAGCACAAGGCCGATGATCGTGCCGAAGACAAGCCCCTGCAGGCCGATCAGCGCGGAGGGTCCGATGCGGTCGCCAATCATGCTCATGACGGTACGGCCCTGGTATTGGAATGAATAACCGAGATCACCCTGGATCAGGTTACCGATATAGGTGATATACTGGATCGCCACCGGTTTGTCGAGCCCGTATTTCGCATCAAGGATCGCCCGCTGTGACTCGGTCAGCTTTTCCGCGTTCGAGTAAGGCGTCCCCGGAAGCAGCTGCATGAGCAGGAACGTGGCGGTCACGATGATGAACAGTGTAATGACAGCATAGGCAAAGCGTTGTATCAGATAGCGTTTCATGATGTCGGTCACCTCGCTTTAGTTCGGTGCGAATGAATATAAGAAAAGCGGGGCCGCACCAGTGGCTCCCCGCTTGTCTGCTGCTATAAAAGGATTACTTGACCGATGCCCACTTGAGCGAGAGGTCCGCGCCAGCCGGGTGGATGACGAGGTTCTCGATGCTCGGACGGGTCAGGTACGTATTGCCCCGCTGGTAAAGCGGTGCGACCCCGGCATCTTCTTCAAGAAGGACCTTCTCGATTTCGAGGAGGGTCTTGTAGCGGTTGCTGAGGTCCGTGTCCGTGCGTGCTTCGGCTACAAGCTCATCCAGCTTCGGATTGCTGTAGTCCATCCGGTTCGCCGAGCTGCCGTCCACCCACATGTCGAGGTAAGTCATCGGATCGGCATAGTCAGGTCCCCAAGTCGAGAGCGAGAGATCGTACTCGATCGCCTTTTCAATTTCAAGGCGCTGTGCAAATGGAACCGCCTTCAGTTCAAGCTTGAATCCAGGCAGGTTGTCTTCCAGCTGGGCCTGCAGGTACTCGCCGACTTTCTTCATTTCATCTGTATCCGCGATGTTCAGGGAAACGGTCAGGCTGTCGATACCCGCTTCTTCGAGACCTTTATCCCAGAATTCCTTCGCTTCTTCGGCAGTGCCTTTGTTGATGTCGCCGTTCAGCTCGCGGTAGTCAACACCTTCAGGAGATGTGTAGAATCCTTCAGGAACAACACCGTAAAGCGGTGTGGAACCGTCTTTAAGGATGACGTCGGTCAGGCCGTCACGATCGATTGCCATGTTGACGGCACGGCGGATGTTCGCGTTGCTCAGCACTTCGTGATTATGGTTAAAGCGCAGGAACACGATCCCGGACGCTTTCTCGTTTGTGAATCCATCGTTGTCCTTGTACTGGTCGACGAGGGAAGACGTCAGCTTCACGCGGTCGACTTTCTCGGTTTCGTACAGGTTGGCTCCGGACTGAGGGTCCTTGACAACCACAAAATCGGCTTTGTCGAGCTTGACGTTTTCGGCATCCCAGTAGTCTTCGTTCTTTTCAAGTGTCCAGCCCTGCTCCTGTTGCCATTCGGTGAATTTGAACGGACCGTTGGAGAGAACGTTTTCGGCTTCAAGCGCGTACTGGTCGCCCTGCTCTTCGACGAACGCCTGGTTCTGAGGCAGGAATGTCGCGAATGCCAAGAGTGTTTCGAACAGCGGGTTCGGCGCTTCAAGTGTCACTTCAAGCGTTTTTTCATCGATTGCCTTGACGCCGAGTTCATCTGCGTCCTTTTCCTCATTCATGATCGCTTCGGCATTTTTGATGCCGGCCGTCACGAGCATGTAGTTGTACGGGCCGGCTTCGCGCATGACACGCTTCCACGCATACTCGAAATCTTGAGCCGTCACAGGCTCGCCGTTGCTCCAGTTCTGTTCGCGGAGCGTGAACGTGTGAACGGTTTCATCTTCGTTTTTATCATGCTTTTCGGCCATCGCCAGCTCCACATCGTTGGAGGCATTTTGACGGTAGAGACCTTCGTTGATGTTGTTCAGGACGTTGAAGGCGATCGAGTCATGTGCCTTCGTGGAGTCCATCGTCGGGATGTCCGACTGTTCGCTCAGCGTGATCACCTGTGCGGAGCTGCCGTCCCCTTCGGCACTTCCGCCTTCCGCATCGCCGGATGCCTCATCACCGGAACCGCTGAAGTTGCAGCCCGCGAGGATCAGTGCCGCCGCGGCTGGAGCCATGAAGCGAGATACCCACTTTTTGTTCATGCCATTTTCCCCCTTGTCTCTATCGAAATGTAATCCTATTTTACGTATACTACGGATATAAAGCAATATCTTTTTTCACAATTTAGATAGTTTGAACCGTTGTTAATTTTAAGTATGAAAGAAGGGCGGACATGAATCGACGTTATGTGCCGGTTATTTTTGTCATTCCTCTGATGTTTGTCGGATGGTCATGGATGACACGCACACCGGACCCTGTCCGGGCCGCGGATATACTATTTTGGACAAGCATTATGGTCCTCCTTGCTGGCGGCATACTTTATATCGCCCGGCATGATGTAACAGAGACTTTTACAAGAAACTGGAGAAAGTTCTTCCGTACGGCGAACCGGAAAGAGAGCTACATCAGGGAAGCGGAAGGCAGGAACAAAGACCCTGAATTCAGGAAGGCTCCTCTTCCTCACCGCCCGGTGCTTCTATTCGGCCTTTACCTGTTTACCGTGAGCATGATCGCTTCCATTCTTGCGATGGCGTAGCTTGTCGTTTCTTGCAGCTATTTCCCGGGAAATATGTCGGATGACGTCAGCAGAAAAAAAGACAAGGTTCCGCATCGGCGGTTCCTTGTCTTTTTGTCATTTTGGCAGGTTTTCGAGGAAATTCCGGTAGGCGAATCCTTTGACCTGGTCTTCCGAATACTTTTTCAGCAGTTCGTTAATGAGATTCTGTTGCATCGAGGCATCGGCCAGGTTTTCGACTTTGTCAGCGATGCCGTCAAAGTCAGAGCCGAGACCGATGAACTTCTCGCCGCCGAGGCCGCAGAAGTGATCGATGTGACGGATCAGGTCGTCGATGGTGACCGTCCCTTCCTTGATGAAAGCCGGGCAGTAGACGACATGGATCATGCCGCCTTTATCGAACAGCGCCTTTGCCTGCTCGTCATAAAGATTCCGGACATGGTCGCGGACCGACCGGGCGTTCGAATGGCTCGCAATCGGGTAATCCGCCGTTTCGATCACGTCCCAGAACGCTTTCTCGCACAGGTGCGATACGTCGGTCAGGATCTGGTGCTCGTTGTTGAACTGGACGATTTCCCGGCCGAATGTCGTGAGGCCGGCTCCGCGGGGCTCGCCCGCGCCGTCCGCTGCGAGGTTCGCGTTGTTCCAGGTAAGTCCGACCGAGCGGACACCGAGTTGGTGGAGGATCGACAGCTTCTTCAGGTCGTTGCCGATTGCGTCCACGCCTTCAAGCGTAAGAAGTGCCCCCGTCTCTCCTTCTTTTAATGAGTCGATATCCGACCAATCCCGGATCAGTTTCATGTCCGGGTTGTTGCCGAGGACATCCGTGTAAAACCAGTGCACCTGGTCGAGGGCGGCCTGGAACTTTTCTTCCGCCTTCATGCCCGGCCAGATAAAGATGGCGAAGGCCTGGAGCTTCACATCCCCTTTCCGGAGACGCTCCCGGTTCGTATCCAGTTCCGGCGCGTCGGCAAAACGGATCTTGCCGTCCGCTTCATACAGTTTCAATAATGCGTCGCAGTGCAGGTCAATGATTTGCAATGGTTCCCGCCCCTTCCTTTGCTGTTTCGATGAACCGCTCGAACAGGCGGAGTGATGTGCTGTCCCCTGCTGCGGCAAGTGCTTCCGGATGCCACTGGACGCCAACCGCGAACCGGTGCTCCGTGCTTTCGACTGCCTCGATCACACCGTCTGATGCGACACCGGAGATTGCGAACGGCGCCTTCACATCGCGCACAGCCTGATGGTGATAGGAATTCACCCGGAACTTCTCTGCCTGTGCAGCCTCCCGAAGGATGCTGCCTTCCGCCGCTTCGACGAAATGGGAAAGATGAACCCGGTTGGCGCGCTGGCTATGCTGGAGCAGTTCCCTGTCAATCTGCGAGTAGATATCCTGATACATGTCGCCGCCCTCGGCAATGACCATGACCTGAAGACCCCTGCAGATGGTGAGAAGCGGCATATCGCGCTCCAAGGCTCCCTTGATGAGCGCAAGCTCCGATGCATCCCGGCCCGGAGAAATCTCCCCAAGCTTCGGATGCGGCTCTTCGCCGAATAGCGTCGGGTCGATGTCTCCCCCTCCGGAGACGACGAGCCCGTCGAGCGCGTCCAGGATCCGGTCCGCGTCGTTTTCCGTGTCGATCGGGATGAGCATCGGAATGCCGCCGGCCCTCTGGACAGCGGTAATGTAGTCGTGGTTCAGGACGTGCTTATAGTCGAGTTCAACATGGGTCGTGATGCCGATGAGCGGTTTCATGGTGAATTTCCCCCTTATATTAACCTTCATTGATTCTAATATTAGTCTGATATACCGTGCGCTTACTCAACACCCGGCAGGATGGTGAGCGTCTTTGCATCGGCGTCCAGATACGCCTCGACGCCGAGCGGGACCGCGAAGTGCGGCTGGCAGTGGCCGATCCGGAAACCGGACAAGACCGGCTTTCCGAACCCTTCGAAGAAGTCACGGAACACTTCTTCATAAAAGAAGTCGCCCTTATGGTTCTTAGGATATTTAAAGTCGCCGATGGCGATGCCGGCCACCCGCTCCAGCACACCCGACTGCCTAAGCTGCGTCAGCATGCTGTCTACCCGGTACGGCTCCTCATCGGTGTCCTCGATGAGGAGCAGTTTCCCGTCAAACGACGGCGCGAACTTTGTGCCGATGCTGGAAGCGATCAGCGACAGGTTTCCGCCGATCAACTGACCACGCGCACTTCCTCCGGAATACGCGGTGAGCGGAGAGACGGATTCGTCGTAATGGAGTTCGAGGGGCTGGAACAGCTGTTCAAAGAGTTTGGCAGACAGCGGATCGAAGTCATCCTTGGCGACGTCCGACTCGAGCATCGGCCCGTGGAACGTCACCATGTCCGAATACATATGGATGGCCTGGTGGAGCGCGGTGATGTCGCTGTACCCCCAGAATATCTTCGGGTTTTCCTTGATCATCTGGTAATCAATCTTCTCAAGATATCGCGCGGAGCCGTAGCCGCCTCTTGCACAAATGATGCCTTTGACTTCCGGGTCCCTGAACATCGCGTGCAGGTCGTCCAGGCGCTCCTGGTCGGTTCCCCCGAGATACCGCTCTTTTTTCCCGACGGCCTTGCCGATCTTCCAGTTCAGGCCGAGCGATTCCAAGAAGGCCAGCGAACGGGTCAGCTGTTCGGTTTTTGGCGGGCTGGACGGGGCGATGATTCCGACGGTGTCGCCCCGCTTCAGACGCTCCGGACGGATCAGTTCCGTCATCGGTAGGTCGTCTGCAGCGCGAGCTCGATCATGACGAGCATCGCACTGTACGCTTCCAAAATGTCTTTCGCCTCGAACCGGACGACCGTCGACCCCGGTTCGATTTCGCAGCCCGGCATGAACGCCGCCCATTCGGCCTGGCCGTAGTTCGTGAACTCGATGCGGAGCACCGGGTTGTCCGGAGGTGTCAGCGGTTTGACATTGCCGCGGTTCGCGATCGCTTCGGCCGCCTTTTCCTTCAGCAGTTCATGTGCCTTCTGCGGGGAGAGGGACCGGACAGCGGAGCGCGTCAGCGACTTTTTAACCGTCGCCGTCAAGACGCCCGGAATGAGTTCCTCCGCTTCGCGGCACGCCCCGTCGTCGCCTGCCACCATGATGACCGGAACGCCGTGATAACCCGCGATGTATGCGTTAAAGCCGATTTCTCCAATTTCTTGCTCATTAATCCACATATTGCGGACCGCATGGATCATCGAGTGGCTCATGACCCCCGGCTGGCCCGCGCGGGAATGGTAGCCCGTGAAGATGGCGCCGTCATACATGCTGTCCAGGCCTTCGACCATCGAATACAGCTTCACACCGCCATTGATCAGTTCCGCTTCCGGATGCAGCTTCTCAGGCAATAGGTTGTTCATCTTCGAGTGACTGTCATTGACGAGCACATGCTCCGCCCCCCCGGCCAGCGCCCCTTCGATTACCGCGTTGGCGTCCCCCGTCATGAGGCTCCGCCCGATTTCATAGTTATGCTGGGATGAATCGACGAACGTGTAATCGGGAATGCCCGTGATTCCTTCCATGTCGACCGAAAGATAAATATTCATCGGTTCGCCTTCTTTCTTTTCAGAACTATTTTCGTTTTCGAAATACAAGTCCACTTTAGCAGAACGAGGGGTGCCGGACAATGCGATTTCCCGCTGAAGATGAAAAAACGAAAGCCCGCAGGGGCTTCCGTTTTACGATCACCATCTCAGGATCATCAGGTCTTCGTCATAATACTTCCCGCAGACTTTCAGGGCACGGGGCTCGGTTCCATACACTTTGAACCCCAAGGACGTGTAGAGCTTCCTGGCAGGGCCGTTATCGGTGACGACTGCCAGATGGATCTGCTCGAGTCCATCGGTTTCCCTGGCCCGCCTGATCAATTCTTCCAGCAGTGACTTAGCCATGCCCCTGCCCCTCGCTTCCGGCGCCACATACATGGCATAGAGATTTCCCCTGTGCCGCATCTTGGGGGACTCTTCGCGCTTGAACGTCACGATGCCGGCCAATGATCCGCCGTCCTGAAATGCCCCCAGGACAAACTGATCTTCATCCGGCTTTAATCGGCTTGCCACAAAATCAAGCGGAAAAGCAGCTTCCCGCTCGAACGTTGAACCAAAGGCTTCCGGATTGTTTTTCAAAGCGCCTAATCGGACTTGCTGGTACGAATGGGCGTCGGACTCGTTTAACAGTCGGATCTCCATCAGGGATTCTCCTTCACTGGTTGTCTGGTGTGTATATTCATTATGTCATTCTTATTTAATTCCGTACTTGGCCTTCCACGTTTCGCGCTGTTCTCCTGGATCGACTTCGCTTAAATCTTCATAGCCGTAGTCCATCTTGAACCGGCCATTTTTCTCCAGGATAAACGTGAAGCTTGTCCACTGTTCCTGCCTGTCTTCTCTGAAGACGCGCTGAAGGGAAAGCCCTGTTTCGCCAAGCTCATACTCCTTCATCTCGAAGTCATCTGGGTCCATATCAAATATCTCCGGAATATCGTGGCTGAGCACTGGACCTGTGCCCTCTGCAGGATAATAAAAGAAATAGGCGGTCGATGAATTATCCCAATCTTCCACGTAAAGAAAGACCTTTTCCCATTGCTCAGGGATCAGGTCATTCAACTGATTGGCGAGTGCTTGATAGATCTCTTCCGCTTCCCGAGCCAAATTCTTCACTCCCTGTTACTCGCTGAAAACATGCTTTGCTTCCCGGTGAACCTATTTTTCAATCAGATCAAGCTCAGACAAGTCCTCATAACCATAATCAACCCTCATGTTCTCGCCTCAATCCCGTACTTGGCCTTCCACGCTTTGCGCTGCTCCCCGGGGTCTGCTTCAGTCAAATCTTCATAGCCATAGTCGATATGGAATGTTCCATCACGGTTGAGAATGAAAGTGAGGTTCGTCCAAGGCTCTTGTCCATTCGACTCGAACGCTTTCTGTAGGGACAAGACCGTACGTCTAATCTTGCGTTCCTGCTGATGGAATTCCATCTTATCAATTGCAAAGCGCTCTGGAATGGAATAACTCAATATTGGTTTTTCATTGTTTTCAGGGTAATAGTAAAAATAGGCTGTGGAGTATCCTTCCCATCCTTCTACATAGAGTTTTACGTTTTTCCACTCTTCCGGTATCGTCTCATCAATCAATTCTGCGATTTCTTGGTAGATTTCTTCCATATTCATCACTTATTCCCCATTTCGAGTCTTGACCGACTTGCTCCATACCTCTATTCTACCGGGATACGGCTGAGCAGGTTTCCGATTGGAAGAAAAGAGGAGGAAAGACCCGGACGGATTGGGCGGAAAGCATCAAAAAGCCGGAAGGGGGATGTCCTCTTCCGGCTTCTGTTATATGGGTTATTACCTGTTGGGTTCGAATGATTACCCTGAATGCCTGAGTCTTAACCGTGGCTATACGAGCGATTACCAGTCGAATAAAACGCTCATTGTTTCGGCCTGAACAGTACTCTTTTCAAAACACCTACCACCAGACCGACAAGCAGGATCATCAAAACCAGGTAGCCGTTCGGCAGTTCTCCGCTATAGGCACTATAAACTACTGCTGAGACGATAATGACCAACAGCAATAAAAACCAGTCAAGCTTATCCAATCTCATCATTTCTCACTGCCTTTAACGAGATCACTCAGATTGTCGTCTTCACCGTAATGAACTTCAGCTCGGTCATACCGTCGATGGCGTATTTGACGCCTTCGCGGCCGTAGCCGCTCATCTTGACGCCGCCGTATGGCATGTTGTCGACTCGGAATGTTGGGATGTCGTTGATGATGACAGCGCCGGCTTCGATTTCGTCTGCGGCTTTCATCGCGGATTCGATGTCGCGCGTGTAGATACCCGCGTTCAGGCCGTACTCAGAGTCGTTGACGAGGTCGATCGCCTCATCGAGGTCCGAGTACTTCATGATCGTGACGATCGGGGCGAACACTTCCTTGCAGACGACGTTCATATCCGGCGTAACGTCGGTCATGACGGTCGGAGCGATGCCGTTCTGGACGCGCTCGCCGCCTGTGCGGACGGTCGCACCGACTTTTTTCGCTTCCTCGATCCATTCCATGGCGCGGTCCGCCTCGCCCGGATGGATCATCGAGCCGACATCGGTCGATTCATCTGCCGGGTCGCCGATCTGGAGTTTCTCCGTTTCTGCGACGAACTGTTCCACGAATTCATCGTAGATGTCGTCATGCACATACACGCGCTGGAGCGAGATGCACACCTGCCCGGCAAAGCCGAATGCGCCGGTGACGGCACGCGGCATGATCTTCTCGAGCGGCACGTCCGGCTCGACAATCAGTGCGGAGTTCGAGCCGAGCTCGAGCGTCAGCTTTTTCAGGCCGACCTTCGACTTGATGTCGAGCCCGACCGGCACGCTCCCGGTGAACGTCACTTTCTTCACGAGGTCATTCGTGATGAGCGGGTCGCTCAGCTCGCTGCCGCTTCCCGTCACGATCTGGAGGGCGCCGTCCGGCAGGCCCGCTTCCTTGAAGATCTCGGCGAGTGCCAGAGAAGATAGCGGCGTCTGTGTAGCCGGCTTCAGGACGACCGTGTTTCCGACAGCGAATGCCGGTCCGAGTTTGTGAGCGACCAGGTTCGACGGGAAGTTGAACGGCGTGATCGCCGCGACAACGCCGAGCGCCTCCCGCTTTGTCCAGCCGATGCGGTCCGTGACGCCTGGCGCCGCGTCCATCGGCACCGTCTCGCCGGATAGCGACTTGGCAGCTTCCGCCGAGAATTGGTATGTCGCGATCGTCCGGTCGATTTCGCCGCGCGCCGTCTTGATCGGCTTGCCCGCTTCCTGCACCAGCAGCTGCGCCAGCTCCTCCTTCCTCGCCTCGATCAGGTCAACCGCCCGGTAAAGCAGTTCGGCCCGCTCGTATGCCGGCCATTTCCTGAACTCGAGAAACGCCTCATGGGCGCCTTCAATTGCCTGTTTCACATCTTCTTCATCCGCTTTTGCAACCGTTGCAATCGCTTCCTGGGAATACGGCGACTTGAGCTCGTACGTGCGCGCCGCGTCCTTCCATTCCCCGTTAATCCATAGTTTCCAGTTTTCCATTTCCCAGCACCTCCCTGAATTCATTCTATACCCGTTCCGCGGGGCATCCAAATAAGGTACTCTGAATAAAACGAATATGGGGGAATGAACGATGAACGAACTGGATGTCGTGCTCCGGACAGGAGAATTCATTTCAAAAGAGACGATCAAAGAGCATTTGGCCGATGCGGGAATCAGAAAAGGTGACCGGATCATCGTCCACACTTCGTTAAAAAAAGTCGGCTGGGTATCCGGCGGCGAGCAGGCATTTGTCGAGGCACTGCTTAAAACCGTAACGGCAGACGGGACGGTCGTCATGCCTTCGCAGTCCTCGGACAACTCAGACCCGAGGCACTGGATGATGCCTCCGGTCCCGGAAGAATGGCATGAGCCGATCCGGCTTACGCTGCCGGCCTATGACCCCCGCCTGACGCACCTGCGCGGAATGGGCAAGGTCCCTGAATGCCTCCACCGCCATCCCGAGACAATCCGAAGCCCGCATCCGGCTCATTCGTTCATCGCCTGGGGACGCGATGCGGCAGAGTGGATGAAGGATCACCCTTTGGAGGACTCCTTCGGGGAGGGTTCCCCGCTCGGGAAGATGTACGGCTCTCGTATGAAGATCCTGCTCGTCGGGACCGGCTACGACTCCTGCACAGCCCTGCATCTGTCCGAATACCGGGCACCCGGCCTTGAGACCTACCGGGACGGCGCGGCCCTGCTGGTGGGCGGCGAGAGGAAATGGGTCGAATACGACATGGCGGATCTGGAATCCGACGACTTCCCGCCGCTCGGCATGGCATTCGAGCGAGAACGTCCGGAAGCGGTGACCCGCTGCAAGATCGGTCAGGCCGACACTCGGGTAATTGATATGGACCTGCTCGTAGATTTCGGAACGGAATGGATCACGAAGTGGCGGGAAAAGAAAAAAGTCGTTCAGACGGAGAAGACCGAATGATTCTGCATCGTTTTGGAGTGCCAACAGTAGGGTAAACTTAGGGAAATCGAATGAAGTGGGGGATGGATATGGCGAAAAAGGAACCGTTCATGGAAGAGACGTACGAGGACCGGAAGCTCCGCGAAGAGCTGGGGCGGCAGACCAACGCGGGATTTGCCCGGCTGGAGAACATGGAGATGGAGGCCGGCGCCATCGACCTTCCGACAGACGAAACCGCACTCGAACCTTTATCCGAAGAGGAAATCAAGCGCCGTGTCGGCTCCGGCAATTTCGAAGCGGCAAAGGATGACAAACAGACAGGATCCATCAACAGCTGACGTATGGCCGCATCGCTGCGGCTTTTTTATATGGGGCGCAGACGTACCGGGGCGAAACATTGACATATTTTATTGAGACGTTGCGTTCTTTCATTGAGATGTTGACATATCGAAGTGAGACGTTGCGTTATTTCATCGAGACGTTGACATAAGCGCTTATCAAACAGGGCTGACACCCGATGCGGATCATTTCCGCTCCGTGTGTCAGCCCTGTTTCCCAATTATTCATCCGCCAATATACGACATGCCGATTTTCTTCCGGTTGCGCGCGGTTTGTTCGGTGCGTTCGTCGGAATAGCGGTCAGCCCGATTTTCCCAGACGCCCGCGATGGCGGCCATGAGTTCTTCATCGGTAGCTCCGTCCCGGATCAGGCCGCGCAGGTCGAATCCGCCTTCCGCGAACAGGCAGGTGATCAGCTTGCCGTCGGATGACAGGCGTGCGCGGGTGCATGTCGAGCAGAACGATTCCGACACCGAGGTGATAAAGCCGATCTCCGCGCCGTTGTCCTTGTGGCGGTATCGCTTGGCGACTTCTCCGTAGTAGTCCTGCCCGACCGGCTCGAGGTCGTACACATCGCTGAGCCTGTCGAAGATCTCCTTCTTCGTCACCACGTCCCTGAAGCTCCAGCCGTTGTCGTTGCCGACGTCCATGAATTCAATAAACCGGAGCGTGATGCCGCGCTCTTTGAAATAAGCGGTCATCGGCAGAATCTCGGAATCGTTGACGCCTTTTTTCACGACCATATTCACCTTGATCTCGAAACCGACGTCCTTGGCGTAGTCGATCTGCTTCAGGATACGCGATGGGTCGACGCCCCGACCGTTCAGTTCACCGGAGATGACCGGGTCCAGGGCATCGAGGCTGATGTTCAGCCGGCGCAGGCCCGCATCATAAAGCGGCTGGGCATGCGCGCCGAGGAGCAGCCCGTTCGTCGTGAGGCCGATGTCTTCGATACTGCCGACGGAGAGGATCCGCTCCACCAGTTCCGGAAGCCCCCGGCGCATCAGCGGCTCGCCTCCGGTCAGGCGGATTTTCTTGACGCCGGCGTCCGCGAACAGGCGGGTCAGCCGGTGGACTTCCTCGAAGGTGAGCAGCTCCGACTTCGGGAGGAAGGCATAGTCGTCCCCGAATACCTCTTTCGGCATGCAGTAGGAACATCTGAAGTTGCAACGGTCTGTGACGGAGATCCGAAGATCACGGATCGGCCGTCCGAACCGGTCAGTCAAAGGCTGTCGGGTCATGTTCGCTTCCTCCTTCTCATTGCTCGTTCGGCGTGTTCACGTTCCGGAATACGGACAGGTCCGGATTCAGTTCCCGCGCGTCGATCCATTCTGTCTCCAAAGAAGCGAGAAACGGCATGACGCCCCGTTCGCCACGTGCAAGCGCTTCTCCGATGCGGCCGGCAAGCTCTCCGCTCCAGACACTGAACAGCGGAATCGGTTGGTTTTTCGTGCGGACGGCGGTCACATCCGCATCCGGGTCAGCCAGCGTGATGAGCTTCCTCACTTCCATCGGGCCGATGCCGGGCATGTCGCATGGCATCACGGCGAACCCGTCCGCGGGCCTCAGTTTCATAGCAGAACAGATGCCGGCAAGCGGACCGGCATCGGCAAACTCCGGAAGGTCCGTAATGACGTCCGCATCGCCAAACCGCCCTGCGTGTTCCGGCCGGGCGGAGACGACGACTCCACTGCAGCCGCCTTCCAGGAGCGCTTTGTGCGCCCTCTCCCAGAACAGCCGGCCTTCGTAATCGGCAAAGGCCTTCGGCGATCCGTATCTCCTGGACTGTCCGCCCGCGAGGACAATTCCCGTCGTCATCAGCCGCCGCTCACCGGCGGGATAATTGCGGCGGTGTCGCCTTCAGCGAGGACGTCCCCTTCCAAGGCATACTCCTCATTCACCGCAACACGCGCCCCGCCTCCGCGGATGCCCGGATACTTTTCCTCCGCCCATTCCAGCAGCTCCCCGACCGTCCTGCCGGCAAGCGGGGCCTGCTCCTCGGGAACACCCGTCAGATCACGGATGCCCGCGAAATACAGAAGATTGATCATGGATTTCGCACCTCCGGTTTTTTGTTCTGGTCGCCGATCCACTGCTCGCCTGTTTCCCAGATTTCCTTTTTCCAGATCGGCACATCCTGCTTGATGCGCTCGATGGCGTATTCATTGGCTTCATAAGCGGCTTTCCTGTGGGGCGAGGAAACGGCGATGACGACGGCGACTTCGCCCACGTCCAGTTCGCCGATCCGGTGGGCGATCGCGACGCAGGTCCCTTCCCACTTTTCTTCGATCTCTCCGCCGATCTGGGCCATCTTCTTTTCCGCCATCGGCACGTATGCCTCATAGCTCAGATAAAGCGTCCGGATGCCCTTTGTCCACTCGCGGACATGGCCGGTGAACGTGACGACGGCCCCTGCCTCGGGACGGAGAACGTGGTCCGCGTAACGTTGCGGGTCGATCGGCTTGTCGGTGATTTCATAGATGGACATGGCCTGTCCCCCCTTTTAGCCAGCGGCCGAACCAGCCGCGGATGGCTTCTGTGTCTTCCCTCATAACGACTTCCGGCGCACCAGGTGCGTCAGTGCCTGCAGTGACGGCGAGCCGGATATCCGGAAGATCTTTCAGTTGTTCCCAGTCCTCCGCGCTCCGCACGAGAACGATTTTCTCGAATGGCGCCTGCTTGAACCCCTCGACGAGGATGAGATCCGGCCGTGCAGCGGCCGCCAAACGAATCAATGGAAGAGGACCGGTCTCCGCTTCTCTCATATGAAGCTGGATCACCCCGTCTCCCGATACGGCGGAAGCCGCCGCCCCGTCCCGGAAGAATTTCATGCTGTCGGTGTCCGGGTCGGGCAGAGCGGGCGGACCTCCGTGGCCATGGTGCTTGACCGTGGCTGTCCGAAGCCCGAGGGAGGCAGCCTCTGCGATCAGTGTCCTGATCAGCGTCGTCTTTCCGCTGTTCTTGAACCCGGCGACCTGGAACACCCTCACAGTGTCCATTGGGCGCTGCCTTCCTCGACGCCGAGCAGCAGGACATCGACTTCGTCACCTTTCCTGAAGCCACGCGTCCCGCCCGGCAAGACGATCATCGCGTTGCCGCGGGCGATCGAGGACACCGCGTTGGACTTGTTGAATCCGGCTGGTGATGCTGTGTTGCCATCATAAACTGCTCGGACGAAACGGGTGAACGGGTTCGGCTTCGTGAAATCCTCGCCGAGCACCGCTTTTGTATGAGGCAAAAACAGCTTGTCCGCGCCCATCATCTTGAGGAGCGCCGGACGCGTGAACAGTTCGAAACCGGTAAAGCAGGACGAAGGGTTACCCGACAGGCCGAACAGCAGCTTGCCGCCGCCAGCGGCGACCGTCGTCACGCTGCCGGGGCGCATCGCGACTTTGTTGAACAGCACTTCGGCGCCAATTCGCTCATAGACGGCCGGCAGATAGTCGAAGTCGCCGACCGACACCCCGCCGGTCGTGATGAGCGCGTCCGTCTCGGAAAGCGCCCGCTCGACTGTCCCGACAACGGCGTCCAGATCGTCCGCCTGTGCACCGTATGTCCGGCATTCGATGCCCATCCGGCGGAGCTGTGCCTCGATCATCGGGCCGTTGCTGTTGCGGATCTTTCCCGGCGCAAGCGGCTCGCCGACGCCGACCAGTTCGGTACCGGTGGCAAGGATCCCGACGACCGGCCGCCTGGGGACCTTGACGTGCGTGTAGCCGAATGTCGCGAGCACCGCGACCGTCCCTGCGTGGATGTAGCTTCCGGCCGGCACAACTTCCTCCCCTTGAGCCAGGTCCTCGCCCTTCAGCGAGACGTTCTCAAGCGGCTCGAACGGCTTGCGGATCGTGAAGGTGTCCCCGTCCTCCACTGTCTGTTCGAACATGACGATGGCATCCGCGCCGTCCGGAAGCGGTGCCCCCGTCATGATGCGGGCGGCCTGTTTTTCGCCGAGGGTTTTATTCGAGACGCTTCCCGCCGGGATTTCATCGATGACGGTAAACCGGAGCCGGTTGCTTCCGGATGCGCCTGTGGTATCCCCCGAACGGACGGCGAATCCGTCATACGGCGACCGGTTAAACGGCGGCACCGGATGGGAGGCGGTTACCGGCTCGGCCAGGATCCTGCCCACGCTTTCTTCGAGCGGGACCGTCTCCGTCCCCGTCGGCGCGGCGTGTGCGAGCACCCGCTCCACCGCTTCCGCTACCGGTATCGGTTTCCGAATCTCCACCATCATGACCGCCTCCTGTTTGCATCTGCTATACTCGGATTATCCTGATTTTAACACAGCCCCCGGAAGGAGGATTCCCGTGTCAGACCTGACTCACTTTAACGACCAGGGCCGCGCCCGCATGGTCGATGTCTCCGATAAAGACGAGACCGTCCGGACCGCCGTTGCCCGCTCGTCCATCCTGGTGAATGAAACCATACACCGCCAGATCAGCGAAGGGACGAACAAGAAAGGGGATGTGTTCGCCGTCGCCCAGGTCGCCGGTATCATGGCGGCCAAAAACACACCCCAGATCATCCCGATGTGCCACCCGCTCCCGCTGAAGGGCATCGACATCTCTTTTAAGTGGAATGTGGATGAGGAAGCCGGCCATTACGAAGTGCTGCTGGAAGCAAGCGTCAAGACGAAAGGCCAGACCGGTGTCGAAATGGAAGCCCTCACTGCCGCATCGGCAGCAGCCCTCACCATCTACGACATGTGCAAGGCGGCCGGCAAAGAAATGATCATCGGCCCGACCATGCTGCTCGAGAAAACCGGCGGCAAGTCTGGGGATTACAAGAGAGACTGAATGATTGATTGGATGAAAACCGCCTGATGGGCGGTTTTTTTGTTGAACCACTAACCATGTACGATCCTGGCAGTTTCCGATACTCCAAGTCTGACCCCTTTACTCCAATTCCGGGCCCCTTACTCCAAACCGGTTGGCCTTACTCCATTTCCGGCCCTCTTACTCCAATTCAGCTGGCCTTACTCCATCTCCGGCGTTCTTACTCCATTTCAGCGTCCTTTACTCCAAATCCAAGATGCATTTCCTGCACTCTGCCTATTTCCTCAGCTCCGCAACAATATGGCGGATTTCCGGGATGATGAGGCGCTTCATGGCGAGGCGGACGGCGCCTCGCGAGCCGGGCAGGATGAAGACGGCCTTGCCCTGCGCGGTGCCGGCGGCGGCCCGGCTGAGCATCGCTTTCGTGCCGACATCCTCGGCGAAACTCAAATAGCGGAACAGTTCGCCGAAGCCGTCCAGTTCCTTTGACAGGAGCGGCCGGATCGCCTCGATCGTGACATCGCGCGCGGCGATCCCGGTACCGCCCGTCGTGATGATGGCGTCGATCTCCGGCTCAGCGAGAAGCGCAGTGATGACGTTTCGGATCTCTTTCGCATCGTCCGCTACCCATCCGCGCCCGTCGACAGCCAGGCCCGCGAGTTCGGCGAAGTGCTCGATGAGGGCGCCCGCGGTATCGTTGTCTTCCGTTCTCGTGTCACTCACCGTGAGGATCGCAATCCTGATTTCATTCGGTTCTTGTCCATGTGCCAACTGACTCCCCCCTTTCTCTAGCCGAACAGCCGGTGATAAAGTGTTTTGCCTTCGTCGGCCGTTTTGGCTCCGTGAATCAGCAACCGGCCGTCGCCAAACAGGACGAACCGTCTGCCGAACGCCCGAAATTCAATAAAATACGGCGTCCGGCGCGTCTTCGGATCGATCCTTCGCCCGATCGCCTCGCCGGCATTCAGCGACACGGCACGGGCGGGGTCGGGCAAAATCTGGACGGCATCGCGCCCGCAGAGGACAGCCGCATCGCCAGCCCGCCGGGGCCGGAGCTCCGGGTAAGACGGCGAATTGCCGCAGGTGGCGCATTCCGGGTCTCGGATCCGGGAAACGCCGATGTCCAGATGCGTGCCCGCCCACAGGTCGAAGTGATGCACCTTCGTCCGCATGGCGCCATGATTTCCGGTCAGCCATTTCATCGCCTCCGCGCATTGGATCGCAGCGGTCGCCGACACGGCCGGCGGAATGATGCCCGCGGTGTCGCATGTCGCACCCGTGGCGGGCAGCACCGGCAGGAGACAGCGGTAACACGCACCGCGGCCCGGGATAAACGGAAAGACTGTCCCCGAGCCCCGGACACACGCACCGTGAATCCACGGGATGCCGTGCTTCATGGAAGCATCATTGATCAGGAGCCGTGTCTCGAAGTTGTCCGTCGCGTCCATGATCAGATCGCTTTCCGACGCAAGCCTCTCCATGAGCGGCCCGCCGGCATTGACGAGTTGGGAACGGATGACGACGTCGCTCCGGATTTCCTTCAAGTGTTTTTCCGCCGCGACAACCTTCGGCAGCATCTCTTCCGCATCGGCCTCGGTGAACAGCGTCTGGCGCTGGAGGTTCGAGAGCTCGACATAGTCGCGGTCAACCAGGATGATTTCCCTGATGCCTGCCCGGACGAGCGTCTCGGCAATGGCGGTGCCGAGCGCGCCGCAGCCGATGACTGCCACCTTTGCTGCTGCGAGCCGCTCTTGCCCGCCTTCCCCGATCGGCCCGAATAATGTCTGCCTCGAATACCGTCCGTCCACGTCAGTTGCCTCCCCGACGGAAAAGAATGCCGGTCAGCGCCGCGCATCCTTTCCGTGTTCTTTCGTGATGTCGCTGAAGGTCCCCACATAGCGTACATGCTCGCCGGTCTCGTCACTGACGGCCGCGATGTTCAGCCACTGCAGGTACTCTTCCCCGTTCTTTTTCCTGTTCCAGATTTCGCCCTGCCACATGCCTTCTTCCTTAATCTGTTTCCACATGTTCCGATAGAACTCCTTCGGCTGGCGGCCGGAAGACAGCATATTCGGATTGTTGCCGACTGCCTCTTCCTCTGTATAGCCTGTCAGCTTCGTGAACATCGGATTGACCGCGCGGATTTTCCCGCCAGCATCCGTCACGAGCACGCCCTGGCCGGTCGACCGAAACACGTCCGCCTGCAGGGACAGCCGGTCAGAGTAATACAGCCACACGACAAGGATGAGGCTTGCGAGCGCCACCTGTGACAGCAGCATGAAGCCGATTGAATAGGCGCCGGTCACCGAATAGATGATCGAGAGGAGGATTGGCGGGAAGAAGCCGCCGAGACCGCCCATCATCGAGACGAAACCATTGGCGATCCCCGCCTGCTTGGCAAAGTAGAACGGCACGAGCTTGAAGATGACCCCGTTGCCTATGCCGGCGCTGATCGCGATGGCAATGCTGCCGACCGTGTACAGGCCGATCGACGGCGAGAACGCCAGGATGATCGCCGCGACCGTATAGACCGCGAATGTCCCGATCAGCAGGAACATCGGCTGGAACTTGTCGGCAAGCCAGCCCCCGATCGGCCGCAGGAATGTCGCGACCGCGATGAAGATGGCCGTTCGGATGCCCGCGTCGACACTGTCGAGCCCGAAGTTCCCGACTAGGAAGTTCGGCAGGTACACCGTGAAGGCGACAAATGAGCCGAACGTGATGAAGTAAAACAGCGAGAACAGCCAGAGTTTCGGATTGTCCGAGACCCCCTTGACCTGCTCGAACATCGACAGCCTGACATCCGGCTTCGGCTCCTTGCGGTCACCGAAGAAGAAGTTCAGGAGCGCAAAGGCGGCCAGGAGGATGAGGAACAGCTTGACCGTCGGCTGCCAGCCGATCTGGCCGGCGATGATCGGCGCGGCGAAGGTCGTGATCGCCGTCCCGATGTTCCCCGCCCCGTAGATCCCGTTGACGAGTCCGTGCTTTTCCTTCGGATAGTACTTCGGCAGCGAGGTGACGCCGACGGAGAACACCGCACCGCCGACGCCAAGGATCAGGCCGCCGATGATGAGGTCCGAGAACGTGTCCGCCTCGCTGATGTACCAGACCGGGAACAGCAGAAGGACGAAGCTCCACATGAACAAGGTGCGCGCGCCGATGAAGTTGGCATAATAGCCGAACGGCATGCGAAGGACCGAGCCCAGAACGACCGGCACCGCGGTGACGATTGCCAAGCGCTCCGGCGGAATTTCGATGTCCTGCGTGATAAATGAAATGAGCGAGGACAAAATGACCCATACCATGAAGCCGACCACGAGGTTTGCCGTCTGGAGCGGCAACTGAATCTTCTTGACCATCTGTTTCACCTACTCGGTTAGAGTTTTGACTACAGGTGCTGCAAGTGAGATCGCGAAAACTTCTCTATGATTCTATTTTAAATGCCTGCTCCGATGTGGGTAATTAGGGGGTTCCCTGTCCATGCCGGGGGAAACCCTGTATGAGAAAAAAGCCGCGCACGGAGGTGTGACAGCGGCCTGTGCCCATCAGACGATGAGCGTGTTCAGTTTTTCTGCGAGCGCGTCCAGGTCGTCCGCCCGGAGAAGCCGCTCGGCCATCGGGAAAAGAACCGTTTCTTCCTTGACGAAGTGGACGGTCAGCACCTCGAATGCTTCTCCGGCATCGCCGACGATCTTCCGGATCTGCTCCAAGGCAAGCTCTGAGAGGTCACCCCGCGTGTGATGGAAAAAATGGCCGATATAGGCGTCAATCTCCCCATGCTCTTCCTGGATGCCGACGATCGGTCCCTGTTCGAGCCCGATGTAGCTGCCGAGAACCGGGAAGAAATGCTCCTCTTCCTTGTCGGTATGGTTCTTCAGCGGGTCGAGGAAGCCGATGAGCTTCGCTTTAAGTTCGGCCAGAAGAGACAAGGCCGTGGCCCTGTCCAAATCTTCTTCCCGCTCGAACCGGAGGACGATGTCATGCCATTCCTCCGCGAGATGCATCAGGTAGCGGTGCTCGTTTTCCAGGAGCCGCACCGCCGGCTCCGTAAACTGCAGTTGTCCGTTTGCCATCTGCGACGCCTCCTGTCTGTTGAGTCAGGGTGGTTGCTTTCCGTTCCGTCACACGTTTTCCGTGGGGAAGCCCAAGAGCCGGCAATCTACTCCCCCTTCCTCAGAAGTTCAGCAGTTTTTTCCTGAGGGCGAATTCGACGAGTTCCGGGCGGCTTTTCAGGCCGAGCTTTTCCATGATTTTGGCTTTGTGCGCCTCGACGGTCTTGACGGAGATGTAGAGCATCTCGGCGATTTCCTTGTTGCCATAACCTTTGGCGACGAGCGGGAGAATCTCGAGCTCTCGCTTGGAAAGGAGCTCATACGGATCATCCGGAGCCATGGTGTGGTCGGCTTTGACGAATTCGCGGACAAGCGAGGTTGTCATCTTCGGATGGATGTATGTGCCGCCGCGCCTGATCGTGCGGATGGCGTGGAGCAGCTCCTCATCAGGGGCGTTTTTCAGCATGTATCCGGATGCGCCGCTTTTCAGGACGTTGAACAGATACTCCTCATCATCGTGCATCGTCAGGATCAGGATCTTCGTGTCCGGAAAATCCTCCTTGATCTTGCCTGTCGCAATCAGCCCGTTTTCACCAGGCGGCATGCTGAGATCCATGATCAGGAGGTCCGGATGATGCCTTGCGACCATCTTGTAGGCTTCGATACCGTCTGCCGCCGTCGCAACGACTTCCATGTCTTCCTGAAAATTGAGGATCATCGAGAAGCCGCTCCGGACGACGGCGTGGTCATCCGCGATGACAATCGAAATCTTGTCCATCAGCGGACCTCCTTTCCCTGGAGCGCCGGGACACTCAGACGGATTGTCGTGCCGGTGCCCGGCGCGGAGTCCACGTCAAGCGTGCCTCCGACCAGCTCCGCGCGCTCCTTCATGCCGTACAGGCCAAGACCCGTTCCCTCCGGTTTGTCGCCGGGACGGAATCCCGTGCCGCCATCCCGGACGGTGAGGAGGAGCCGGCTCCGATCGCCTTTGAGCATAACCGAAACCGAGTCCACATCCGCATACTTGAGCGCGTTCAGGATCGCCTCCTGGCACACCCGGTAAATGACGGTTTCAATCTCTGTTTCAAACCGCTTCACCGGCAGGTCGGATGAATAGTCGACGGTGAGGCCATACGTTTCCTCAAGGCGCTTGAAATGCGAGCGGAACGCCGCATCCAGGCCGAGGTCGTCGAGGGCGGCCGGGCGCAGCTCGACCGAGATGTTCCGGATGTCCTCCAGGAGTCTGGACAACGAGGCTTCGGTCTCCTTCACCTTGGCCAGCACATCCGCGTCACCCGTCATGTACTTCAGCACGCGGAGGTCGACGACCGCGCTCATGAGTTCCTGAGCCACCCCGTCATGAAGCTCACGGGAAATCCTACGGCGCTCGTTTTCCTGCGCATCGATGATATGCTTCATCATCTTGTTCTGATAGGCCTTTTCCTGCATGCGGTGCTGGCGCGTCATGTCGCGCAGCAGGAACACCCGGATGTCGTTTTCCGGGTCGACGGTATGGAATGAGGAGGCATACGGCACGAGGCCCTGCCCCTTCGTGTTCAGGTACAGCTGGAAGGACGAGAAGTCGCTGCGTTCCGGTTGATGGAAGTAGCAGTTCTCACACGTCTTCTGCCCGGTTTCATCCACATATCCGGCGCAGACCTGACAGAGCGCGCCATCATTGCCGTCGAGAAGCGCTTGCAGCACGTCGCGGTCGAGGATCTTTTCCGCCGCCGGGTTGGCGGCAAGCGCCCTGCCCTCCCCGTCAAAAAACAGGATGGCTTCGCTGCTCTTGTCGAACATCTTCAGCATCAGCTCATTCAGCAGATCCTGCTTTACGCTCACCGGGTCACCAGCTCCTTCCCGTCAAATCCGGGAAATGAGGCAGATGCCTCGGCCATCTCCATGCAAAGCGTTTCCGTCACCTCGGCACAGCCGTTCCGGTACCCGCCGAGCAGGACGCCCTTTACGCGCCCGCCGTCATAGAGCGGCACAGCGGCGATGCTGGTCAGCTCTTCGGTTTTGACGATCGGATAATCGAACACAACCGGCGTATGCCGGTCAGGGTCGATAAAGGGCACCAGCAGTGGTTTTCCGGTCTTGAAGACCGTCCCGGCAATGCCCCTGCCGGACCGGAGGACAATGCGGCGGTAGCGGTTGTTCAGGTTTCCGGACGCGAACCGCCAGCGGACCGAATAACCGCTCGGGGCGTCTTCCATCGCCAGCGCCATAAAGTCGAAGCCGAGCCGTTCCCGGAGCCTGTCGATCACATTCTGGTAGTTTGTCAGTTCATTCATCGCGGACCTCTCCCGTTTTTCCGCCCGATCGGCGTTCATTCTTCCTCTCAGCTTAATTCACCTTATGCCTCCTGTACAGGATGTAACTTCTGCCGACATACGACAGCGGGACGCTCCAGACATGGACAAGACGCGTGAACGGCCAGAGCGCGAAAATAAGGAAAGCAGCCAGAATATGAATCTGGAAAGACACCGGAACCCCGAGCATGTAGGATGCATCCGGACGCAGCAGGAACAGGTCGCGGAACCATACAGAAATCGTATCCCTGTAGTCGAATGCAGGATTAACGGCATTCGTCACGACCGTCGCGTACATCCCCATGAAGACGATGATCAGCAAAAGTGTGTTGACGATCATGTCGCTTGCGGAACTGAGCTTCCGCACCGCCTTGATCGAAAATCGGCGGAACGTCAGGATGAACATCCCGAGAAGCGTGACCAGCCCGAAGAACCCGCCGATCCAGATGGCGCCGAGGTGGTACATGTGGTCATTGACACCCATTGCCCGCATCCATTCCTTCGGGATGCCAAGTCCCGAGACATGGCCGAGAATGACCGGGATGATCCCGAGGTGGAACAGCAGGCTCCCGACCATAAGCTGTTTTTTTTCGATGAATTCACTGGACTTGGCCGTCCAGTGGAATTTGTCCACTTTATAGCGGTAGATATGTCCGACGACAAAGACCGCAATGCAGATATAGGGGAAAATCACCCATAGAAATTGGTCAACCATGAGCCGGTGCCTCCTCTAAACACGCTTTGAATGTTTCCCGCAGCCCCTTGATGAGGTGGAAATACGGACTTTCCTCCTTTTCGAGTGCTTTCATCAGGTGGTAGGTGCCGTCTTCTAGAACCCCCATCAGGATCCGGAAACTGTCGGGCGTGCGCGGGTCATCCAGCCATTCGGCGGCATAGAGGAACTCGCACATGAGCGGCAGGTAGTCGGACAGCTCCTCGTCCGGCATCTCCAGGCCGTACATCTCATAGAGCACCTTGAGCTTTGCGAGCATCTGTCCGCGCTCGCGGGCATCCTCGAACTTGAACCAGGTCATGTACAGCGCGCAGTCCTCCTCGAAGTCGAATGTCGCGGTGTACAGTTCCCTGAGCTCATCCAGGCTGAACGTCTGGACCTCCTCCCAGTACCGGAGTACATGGGCCCTTGCCGGATGGTCAGGGCCGAATGCCTCCCCGACCTGGTCCGGATGAAAATCCCGCTTGTCCGGCCACGTCAATTGGTTGGAAAAGAATCCGAATGAATCTTTGAACGTATACAGCTTCCGGTTATCAATCACGCCAGATTCCCCCGTAGAAGTTCTCTTCGTAGATCTCCTTGCCGGTCTTCGTCTCCGTGCCGGCTCCCGGACTCGCCGGTCCGCATCCGTCGCATCCCGCGCCGCCCGTGCCCATCGCGCCAAGGCCCATCGTGTCGCCGCCGAAGCCTGCGGATCCCTGCATGTCGTACGTGTTCATCCGGTTCTCCTTGTGGGAGGTCGGGATGACGAACCGGTCGTCATACTTCGCGATTGCGAGCAGTCGGTACATTTCCTCGGTCTGCAGGGCGGTCAGGCCGACCCGCTCAAGCCGGGATTCATCGAACTCTTTGCCCGACGACAGCGCGCGCATGTACTGGCGCATCATCGCCATGCGCTGGAGCGACCCCTTGACCGTCTCCGTATCGCCCGCCGTCAGCATGTTCGCGAGGTACTGGACCGGCGTGCGCATCTCCTCGATCGCCGGGAAGATCATGTCCGGGTTCTTGATCGAGTCCTTGCCCTCGAAGTAGTTCATGATCGGCGAAAGCGGCGGCACATACCAGACCATCGGGAGCGTCCGGTATTCCGGGTGGAGCGGGAATGCGAGCTGGTGCTCGATCGCGAGCTTGTAGACCGGCGAGTTCTGAGCGGCCTCGATCCAGTCCTCCGTAATGCCGTCGCGGCGCGCCTGCTCGATCACTTCGGGGTCGTTCGGGTCCATGAAAAGGTCGCACTGCGCGCGGTAAAGATCCTTCTCGTCCGGCGTCGAGGCGGCTTCCAGCACCCGGTCCGCGTCATACAGCAGGACGCCGAGGTATCGGATCCGGCCGGTGCACGTTTCCGAGCAGACCGTCGGCAGGCCTTCCTCAATCCGCGGGAAGCAGAACGTGCACTTTTCTGCCTTGTTCGTCTGCCAGTTAAAGTAGACCTTCTTGTAAGGGCACCCGGTCGTGCAGTACCGCCAGCTGCGGCACGCCTCCTGGTCGACCAGCACGATGCCGTCCTCGTCGCGCTTGTAGATCGCGCCCGCCGGGCAGGATGCCACACAGCTCGGGTTCAGGCAGTGCTCGCAGAGCCGCGGCAGGTAGATCATGAACGACTTCTCGAAGTTGAACTTGATCTCTTCCTCGATCTTCTGGATATTCGGGTCCAGCGGGCCGGTCACATCTGCGCCGGCCAGATCATCTTCCCAGTTGGAGCCCCACTCGAGGTCCATCTTCTCGCCCGTCACGGCCGAGTAGGCGCGGGCGACCGGCGGGTGCTCGCCTTCGCCCGCTGTGACGAGGTGGTCGTAGTTGTACGTCCATGGCTCGTAGAAGTCGCGCATCTCCGGCATGTCCGGGTTGTAGAAGATCTTCCCGAGTGCCACCTTGGACAGGCGGTTCCCCGACTTCAGCTCCAGGTTGCCGTTGCGGAGCTGCCAGCCGCCCTTGTACACTTCCTGGTCCTCCCATCGCTTCGGGTAGCCGATTCCCGGCTTCGTCTCCACGTTGTTGAACCACATGTACTCCGCGCCTTTCCGGTTCGTCCAGGTCGTTTTGCAAGTGACGCTGCATGTGTGGCAGCCGATGCACTTGTCCAGGTTCATCACCATTGCAATCTGAGCTTTAATCTTCAAGCCAGTTGACCTCCCTTTTCTTCCTGATCATGGCATATTCGTCACGCTGGTTTCCGATCGGCCCGTAGTAGTTGAATCCGTAGCTGAGCTGGGCGTAGCCGCCGACCATCTGTGTCGGCTTCATATGGATGCGCGTCGGCGCGTTGTGGCTGCCGCCCCGCGTGTCCGTGATTTCCGACCCCGGCGTCTGGATATGCCGGTCCTGTGCGTGGTAGGCAAGCAGCGTGCCTCGCGGAATCCGGTGGCTCGTGACCGCCCGGCATGTGAGCGCGCCGTTCCGGTTGTACACTTCAATCCAGTCGTTGTCCGAGATCCCGTGCTCCGCCGCTTCCTCGTTGTTCATCCAGGCGACCGGTCCTCCGCGGAACAGCGTCAGCATGTGCAGGTTGTCCTGGTACATCGAGTGGAAGTTCCATTTACCGTGCGGCGTCAGGTAACGCAGGACCAGCTTGTCTTTTCCGCCACGCACTTCCCTGTCTCGCGGGCCGAACACCATCGGCGGCAGCGTCGGCTTGTAGACCGGGAGCGCTTCCCCGTACTGAAGGAAGATCTCGTGGTCAATGTAGAAGTGCTGGCGGCCGGTAAGGGTCCGGAACGGCACGAGCCGCTCGATGTTCGTCGTGAACGGCGAGTACCTGCGGCCGGCTTTGTTGGAACCGCTGAACACCGGCGTCGGGATGACTTCCCGCGGCTGGGCGGTGATGCTCTGGAATGTGATCCGCTCCGCCGCGCGCTCCGCCGAGATGTCGGCAAGTTCCACGCCGGAAAGCTTTTCCGCTTCCTTGTAGGCCTTCTGGGAAAGGCGTCCGTTCGTCGCGGACGACAGATGAAGCACCGCGTCAGCCGCCTGGCGCGCCGTCTCGACCTTCGGCAGGCCGCTCTTGATCGACTCGTCGTGGTAGACGCCGTTGATGCGCTTCAGCTCCTCGTATTCTTCGGCTGCCGAGAAGCTGACGCCGTGCGCGCCGGTCTTGCCGACCTGGAGATTCGGGCCGAGCGTGATGTATTTGTCGTAGATCTTCGTATAGTCGCGCTCGATGATACTCAGGTTCGGCATTGTCTTGCCCACGACCGCCTCCACTTCCCCTTTTGCCCAGTCGCGGACAAATCCGAGCGGCTGGGAGATCTCGCTTTCCGAGTCATGGTTCAGCGGCGTGGTGACGAGGTCCTTGTAGACGCCGGGCAGATGGGTCTGCGCCATCCCTGAGAATACTTGCGCCAGCCTTCGGAAAATGTCCCAGTCGGTGCGGGATTCCCAGAGCGGATTGACCGCCGGGTTGAACGGGTGGACGAACGGGTGCATGTCGGTCGATGACAGGTCGGTCTTTTCGTACCATGTCGCGGCCGGCAGCACGATGTCCGAATGGAGCGGTGTCGTCGTCATCCGGAAGTCGAGCGAGACGAGAAGATCGAGCTTGCCTTCCACTTCGTCGCGCCAGACGATCTCCTCCGGCTTCACTTCCTCGTTCGGCCGCGCCATGAGCGCATCGGCCGTGCCGAGCAGGTGCTTCATGAAGTATTCCTGGCCCTTGGCGGAGCTCGAGATCAGGTTCGAGCGCCAGACGAACATTGTCCGAGGGAAGTTTTCCGGCGCCGCCGGGTCCTCGATTGCGAACTTGACTTCGCGGCTCTTGATCTGATCGGCCGCGCGCCCGATGATTTCCTCGTTTGTCGTCTTGCCTTCACGGGCGGCCTCTTCCGCGAACAGCAGGCTGTTCTTATTGAACTGCGGATAGCTCGGCAGCCATCCGAGCCGCGCGGCCATGACGTTGTAGTCGGCCGGGTGGCGGTAATCCAGTTTGTCTGCTAGCGGAGACTTCAGCGATTCGGTGTCCCCTTCCTCGTAACGCCACTGTTCGGTGCCGAAGTAGAAGAACGAAGTCCCGTTCTGGAGGCGCGCCGGTCCCTGCCAGTCTTTCGCAAAGGCGAGCGTTGACCAGCCCTCGATCGGGCGGCACTTTTCCTGGCCGACATAATGTGCCCAGCCGCCGCCGTTGACGCCCTGGGAAGCGGTCAGAATGACGAGGTTCAGGATCGAACGGTAGATCGTGTCGGAGTTGAACCAGTGGTTGATGCCTGCGCCCATGATGATCATGGAGCGGCCGCCCGTATCCAGCGCGTTCTGTGCAAACTCGCGGGCGATCTGGGTCACCACAGATGCCTTGACGCCGGTAATCCGCTCCTGCCAGGCCGGCGTGTAGTGCGATTCCGCATCGTCGTAGCTTTTCGCGTCATACGGATTGTCCGTCCTGCGCACGCCGTACTGGCTCATCATCAGGTCGAAGACAGTCGCCGCGTATTGCTCCGTGCCGTCCGCCAGGCGGACTTTCCGCGCCGGGATGACGCGGCGGAACGTGCCGTCGCCGGAGTCATCGAAGAACGGGAATTCAATCTCCTTCCATTCTTCGCCGTGTCCCTCGACGGTGAGTGCCGGCTCGATGCGCGTCCCGTCCTCTTTGTCGAGGATCAGGTTCCATTTGCCGTCCTTTTCCCAGCGCTGGCCCATCGTCCCGTTCGGCACGACGAACTCGTCCGCCGCCTCATCGAAGATTACCGGCTTCCATTCGGCATTTTTCGTATCGCTGCCGAAGTCACTCGCGCGCAGGAAGCGCCCTGCCTTTAGAGAGTCGTTATGCGGGTCGAGCAAAATCATGAACGGCATGTCCGTATACTGCTTCGCGTAGTCGATGAACATCTTTTCTTTTCGCTCCTGGTAAAACTCACTCAGGATGACGTGGGTCATCGCCTGCGCGAGCGCGGCATCGGTGCCCGGGTGCGGCGCGAGCCAGTTGTCCGCGAACTTCACATTTGCGGCAAGGTCAGGCGCGATCGAGACGACCTTCGTCCCCTTGTAGCGCACTTCGGTCATGAAGTGCGCATCCGGCGTCCGCGTTAGCGGCACATTCGAGCCCCACATCATGAGGTAGCCCGCGTTGTACCAATCCGATGATTCCGGTACGTCCGTCTGCTCGCCCCAGATCTGCGGCGAGGATGGCGGAAGGTCGGCGTACCAGTCGTAGAACGACAGCATCTCCCCGCCGAGAAGCGAGATGAACCGTGCCCCTGACGCGTAGGAGATCATCGACATGGCCGGAATCGGCGTGAAACCGGCAATCCGGTCCGGGCCATATTTGCGGATCGTGTAGATCAGCTGCGCGGAAATCAGCTGTAGCGCGTCATCCCAGGCGACGCGGATCAGGCCGCCCTTGCCCCGGACCCGCTTGTAGCTCATCGCCTTTTCCGGATTCTCGACGATGCTCGCCCATGCATTGATCGGATGGCCGTCGTTTTCCGCGAGCGCCTCGCGCCACAGCTTCCACAGCCTTCCGCGCATGTACGGGTACTTCACCCGATGCGGGCTGTACTCATACCACGAGAACGTGGCGCCCCGCGGACAGCCCCTCGGCTCGAACTCCGGCATGTCCGGACCGCAGGACGGATAGTCGATCTGCTGGTTTTCCCAGGTGATGACGCCGTTTTTGACGAACACCTTCCAGCTGCAGGAACCGGTGCAGTTCACTCCGTGCGTCGTCCTGACGACCTTGTCATGGGACCAGCGCTGGCGGTACATGTTCTCCCAGTCCCGGCTTTTCGCCTCCAGGATCGACCAGTTCCCCGAATAGCTCTCCACGGGCTTGAAGAAGTTCAGGCCATATCTTCTCTTTTTCATTCATCCGACACTCCTTTTTGGCAGGACAATTGGACAGAATGCTAGTAGTACTATTCTGATAGTTTCATTATGGTGGTTTCCGCCAACACTTCCCATTAGGGAAAAACCTATCAGACGGCGGGAATTCCCTTTATTGGGGGGAGCAGCGTGGACTATAAACGGGGGCAGTACGTCAGGGTGGCTGTCGGGGACCGGTCGTGCTTATTTCAAGTTTGGGCGCAGTATTGCAACTTCGAAGCTCTTATTGCAACTTGCGTTTCCTTATTTCAACCTGTGGATCCTTATTTCAACTTCGGAGCATCAATTTCAATTCGCGGAACCTGATTGCAATTCTCGGTCCTTTATTGCAAATTCCGGTTCCTTACCGCAAATCGGGAAAGAGGAATTCGGACTTACAGCTGGCGGTCCGGACTTGGACGCCGTAATTCGGACTTAGACACCGGATTCCGGACTTACAGATTTGATTTCGGACTTACGCATGAGGTTTCGGACTTAAAACCTTGATTTCGGACTTACGCTCCCCATTCCGGACTTACACAGGGTTGCTCCCCCATTTCCCTCGCCGCCCATGGTCCACTAAAGGCAATAAAAAAGCCTCCCTTATCAAAGGGAAGCTTCAGATATCAGAAGTTCGGCCATGCGGCCTTTCTCGATCCGGACGATGCGGTCCGCGGTGCGTCGGGCTTCGTCCATGCTGTGGGTGACCATGAGGACGGGGATCTGCCAGTCCCGATGGATGCGCATCAGCTCGTTCCGGCAGCGCAGCCGGGTTTCGTCGTCGAGCGCGGAGAACGGCTCGTCCAGCAACAGCAGTTCCGGTTTCATCGCGAGCGCCCGCGCCAGTGCCGTGCGTTGCTTTTCGCCGCCGGAGATTTCGTGCGGATACTTGTCCATGAGCGGCCGGATGCCGAGCAGCTCGGTAAGTTCCTTCACATGGAGCGGCTCGGGCTTTCCTGGAAGCCCGAACAGGATGTTCTCACGCACCGTCATATGGGGGAAAAGCGCATAGTCCTGGAACAGGTAGCCGACACGACGCTCCTGGATCCGGAGCGGTTTGCGGCCATCTTCCGCAAACACCCGCCCGCCAAGCTCGATCCGGCCAGAATCCGGCTTGACCGTTCCCGCCAGACAGTTCAGGAAGGTCGTCTTCCCCGAGCCTGACGGGCCGACGATTGCGACGATTTCCCGATCCATCCTAAATTCGGCCTGCAGATCAAACTGCGGCAGCCGTTTGGTGAATTCCGCTTTCAGCACCACGCTCACTCCCTTCCCCGTCTTCTTGAGGTCTTCCTGCGCCAGCCGTTCAGCCAGGTGATGGCGGCAAGGCCGAGCAACGTGATGAGGACGACCCAGAACATCGCCTCGCCGGTGCGTCCGGCCTCATAGGAAAAATAGATGGCAAGCGGAATGGTAACGGTCTCGCCCGGGATGAATCCGGCGATCATGAGTGTTGCACCAAATTCCCCCAGGCCCCGTGCGAACGAGAGGACGAGTCCCGCCAAAATACCCGGCCAGGCAAGCGGGAAGGTCACTTTCCGGAAGATCCGCCATTCGCTGACGCCCATCGTGCGGGCAACGTTTTCCCATCTGGGGTCGACCTTCTCGAACGCCGCCTGCACGCTCTGATACATCAGGGGGAGTGACACGATGAATGAAGCGATCACCGCCCCGACCCATGTGAAGACAATCCGGATGCCGAACCAGTCCTCGAGCAGGCGTCCGATGGGTCCATTCACGCCGAACAGCATGATCAGCCCGAATCCCACCACGGTCGGCGGCAAAACAAGCGGCAGCAAAATCAGCGCTTCGGCCGCGCTCTTGCCCGGGAATTCCCTGCGCCCCATGAACCGGGCGAGAGCGATGCCCGTTACCGCCGCGAGCACCGTGGATAGCAGCGCGACGCGGAGCGACAGCGTGAGCGGCGAGAGGTCCGGAACCGTCACTTGCCGTCCTCCGGCTGCGCAAAGCCGTAGTCTACGATGACTTGCCGCCCATTATCGCCTGTCAGCAGTTCAAGGAAGGCCTCTGCGGCAGCCGTATTTTCCGCCTGTTCCGCAATTCCCGCCGGATAAACAATCGGTGTATCGCCCGGCGGAAGCTCACCCACGACCTCTACCTTGTCCGAAATGGCCGCATCCGACCGATAGATGATGCCAAGGTCCGTATTGCCGCTTTCCACATATGTCAGTACCTGCCGGGCGTCCTTGCCGTAGACCAGGCGGCCGTCCAGATCGTCCCATAGCCCTGCAGTATCGAGAGATTCTTTTGTATAGATTCCGAGCGGCACGCTGTCCGGCTGTCCGACGGCGATGCTGCCTCCCGGATTCCGAAGCACGTCCTCGACATTGCTGTCCATTGTCCCCGCTGAAACGAGGACGAGCCGGTTTTCTGCGAACGGGATGACGGTTTCGGCATCTATGTAACCCGCGTCCGCCGCCTTTTCCATATCCGTACTGCTGGCCGACAAAAACAGGTCGAACGGGGCTCCCTGTTCAATCTGCGCGCGGAGTTTCGTCGAGGAGCCGTAATTGATGACGAGCTCGGTGTCAGGATGCGACTCCCTGAACACCGGCTCCAGTTCCCCGATCGCATCCATCAGGCTTGCGGCAGCCGAAATGCGGAGCGTCTTTTCCTCTTCCGCACCTGATGCCCCGCAACCGGCGAGAAGCATTGCGGCCGCGGCAAACGCGATGATCTTTTTCATGCCCGTCCCCCCTTTTCTTAAAAAATAGTCGAGCCTGCATCGCTTGTCAAACGCGCTCAGGGAATTCCCTGTATCCCCTGTGGACCTTCCCCGTCTTCCGGGAATTCCCTATTTCCTGTGCTATACTGATAGAAAAATCTGAAAGGATGGAAAATCATGCCCGGACCCGCATTAAAGCAACTCCATGCGCATCACGCAATCCATCAGGGCGCGCTCACAGGCGCCATCCAGAAAACCGATGAAGTCAAGCGCCTGCTGAAAGCCGGGGAAGGAGAGGTCGCGAAGATGGCAGCCGACCACCTCCTCGAATACTGGGAAACCCGCATCATCGCCCATGCGGACGCCGAGGAAGACGGTTTCTATCAGGAAATGGTCGGGCTGCATCCGGAGCTGGAGCGCGCAGTCATCCAGCTGACACGTGACCACGACCTGATGAGGACAATGGCGAAGGACATTAAACGGATGCTCACGGAAGAGGGCCTGACCCCGGATGTCATGCAGCAGTTCGAGGCGCTGATCGTGGTCGATGACATCCACAGCCGTGACGAAGAACGCTTGCTCCTGGACGAGCCGAACCGATGAGGGCACAGGAGCGGGATGCTGCCGCCGGGCGCAATGACCCGTGTCCGTGCGGCAGCGGCAAGAAATACAAAAAGTGCTGCGGCGCCGAAAAGGACCGCAAACGGCTGGAGCGGGAGATCGACCAGGACATCGGACGTGTCCTCGAAGGCTTTTTCGCAGCCCATCCGACCCCTTCCGAACTGCAGGAACTGACAGCGTTGAGGCGTGATGAAGGTGAAGTGCTCGCTTCCCTTCACGGGGAAGAAGAGGCCGGCATGATCATCGGCGACCTGTACTTTTTCCAGAAAAGGGCCGATATCTGGAACGATTACATCCGGAAAGCTGCAGAAACAGAAAGCCGCGTAAAAGTCCGGTCGGTCCTGGAAAATTTCCTGGACCCTCTGCTCCTCGCCCTTCTCGTGACGGATTCGGACATGCGTACTGTACATACTGATGACGTACTGACGGGCGACAGATTCCACCTCGCCGCCGGCCCTTCCATCTGTGCACGGGCGGGTGATGTGCTGATCGGATTTTTCGTGAGGGACTCAAGAGCAGATGGCCGTCTTTTGCCGCTCAACAGCCTCGTCACCGCGGAAGGCGCGGAAGAGGAGACCATCGAGAAATTGCGGCAGGCCGCTTCAGGGCAGGATGCCCAAGCGTTTTTCCTGGCGCATCCCCTTGCCGCCTACAGATTGTTCGGCCATGTCATCGAAGAAACCGCACTTCCGGAAAGCATCTCCGGGGCCACAGAGGCGCTCGAGGACTTCATGATCGAAGAAGACCTTAAAGATGACCGCATTGTAGAAGGGTTTTTCCATTTCCTCGGCAGCAAGGAAGATGTCCCGGACGGCGCCATTGCAGGGGCCGTGTGGCACGGCATCCGCTCCGGCGCATTCGGCCTCAACTGGTCGCTCGCCGAGACAGCCGGCCATTTCGGGACGGACCCGGACTCCGCCCGGCAATTCGCACAGGAATTTGGCCGTTTCATGGACGAGGCAGTGGCTCATGAAGACGGTGAGACTCCCGTATACGCACTTGGGGCCGGTACCGATCCGATGCCTGCGGAGTTCAGGAACTGGCAGATGTTCATGCATCTGAAAGATGCGGAAGTTGCTGACCAAAAAGCGCTTCGGCGGCTTATGGAAGCCTACGAAGACCGGCCATATATGCCGCATTCCGCCAAAGAGGAAGCTCAGATCCGTGCATATGAAGCCTATCTCGCAAAAGACGCGGATATTCGTGAAGAAAAGGCCCGGGAAGCCCTGCAGCTTGATCGCGAAAATGCCGATGCCCTTATGCTTCAGGCGGAGCGGACGGAAAACCCGGAAGAGCAACTGGCCCTTCTGCGCCGTGCTGCTGCTTCCGCTGAACGGCAGTTTGAGCCGGACATCGAGATTGCCTGGGGCTATGTGCCAAACCGGCAGTACCTGCGTGCGCGGTTTCGGATCGCCGTCCGGCTCTGGGAGGAAGGGCGGATGGAAGAAGCATTCGATGAACTCTATGCCATCCTCCAGCTAAACCCGGGTGACCATCAGGGGGCACGCTATGTCGCGCTGTCGGCCCTGATCTCCCTCGGAAGGCTGGACGAAGCGGAAAGCCTGATCGCCCATTACGAGGATCCCGATGGGGACAACGCCTTTTTTGCCTGGTTCCGTTGGGGGATTGAACGAAAGAGGAATCTGCTCTCCCCTGCCGCGGAAGGCGCATTCCGGATCGCCGAAGAGCAGAACCCTTACACCGTGAAATATGTTCGCAACCGACCGGAAAGCGACCCGTACCCGAAAAACGCGGCGATTACGCCTCGCTCCCCGGAGGAGGCCCGGCTTATCTGGACACTGCTTGAAAAGACCCTTTAAACAAACGAAGCCCGCAGCGCCTGGCTTGGCGCTGCGGGCTTCGTGTTTTCTCCGGACCAATCAGGAGCCGCCGTCCCCACCCCCGCCGGCCGATGCTGCGGCAGCCGCCGCGGCAGCGCCGCTCGATGCCATGATCGCCTGCTGGGCACGGAGCACTTGTTCCACGGACGCGGCGATGCCGATGTGGGCTGCCTGCTCTCCCGTCGTCATTTCCATGAGCACCGACTGGATGGCCGCGGACAGCGCCATTTCTTTGTACCAGCGGAACAGTTTCATCTCCGAGAGGGCCTTGGCCGTCTCCACGATATGCTCCACTTGCGATTGTTCCACGTGGAACACGGTGAGAAGACCGATTGCCGGATAATGGAGCGGCTTGACTTTCAGCCCTTCCGCTTTCAGCCGGTTACGGATTTCGGAAGCCTTTTCCGCCCGGCTCTCTTCAAAGGCGGCATTGCCGTAAGTGATCGTCTGGGACATCCACTGCAATTCGTTTCCAAAACGGAAACCGCGGGTCTTCAGATCCTGGTAATACTGGTGCATCACTTCTGCCAGCTCCGACGGACTGATTGCCTGGCTGCCGAGCAGCACGGCAAATGTGTAGTCATCATCTGATGTCAGGATGCGGTGCCTCTGCTTCATTTCGTCAAAGAGCATCTTTCCCGCAATCGCCTCACGGCGGGCCTCCCCTTCCTCATCCGAAAGCAGCGTCGCCGCCAGATAGGAATGGATCGTGTTTCTGAATCCAAGTCCTTGGAGGATCTCCTGTTTTTCAAACAGATCGTCTGCCATCTCCTGTGGAAGCTCGCCTTCGCCCGACGCGTCCAACAGTGCAGAAATCAGCGGGTGGAACTGCCCACGGACGGGGGAAAAGAGACCTGACCGCTTTTTCAGCGCATCGGCCACTTCCCTGAGCCTCCCGGCATCAAAACCCTTTTCACCAAGAGCATAAATTCCCGCAATCGACAGCAGCACCCGCTTGTCGACCGTCCAGCTGAACAGGTTCACGAGTTTCGGATAAATCGTCTCATAGCGGTTCTTGATCATGGCCGTTTCCATTCGGATCACCTCTCATGACATATATACGGACCGGCGCCGCAAGAGTTTCGTTTTATCGTGGCAGAGGCCAAGTGTACACCTTTCCACCGGGAAAGGATACGCCCGGCACAAGCCACTCCTCTTTTAGCATACCCAAAAAGGGCATCCCGCTCACCGGGATGCCCTACATCCTATTATTCAGCCGGCACCGCGATGTCTTTCGCAGAGCCGATCAGTTCTTTAATCGGTTCCCTTTCCCCGCGGTGCAGCGCGTCGACAATCGCACTGCCGACAATGACGCCGTCCGCCGTCCGGCCGAAGTCACGGACGTGTTCAGGTGCCGAGATGCCGAAGCCGGCAAGGACAGGAATGTCCGCGATGGCCTTCAGCCGCTCCAGACGGCCATCGGTCGTCCCCCCGAAGCTGTCGCGGACACCGGTGATGCCATCGACGGTGACCGCGTAGATGAAACCTTCCGCAGCTTCCACAATTTTCCGGATCCGGTCTTCCGGAGCGGACAGCGGGATGAGCCGGATCAGGTCGATGCCGTTCATCCGGAGGCAGTCCTCGAGCGGTTCGCTTTCTTCGAACGGCACATCCGGGACGATGACACCGGCAATCCCGGCCTCCTGGCAGTCGTTTGCGAATCCTGCCATGCCGTAGCTGAGCACCGGGTTCAGGTAGGTCATAAAGATGATCGGGATGTGCACCTCTTCACGGATCGCCTTTACTTCTTCGATGACCGCCTTCAATGTGGTGCCTGCCGAGAGCGCGCGGAGACCCGCTTCCTGGATGACCGGCCCGTCAGCAGCCGGGTCGGAAAATGGAATGCCGAGCTCGACGGCCGTCGCGCCCGCTTCCTGCAGAAACAGAAGATCCTCCTTCAGGCGATCGAGTCCGCCGTCGCCCGCCATGATGTACGGGACAAATGCACAGCCGCCGGCTTCGCGTGCCTGAAGGATAGCTTTGGTGATCTCAGACATTACCGTCTCCTCCCTTCAGTGCATCCCGCACGGTCATGACATCCTTGTCGCCGCGCCCGGACAGGCAGATGACGACAATCTGGTCAGGGGACATGCCGGATGCAAGCTCCACGGCGTAATGCACGGCGTGTGAGCTCTCGAGCGCCGGAAGGATGCCTTCCTTCCGGCTGAGCATCTTCAGTGCCTCAAGAGCCTGTTCATCCGTGACCGATGTGTAGGTCACACGCCCCGTATCGCGGAAATGCGAATGCTCGGGACCGGCACCCGGATAGTCAAGCCCCGCGGAGATGGAATGGGCCTCATTGATCTGGCCTGCTTCATCCTGCAGAAGGTACATGTAGGCGCCGTGAAGCGCGCCCGGCCGGCCGCCGGTAAGCGCCGCGGCATGCTTGCCTGTTTCAATGCCGCTTCCCGCGGCCTCGACGCCGTAGAGGGCGACCTCCGTGTCATCCACAAACGGGTGGAACATGCCGATCGAGTTGCTTCCGCCGCCGACGCAGGCGACGACCGCGTCCGGCAGGCGCCCTTCCTTCTCGAGGATCTGGCGCCGGGTCTCGGCACCGATCACCCGCTGGAAGTCACGTACAATCTCCGGGAACGGATGCGGCCCGAGTGCGGAACCGATGACATAATGCGTGTCGGAGACATTTGCCACCCAGTAGCGGAGCGCCTCATTGACCGCGTCCTTCAGCGTGCCGGAGCCCTGGTCAACCGAGACCACAGAAGCGCCCAGCAGTTCCATCCGGAAGACGTTCAGCTCTTGACGCCGGATGTCCTCCTTGCCCATGAACACGATGCATTCCATGTCGAGCAGCGCGCAGGCGGTCGCGGTCGCCACGCCATGCTGGCCCGCTCCGGTTTCCGCGATGATCTTCGTCTTGCCCATCCGCTTGGCGAGAAGCGCCTGGCCGATCGCATTGTTGATCTTGTGCGCGCCGGTATGGTTCAGGTCTTCGCGCTTCAGATAGATTTTTGCGCCGCCCGCGTTCTCTGTCAGACGTTCCGCAAAGTAAAGAGGGTTTTCACGCCCGACATAGTCTTTCAGATAGTATTCCAGCTGTGCCACAAACTCAGGGTCCTCTTTTGCTTCCCGGTAAGCCGTCTCGAGCTCGAGGAGCGCCGGCATGAGCGTCTCGGGGACGAAGCGGCCCCCGTATTCACCGTAACGGCCGGTTTTATCGGGTGCTTGATATGCTTTTTGCTCTGTTGTGTTCACCATCAGGCCTCTCCCCTTTCCTTCACGGCACGGATAAATCCTCGGATCAGATCCGGGTCTTTCCGCTTATCCCGTTCCACGCCACTTGACACGTCGAGTGCATACGGAGTTGTCTGTCTGACCGCCTCAGCCGCGTTGCCGGCGTTGAGTCCGCCGGCGATGATCGTCCGTTCCCGCGGGATGCCGGCCTCGGCAAGGAGCGACCAGTCGAACACATTCCCGCTGCCTCCCCGGAAGTCGGTGCCCGGCGCATCAAACAGATAATAATCCACGTCATATTCGGCAGCCCTCCGGACATCCTCTGCCGTCCGGACGGAAAATGCCTTGATTGACGGCAGGCCGATTTTCCGGATCTGCTCAGGCGTCTCGTCGCCGTGGTACTGCACATAATCCAGCGGAACATTCCGGTAGACGGTGCGGAGCTCTTCGGCATCCGGATTTACGAAGACGCCGACTTTCTTGACGTTCTCCGGTACACGGGCTGCCAGCTCCGCCGCCCATTTCATATCGACGCGCCTCCGGCTCGGGGCAAAGACGAATCCGATGGCGTCGGCTCCTGCATCGATGGCGGCTTTGACATGCTCGGCTTCCATGAGCCCGCAGATTTTCACCCTTGTCATGGCCGGAGCACCCCTTCCGCCCCGCGGTAAGAGCGGATGACCGCACCCGGGTCGCCGCTCCGCATGAGCGACTCCCCGACGAGGATGGCGTCCGCGCCGTTTTCCCGGACGCGTGCGGCATCCTCCGCCGACATGATCCCGCTTTCCGAAATCAGATATCGTCCCTGCTTTTTGCCGGCACGGGCGGCCAGCCGCTCTGTGTTGCCGAGGTCGACTTTGAACGTCTTCAGGTCACGGTTGTTGATGCCGATAAATGCCGGATCCAGTTCAAGCGCCCGGTCCATCTCCTCTTCGTCATGCACCTCGACGAGGACATCGAGTCCTGCTGTCACCGCATAGGCGTGCAGCTCCCGGAGCCGCTCCTGCGGCAGCGCGGCCACAATCAGGAGGATCACGGAGGCACCCGCCTGGAGCGCCCGGTCGATCTGCAGTTCATCGATGATGAAGTCCTTGCAGAGAATCGGGATCCGGACAGCTTCAGCAACAGCTGCCAGATCTTTGTAGGACCCCTTGAAAAATGCTTCTTCCGTCAGGACGGAAATGCAAGATGCGCCTGCCTGTTCATAGCGCAGCGCCTGCTCGGCGGGATCCGCGTTCTCGTTAATGATGCCCTTTGACGGGGAGGCCCGCTTCACCTCGGCGATGACGCCAAGTCCGTCCTTTGCATCAAATGATTCCGACAGACGCGGCCGCTTGTGCCGGATTGCCGGCGTTGCCGGGATTTCTGCCCGCAGTGAAGGAAGCCGCTTCCGCTTTTCTTCCAGAATATCGTCCAGGATCGTCATGGCGTGACCGCCTCCTTTGTTTGCTGGTGGAACCGGATGACGGATTCCAGCTTTTCCATCGCCTTGCCGGACAGGATGATGTCTTTTGCAAGACCGACGCCTTCCTGTGCACTTTCTGCGCGCCCTGCGGCAAACAGGCCGATACCCGCGTTGAAAGCGACAGCATCGAATTTCGGGCCGCGGGCACCGCCGAGGACCGAGCGGAGGATTTCCGCGTTTTCCCGGCCGTCTCCTCCCTTGAGGGCGGACAGCGGGGCAGACGTGAGGCCCACATCTTCAGCTTCGAGCGTGAACGGGATCAGGTCGCCGTTGTCCAGCAGCACGAAGTCATTCGGCCCCGCGAGAGAGGCCTCATCCATGCCGCCCGCTCCGCAGACGACGATCGCTCGCTTGCGGCCCTGCATCCGGAGAACCGATGCATAGTTCATCGTAAAGTCCTTCCGGCTGATGCCGGTGAACTGGGATGCCAGCGGAACGGGATTCGTCAGCGGTCCCGTCAGGTTGAAGATCGTGCGCCGTCCGAGCCGCGAACGGATCTGTCCGATGCGCTTCATTTTCGGATGCAGCCGCGGGGCAAAGAGGAATGCGATGCCTTCCTCGCGCAGCTGCCTTGCCGCCTCCTCCATATCCTGTTCGAGCCCGATGCCGAGTGCCTCCAGCACATCGGAGCTGCCCGAACGGCTGGAGATTTTCCGGTTGCCGTGTTTGGCGACCGGAACACCTGCGGCAGCCAGGACGAATGCCGAGGTCGTACTGATATTGAAGCTGTCCGAACCGTCTCCGCCCGTCCCGCAGTTGTCGGTGTACGGGGCTTCCGGGACATTCGGCTCGATCGCCATTCCGCGGGTCACCTCGGCAAGCGCCGCCACCTCGTAGGTTGTCTCTCCCTTGTCGGCAAGCGCCGCGAGGAATTCGCCGACCTCTTTTTCCGGCGTGCGCTCATCAAACATGAACAGCGCGGCTTCTGTCATTTCCTCGTAGCTCAGATCGTTTCCGTTCCGTACTTTCTGTGTAAACTCTCTCATCTCTGCTCCACTCTCCTCTGCTCTCTATGGTGTTATAGCCCGGGAATCCGCTGGGGACCGGATGCATTTTCTTTCTGTTTGTTGAAGGCCTTGGCCTCTTCCAGGAAGGCGGCCAGCAGCCGCTCCCCCCTTTCCGTTCCGACCGATTCCGGATGGAACATGAGCCCGTAGACCGGATGGCGGTCGTGCCGCACGGCCATGACCGTGTTGTCATCCATCGAGTAGGCGTCAGCGTGCAGGACTTCGGGAAGCGCTCCCTCGTCTAGTGCCGCCGAGTGGCAGCACATCACGCGGAGCGGTTGGGGAAGATAGGCGAACAGGCCGCCCCGCTTGTGCCTTACCATGGCCGGCTTGCCGTGACGGATCTGGGTGCGCCGGCTTTTTCCTTCGCCATAAGCGGCTGCGATGATCAACTGGCCGAGCGAGACGCCGAGGATCGGGACATCCGCCCCGAACTCCCGCACAATCTCCATTGATTCCGGCCAGTCTTCAGGACTCCCGGGACCGGACGACAGGATGATCGCGGTCGGGTCGAACCGCTCGACCTTCGACAGCGTCGCCGCCTTCGCATCCAGGATGCCGATGTCCTCACCCAGCACGGCGAGGGCGCCGGACAGGTTCTGGGTAAATGAGTCTTCGTGATCGATCAGCAAAATCATTTGACCACCTCCGTGAGCGAACGGGCTTTGTTAGCCGTCTCCTTATATTCCAGTTCCGGACGGGAGTCATGGACGACTCCTGCGCCTGCGCGGACCGAAGCAATCCCGTCTTTGATGAAAAAGGTCCGGATGGCGAGCGCCATGTCCATATTGCCGTTAAAGCCGATGTAGCCGACAGAGCCCCCATACAGGCCGCGAGGCGACGGCTCCAGACGGTCGATGAGCGCCATCGCCCTGCCCTTCGGCGCGCCGGTCACGGTGCCGGCCGGAAGGCATGCCTTGATGGCATCGAACGCATCCGCACCCTCTTTCAGCTGCCCTTCCACTTCAGAAACGAGATGCATGACGTGCTCATAGCGGACGACTTCCTGATAGGCGGTCACCTTGACCGTCCCCGGTACTGCAGCTTTCGCGATGTCATTGCGCCCGAGGTCGACGAGCATATCATGCTCGGCCAGTTCTTTCGGGTCGGCGAGAAGTTCCGTCTCAAGCGCCCGGTCTTCTTCCCGGTTTTTTCCCCGACGGCGGGTCCCGGCGATGGGGTTCATCGAGAGGGTGCCCCCCTTCGCCTTCACGACACTTTCCGGAGAAGTCCCGACGATGACCGTCTCTTCGAGGTCGATGATGTACATGTACGGCGACGGGTTGCGCCTGCGGAGCCGGCGGTACAGTCCGAAAGGGCTTCCGGAAAACGGTGCGCTCAGGTCACGGGACAGGACCACCTGATAAAGCTCGCCTGCAGCGATGGCGCCGATTCCCTGCCGGACCGCTTCCTCGAAGGCTTCTTTTTCGGTATCCGATGTGAACTCGCCGAGCGTGAAAGCTTCCGTTTCCGGCTCGCCGGACAGGATCTGGGACTCGACTTTGTCAAGATCATCATCCGCCGGCCCATCCCCTAGATTGGTGCGGACAATCGAGACTGTGCCCTCCAGATGGTCGAAGACGATGACGGTGCTGTAGACATTCAGGAGAACATCCGGCCCTGCACCGCCGGTTACCTTGTGCTCTCCCGCCCCGTATCCGATCGCCCCGACGGCGCCTCCCGCAAACGGGAAGGCTTCCGGTGAAGCGACCCTCGGCAGCAATCGCTGAAGCAGCTCCAGCGGCTCGCCCTCATGCCGGAATACTCTGCCCGTTCTGCAGTCCCGCTCTTCAAGGACACGGCCCTCCGCGCGGTATGTCTTCACCGGGTCCTGTCCGATGTAGGAATAGCGCCCCGGTCCGTCATGCGCGCCCGAGCTTTCCAGCATGAACTTCCTGCTGCCCTTCAGCCTGCCGAATACGGCCACCGGCGTCAGCGCATCCGCCGCAATTCTTCTGACGGCCACCCGTCCTGACTCTGTCTGTTCTCTGACTGTGCTCATCTCTGCTCAGCTCCCTTTTCTCAGAAAATCAAAAAGTCCCCCGCAACAGGCACAGCAGTCCTGTTGCGGAGGACGGAGAATATCCGCGTTGCCACCTCCGGTTGGGGCGGATCGCCCCCTCTCGGCCATGCCGCAGATCGCGGCACGTTCCCTTAACGCGGGAAGGTCGTCCGCCGGGCCCGGGCCACGGCGGCTCTCATAAGTCCATTCACATGCGGGGCGCTCCGGCTTCCACCTGCCGCCGGCTCTCTGGGCCGCCTGTCGCATGCTACTCCTCTTACTCTGCAATTTCTCGGCTATGCTGTGCTCTACTCTGCTCTTTGATCCAAGGGCGATGCCGCTCCCGGCACCTTCTGCCCCTACCGGACTAAAAAGTTAACACTCATCTTACATTGTTTAGAAAATACCGTCAAGTCCGTTTTCAGATTTTCTTCAGGCTGGCTTTTCAGACTGCCGCCGGTTATTCCAGTTCTGCGATGGCTTCTGCGATCTCATCCTGGATCGGTGTGACGGAGCCCGCCAGATAATTGTTGAACAGGATGGAGAAGATGTACTCCTCCCCATTTTCCGCGGTCACATAGCCGGACAGTGACGAGACACCGGTGAGCGATCCGGTCTTCGCTTTAACGTTCTCCGCAGCTGCGGTGTCCTTCATGCGGGTGCGGAGCGTGCCGCCGGTCATCCGGTCCGGATGGCCCGCGACAGGAAGTGAATTCAGGAAGACCGGGAACCACGGCTCTGCCTGGGCCTTATAGAGAAGGACAGAAAGCTGCTCCGCGGTCACAAGGTTCTTATGCGACATGCCGGAGCCATCACGCAGGCGCATGCCGGCCGGGTCGAGGCCATATGCTGCAAGCACATCCTCCATCACGCTGAGTCCGGCATCCCACGAGCCTTCTCCGGCACCCTTGCGGCCGATTTCCTTAACGAGCACTTCCGCATGACCGTTATTGCTGAGCTTCATGAACGGGATATACAGCTCGCTAAGCGGCATTGATTCCTTTGAAGCCAGGGCGGTCGCACCTTCAGGGGTTTCACCCTCCGCAAGCTTCCCGGAAACTGTGATGCCTTCCTGCTTCAAAGCCTGTTTGAACAGATCAAGCGCATAAATCGTCGGGTCCTCGACGGCCGTCCAGGAACGCGATGCTGTCGCTCCGACCGGAATCGTTCCCGTAATTACAATGTTATTCGTGCCGTGCTCGCGGGTGATGGAAATCGATTTCTTCCCGTCTTTGGCAACGGTCTCTGCGCGGTTGTCGATCGTCACGGATTCCGTAAACGGCTCGAGCGTGATCTCCGCCGCGGCACCTGCTTCATTGGCCGGATTGACGTTCACGATGACGGTGCCCGCGTCATAGTCGTTGTTCGGCGAAGCGGTCAGTGCTGACACGCCGGCTCCGGTGTAGTTGTGCTCATCTGACCAGTTCAGGTCTTCCGACAGCAGCACGTCATCATACCAGCTGTCATCCGCGATGAGGCTGCCGTGGACTTTCTTGACGCCCTTCGCCTTCACATCCTTTGCGAATTGGGCAAAGTCTTCCTTGAGCAGAGTCGGGTCGCCCTTGCCTCGAAGATACAGGTCACCCTTCAGGACGCCTCCAGGAGTCAGCTTGCCCGTATGAAGGACATCCGTCATGAACCGGTGGTCAGGCCCAAGCACTTCAAGTGCAGCGACGCCGGTCAGGATCTTCATGTTCGAGGCCGGATGGAGCAACAGATCATCGGTGCGCTCGAAAACCGTCTCCCCCGTAGAGGCCTTTGTCACATTCACCCCGAATGAGGCGCCATCCAGCCTCGGGTCCTTGAGGATTTCGCTCAGTGCGTTGCCGAGTGCGGCACCTTCTTCAGTCGCGACGGCGGGCTGCAGGCCGGGTGCGGCGCCTGCGGGTACGAGAAGAAGCGCTGAAAGTGTCATTGCGGTTAGCCATTTTTTCTTCGTGGCCGGCATGGATTTTCCCCCTTAAGAATCAGTTTGAACCAGTGTAGCAATAAAATTCTGAATTCTCTATCTTATGATGGGCTTATTTTCTTCTTGCATGAGCGGGAGAAAAGTCCCGGCCACAGACTAAGCACCCGCCGGATGGGTATAGTGAAAATAGTGGAAGGAGGCGATGGAGCATGGCGGCTGACATGAAATCCGAACAGCTGACAATCGCCCTCGTCCGGCAGCTGAAGGAAGGCGACCGGAAAGGGTTTTTGAAGCTGTTTATGGATCTGCGCCCGTATGACCAAGCCGTACAGTACATGGAAATCCCGAAAAAACATCACCCGCTGATTCTGGAATGGCTCGACCTTCCGGCCATTACGGAGATGCTTCCGTACCTAGAGCCGGAGAATCAGATGGAATTCATCAGAGCCCTCGGGCCCGACAAGGCCGTTCCTGTCCTCGACATGATGCAGAACGACGACCTTGCTGCGATGCTGACGGACCTCTCGCCGGAAGAGATCGACCGGCTCACCGGCCAGATGCTCAAGGAAGAAGCGGAAAGCGTACGGAAGATTCTCGACTATCCGCCGGAGACGGCCGGCCGCATCATGACGAACCGCTTTGTCTGGGTCCACGAGGACTATACAGTCGGGCAGGCGGTCGAAAAGCTGAAAAACTACAGCGACTACGCGGAATACCTGAACTATACATACGTCATCAACAGCGACAAGCAGCTGATCGGCGTTTTGTCGTACCGACAGCTGCTCCTGACAGATGCGGACACGCCGGTCAGGGACGTCATGTCCCGCCGTGTCATTTCGGCGAACGCCCGGACTGACCAGGAAGACGTGGCCAAGCAGTTTGCGCGCTATGATTTTGTCGCGGTCCCTGTCACCGATGATGACAATGTCCTCGTCGGCATCATCACCGTTGACGACGTGATCGATGTCATCGTCCAGGAAGCGGATGAAGACATCGAAATGCTGATGGCGAGCGGTAAGCAGATTGACTTCCGGACAAAGCCGGTCACGGCCGCCATGCGGCGTCTGCCTTGGCTGATCCTGCTTCTGTTTATCGGACTCGTTTCGGGCAGCATCATCAGCGGATTCGAAGACACCCTTAACCAGGTGGTCGCCCTTGCATTCTTCATGCCGCTCATCGCCGGCATGACGGGGAACACCGGCACACAGTCTCTGTCGCTGATCGTCCGCGGGCTCGCAACGGAAGACCTGGACATGAAAACCGCTATCCGGGTCGTGCTCCGCGAACTGATGGTCGGCATCCTCATCGGTATCATATGCGGCGTGCTCATCTCGATCATCGCCTTTATCTGGCAGGGCAGCTTCATCCTCGGAATCGTGGTAGGCGCCTCACTCGTCATCACGCTCATCATCGGGACGCTGGCGGGCACGATCATCCCTCTCGTCCTCAGCCGGTTCAAATTCGACCCGGCCGTGGCAAGCGGCCCCCTCATCACGACTGTCAACGACATCCTCTCGCTCCTGATCTACTTCGGGATCGCGACGATGTTCCTGAATTACCTGACGTGACGTCAATCCGTGCCAGACTGTGCACAACAACAAAGCAGCTGACCGCCATCCCATCCGGGTGCGTCAGCTGCTTTCATCCTGCCCGATCTTTGCGATCAGCTGTTCCATCATTGCATTCAGCCGCTCGATGTCCGGCGAAGGTTGCCGGTCCAGTTTCTGTGCCATTTCATCGATCTGTTTTTGCATCAGTTCCATCTGCTGCTGACTTTGCTGTTCCTGCTGGTCATTCAGCTGTTTCTTCAGATCATCCAGCTGTTGCTGGAATTGCGCATGCAACTGGTCCTCCTGCTCTTGCTCGATGCGGGCTTCCTCTATGGCAATGGCGGCGCCGATCACTCCAAGCGTATCACCGATCGCTGCAAGGATTCCGCCAAACAGTCCGATTGCAGCTCCACGGCTGACCGGTGAGCCGCCCGAATTATTGCCGCAATTACCCGCCTGGTATTGTTGGCTTGGCGGATATTGAAGGCCTCCGCCATTCTGATAGGGAGGTCCCTGCCACATATCCATCTCTCCCCCGGTTCGCTTCCCTTTATGGATCCACTTCTCCACTATCATATGAACCGGGCGTGCAAATGGACCATCAGCACAACGTTTCAACATTTTTAATCAGTTGTGTAACACTTACGGCCCCTTATGTAACATCAGTCCCCGACCCCATACACTCGGGACATTTCCTCATCGCTCATACCGGACAAACCACTCATTGCCGTCCCCCACCAAAGCAGTTCCTGCCCAGCCAGCCGCGAGCAGCGCCTGCTGGCCGGAGATGTCATCCATCGGAATTTCGCGGGCATCAGTTCGCTGCCGCTCAGGTGTCTGCAGGTCTTTATAGAAAACATACCGGAGCTTGCCGCCGTACTTCTCCTTGAGTGCACGGACTTCGAGGCCGTGCCTGAACTTATCCTTCAGGCTCGGGATGTTCCCCGGCATGACCGTCGAGCAGACATAGCGGTAGCGATTCGCGTCCACGCGGTCCATGAGGACACTCCCCATGAGCGTCTGGAGCGAAAATCCGCGCCACTTCGGGGAGACGGCGGAGATCTCCTGATAGATGACCTTGCCGATCTCGTCTTCCGGCACGCCAACATCGCGGCCGAGCCCTTCATGATCATTGTCCGGGATGAGCATTGCCCGCCAGGCGATCATCTCGCCGTCCGCATACACCCCGATCATCTCGCCGTTGCCGTCCAGGATAAATCGGAATTCATCCTCCGTCAGCGGCTGAAGGCGCTCCTTCACCTCAAGCGCTCCGATGACTTCATCCTGGAGCGAGAGAACCTCCGGCAACTGCTCCGGAGTAAGCCTGCGCATATGGATGGGCTGGCCGTTTCTCAGTTCACCCTCAAAGATATGGTTCTTCATCACAATCCCCGCCTTCCGTTCTCAATCGTACTTTACAAAGGATACACTGAAAAGTATCTTTGGGATAACAATGGAAAGGGGATGGGGAAATGGGGATAACGACAATCGGACAGATCGGCCTGCCGGCGGAGGATATCGAAAGGGCTGCTGTCTTTTATTCGGAAAAGCTGGGTCTGCCGCTTTGGTTCAAGACGGACAACATGGCGTTCTTTGACTGCGGAGGCGTCCGCCTCATGCTGACGGTGCCGGAGCACGAAGCCTTCGCATCAAACGGATCGGTCATCTATCTGAATACGGATGACATCCACACCCGCGCAAAGGAACTGCAGGAGGCCGGTGTCCCGTTCATGGGCGAGCCTCACATGGTCGCCAAAATGGGAGGAACGGAGACATGGATGGCATTTTTCGCAGATACGGAAGGCAACCACCTTGCGCTTATGAGTGAAGTCCCTTCGGACGGCGAGACACAGTGAGCAGCACACCGGACAGGAGATTCCTGCCGGTGTTTTTAAATGCATCAAAAAAGAGCCGGATACCCGGCTCTGACAATAGGTAACGGAAAAATCCGTGCTCCGAAGGAAATGCTGCAGTTTCTGAATGATCACCTGTCCGCAGAAAGAAGTGCTCAGACGACCTTTGCTCCGAGCGTGTTCGTGAAATGCGCCAGCGCCCATTCGTGTCCTGCCGGGTTAAAACTTGCCACCGCGTCTTTGTGGATGGTGATGGAAAAGCCTTTGTTATAGGCATCCACTGCAGTATGGAGTACGCAGATGTCCGTGCAGACGCCGACGATGTGCAGCTCATGGATGCCTCGTTCGCGGAGTTTGATCTCCAGGTCCGTGCCCGCAAATGCACTGTAGCGGGTCTTGTCCATGTAATGGACATTCACATCATCATGATGGGCCTCGAATACCTCCTGCAGTTCGCCATACAGATCCCGGCCTTCGCTGCCGGCTATGTTGTGCGGCGGGAACAATTTGCTTTCCGGGTGGCATGTATCGCCCTCTTCATGCCGGTCGATGGCAAAGACGACGTAATCCCCCCGCTCAAGAAATTCCCGTGTCAGGCGTACGATTTCCCCCTCGATCGCCTGTCCGGGTTTCCCGCAGGTCAGCTTTCCGTCATCCGCGACAAAGTCGATCGTGTAATCCACATTCAGCAAAGCTCTCATATCCATACCCCTTCCGTGAACCGTATTTCCTATCATCATATCAGGGAAGCCCATCACCTGTCATGACACATCCGGACAAGAAAACCCCTGCCGCAAACGGGCAGGGGTGCATAGAATTTATTTTGCTTCGACGACTTCCTTGTCCATCTTCATCGTGCCATGCTCGGCAAGATGCTGATGCCAGGAGAAAGCCTTTTCGAGAACGTGAGGCGTCTGGCCACCACGCTCGAGTGCTTCCTGATAGTACGCCCAAAGCTGCTTTTTGTAATCCGGGTGTACGCAATTTTCGATGATGAGCGGCACGCGTTCGCGCGGTGCAAGGCCGCGGAGGTCCGCATAACCCTGTTCCGTGACGACGATGTCCACATCATGCTCGGTGTGGTCGACGTGCGAGACGAACGGCACGATGCTCGAGATGTTGCCGCCTTTGGCAACCGATTTTGTGACGAAGATGGCAAGGCGCGCGTTGCGGGCAAAGTCGCCCGATCCGCCGATGCCGTTCATCATCTTCGTGCCGGATACGTGTGTGGAGTTGACGTTTCCGTAGATGTCGAACTCAAGAGCCGTATTGATCGAGATGAGGCCGAGGCGGCGGATCAGTTCAGGATGGTTCGACATTTCCTGAGGGCGCATGATCAGCTTGTCACGGTACTTTTCGAAGTTGCCGAAGACCTGCTTCATTTTCTCATCGGAAAGCGTGATCGAGCAGCACGAAGCAAAGTCGACCTTGCCTGCATCCATCAGGTCAAATACCGCGTCCTGGAGCACTTCCGAATAGACTTCAAGATTCTTGAACTCGGAGTCGATCATGCCGTGGAGGACCGCATTCGCCACGCTGCCGATTCCCGACTGGAGCGGTGCAAGCGTTTCATCAAGGCGGCCAAGCTCGATTTCCTTGCGGAGGAAGCTGAGCAGATGCTCCGCCATGATTTTTGTTTCCTCATCCGGCTGGACGATCGTGGACGGAGAGTCCGCCTGGTCAGTGAATACTATTCCGCGGATCAGTTCCGGGTCCACTTTGATACCCGGTGCGCCGATGCGGTCATCCGCTTTCAGAATCGGAATCGGGCCGCGCTCACCCTGCTTGCCCGGCTCATAGATGTCATGGATGCCTTCCAGAAGCGGTGTCTGCGCCATATTGATCTCTACAATGATATTTTTCGCGTGGGTGGCAAAGAGAGACGAGTTGCCGACAGATGTCGTCGGGATGATCGTGCCGTCTTCCTTGACCGCAATCGCTTCGACAATGGCGAAGTCGATCGGGCCCATGGCGCCGGAGCGCACAAGCTCGGCTGTATGGGAAAGATGCTGGTCAACGAAGAACATATCGCCGGCATTGATGCTCTTGCGCATCGTCGGATCTGCCTGGAACGGAAGTCGCTTGTTGACGATGCCCGCCTCGGCAAACAGCGTGTCGACATCCGACCCGAGGGATGCCCCTGTGAATACGTTCACTTTGAAGCCATTTTCTTTCGCACGGTCGACGAGGGCGAACGGAACCGCTTTCACGTCGCCGGCACGGGTAAAGCCGCTGAGGCCGAGCGTCATGCCGTCCCCGATCCAGGATGCTGCCTCCTCAGGTGTCACAACACGATTGCGCAATGCTTCATTTTCAATGCGATCAAGTTGGATATTAGTCATCGTATAATCAACCTCTTCTGAAAAGTTTTAGTTGGAATTAGGAGCAAGTATAAATTTACTTATTTTCATTATTCCCTAAAACGCTTTCATGGAAGAGGTTTTTGGTCAGAAAAGCCGGTTTCGTGTGTTACCTACAGAAAAATGTGGCTAAAAGCGCACAATTTTAGTATCCTAGAATCTTCCTGAAATAACTGGAATAGGATTGACTGACCGGCACCCGGTCTCCATTGTCCATCTCCAGCAGGAATGTCGAGTGGGAATCCGGATAGATTTCTCTGATATGGTGGACGTTCACAATAAACGAACGGTGGCAGCGGACGAACATATCCCTTGGCAGGACATATTCAAACTCCTGGAGCGTGTTTTTATGGGTCCCAGTCAGACCTTCGGTGACAACTTGCGTCTTGCGGTCTTTTACCTCAAAGTATTTGACGTCTCCAAACGGGACAGGCTTCCAGCCATCTTCGGTCCTGACCGTCACGACCGACTTTCCTTCCGTGTAGGTAGGATAAACAGCGAGGACCGTTCCCTGCAGTTCCCCGTCTTTATGGAACGGGACTGCCATGCCGTGGTACGGAACGCCGAATACCTGCCGGTCGATGAACTCGGATTCCTTCTGTCCGGAAGAAAGCGCCTTGTGGGCAATCGTGCCTTCCTTCACCGGGTCGCCCGGCCGGATTTTCAGATCGACCCGTTTGCTCGGACGGTAATAAATATATTGTTCAGTATCGGTGACACCGATCGAAATTTCATCGGAGAACAGTTCTCCCAACACATCAAGCAGTTCTTTTTCTGTTATTTTTTCCACTATGTCACCTTCCTCCGTCGTTTTTCATTGTTCCCATTATAACGAAAACAGTTAACGCCGCCTATCACGCCCATATTGTTATGAGTGACAAATATTAATTTAGTGCTTTATACATACTAAAGGCTCCCCGGAATGCCCGATCGTTGGGCGTTCCAAGGAGCCGGGTCAGTGATGGGTGCTGCTGACCTTTATTCGTAGAACGACTCGGGGATAGCATCAAATTTACGCCGATGATAGAGAAGCGGTTCTTTTCCGTGATGATCGATCTGCTGTACCTCGCCGATCAGGATGCGGTGGTCGCCTCCTCCGACTGTTGTATGCATGCTGCAGTGAAGAACGCCGGCTGCTCCTTTGATGATCGGAAGTCCTTCCGCTGACATCTCCCAATCACAGTTTTTAAACCGGTCGAGTCCATGGCTTGCGAACAGGGCACACATTTCCGCCTGATCCGCCGCCAGGATATGGACTGCGAACTGCTTGGCATTTGTGAATGTATCATAAGTGGAGACCCGTTTATCAATCGACCATAGAATCAGCATCGGGTCGAGTGATACGGACGCGAACGAGTTGACCGTCATGCCGACTGGTGTACCGTCCGGAGCCGTCGTTGTGATGACTGTTACGCCGGTCGGATAGTTCCCCATCACTTGTTTGAAGGCATTGACTTTCTCATTTTTCATTTATGTATTCACCTCTTTTCCTGGTGGTGGGTTTGCAAGACTTTCATACAGCCCAACTATATCAGAACCGTCCAACACTTTTCGACATGGACGCTTTTCTGTTTCACGTGGAACTTTCGAATCGCCAAAGCGAGAATCGCTCATTTGGATTTTTCTCTGCAAGCCCCGGTACAGGGACATCTTTCAGATGAAGAAATGGGGAATGGTTCTCGAGTTGGCTGAGGTAATCAAGAGTCGGGTAGTAAAGAATCAAATCGACGGTCCGCGGGCTTTCTTCCACCGACTTCAGAATGTTCGATAAAACTTTGGCGAACAGGCTTACGGAAAACGGATTAAAGAAATAAAAGACATCATCAAGAGGCTTCACCTGGTAATCTTCGGCCCGGCACCGGATGAATGTAATGGACCCCTTTAACCGGTTCTTTTTCTTTATCATATACAAATCCCGGTTTTCCAGTGAATCCAGATAAAGCTGGCCGTCCATTTCCACTCCGGTTACCGCTGCCCCGGTCCTGTGGTTGATGTAAAAGGCCGTCCGCCCCTTGCCGCATCCGAAGTCCACGATTGAACTTGTTCTGCCGGGCCGGTATTCATCCAGCAGAGCATCCAGCCCCTCGTAAGGGGTCGCTTCGTACCGGTTGTCATGGATGGAGCGGATGCCCCAGTCCTGGACGCCCGCCGTCCGGATGCCGAGCAGCCGGTCTGTTTCATGTTCGTTCATCCGAATGCCTCCAAAAAAGAACTCACCCGCAATGCGGGTGAGTTTATTATATCGCACGTTACTGCCCCGGAGGCTTTGTCCGGTATGTCTCTGATTGGCCTTTCGGAATGCTGAGGGTTTCCCAGTTCTCGCCCGTCAGCATCTTGGCAATGTAGACAATCTGGCCGATATGGGAAGCGACATGGCTTAAGTGCCGCTCCATCGCATCAATCACGGTATGGCGTTCCCCGCGGATAAAGATCTCTTTAAGCAGATCGTCTTCATCAAGACTATCCAGCGCCCCGAACAGGGTCTTCCACCCTGCTTCGGAAATCTCCCGCAGCTCCGCCTTTGTGACTGAGACAATTTCGAATTCCCCGTCCCGGTTGCGGTCGGGCTTTTCACCGTCGGTCGTGAGAAAGTCGGTCCACCTGGAGATCATGTTCCCCGACAGATGGCGGACAATCACCGCTATGCTGTTGGATTCCGGTCCGGGGACATGATGGATTTCTTGGTCGTTCAACTGAGCGACTGCCCGGTCACCTAGGTCTTTCAGTTGATCGAACCGTCCGCGGACAGCCCTGAGATATTCTTGACCGATACTCATCGTGTCTCCCCCTCAATCAATAATGAGCATGTCCTGCCCGTCAAACTGCCAGTCCGGCCCGTAAGCGACTTCCCATACATAGCCGTCCGGATCCGAGAAATAGCCGGAGTAGCCGCCCCAAAAGACACGCTCCGGCTCCTTCAGAACTGTCCCTCCGGCCTTGCGGGCCTGATCCATGACGGCCTCCACTTCCTCTTGCGACTTGGCATTGAAAGCGATCGTGATGCCGGAAAAGCCGCCTCTTTGGGGAGGATCGGCCGCATCGATATCCTTGGCCAGTTCCTCCAGCGGATAAAGCGCCAGGCGGGTGCCGCCGTTCTTGAAGAACACAACGTCCGGATTGTCTTCCGTGACAGAGGTCTCAAAACCGAGGCCGTCACGGTAAAAGCGGAGTGAGGCGGTCATGTCAGCAACGCCGAGCGTCAGCAGGTTAATTCTGTTCATCAGTTCCCCTCCGTTGAATGAAGATATTCTTCGAATGCTTCCATCATTGGGTACGCGCCTTCCGACTTGTTCGAGGCCGCCGTGAATACCGCTCCTGACGCAGGATAAATGGCGGAATGGAAACTGACGCCCGGGTCATAGCCCATGACATGGATGCGCTCTGTCCTTTCCTCTTCCATGTCGATCCACACCCCGTATCCATATCCATCGCCGTCCTCATCCGCCGCATGCCGGGTGAGCAGGCGGGTGGTAAGTTCTTCCCCGATCATGCGCCTGCCGAGAAGTGCGTCCCAGAACTTGTGCATATCCGGCACAGTCGTGAACGCCCCGCCGTCGGAACCTCCCTGCACCGGAAGCGAATAGACATTCGTCCGCCACGTGCCGTCTTCTTCATCGATATAGCCGGTGGCTGTGTTTGCCGGCAGGCGGTCTAGCGGCCAGTAGCCGGAATCCATCATGCCGGCAGGACGGAAAACATGCTTTTCCACGTAGTCGGTAAAGCGCATGCCCGAAGCCTGCTCGACGATCAGGCCGAGCAGGATGTAGCCCGCATTGTTGTAGTGGAACCGTTCACCCGGCGCGAACATCATCCCGCGGTCGCTGAAAAGAGGCAGAAAATCCTTCAGGCTGCGGATCATGTACATTGGAACACCCTTCCACAGCTCCTCAAAATCGTCCATGACAGCCTCGTCAAAGTAATCCGGCACGCCTGATGTATGTGTGAGCAGATGATGGACGGTGATGTTCCGATCAAAATTCGGGAATGTTTCTTCCAGGCATTCTCCAAGTGTTGATTCCAGAGAAAGCTTTTCTTCCTCCACGAGTTGGAGGATGGCAACTGCCGTAAATATCTTGCAGCCCGAGGCAATGCCGAATTTTGTATCCGGACGGTTCTCCCGCTCAGCGGAGCGGTCTGCAAGTCCCCATGCGAATGCCCGGACTTCGCCGTCTCCCATGTCCGCTCCTGCAGCACCGGAGAACCCCTCTTTCTCTGCGGCTTGATCAAGCCCGTATACCATCGTCCCTTCTTTTCCAGATGCAGTTTTCATCAATTCTCCCCCATTTATGTCCAGTCCTTTATTTACTGTTCGACAAAACCGCCGGCAGCCCTTTACCCATCAATATCTTTTTTCGCCAGCACACCATGAATGGGTTACTTGCGTATAGGTCAGCCGGTTCGGCAAAGACTGAATAGAGGACAAAACGAAGGAAGTGAGAATAGTGGAAACGGCCTATAAAGGGACAAACAAATTAATCATCGGGATCGTATTTGGGGTACTGACCTTTTGGCTTTTTGCCCAAGCCATGGTCAACATCGTTCCGGCAATCCAAGAGGACCTGGGCGTATCGGCGGGAACGGTAAATATCGCAATCAGCCTGACCGCCCTTTTCTCAGGGATCTTCATTGTTGCTGCGGGCGGTCTTGCCGATAAAATCGGCCGAAAGAAAATCACGAATGTCGGCCTGATCTTAAGCATCATCGGTTCACTTTGTTTAGTGTTGGCAAACGGATCATTCTTACTCATTCTCGGCCGGGTCATTCAAGGCGTATCGGCCGCCTGTATCATGCCGTCAACGATTGCCCTGATCAAAGACTACTTTGAAGGGGCAGACCGGCAACGGGCACTCAGCTACTGGTCAATCGGTTCTTGGGGAGGCTCCGGCCTTTGTTCGCTGTTTGGCGGAGCGGTGGCCACTTATATGGGGTGGAAGTGGATTTTTATCTTATCCATCATTTTTGCCGTTCTGGCTTTGTGGCTGATCAAAGATACGCCTGAGAGCAAGGCAAAGCAGACCGGACATTCCAAATTTGACGTTGGCGGTCTGATCGTTTTCATCATCGCCATGCTGGCCCTGAACATTTTCATCACACAAGGCGCCGACATGGGCTGGGGCAACTGGCTGACGATCTCCCTGATTGTCGTTGCAGTCATTGGTACCATTGTCTTTATCAAGATTGAAAACGGGAAACCGAATGCACTCATCGATTTCAAGTTATTTAAAAACGGGCCCTATACGGGTGCAACCATTTCAAACTTCCTTCTCAATGCCATTGCCGGAACACTTGTTGTGGCAAACACGTATGTACAGGAAGGAAGAGGGTATACGTCGTTTCAGTCGGGGCTGCTTTCCATCGGCTATCTGATTGCCGTCCTTTCCATGATCCGTGTAGGAGAAAAGATTCTTCAACGGGTTGGTGCAAAGAAACCGATGCTCTGGGGTAACATTTTGACGGTGATCGGGGTAGGGCTGATGGGCCTGACCTTCTTGCCGGATCTCGGATACACCATCGTCGTCATTATCGGATTTGCCTTATTCGGTTTGGGATTGGGGATTTATGCGACGCCATCTACAGACACCGCAGTTTCAAATGCTCCGGATGAAAAAATCGGGGCTGCATCGGGAATTTATAAAATGGCGAGTTCCCTCGGCGCTGCTTTCGGGGTCGCGATTTCCGGAACTGTCTATGCCTCGATTGCAGCCAACGTTGGGCTGGATGTTGCAGCAACCGCAGGAATTATCACCAACGTCATCTTCGGAGTGCTCGCATTGCTGTCGATCATGTTCCTGGTTCCGCATGACGCAGGAAAAAGTGAAGTGAAATAACTCAATTGATGAAGGCGGCCACTTTTTCAGGCCGCCTTTACCATGTTTCCGAACGTGCATCTCAAGATAGAGTGCCGTAATCAAATCTAATACGGTGATCCGAAAATAGAGAGGTAAGTACGCCCCAGCCGATAGTACGAAAATGCAACACATACTACGCATCCCGTCTCTATCCCGAAAAACCTCATCCGTCAGATTTCCACAAACTGTGGCGCCTAGTCCATTATCCCGTTCTGCCGGCAGATTCCCGACAGAATCTCCATTAACAATGTAGAACTACCAAAAAAGCCCCCGGTAACCGGGAGCCGCAAAGTTGGATCAGTGGATGGAACCAAAGTATAGCTGACCGCTGTCCAAGTCGATCACCTTCAGCATGTCAGTCCGCTTGATGAAGATGGTCTTGTATTGTGGCCGGCTGTTTGCGTCCTTATACAGAATAATACGCTTGCCGTAGTTGTCCTCCACCACCTTAGGTGTCAAACCATCCATATCGATAATGGATTCAGTTTTGGGGACTTCGGGATATTGGCTGATTGCACTACCTGCAGTGACGGCTTTTGCTGCTTCCGCCTCGTCTGTCTGGAACATACTTGCCGTCCCGATTCCCGCTCCGGCAATAAGCATTGTGCTGAGTGCAATGGTGATTACTTTGTTTCCCACCATGATCCTCTCCTTTTCTCAAGGTCTGCTCTAAGCGTACCCGGGTTTTCTGAGAAGATGATGAGAAGGCGGTTAAAATTTCCATAGAATGGGGCCCTCAGTCCGAATCCATTGGAATGCGTATTCGGCAATAGTACAAATTCGCAGCCGATAGTACGAAATCCGAATCTATAGTGCGATAAGGGAAAATTAAGTACGAAACCGTGCCTGGTAGTACGAAAATGAAGTGCATACTACGATACTCATCCCTATACTACGAAACCCCATCACTCAGAACCCCGGAAAGCTGCCGCGCATACCATTCCGTGATCCGGTTCTGCAGACGGATTCCTTGGAGGTTCCCCTCCTCGGCATTCCAACAGGCGGACATGATGGTCATCGCGATGCAGGCCCGGAACAGCCGCTCCCTGCCGACCGGGAGCCGCGAGAGCATGACCGAAGTGCGCAGATCAAGCGTTTCTTCAAGTGGTTTGCCTTCCAGCTCGTTATAGAGATAAGGCGCAAGATCACAGGCGGGGTCCCCCGCATAGCCATGCGGGTCGATCGCCATCCAGCCGCGCTTTTCATCCAGCAGGATATTCTGATGATGAAGGTCGCCGTGAAGCAGTTCTGTCGTGCCATGATGCTCGAACCAGCTAAAGCAATCTTCTGCAAGCGTGACATGAGACTCTGGAATCGGGCCGCCATCCGGATGCATGGCCCGGTATTTGGCGCAAGCTTCCTTCCCCATCCTTCCGACCGGGCGGATTTCCGCACCATACGGAAGCGGCCTGCGGATCCTTGTCCAAACGTTACAGAAGCTCTCCGTCGCTTCCTTTTCATCCCGGAAAGCCCGGAGCATGGTGCCCGGTGACAGGTGCTCGATCAGCTGCACCCCATCTTCGGGCACGGCACGGAGAAGCCGGGCGCATCCGCCCCCTCCATATTCAGACACTGCCAGGATTTCATTCCGGCTGTCCTCCGTCGGCACACTTATTTTCATCACGGCTTCCGTCCCGTCCGCACATGTCACGAAAAGCACATAATTATAGGACAGATTGGGAGCGGGACCTTTCACCGACAGCCCCCAATCCCGCGTGTAACGGGCAACCGTTTCCCCAAGCCCTTCCAGATAGGTCTTACCCGCCACTCCAAAGACCGCAACCATCCGATCTTTGAATTCCTGCGGCGGATTTGCCTGATGATTTGAAGGTTCCATGAACTCTCTCCTATCTCCGGATTCTTCCCAGTTGAAAATGTATACATTATGCAATTCGATGTATACAAAACAAAAAACATGCGCGGATAATACGCAATATATTGTCTGAAAACACTTTCATATACAGATTCCGTAAAAACCCAGTTATAATTATACAAAACGACGCGTTACGGAAGGAAGGTTTTCAGATGGACGGACTCCTGGGATACATTACAATAGCGGCGATGATTGTCATTATGCCGGGTGCGGACACGATTCTGCTTGTCCGCAACACCCTGAGCCATGGGACGAAAGCCGGCCGGTATTCGACGCTGGGCATGGCGACGGGCCTCCTTTTCTGGACGCTCATCGCTGTACTCGGACTCGCCGTCGTCATTGCGAAATCGGTCGTGCTCTTCACCATCATCAAGTATCTCGGAGCCGCTTATCTGATTTACCTCGGCATCAAGAGCCTGTTCACGAAAAACCTTCTTTCTGTAGAAGAACTCGAAGCGGACACTTCCTCAGGGGCGAAATCCTATCACAAGGAATCATTCAGGCAGGGACTGTTCAGCAACATCTTTAATCCGAAAACTGTGATCGCTTATGTAACGATTATGCCACAGTTCATCAACCTGGACGGCAACGTACCGGAGCAGCTGGTCATCCTTGGACTAATCCTGACGGGCCTCGCGGTCGGCTGGTTCTTTACCCTCGTCTTCATCATGGACCATGCCAAGCGCTGGCTGAACAATGCCCGCTTCCAGAACGGATTCATGAAGGCGGCGGGAGCCCTGCTCGTCGGCTTCGGAATCAAGACAGCATTATGAGAACATTCTCGATCGGCAAGGGGTCGCGCCCTTGCCGATTTTCTTTATGGGCCATCCATCGGATCAGAACCGCCAAATACAAGAGACATCCGGGATTAAGCGTCCCGGATGTCTCTTCTTAATATTTTCAGACCGGCTCCGCCATTTTCGGCATTTCAATCTCAAAGCCGAGATCTTGGAGCATCTTGAAGTCACTGTTTTCTTCCTGGCCTTCAGTCGTCAGATAGTCGCCGACGAAGATGCTGTTGGCCGCGTACAGGCCGAGCGGCTGGAGGGAGCGCAGATTGACTTCGCGGCCCCCGGAGATGCGGATCTCCTTGGTCGGATTGATGTAGCGGAAGAGGGCTAGCACCTTCAGGCAGTAGCGCGGATTCAGCTCGTCCGTGCCTTCCAGTTTCGTCCCGTCAATGGCATGGAGGAAGTTGACCGGAATCGAATCGGCATCCAGTGCGCGCAGCGACCGTGCGATATCGATGACATCCTCCTTTGTCTCCTTCATGCCGACGATGGCCCCTGAACACGGTGACATGCCGTTGCGCTTCGCCATCTCGACCGTGCCCACCCGGTCTTCATATGTATGTGAGGTCGTGATGAAATCATGATGGCGCTCGGAGGTGTTGAGGTTATGGTTGTACCGGTCGACACCGGCTTCCTTGAGCTTGGCTGCCTGCTCCTCTTTCAGGATACCGAGGCAGGCGCATACCGTCAGGCCGTACTTCTCCTTGATTTCTTCGACTGCCTCGCTGACCACACGGACGTCTTTCGTCGTCGGGCCCCGGCCGCTCGCCACGATGCAGTACGTGCCGGCCTTATTTTCATAGGCCCTTCGTGCGCCTTCCAGAATCTGCTCCTTCGTGATGAACGGATACTTCTCGATCGGCGCGGTGGAGTCCCTGGATTGTGCACAATAGCCGCAGTTTTCCGGGCAGTAGCCGCTTTTTGCATTGATGATCATGTTCAGTTTCACTTTTTTCCCGTAGTAATGCTTCCGGATCGTAAACGCTCCGTGCAGGAGCGGCAGAAGATCGTCATCATCCGTCTCCAGGATCGCCATGGCTTCCTCATCCGTCAGAACCTTTCCCCCGATTACTTCTTCAGCAAGCGTCTGCCAGTTCATCGCATTTCCCCCTCATTGGTTTTGATAGGAATGATCTTCAGCACTTTCTGCATCCGGAAAGCAAAGAACCCGGCCAGTACCGCAAGCACAATATCCTTCGGCAGCGGCGGCATCATCCACGCCCACGCCATCCAGTAGGAGAAGCCTTCCGGTGCGCTGAACCACAGGCTGTATGCCGCGTACATCCAGTTTGTCCCGAACAGGTAGTTGATGACTGTCGCAACCAGAGCTGCAGTCACAAATGACTTGAGCGTCCCCCTGTGCTCAACAATCCGTCCCGCCACGTAGGCGATCAGGATAAACGAGACGATAAAGCCGAATGTCGGCGACACGAGCGATGAGGCTCCTCCGCCGAACCGGGCAAAAACCGGCGCACCCGCGAGACCGATCAGCATATACACCGTGCAGGCGATCGCCCCTTTCCGGCTGCCCAGGATGAGCCCTGCCAGGATGGCAAAAAACGTCTGAAGTGTAATCGGCACGCCCCCGACGACCAAAAACGGCACAAACGATGTAATGTTGGCCCCGATCATCATCAGTGTTGCGAACAGCGCGCAATGCACGAGATCTAGCGGATGCCATCGTGCATGGGATCTTGTTGGTGCGGTTGCTTGCATCATTCATTTCCCCCTCAATTAGGTTAACCACCAGATATAATTTGTTAACACAAATATCATAGATAGAGAAACGCCCCTTAGTCAACCTATTATTTATTTTAGTTAACCCATATCCCCATATCCCCTTGTATCTGTCTCTCCCCTTTCGTTAAGATGAAGGCAGGTGATAAAAATGAAACCCAAAATCTATATGAACGATCATGTTCTTGCCGGCATGACGATGAAAGATACGGCCCGGCCGGAAGACAACAATATGGCGCTCCATTCGTGTGAAAACCCTGAAAGAGTCATGGAAAACCGCAGGGTCCTTACAGATTGGGCCGGCGTGCCGCTTTCCCGGTTTGTTCTTGCCCACCAGACGCACAGCGACAGATTTCATAAAGTGACCGCTGACGACTTCGGACGCGGGGCGGACAGTGCCGATACCGCAATTCCGGACACCGATGCCCTCTACACTTTTGAGCCGGGTGTGCTGATCGGAAGCTTCACGGCGGACTGTGTGCCGGTCATATTTTCCCATGAACAATCGGGACTGATCGGGGTGATCCACTCCGGCTGGCAGGGCACCGTGAAGGAAATCACGCCAAAGCTGTTCAGACACCTCCAGGACGCGGAAAACTGCGCTCCCGAAGCCTTCCGTGTTCAGCTCGGTGCCGCACTCAGCCAGGAAAAATTCGAAGTAGACCGGGATGTGTATGAGAAGTTCAAGGCACTCGGCTATGCCGATGATTTCGTTGAATACAACGAAGCAACCGGCAAATGGCATATCGATAACCAGAAGACGGTCGAAGCCCAGCTCCTGCAGGCAGGCATTCCGGCCGACCGGATTGTCCTCGACCGCACCTGCACGTTCAAAAGCCCCGACGGCTTCTCGTACCGTGAGGACAAGAAGGCGGGGCGTCATCTGAGCTTTATCGTGAGGAAAACACACTGAATCCTTCCGCCCGGCAGGCCCGGGCGGATTTTTTATTCATCTCCAGGTGCGGTCCAGCTTGTCCGCGTAAAAACGGATTGCCTTCCCGTAATCCCTTATTCTCGGGTCCGATGTGGTATCCGCAAGGTTGTTCAGCAAAAGCTCCATCGCTTCTGCGTGCCGGCCGAGATTGTGAAGTACCATGGCATGGAACACCTGAAGGGCGCGGCTTTCCGGGAATTCTTCCCTTCCCCAGGTAAAGGTTTTATCCGATTTTTCGTATTCACCGAGCGCCCTGTACGTGCTGCCTAGTCCAAGAAAGGCGCCTTCCCGGTCTTTTCCCGACAGGCCCATCCGAATGGCCTCTTCATAATGCGGCACGGCCGAAGCCTCTTCTCCAAGCGCATCAAAACTCCACGCTGCCTGGTATTGGATCTCCGGGTCATCGGGGTGTTTCTTCGCCAGTTCCACAAACCGTTCATTCGATTCCTTCAGCCGCCCTTCCTTCCGGAGCCGGACGGCCGTTCCGATTTCTTCTCTCACAGGATTCCTCCCCTTCCTTGTCCCCTTAAGACGTTCAGCTATAATTAAATGACAGTTCTTCCTGACATGGAAGAGGAAAGGAGGCCGCCGGTCTTGGAAAAAAGGAACATTCTCTCCGGACGGTTCAGCTTGAGAGGGAAAATGATCTTACTCATCAGCCTGCTCATTGCGGCGGTCTCCCTTCTGTTCGCTTCTCTCCTGTATGATCTCATCTCGGATACGGTCGAAGATCAGGCCGGCAAGCGGGCGATCAGCATCGCACACAGCGTCGCAGAGATTCCCGAACTGCAGGACGCCTTTTCCCTGGAAGACCCCGCTTCCGTCATACAGGACATCGTCACCCCCATTCTGGAAAAAACAGAAGCGGAGTTCATCGTTGTCGGCAACCTGGATGGAATCCGCTATTCCCATCCTGAACCGGAGAAGATTGGAGAAGAAATGGTCGGGGGCGACAATGAGCGCGCACTCCGATTCGGGGAATCCTATATTTCAAAAAAAAGAGGCACTCTCGGGCTGTCGATCCGGGGAAAGGTTCCGGTCTATCATGAGGGAGAGATTGTCGGCGTTGTATCGGTCGGCATCCTGAACGACAGTGTGCAGACCCTGATCGAACAGAGGGCCCGCTCCCTATGGCTGACGCTGGGGCTCATTTTGCTGATCGGGATCATCGGTGCCGTTGCCATCTCCAACTACATCAAGCGGCTTCTCGGCAACAAGGAACCCGAAGAAATCTCCGACCTGTATTCTCGGCAGGAGGCCATTCTCCAGTCAACCCATGAAGGCATTCTCGCCACGGATGCAAACGGACGGATCACACTCATCAACACGGCGGCCAGCCAGATTCTGAACGGCAGTCCCGAGATGGTCCAGGGCGGTTCCATCGACCGTCTCCTTCCCCCCAATATCGGTCTTGGCCGAGAGTATCAAGGAAGGGAAATGGTGCTCGGCAACCAGACGGTCCTTGCCAATCAGACTCCCCTTTCGGGAAGCGGGACATATGCCGGTTCCGTCATCACCTTTCAGAGAAAAAGCGAAATCCAGAAAATCACGGAAGAGCTTTCCAGAATCCGCCAGTATGCAAATACGCAACGGGCGCAGACGCATGAACACTCGAACAAGATGCATGTGATTCTCGGCCTGCTGATGAACGGCCGTCCTGAAGAAGCCATCGACTATATCCAAAAAGAAAACAATGTCAAGCACAGTCAGCTCAAGTTCCTGGAAGACCGCCTGTCCGATCCCCTCATTCAGGCCCTCCTGCAGGGCAAGCAGATCCGGGCGGAAGAACTCGGCGTCAAGCTGTTTATCAACCCGGACAGCAGACTGTCCCATGAATTGTCCGAAGAGCAGCAGGATGCCGTCCTGACCGCACTTGGCAACGTGATTGAAAACGCCTTTGATGCCGTTCGCGGGAAAGCCGACGGGGAGCGTGCCGTCTCGGTTTACTTCACTGACCTGGGGAATGATGTCCTGTTTGAGGTCGAGGACACCGGGGGCGGTGTCGCTCCTAGCACCTTCAGCCACCTGTTCGAGCAGGGTTTCTCCACCAAAAACGGGGAGGGCCGGGGCATCGGCCTCGCCCTCTCCAGGCAGTCACTGGCGGAAGCCGGTGGCGAAATCACTTATGAAGAAGGGGAAGACGGCGCCTGCTTCATCATCAGCATCCCGAAAGAAGAGGAGGAAGAATCATGAAGGACTTCTCTGTCCTGATCGTCGAAGACGATTTCAGGGTGGCCGATATCAACCGGCAGTACATCGAGGCCGTGGCAGGATTCCGGGTAGCCGGCACGGCACGGAGTGGACGCGAGGCGCTGGATTTCCTGGCCCATCCGGATCCGCTCCCCGATCTGGTCCTGCTTGATCTCTATATCCCGGATGTGCAGGGACTGGAGCTGTTCCGCACGATCCGGCATCAGTATCCTGACATGGACCTGATTGCTGTCACTGCGGCCAACGAAGCCGAGACGGTCCGCGGCTTGTTGCGGGGCGGCATCTTTGACATTATTATCAAGCCGTTTGATGTGGACCGGTTCGCCAAAACACTGGAAAAATACCGGGCGTTCCGCGAGCAGACCGACAGTATGGCAGCGTATAGCCAACAGGAAATCGACCGGCTCACAGGTTTCCAGAGCCTTCCCTCGGCTGCCGCGTCAGGCGGGGATGAACTGCCCAAGGGCATTGACCCGATCACACTCGGCGAGATTCTCGGATTTTTCGAAGAGTCCCGGACAGACGGCATCACAGCAGCCGAACTCAGCAAAGAGATCGGGACGAGCCGCTCGACTGCGCGGCGATACCTGGAGTACCTGGTCTCCGCCGGCAAGATCCGGACGCATCTGATCTACGGAACGGTCGGACGGCCGGAACGCCGATACACCCCACTGTGAAACTTATGAACTTTATTTGTTCTAATGAGGAATATTTGATTTATCAGAGTAATCTTTATCCCCTTCCCTTCCATGTGATATTTTCACTACAATGCGAAACGCGGAAAGTTTCACTCTCTTGCAAGCGTATTCATTCTTGGAATCGGAAGGGGATTTATAAATGAGCCTAAGTGTCATTGGATTTCTAACCATACTGGTAATCGTCGCCCTGCTGATCAGCGGGAAGGTCACTCCGATTGTTGCGATGGTCATTCCGCCGATTATCGGTGCTTTGATCGCGGGGTTCACCTTCTCCGAACTGGGGACTTTCTTCGATGACGGGATCGCCACAGTCATCTCAGTCGCTGTCATGTTCATCTTCGCAATCATCTTCTTCGGCATTATGCAGGATGCCGGGTTGTTTGACCCGATCATCAGCAAGATGGTCACCTGGTCGAGGGGAAATGTCATCCTCGTCAGCATCGCCACGGTCCTGATTGCCGCAATCGCCCAGCTGGACGGCTCGGGGGCTTCTACATTCCTGATCACGATCCCCGCCCTTCTCCCGCTCTATAAGCGGCTGAAGATGAACCCATATCTGCTGCTTTTGCTGGTCGGAGGTTCGGCCGCAATCATGAATATGCTTCCGTGGGGAGGCCCTCTTGGCCGTACGGCTTCCGTCCTCGGCATGGATGTCACGGAGCTTTGGAGACCGCTTATCCCGATTCAGGGAATCGGACTCGTTCTGATGTTGATTCTCGCCGTCCTTCTTGGAATGAGGGAACAGCGAAGGATCATCAAAAAGTATGGTTCTCTCGAAGTGGCAGCCACAATTGATCTGACCGCTGATGATGCCTTTCAGAGCGGGCCGGAGACAGCAGAAGCGGACAACTCCCTTGCACGGCCGAAACTGCTCTGGGTCAATGCGATCCTGGCCATCACCATCATTGCCCTGCTCATGTCGGGTATCATCCCGGCAGGCCTGGCCTTCATGATCGGGGTTGCCATCGCCCTGCCGATCAACTATCCGAGCACGAAAGACCAGATGGACCGGATCCGCGCACATGCACCAAGCGCGCTCACAATGGCCTCCATTATCCTGGCGGCCGGACTGTTCCTCGGCATCCTGAACGGGACAGGCATGCTGACTGCCATCGCGACTGACGCAGTCAATATCCTGCCGGCCTCTGTCGCGCCTTATCTTCATATCATCATCGGGATTCTCGGCGTTCCGTTCGACCTGCTCCTCAGCACGGACGCCTACTACTTCGGCCTATTCCCTGTAGCCGAGCAGATCGCAGCGACGTACGGCGTACCTTCGCTGTCCACTGCCTACGCGATGATCATCGGGAACATCGTTGGTACGTTCGTCAGCCCGCTTGCACCTGCCGTCTGGCTCGCGCTTGGGCTTTCCGGGCTCGAGATGGGCAAGCACCTGCGCTACTCCCTTTTCTGGTTGTGGGGACTGGCCCTCGTGCTTCTGTTCATCGCCGTATTGATGGGACTTATCCAGGTTTAATCAGACAACCCGCTCCGGGTCCGGAGCGGGTTGTTTTGTGTTCTCCAGTATCAGAATTGCACGCTGAAGCTTGCGAACCGATGGATACCCGTGCCAAACCTTATTAGTTCCCGATTCCGCAGATCCCTGACAGCTTCCTTAACCTCTGTAAGAATCTGCGCGTCCAGCCCCACTGTGTTATGCGATCCGAAGACCCTGCTTACCCCCGGAATATCCGCAATGCGTTCCAGTGAACGGACCAGGTCTTCCGGATTCGTGGTCGGATAAAACGCGTAAATCGGCGTCTCATCGTACAGCAGATCCCCCGTGAACAGATAGCCCTTCGTTTCATCGTGGATGGTGATGTGTCCCGGCGAATGTCCCGGCGTGTGGTAGATTCTCAGCACCCTGTTACCGAGGTTGAAGACATCCCCCTCTTTCAGAGTACCTGCGGGAACTCCCCGGAACGGACGGTAGGTTTCCGGATCGAAGCCGTGCGGCGTCGGAATGGTGATGTCACGAGTCATCTCTTTCCTGATCTGCTCGTCAGTCCGCCCTTTGATGCCGTTGACAATCCAGTCCAGCTCCTTTTCGTGGACATAGAACGTATCAAACTGCCCGTGACTGCCGATATGGTCCGCATGGACATGTGTCGTCAGCACTTCAACCTGCAGATCGGTCAGCCGGTCGGTGATCTTCCTGATATTGCCGATTCCGAGTCCGGTGTCGATCAGTATCGCCCTGTCCAGACCGATCAGTAAAAACGAATGTACTTTTTCCCAATGGCCGTATTCGCTGATGGCGTATGTATCGGAATCAATTTGTTGAACTGTGAACCAGTCATCCCGGATCATCCTATCCCCCCTTATCCGATAACCACCGGACTCCCTTGGTTTTTCAATGCAGCCAGGACGCTGAGAGCCGCCAGATAACTTGTTTTCGGATTGCCCGGCATGGGCAGGTTTTCGATTGTCGCCGCCATGCTTCCGAAACTCCCCTCCGCCTCGACCGTATGGGTGTTCCGATTCACGGACGGATCCGCGATCACTCTGACCTTCGCCATTTCTGTTCCGATGCCGGCGAGCGACAGGGCAAGGGCGACATTGACGTTTTTCGGGAACTTCTTGATCGCCTCGCCCGCAGGGCCCTCAAAAAGCAGCTTTTCTTCGCTGATGCCCTCAAGCCCGAGAGATGCCGGTGATTTTCTTGTAGTGATCATCACCTTCTCCAATCCGCCTGAAGCATTCGCGGATTTCAGCAGATCCAGGCCGCCGATCGCACCCGACGGCAGGTGGACGGTGCATCCGTTCTTCTTGGCGGTTTTCCTGACTTCCTCCAGAAAAACGGCGTCCGCAAATGCGCCAATGCTGCTGACGATCAGATCTTTTTCATTCTCCAGAACCGGAACCGAATAGGCGGCGGCCACTTCCACCGCCGCCGCCTCGACCACGATATCGACGTCAGATCCGATGAATGATTCAAAATCATGATGAAACTGAGCCTCGTACTGTTCCGACAGTTGCCCGCCGGTCTCCCGGTTGCGTCCGAAAATGGCGGTGACGGTTCCCGCGGTCTGTTTTTCTTCGTTGATGCTCTTAAGCAGGTAACTCGCTATATTTCCGGTTCCCATAATGCCGATTTTCACAATGAGTCTCCCCCTCAGCAATTGTCTAATCAGGATGCACGACCATGGACTGTCTTCCACACCGGCCTGTCCGACTCCTCCGGATGGATTTACTTGACTAGACCACTGATGCTTTTAAAAGAAAGCTCCGTCAATGCAACAAGTAAAGGGGCTGTCCGAAAAGTGTATTTCCATCATAAAATGCAAAACAGCAGTGGCTCTGATCGCTTTCCGCGGGCGTTGCCTTAGTCTCCTCGGACTCCGTCCTGCGGGGTCTTCGGCTAACGCTATTCCCGCAGGACAGGGAAGCCTCCTCGAACAAGCCTCGCACGAAGGAAATGCGAAAGCATTTTCGAGGAGTCTCTCGACGCCACTGCTGTTTGCCATAGATACAAGAATTTAATTACTTATTGGTCAGCCCCTTTTTCTGAGTCACTTCCTGACCGCCTGGGCTTTTGAGAGAAGCGGGCGCCCATTGTCCCAGATGACATTGACCGGAATGCCGAAGAATTCGGACATGCGCTCTCTTGTGACAAGTTTTTCCGTGGCACCGGCATCGAAAACCTGCCCTTCCTTCAGAAGTAGTGTCTTGTTGAAGGCCGGCAGGATCTCCTCGATGTGGTGCGTGACATAAAGGATTGTAGGCGCGTCCGGCCTTTGTGCGATCCGCCCGATCGATTCCAGCAATTCCTCACGCGCAAGGAAGTCGAGCCCGTTTGTCGGTTCATCCAGGATCAGCAGTTCCGGATCAGCCATCAGCGCACGCCCGATCAGCACCCGCTGTTTTTCACCTTGTGACAGCGTGTCGTAGCGGCGGTTGGCATATTCGAGGCAGCCGAGTTCCCTGAGGATGTCGACCCCCTTCCGGTCGATCTCTTCCGTCGTCTCCTCATGCAGCCCGAACGATGCGTACGCGCCGCTCAGGACGACCTCATACGCATTGTCCCCCGGCTCAAGCTTTTCCTGGACCAGTGACGAGACAAATCCGATCCTTCTGCGCAGCCGCTCCGCAAGGTACGTCTTCCCGAACTCCATCCCGAGCACACGGATCGTTCCTGTTGTCGGGAACAGATAGGCGTTGATGAGTTCAAGCAGCGATGTTTTCCCTGCCCCGTTCAGCCCGTACAGCACCCAGTGATCCCCTTTTTCGACCTTCCAATTGATGTCTTTCAGTATCCATTTCCCCTCCCGCTTGCGGGAGACGTTTTCCATCTCGATGATCACAGCTTCACCTTCTTAATGTTCTGACTATATTGTACACCTGATTGAACATAGGAAAAAGAGGCCCCTCGCCGGAGCCTCTTTTAATCATTCATTCAGATTCAGTGTTTTCCCCTTGACCATGAAAATGATATTCTCGGCCATGTTCGTGACGTGGTCGCCGACCCGTTCGAGATGGCGGCTGATAAAGGCCAGCTGGGTGATCTGGTTGACATAGTCCGGGTTCCGGTGCATGTAGCCCATGAGTTCCTGGATCATCCGGCCGTATGCCTCGTCGATCGCATCATCTTCTTTGGCAAGCTCGAATGCAAGGTCGATGTCCTCCAGGTCATAGGCGTCAAACGCCTTCCTGAGCATGACTCCCACGGCATCCGCCATTTTCGGGATGTCAACGATCGGTTTGATGAGCGGTTCTTCTCCGATGTGGAGCGTACTTTTCGCGATGTTCACCGCGAGGTCGCCAATACGTTCAACGTCGGTCGAGATTTTGAGCGCGACAATGATTTTACGGAGGTCGGTCGCAACTGGCTGCTGCTGTGTGATCAGCTGGATCACTTTCTGGTTGATCTCCTCATCCAGCGCGTTGATCTCGGCGTCTTTCTGTTTGACCGCTTTTGCCAGTGTCAGGTTTTGCGTTTTCAGTGCGTCCATCGAATCCCCGAGCTGGCGCTCCGCGAGATCCACCATCCGGAGAAGCTTACCCTTCAGTTCTTCCAGTTCCGATTCAAACGTTTTGCGTACATTTCCCATATTCCTCAACCTCGTGTCCCCCTTCTTAGCCGAACCGGCCGGAGATGTAATCTTCGGTCCGCTGGTCGGCCGGGTTTTGGAAAATCTTATTCGTGTCATCGAACTCAATGACTTCCCCGTTCAGGAAGAACGCCGTTTTGTCCGATATCCGCGCGGCTTGCTGCATGTTGTGCGTGACAATGATGATCGAGTAGTTTTCTTTGAGTTCCTGTACGAGTTCCTCGACTTTAAGCGTGGAAATCGGGTCGAGGGCGGATGTCGGTTCGTCCATCAGGATGACGTCCGGCTCGATCGCCAGTGCGCGGGCGATGCAGATCCGTTGCTGCTGACCACCCGAGAGCGAGTAGGCATTCGTGCTCAGACGGTCCTTGACCTCATCCCAGATTGCCGCGCCGCGAAGGCTCTGCTCAACAATCTCATCAAGAATCTTCTTGTTCTTGATGCCGTGAATGCGCGGGCCATAAGCGATGTTGTCGTAGATTGATTTCGGGAACGGGTTCGGCTTCTGGAACACCATGCCGACCCTTGTGCGGAGTTCCTCTACAGAATACTTGGCGTCGAAGATGTTGCGGCCACGATAGAGGATTTCGCCGGATGTCCGGACGCCGTCGACAAGTTCCACCATGCGGTTGAGCGTTTTGATGTAGGTGGACTTCCCGCAGCCCGAAGGACCGATGATTGCCGTGACTTCGTTTTCGCGGATCGGCAGGTCGATGTTCTTCAGAGCGTGGTGGCTGCCATACCAGAGGTTCAGCTGCTTTGTATCATAAACGACCGGCTTTGCCGTTTCCCGGATTGGTGCTTCCACCGGGCTCACGGCTGCTTGGGTCTCTTTATCGGTTCGGTTCATAAGTTGTACCATTCCTTTTTTCCTCCCAGTTCTCAGTATCGCTTCTGGAATTTATTCCGGATCAGGACAGCAATCGAATTCATCAAAAGCAGGAACGCCATGAGAACAATGATGCCCGCGGAGGCAACTTTCTGGAAGTCTGCCTGCGGCCGTTTCGCCCAGTCGTAGATCTGCATCGGCAGTGCCGTGAAGGTATCCATGACACCCGACGGCAGGAATTGGATGATGACCGGCACACCGATGACGATGAGCGGCGCGGTCTCTCCGACCGCCCGGGATAGGGCGAGGATGCTGCCTGTCAGGATGCCCGGGATCGCACTTGGAAGAACGACACGGACAATGGTCTGCCATTTGGTCGCGCCCATCCCGTAGGACGCTTCACGCACATGCTGGGGCACGGCACGGATCGCTTCCTGGGCGGCAACAATGATGACCGGAAGGATGAGCAGGCTCATCGTGAATCCGGCGGCCAGGATGCTGTTTCCGAGAGCCAGCGCCCGTACGAAGATCGTCAGGCCGAGAAGACCGAAGACGACGGACGGGACGCCTGCCAGATTCGAGATGTTCATGCGGATAAAGTCATTGACCCGATTTTTCTTGGCGTATTCCTCCAGGTAGATCGCCGTGCCGATTCCGTGGAACATCGAAACCGGTGCGACGACCGCCATGAGCCAGAGCGATCCGACGAGGGCAGCCTTGATGCCTGCCTTCTCCGGGAAGCGCGATGCAAAGTTCTGGAAGAAGTCGGCAGACAGGAAGCCGATGCCCTGCGACAGGATCCTGTAGAACAGGATGCCGAGCACGAGCAGCGCCACAAGTGTCGCCATGAAGAACAAAGTTTTGAAAACGCTATTGGTAATTTTCCGGCCGTCCATCCGCTTGGACACGGACGCCGGATCAATAAAGCGTTTGTTGACGCCGGGTTGCTGTTCAGTGATTCTCATCTTAATACGCCTCCCTGAATCGTTTCGTGATGCGGCTGGCCAGGAAGTTCATCAGGAGTGTGAAGAGGAACAGTGTGAAACCGACAGCATAGATCGAATAGTAGATCGGCGTGCCGTACCCTGCGTCACCCGTGGAGACCTGCACGATATAAGCAGTCATCGTCTGGATGGAGCCGGTGAAATCCGCATCGAAGCGCGGGGTCGAACCGCCTGCGAGTGACACGATCATCGTCTCTCCGATCGCACGCGATGTAGCCAGAACAACCGATGCGAGGATTCCGGAAAGGGCCGCCGGAAGGACTACTTTCATCGCGACTTCAAATTTCGTCGCGCCCATCGCAAGGGCCCCTTCCCGCATGGCATTCGGGACTGCACTCATGGCGTCTTCGGAAAGTGAAGCGATCATCGGAATGATCATAAAACCGACCACGATCCCGGGACTGAGGGCATTGAAAATCTTCAGGTCCGGAATGATTGTCTGCAGGACCGGCGTCACGAATGTCAGAGCGAAGAATCCATAGACGATCGTCGGGACGCCCGCCAATACCTCAAGGACCGGCTTGATGATCCGGCGCGCGTTGTCCGTTGCATATTCGCTCAGATAGATCGCAGCTGCCAGGCCGATCGGAACTGCCACAACCACAGCAATCAGTGTGATCTTGAGCGTACCGACAATCAGCGGCAGGATGCCAAATTTCGGTTCCTTATTGGAAAACGGCAGCCATTCTGTTCCGAAGATGAACGACAGGATCGGCACTTGTCTGAAGAACGTCACCGTCTCAAAGATCAGCGTGGCAACAATGCCTACAGTTGTCAGCACAGAGACGCCAGCAATCAGAAAGAGGATGACCGGGATGATTTTCTCGATGATTTTTTTTCTTTTGTTGTTTCCCGCTTTGGCGATCAGTTCCTGTACGGATGCCCGTTCCCGGGTAGTCGGATTTACCATCATTTACCTCCATTTATTTGAAAAGCAGAAAGAAATGAGCAGCGGAATGCCGCTCATTTACTCTGCAAAGAGATTAGAGATTAAAATCAGTTTTTGAATTCTTCAAGCTTGGCAATCTGTTCGTCGGTATCTTCCTGTGGGAGGCTGACATAGCCTACAGCTTCAGCCATCTCACCTGCATTGTTAAGCGCGAATTCAAAGAAGTCGTAAGTTGCTGCGTCGTTCTGGAGCGACTCGTTGCTGACGTAAGTGTAGAGCGGACGGGACAGCGGCGAATATTCACCGGCTTCGATCGTATCATGTGTCGGCTCAACACCGTCGATTGCGACAGCTGTGATGGAGTCCTGGTTGGCTACGTAGTACGAGAAGCCGAAGAAGCCGATGGCGTTCTTGTCACCTTGTACGCCTTGTACGAGGACGTTGTCGTCTTCAGAGAGTGTTGCGTTCTGAACCATGTCTTCTTCTTCAAGGATGACTTCGTTAAAGTAGTCATATGTGCCGGAGTCTGTGCCCGGAGAGTAGAAGACAATTTCTTCTTCAGGCCATTCCGGATTGATATCGGACCATTTCTTGGTTGTGCCGTCTTCGACCCAGATCTTCTTCAGGTCTTCGACTGTCAGCTCTGTTGCCCAGTCGTTTTCCGGGTTAACAACTACTGTCAGGCCATCGTAAGCCAGAAGGAACTCGGTGTAGTCGACGCCAGCTTCTTCAAGCTTCTGCTTTTCTTCGTCTTTGATCTCACGGGATGCGTTCGAGAAGTCAGTCTCGCCTGCGATGAATTTCTCGAATCCGCCGCCTGTTCCGGATACGCCGACCGTTACCTGGACGTCAGTGCCTGTTGCTGCATATTCTTCGACGAGGGCTTCCATGACCGGCGCGACTGTACTCGAGCCATCGCCGGAAACTTGGCCTTCAACTGCTGCTTCAGAAGACTTATCTGCAGATTCGCTTGCCGTGTCGCTTTCAGCTGCCTGTTCTTCAGTTGCTTCGTCTGTTGCTGCATCTTCTTCTGTGTCGCTTCCGCATGCGCCAAGCAGCAGAGCCGATGAGACGACAGTGAGTCCGAGATAGTGTTTCCAGCTTTTCATGTAATTGTTCCCCCTGTTAGTCGTAGTCGTTTTGTTTACAGTCCCTACTTTACCAACGTGTTATTGAGGGCAAATGAATAGAATGTAAAGGGATTGTTAATGTGGAGATGAGGGGAATTTACAAAGTTAACAGAGCACCGGGAAGACGGAAGGACGATATCCCAGGAATTCTGCTGGTAATGGCGCCGTACATAAGAAGGATGGTGAATGAGCACATCTAGCCAATCGTATTAAAATACAGTCTTGCAAATCAGGAAATAAGAATCGGCAGCAAATCAGCATCATAGAGAGAAAGTCATATAGAAAGAAAATTATATTTAGGTATATTAGACGGATACAACCTCTTAATTATTAGAAGCTGTACTCATAAAAAGACTGATGCCGTTTTAGGAGTGTTCCATTCCTTTACCTCTGAATATTGACGGTCCGGTCACGATACGCGATAGTTTAAGCTAATCTGACCCCTTCAGTTCGGTTAAAATTGAACCTTTTCATAAGCCAGCAATCAGGTATGATAAGTCATATCTTTCAGAAAAGAAGGGGTCATCTTGCAGAAAACACATCCGGTTTCCGTCACACGAAACAAAACCTACGATATGATCATCACCGGGATGCTGATTGCGCTCGTTTTCATGGCGACACTGTTGCTCAATATCAAACTGCCGATTACAGCAAACGGCGGCCTGGTGCATCTGGGTACCGCCATGCTCTTCATTTCCTCCATCATGTTCGGACCAAAAAAGGGCGCCATGGCTGGCGGTTTCGGCATGGCGCTCTTCGATCTGGTGTCCGGCTGGACATTGTGGGCGCCGTTCTCCCTTCTGACTCGTAGCCTGCAGGGCTATATCGTCGGGAAAATCGCCTGGTCCGGCGGCCGGGAAGGAAAGAGCCCGGTCTTCAATACGATTGCGGCCATTGTCTCGCTGCCATTCATGCTGGCAGGCTACTATCTATGCGAAGCAGTACTCTTCAGCAACTGGATCATTCCGGCGGCCTCAATTCCGGGCAATATCACGCAGAACGTAGTCGGCCTGATTGTCGCCATCCCGGTCTGTATCGCACTTAAAAAGATCCCTGCATTTAAATAACAAACAAAACAGAGCGCCGTCCCATGCGGGATGCGCTCTGTTTTATATATCAGTTATGGACAGGCTCTTTTTCACTTTCGTTCAGGCCGAGCACTTCTGCAGTCTCGGAGTGGATCTTCTCGAAGAGTTCAGGATTCTCGGAGAGTGAAATGCCATAGGATGGAACCATCTCCTTGATCTTTGGCTCCCAATCGCCGTACTGCTCTGGGAAGCATTTCTCGAGAATCTCAAGCATGACGTGGACTGCCGTGGACGCACCCGGAGATGCTCCAAGCAGCGCCGCAACCGAACCGTCCTGGGCCGTTACGACTTCTGTGCCGAACTGGAGCGTACCTTTGCCGCCCTGCTCGGTGTCTTTGATGACCTGGACGCGCTGACCTGCGATGACGACATCCCAGTCCTCGCTTTTCGCATTAGGGATGAACTCACGCAGCACGTCAACGCGCTGTTCCTGGTTCAGCATCAGCTGCTCAATCAGGTATTTCGTCAGTTTCATTTCCTTAGCGCCTGCGGACAGCATCGTCAGCAGGTTATTCGGCTTCACGGACTTGATCAGGTCCAGATACGAACCCGTCTTCAGGAACTTCGGCGAGAAGCCGGCGTAAGGCCCGAAGAGGAGGGAACGCTTGCCGTCGATATAACGGGTGTCGAGGTGGGGCACTGACATTGGCGGCGCGCCGACCTTCGCTTTGCCGTATACTTTCGAACGGTGCTGCTCGATGACTTCCGGGTTGTTGCAGACGAGGAACAGCCCGCTGACCGGGAAGCCGCCGATCTGCTTGGATTCCGGAATGCCTGTTTTTTGGAGCAGGTGCAGGCTGCCGCCGCCCGCTCCGATAAAGACGAACTTCGCCGTATGGTACTCCAGCTTATTGCCGTCGAGGTCGCGGACCTTCACTTCCCACTTGTCGCCGGAGCGCCGGATGTCCTCGACACTGTGGCGGTAATCGACCGATACATCCTGGCGCTGCAGGTGGTCAATGAGGACACGCGTCAGCTCACCAAAGTTGACGTCCGTGCCGGAGTCGATTTTCGTGGCTGCGATCGGCTCGTCGGCATTGCGGCCTTCCATCATCAGTGGGATCCATTCCTTCAGCGTCTCCGGAGAGTCGCTGAACTCCATCCCCTTGAACAGCGGATTGCCGGAAAGTGCTTCGAAACGTTTTTTCAGGAACGAAACATTGTCCTCGCCTTCCACAAAGCTGATATGCGGAAGCGGCATGATGAACTTCTCAGGATCCTGGATCAGATTATTCTTGACCAGGTGGGCCCAGAACTGACGGGAAAGCTGGAACTGTTCGTTTACACGGATCGCTTTCTTTGTTTCGACCGTGCCGTCTTCTTTCTGGGGCGTATAGTTCAGCTCGCACAGCGCAGAGTGGCCTGTGCCCGCGTTGTTCCATTCGTTGGAGCTTTCTTCCCCCGGTTTATCCAGTTTCTCAAACACCTTGATCTTCATGTCCGGCGAGAGCTCTTTCAGCAAGGATCCCAAAGTCGCGCTCATGATACCGGCACCAATCAAAATCACATCTGTCTGCTTTTGCATGCTGCTCATGACAACCTTCCTTATCCCCTGGATTTATAATAATAAAACAGAGCTCCTGCCCCGGTGACCAACAGGCACCGGCCGGGAACACAGTTATGTTAATTCTTAATCTTTATTATAACATAGTTCGATAATTGACTTTCCTATTTACTTCCGATTGCACACAGTACAATTATACCTTTTTTGCATCTTCAATCAGGCCTCGCGGACCGAACAAGGAACACCATGCGTAAAAGAGCATTCAGCGGCACAGACTAGAAAAGGCTTTCATCCGCATGATACGGATGAAAGCCTATGAATTCGTTCTAACGCTGGAGCAGTATAAATTCTGAGCGGTGCCAAGCAGTGTTTATTATTACAATCCATCAATGTTACGGTTCGTCCCTTTTTCCTCAGCATCCCGCTCTTTACTGAAATCGGGCTCCTCACCGAATTCTGTGCGCAGATCCTGGTTGGAAATTCTTGAGGGTCGGTCACTGTCAGCCACGGTGTCAATCTCCTCGCTCGGTTTAAACAACAGACCGATACAGACTAGGGCACTGATTCCGACAAGACCATAAACCACCCTGGACAAGAATGCATCTTGACCGCCAAATAGAGTTGCAACTAAATCAAACCGGAAAAAACCGATCAATCCCCAGTTTATCCCACCAATAATCAAAAGCGCCAGCGCAATCCGTGAAAGCACACTCATATATGGACTCCTCCTTCCTGATTCGTATTTATCCTTTACCGAAACCCATTTTTAATACATATTTAATCATGAAGGCAGGTACTCAAATGATGATCTGTATTTGAACTGGTCCACTTTCGAGCCGGCTCTCAGGACGGCTCTGTAATCAAAATTTGTGATTCACCCATAAAACAACGTATAGTAAGCATCAAACCAAACAATCCTCTGATAAGGGATGTGCAGACATGCGTATTAATAAATACATCAGTGAATCCGGAAAGACATCCAGGCGCGGTGCCGATAGGCTCATTGAAGAAGGGCGCGTGACGATCAACGGCAAACGTGTCTCGATCGGCACTCAAGTCGAACCCGGAGATGATGTCCGGGTGGACGGAAACCCCGTCCGGGTCGCAAGAAACAATGTCTATCTTGCCTTGAACAAACCTGTAGGCATTACGAGCACGACAGAAAAAAGCGTAAAAGGGAATATTGTCGACCTGGTCAATCATCCCTTGAGAGTATTTAACATCGGGCGCCTTGATAAAGATTCTGAAGGCCTGATCCTTCTTACGAATGACGGCGATATCGTCAATGAAATCCTGCGTTCCGAAAACAGGCATGAAAAAGAATACATCGTTTCAGTGGATAAACCGATCAACCCTGAATTCCTGAAGAACATGGAAGAGGGCGTCAAGATATTGGGAACAAAAACACTTCCCTGCAAGACAGAGCAATTATCAAAATACGATTTCAAGATCATTCTGACACAGGGGCTGAACCGTCAGATCCGCCGCATGTGCGAGGCGTTGGGATATCAGGTTTACCGGCTGCAGAGAATCCGGATCATGAATATCCATCTGGGCAACCTTCCTCCCGGACAATGGAGGGACCTGTCGAAAAAAGAACGGACCGCATTATTTAGAGAGTTAAACTACGAGCCGAAAGAATGGTAATGGCCATAGAACGTAAAATGATCATCGAATCCTTGTCCAGTCAATGGGACAGATCCGATGATCATTTCTTTTGGTCGTCTGCTGTTACTCACCGTGCTGGCGATCCAATGCTTGATATTCCTTCATATAAGGACCGTCATCCGCTACGGTTGAATGATACAGCGCTTTGATGGCCAAGTTTTTCTCCAGGCCCATTTCGGATTTGATCTTCTTTAGTTCATCATGCAAATCTCGGTGCTGGTTGATCAGCTTGGTCATGACGGTTTTGCTGTATCTCATCTGGTCACATCCTTTTTTTATCTGCCTTAAGTGTAGCCTATGAAAGGTCATTTAGTCTGGCTGCAGCTAATTTCTGGTATGATTGTCTGGAATGAATCATTGAAAAGAGAGTGAATGATGGACCGTTTAATTCAGAACCTCACAGGCTGGATCCGCAACTCCGATAAGCAGTTGATCATCGGTATTTCGGGTCATGGAGCTGCCGGTAAAACCACTTTTGCTCAACAGCTGATGGATGCCCTAAAGTTAGAGGCGAATTACTTGAATACAGATCCCTATATCGTCAGTTCAAGCATCAGGAAACACTCAGATATTAAGTACCCTTACAAGGGAACGTTACACCACTTTAAAATGACGGCCTGCCATCCCGCAGCACATCACATCCCTTCACTGGAAAGAGACATCCGCATGATTAGAGAAGGCTTGGATCTGCTGACAATTGAAACACATTATTCTTCAGCTGAGCGACTCTCTTCAGAAAATAATGTAACGATTGTAGAGGGAATGAGTGTGGCGTTCGCTGACCCCGAACTATTCGATCTGCTGATTTATTTTTATACGGACGGCAGCACAGAGCTCGAACGGCGATTTGGAAGAGATATAGAGGAGCGGGGAACAGAACTTGAATATCTAAAGCAATCCCACAACGAGAGACGTATACAGTACGAAGTCTTTATGCACCCATACAGTGAACATTTCGATACGATCATAAAAAGTACGAAAGAAGGAACCATGAGTATCGAGAAAAATACGTTTGATCCATCTATTTAGCGTGCAAACGATAAAACCACCTGGAAGCTGTCCATTCAGCTTCCAGGTGGTCATTTATTTCCGTCCCTTTACATTTATTCATGAGACTTGTGTTATTTATTCGTCTCCCTCATACACGGCTACCAGACGGCCTTGTACTTCTCCGGCTTTTAGTTTTTCAATGCCTTCAGGGATGTCTTTGAATTTAATCTTCGTTAGTTTTGGATTCAGTTTGCCCGCTGCCATCAGTTCATAGATATCAGCGATATCCTGAGGTGTCCCGCCCACATTCGCCAGTAATCTCTTGGCGCCTGTGATAAATGAAGTCGTATTGATTGTCGTTTCCAGTTTCCCCATGCCTACCAATACAACCGTTCCGCCTGGTTTCACAACTTCCAATGCATCAGAAGTGGTGACTCCAAACCCTGCGTAATCCACAATCAGGTCCAGGTCTTTGTCTGCCAGATCTTTAATATCGGATACCACTTCTGCTGCCCCGATTTCCTTGGCCAATTCACGCGCCTTCTCACTCACATCGGCTGCATAGATATTCTTGATTCCTTTTGCTACAGCCGCCTGCAGTGCGAATTGACCGAGTCCGCCAATACCGATCAGGGCAATGTTCATGCCTGGTTTTGCTTGTCCCACATTAAACAAAGCGGAGTATGAAGTCATACCCGCATCCGTCGCTGATGCGGCCATTTCCATGGAAAGCTCATCCGGAACACGGACCAGATCTTCTGCAGGCGCATGAATTTTGGTCCCGAAACCACCGTCATAAGCATATCCTGGAGCTGTTCTGGATGGTCCGGTTGGGCATATAGCTACACGATCCCCGACCTTAAAATCAGTAACACCTTCGCCTACTTCAGAAATGACGCCGGCATTTTCATGGCCCATAATGACCGGTGCATCCATCAATGTCATCCAGCCCTCATCCTCCAGAGACCCAACATCAGAATGGCATAAACCTACTGCCTTCGTATCAATTACTACACGTCCTGGAGCCGCCTTCGGATCTTCTTGCTCTACGAGTTGAAGTGGTTCATGTGTTTTAGTGAATTGCCAACCTTTCATGATCTCTCCACCTTTTTAATTATCTTTAATTCAAACTAAATATAACAGGGTTATTATTAGTAATCAATGTTTACGTCTTTGGGTTTATTTACATGAAACTGCACTTATTTATGGTATGGCTCATTCTTCATAATCCGGAACGCCCTGTAGACCTGCTCCATCAATACCAGTTTCATCAGCTGGTGGGGGAAGGTCATCTTGGAAAAGCTGAGTTTTTCGTCCGCTCTATTCAGGACATCGGCATGCAGGCCAAGTGACCCGCCGATGACAAATACGACCTTGCTCTTGCCGTAGGTCATCAGTGATTCCAGGTTCCCCGCAAGCTCTTCTGATGACCGCTGCCTACCGTCGATGGCGAGTGCGATCACGTGGGCATCGGAGGGAATCTTCGACAAAATCCGGTCTCCCTCTTTTTTCTTCACCATTTCCATCTCCGCATCACTCAACTGCTCGGGGGCTTTTTCGTCAGGTACTTCGGTCAGTTGCATTTTCGCATAGGGCCGAAGCCGTTTTTCATATTCCTCAATGCCCATTTTCAGATACTTTTCTTTGAGTTTTCCGACTGTAACAATTGTAATATTCACAGCTTGTCCACCTTTATCAAATCGGTTGTTCACAGGAATTATGCACATATCCACAGCCTAAATCAAGATATGGTGGGCGAGTGTATGTTCGATACCACATATATTGCAGCCTGTTGGCAATAGTCACAAGGTGTGGATAACTCCTCGTTATTGTTGATGGCTTCCATGTTCGGAAACGCAGCTGTCTCGGCAGTAACTTCGTCTAAAGCCCGGTATATATGGGTTCCGCACGCTTTTTTCTTGACGATTTCCAATCAAATACCTCCTTTTCCACTACAGAAAGTTATAAACATTTGCAAATAGTTATCCACATTAGTGGACAATTGCAATTATTCTTTCCAAAAACACAGGCAGCCGGTTTAAATCTTACCGTGCTGCCCCTTGTGGATAGTTATATTTGTAATACTAGACCAAAATTTCAGTTATTTAGTTGCAACTTGCTAGAATTTAATCTCGGTCTTCATGGATTCACCGGCCCGATACACCTCGAGCGTTACCGTATCGCCCTGTTTCACCTCATTATACAAGTACTTCCGCAAGTCGATCAAATTCGCAATCGGTTCCCCGTCCATTGCAATGATGACGTCATACTGGCGAAGTCCGGCTTTCTGTGCCGGGGATCCCTGCATCACCTGATCCACAACCACGCCTTCCGTGACCTCTTTCGGAAGGTTCAGTTCCTCCTGCTGATAAACTGCCGGAATATCGATCAGGTCAAACAGAGTCACCCCCATTTGCGGACGGCGGACTTCCCCGTGTTCCTCCAGGTCTTCGATGATCGGCACAGCGGAATTGATCGGAATGGCCAGGCCGATCCCCTCGACCGAAGCTTCGGCGATTTTCATCGAGTTGATCCCGATCAGCCTGCCGTTCAGGTCGACAAGTGCGCCTCCCGAGTTGCCCGGGTTGATGGCAGCATCGGTCTGGAGGACTTCTGCGTTCCAGTCAATAGACTGATCCCCGTTCAGGTCGACCGGTATGGACCGCTCCTTTCCTGATATGACGCCGACTGTAACCGAACCCGAAAAACCGAGACCGAGCGGGTTGCCGATGGCGATTGCGGTCTGTCCCCGTTTCAACTCATCAGAATCCCCGAACTCAATGACATCCTGCACATCGGCATCATCCATTTCGACAACGGCCAGGTCAGTCCAAATATCCGCGCCAAGCAGCTTGGCGGGAACTTTTGTGCCGTCCTCCAACGTGATTTCGATTTGTGAAGCGCCCTCAACGACATGGTTGTTCGTGACGACGTACGCTTTTCCCTCTTCCTGCTTATAGATTACGCCCGAGCCGACACCTGCCGGAACAGTCTCTTCGGAGCCGGTCCAGTAGTTACCGGCAGTCTGGAGGTTGGTCACGCCGACAACAGCGGCGGACGCTTCATCGACTGCGCCGACGATGCCATCCTGCAGCTCAAGCGCCGTTTCCGGTGCATCACTGCCCTTTCCGTTTCCTTCTGCCGACTCTGTATCCGCAACGGTATTGATATTGTTATCCTCTCCCTTTGCATCCTTCTCGGGGGAGAGACAGCCCTGCAGGAGAAGCGCTGCCGACAGCATGCCGGCCGTGCCTGCATAACGCAGTCTTCGCCGCCCCGTTTCCAAGTTGACCATCCAATCCATCCTTTCTTCATGAAAAACCGCATTTACGGTTAATCTACCCGATTGGAGGAAATTGAACACAGCAAGGCTTGTTGTGTCTCTCCAAAACAAAAATCCGCCCCCTCAAGGGACGGATTCTGTTCAGACGGTGACCAGCTCGGTCGGTTCTTCTGCATCGGTGTCAAACAGATGCACGAATTCGCCGGGCCGGACGCCGCAAGTTTCAAGCGTCTGCGAAACACTCAGTCTCGCAAGGTCTTTCATATTGTTGTCTTTTGACAGATGGGAAAGGTAGATGCGTGTTTCCTTCTGCTCCACCACTTCACTCATTGCGACCGCCGCATCCTCATTCGATACGTGGCCGACATCGCTCAGGATGCGCCGCTTGACGTTCCATGGGTAGCGGCCCATCTGGAGCATGCCGACATCATGGTTGCTTTCAAAGACGAATGCGTCCGACCCGGAAATCCAGCCTTTCATCCGGTCGCTCACATAGCCGGTATCTGTGATGAGAGCAAGCTTGCGCCCGCTGTCATGGAAAACATAAAACATCGGGTTAGCGGCGTCATGCGAAACCGCGAACGACTGGATGTCAAGACTGCCGAACGACTTCACCGCTTCCATATCAAAGGTGTACCGCTGGCCGACCGGAATGTCTCCGACCAGGCCGTCCATCGCTTTCCACGTCTTTTCGTTTGCGTAGATCGGCATGCCATACTTCCTGGCCGCCACGCCCAGACCTCTGATGTGATCACTGTGTTCGTGCGTGACGAAGATGCCGTCGACCTGCTTCATGCTGCGGCCGATGCCTCCGAGAAGCCCCTCGAGCTTCTTGTTGCTCAAGCCCGCGTCCACAAGGAAGGCATGCTCATCGTTTTCTATATAAATGCAATTGCCCGTACTGCCGCTGGCCAATACACTGAATCTCACGTTTCGGCCTCCTACTGTTCTTCTTCTTCTGTGTCTGGTTCGGAAAGTTTGTCCATTATCTTATTATCCACTGCGTTGACGAAGTGATCGGCCGTAGTGCCATCGTCCAATTCTACATGAATATGCCAGGTCGGCACCAGTACTTGCGTCTGAGTTAACTGCACAAGCGGAGAGTAGCCCAGTTTCACTTCCCTGACGTCGGAACCCGGCTGCAGACTGCCCGACCGGGACAGCAAGCTGATTGCCTGGAGAGGCGTATTCAGGGTTTTCTTTTCGTTAATATCCTTCAGATTGTACAACATGGACTGCTCGTACCGGGTGACTTCCCGTTCTGCATTCCAATGGACGGTCAGCGTCGAATTCTCATTATAAAAGATTGTTCTGCCGTCATATTCCTGGAAAAAGGTCGCAACCCGATTTTCCTCATCCACTTCCCATAGCGTGTAATCCTTGCCGTTCGTCACATATTTTTCAAGGAAGTCCTCAAAGTTCAGCTTGCCTTTACTGTCTTCCAGGCCAAACGGTTCCTCGAGCTCTGAAATGAGTGTATTTTCCCCAGTAATCCTGGGCGTCTGGCCTGCCAGTTCCCTCAGCTCTGTCGTGCTGACAGGCATCAATTCGCCGGAAACACGAAAGGCTTCCTTGGTCTCCGGAAGATCACCGTAAGTGATATCGTCCACCCTCAGCCGGTCTTCAATGCTCGTTTCACCAAGCACCTCGAGATTTTCGGACCGGTTCAAATATAGCGAGAACAGGAAAACATTCAGGATGGCGAATACGACGATGAAAATGGTCTTTGTCTTACTCCAGTCCACTCCTGCCACCTCCTGTTCCGGCTTTTTTCACAGGATACCATTCCCCGCTCTCCTCGTAGAACCAAGCCGGCTCCAGCGTGTATAACGTTTCTTCATTTCGCTGGAGTTCGTATCCCCGGACAATGTCACTTACATGATCAAAGTCGACTTCCGGTTGTTGACGAAGGTATTCCGCCACATCCGTTCCGGCCGGAAGGCGTTTTTCCGAACTTTCCGGGAGGGGTTGACCCAGCTGGTAATAAGGTCTTGAATAGCTGGAGATTTGGCCGTTGCCCCAGATCTGGGTGATTTCAGTGAAAGTAAGCGAGCTATCACTGAAAACGGGGTACCCCTCGACCTCCATCCGGTATTTGATCAGTTTACGGAGCGGGTCCATCGAGGACAGGACGAAGTCATTGGTCCAGCCTCCATGCTTGTTGACGAAATTCATACTGTCCAGAAGAAGTTCACTTGGGATGGAAACCCCTTCATTTTCACTTCTCATACTGATATTCGTAAATTTCAATGTTTTCATCTGTGTATCAACGATCATCTGGTAATTGATATCAAAGTATTTTTCCGAATGCTCACCGAAGGGTTCCTTCTTTACCATGCTTATATCAGGGAACAGCGCTTCACTGAAGTCTGAAGGACTGATATCCTGCTGGAAGAAGGTCATGTTGCTGACCGAATTACTTGTTGCGGGAAGATAAAGCGTCCTGGCTGTTTCACGCTCGACTGCGGCAAAAGGTTCGTACTCTTCGGCTCCCGCCATAAGGCTGCTCAGCCGTTCCGGCTTCACTCCGGTCACATGGGCTGTAAATCTCCGCCCGCCGTCTGCTCCGATAAAGTGGACAAGACCGATGTCCGATTGTGTTTCAATGACAACCTGGCTGAAGCTTGACTCTGTCGTCACTGAATCACTGAACCGGAACAGACTGTCCACGACTCCGAACGGAATAGGAGACCGGAAAAAGAGCGTAACGGATTCGGGCTGGCTGATGATTTCGTCCGCCTCATCTGCTGTGATCTCCTTGTCAGCCTCGGCCAGGTTCTGGAATGACCAGGTCTTCATGAAGTCCATCAGCGTCTTGATGTCCTCCCTGTCCGTGGTGCCGGTTATGCCGTCCCGGGAAGTGGAGATTATCTTGTAGGGAAGTATTACTTCACTGAGTTTCTGTTTATCCCCGAGGGTGATTTCAGATGTCGGTGACTGTTCGATCGGCTCGTAATTGGGACGGAATGTCCATATGGAGAAAGTCAGTGTGACGCTAAGAAGGATAAGGAGAATGAGGACTGCCGTTTTGATATGCTCTATATATTTCAATCCCACTCACCCGCCTCTACAACTTCGAATGGAAGTGTGAAGAAGATGGTGGTCCCCTTGCCTTCCTCACTCTCCGCCCAGATGTGGCCCCCGTGCGCCCCGATCATTTCCTTGGCGATGGCCAGCCCGAGTCCCGTACCGCCCATCGCACGCGAGCGGGCCTTGTCCGCTCTGTAGAACCGCTCAAAGATGCGCTTCACATTTGTTTCCGGAATACCCATTCCTTCGTCTGAGACCGCTACTTTTATATGATCATCTTCCGCTTGTACAGTAAACCGGACATTGCCGCCGTCCGGGGAGTATTTCAGGGCGTTGGAGATGATGTTGTCGATGACCTGGGTCATCTTGTCCATGTCCAGCTCCGTGTACAGCGGACCCGGCGGGATCAGCCTGATAAACTGGACATCTTTGGATTTCATGAGTTCAAACCGGTCGATGATCCGGTGGAAGAATTTCACGAAATCCACGATGTCGGTGTTCAGCTCATATTCTCTGCTGTCCATCCGCGACAGCTGCAGAAGATCCGTGACAAGACGGATCATCCGTTCCGTCTCTGTCTGTGTGACATGCAGGAAGGATGGAGCAATCTCCTCGTCTTTCCAGGCTCCGTCAGCCAGCGCCTCCAGGTAGCTCCGCATCGAGGTAAGCGGCGTGCGCAGTTCGTGGCTGACATTCGAAACAAATTCCCGGCGCTCCATCTCAATTTTCTCCTGCTCGGTGATGTCATGAAGAACAACGATCAGGCCGTTTACAAATCCGGTCTCCTTCTGAATGACCGAGAAGTTTGCCCGGAGGATGTATGGCCTTTCCTCATCACTGAAATCGATCGTGACCGGTTCCTGCATATCGACCAGATCCTCGAAGGTATGCTCCTGTTCAAGGCCGAGCACAGCCGGCACGGGGCGATTCAGCACATGCTCGCGCGGAACGCCCAGCATGCCGAGCGCTGTATCGTTGATCAGGATGATGCGGCCCTTCCTGTCGGTCGAGATGACGCCGTCGGTCATGTTGGAAAGGACCGAAGCAAGCTTCCTCCGCTCGGATTCGGTCGATGACTGCGCCTCCTGAAGGCGGGTTGTCAGGTGGTTGAATGCCTTTGCAAGGTCGCCGATCTCATCCTGGCCGTAAACCCGCACCTTTCGGGCAAAGTTTCCTTTTGCCATGGCGCTTGCCTGCTTCGTCATATCAGCAATCGGGCGGGTGATTGTCTGGGCAAGGAGAATACCCAGAATCACCGTAATTCCGAGTGAGAAAGCCGTCCCGCCGGCGAGGATCTGGTTAATATCGTTGATTTGGCTGTATACCTTCTCGACGTTCGACTGGATATGCAGAACGGCGATCACTTCGCCTCCGGACACAATCGGTACCGCCAGCACCCAGATTCTTCGCTGTGACTCATTCAGGTAGGTGCTCTTGGTTTGGGTACCGGACTGAATGGAATTCCATACAAGCTCATCCACCGAGCTTTGATTGACCAGCTGCTGATTTTCATATTCGGATGTGGCGAGGATCCGCATCTTGGAGTCGATGACCCTCACTTCGATGATGTCCTCGGAGGAAAAACCGGAAAGGACCGATTTCAGACTTTCCTCGGGTGAGGGGTCTTCCTCGGTCCTCTGCCGTATCAATTCCTCCCTGACGCTGAATTGCAGGAGATTTACCCGGTCCTGTATGGATTCCTCGAAGTTGGCCTTCAATGTCTTCTCAAGTTCCTGGGCAAAGTAAATGCCGATGATCTGCATCGCGATCAGGATGAGAAGAACGTACATCAGGACAAACTTCAGATGAATGGACCGGAAAAAGCCGACTTTCTGCATGAGACGTTACTCCTGTTCCGGATTTCTCAGGTAATAGCCGACGCCGCGCCTTGTCACGATCCATGCCGGATGGCTCGGGCTGTCTTCGATCTTCTCGCGGAGGCGGCGGATCGTCACGTCAACCGTCCGTACATCGCCGAAGTAGTCGTAGCCCCAGACCGTCTGGAGCAAGTGCTCACGCGTCATCACCTGGCCGATATGCTTGGACAGATAGTGGAGCAGCTCGAATTCCCGGTGGGTGAGCTCGATCTGCTCGCCGCGCTTCTGGACGAGATAGGCGTCCGGCTGGATCGTCAGATGGCCGACGGTGATGTCGTTGGACACTTCCTCTTCCGACTCTGCCGGCGCCGCCTGGTGGCGTCGCATATTGGCCTTTACACGCGCGATCAGTTCACGGGTGCTGAACGGCTTTGTGACATAATCATCTGCGCCGAGCTCCAGTCCGAGGACTTTGTCGATCTCGGAATCCTTTGCTGTCAGCATGATGATCGGAAAGTCATACTTCTTCCGCAGTTCACGGCAAACTTCCATACCATCCTTTTTTGGCAGCATGATATCCAGCAGTGCAAGATCCGGAACCGTCTCTTCAACACGCTCAAGCGCCTCTTCACCGTCATATGCGGTGATGACGTTGTAGCCTTCTTTTTTCAGATTGAATTGGAGGATGTCCGCAATCGGTTTTTCATCATCCACTACAAGAATCGTCTTGTCCATGATGGTCTTCCCTTCTCATTATCAGGTTCGTTCCTGTTTCCCTTATGCTATCACGAGTTTGCAAGTTCCGCATCTTTGTGGGGTTGGCTCTCAACCTATTTAATAGTCCGCTTTAAGGGTTTCGTGTGATAAAGGCAAAGGCAGTCGAATCCGGGAAATAAAACATCATTTCCCGGGCAATAATCGTCCTGAAACGACATATTTCCCGGAAAAAATACCGGGAAATTTAAAATGTCCGAAAAAGACGGCGAGCCCTGCGGCCTGCCGTCCTTTTCCTTCATTATTTGAATTACTGGCTCACAACGGTGAGCGGATTGATAAGCTGTCCATTTTTGCGCACTTCGAAGTGAAGATGCACACCCGTCGAGTTGCCTGTGCTGCCCATCACGCCAAGTTTCTGTCCCCGTGCAAGCTTCTGTCCTGGCTTGACACTGATTGAGGCAAGGTGGGCATACAGAGTCGTATAGCCATTCCCGTGGTCGACCACGACACGATTGCCGAAACCGCCCAGAGGTCCCGTTTCGGTGACCGTTCCCGCATCAGCTGAAAGAATCGCTTTTCCCTTCGGGCGGGCAATATCGATGCCATTGTGCTGGCGGCCCCACCGCTGCCCCTTTTGGCTCGAGATGTAACCGCCCTGCGCCGGCCAGATGAATTTCCCTGTGGAAACGCCTTCCACGGCTTTCGTGCCGTTCAGGACGAGTTCGTCTACCGGCTCTTCGACTACCTTGTCTTCCAATACCTTCTTGGATACCGTCTTCCCGTTCACGGTCTCCGTGACCGACAGCATCTCTTTTCTGCCGTCTTTACCGGCTTGGGCAACTTTTTTCTCGCCTTTCAGTATCGTCTTGTCATCCTTCGTGACCTTTTTATGTGCGATCGGTGAGGCTTCGAGATGCTTCCGGGTGACAGTAACATCCACATACGGTTCTTCTTTGAGGACTTTTATCTTGTCGCCGGCAGCAAGATCTGCCTGTTCATCCATCCCGGTGTTCAACTCGAGAAGTTGCTGAACGCTCATGCCATGCGACTTTGCGACTGCTTCAGGCGTGTCACCTTCTGCCGCTGTATAATCACGCTCGACCTGCCTGCCGGAAAGCAGGAGATCAAGTGCTTCTTTTTCCGTCTTGATGTTCTCCGGAGCGGTATAGACTTCTTTTGCCTGCAGGTCCGCCTTCACGGAAAGATTCGTCACCTGAGTCTGGCCTGCTTCAGGCTCAGGGAATTCGCCTGCTTCCCGAGCGGTTTCATAGTCGGACAGTTCTTCCTCTGTCATATGGTTTAGCTTGACACCGCGGATAACACGGTCAAATGCATCTGCATCCTTGAGGTAAAACAGGGTGTCTCCGCCTACTTGGACAGCGACAGACTCTGCTTCTACAGTAAGCGCTTCTTCCAGTGTCTTCTTGACGGATTCCTCATCCTCAGAAGCGGCGTTCCCAAAAACTTTCTCTTTTACGACGGAGAGATCACGGCCTACAACGAGGTCAAGATCTTCATGGGCGGCCTCTGCCTTGGCTTTCTTCTCGTCAACCGCATGGTCAACAACTTCCGGGTTCTTGACTGTCCCGATATACTCGCCATTTTCATAGACATAGTACTGGTCATGGAGGCTTTCACTCGCAAAGCCTGTCCCGGTGAAGAGCAGTGAACCTATGAGTGCCGCCAATGAAAATTTCCTTATTTTCCCCATCCTTTTGTGTTTGTTGGATGGAGGATTTACATTGGAATTATCTGTGCTTCCTTGCATCTCATTTCCTTTTCCTTTCTGTGTTTCTCTATCTATATCTCTTTATTTATTAACTCAGCCTTAGCCACTTTAACAGTTCAAATTTATAGGTACAAGAAATGTGGGTCGTTTGTAATCCAAATGTAAAATGGGACCCAATACCCAGACAACATTCCAAAATATTCGTTTATTATTTCAGCTAAATGACAGATATAACAGCTGAAGTAGACAGAAAAAGGAAAGGAATTTCATATGAATGCCCTCCGGAAACAACAGAAAAAAACCACCCTCCGGGCAGGAGGGTGGCTTCAGGCTTCGGCTTATCGCCAAACGCTCTTGATGATATTGGTCTGTGTACGATCGGGACCAACCGAGAAGATGGAGATCTCGACGCCTGTCAGCTGGGCAATCCGCTCCAGGTAATGGCGTGCATTTTCCGGCAGTTCGTCAAGGGAACGGACACTTGTGATGTCTTCGCTCCAGCCGGGCATCTCTTCGTAAACCGGCTCGCAGTCGTCCAGCACCCGGAGGTTCGCCGGGTACTCGGTGATCAGCTCGCCCTGATAACGGTAGGCCGTGCAGATCTTGACTGTGTCGAGGCCCGTGAGCACGTCAATGGAGTTGACCGTCAGATCGGTCAGCCCGCTTACGCGGCGCGCATGGCGGACGACAACACTGTCAAACCAGCCGATGCGGCGGGGGCGGCCCGTCGTCGTGCCGTATTCCTTGCCCACTTCGCGGATGCGGTCGCCGGTTTCGTCAAACAGTTCCGTCGGGAACGGTCCGTCTCCGACACGGGATGTATAGGCCTTGCACACGCCGACAACGTGGTCGATCTTTGTCGGACCGACGCCGGCACCGATCGTGACGCCGCCTGCCACAGGGTTCGATGACGTGACGAACGGGTACGTCCCCTGGTCGATGTCGAGCATGACGCCCTGTGCGCCTTCAAAGAGGACACGGCGTCCTTCATCAAGTGCGTCGTTCAGCACTTTTGAGGTATCCGTCACATACTGTGCGATCTTTTGTCCATACTCGTAGTATTCGTCGAGGATGTCTTCCACCCGGAAGCCTTCCGTCTCATAGAACTTCTCAAGCAGGCGATTTTTTTCCTTAAGGTTGCGGGTCAGCTTTTCCTCGAACACTTCCTTATCGAGGAGGTCCGCAATCCGGATACCGATGCGGCCGGCCTTGTCCATATATGCAGGCCCGATGCCCTTGCCGGTCGTGCCGATCTTGTTGTCGCCCTTGCGGAGTTCCTCGACTTCATCCAGCTTGATGTGGTAGGGCAGGATGACGTGCGCGCGGTTCGAGATGCGGAGGTTATCCGTCTCGACCCCACGGGCATGGAGCCCTTCCAGCTCGGTGACAAGCGCCTTCGGATCGACGACCATTCCGTTGCCGATGACCGAGATTTTATCCTTATAGAAAATTCCCGACGGAATCAGGTGTAGCTTATACGTCTCTCCGCCGAAAATAATCGTATGGCCTGCGTTGTTTCCGCCCTGATAACGGGAGATGACCTCCGAGTTCTCCGACAGGAAGTCGGTGATCTTCCCTTTTCCTTCGTCTCCCCACTGCGTTCCGACTACCACCACTGATGGCATAGATCTGCACCTCCGATGGACGGCCTATTGTTCACGTCCGATTTCAAACAGATATAGTGTACCAATGATCGGGTAACGGGTCAAGAAAAACCCGAACGCACAGATGCACTCCAGCATCGAACGTTCGGGTTTTTTGTTATGCCGGCGGCGCCTCATGCTGGCTCCAGTCGACATTGACGAATTTGTTGTATTCCTTCACGAATGCAAGCTTTACCGTACCGGTCGGGCCGTTCCGCTGCTTCGCGACGATGATTTCAATCATGTTCTGATCTTCGGTCTCTTTGTCGTAATAGTCCTCGCGGTAGAGGAATGAGACGATATCGGCATCCTGCTCGATCGAACCCGATTCACGCAGGTCGGACATCATCGGCCGCTTGTCCTGGCGCTGCTCGACACCACGTGACAGCTGGGACAGGGCGATGACGGGCACCTGCAGTTCACGGGCGAGGCCTTTGAGCGAGCGGGAAATCTCAGAGACTTCCTGCTGGCGGTTCTCGCCCGGCTTGCCGCTGCCCTGGATCAGCTGAAGGTAGTCGATCATGATCATGCCGAGTCCGTGCTCCTGCTTGAGGCGGCGGCATTTGGCGCGGATTTCGCTCACCCGGATGCCCGGTGTGTCATCGATATAGATTCCGGCGTTCGACAGGCTTCCCATCGCCATCGTGAGCTTGCGCCAATCTTCAGCTTCAAGTGCGCCGGTCCTGAGCACCTGCGCATCGATGTTGCCTTCAGCGCAGAGCATCCGCATGACCAGCTGGTCGGCGCCCATCTCAAGACTGAAGATGGCGACATTCTCGCCGGCCTTCGTCGCGACGTTCTGGGAGACGTTCAGCGCGAAGGCCGTCTTACCGACAGACGGCCGTGCCGCAACGATGATCAGGTCATTTCGCTGGAAACCGGCCGTGATGTGGTCGAGGTCACGGAATCCTGTCGGGATGCCGGTGACCTCGCCTTTGCGGGTGTGGAGCAGTTCGATATTGTCGTATGTCTGGACGAGGACGTCCTTGATGTGTTTGAAGTCGCCCGCGTTCTTGCGGCTGGCGACCTCCATCATCTTCTTCTCGGCCTCGGCAAGCACCGCATCGACCTCATCCTCACGGGTGAAGCCGTCTTCGACGATGCCTGTCGCAGTCCGGATCAGCCTCCGGAGAAGCGCCTTCTCCTCGACGATTTTCGCGTAGTATGCGACGTTCGCAGCGGTCGGCACGGCATTTGCAATCTCCGTGAGATAGGAGATGCCGCCAACGTCCTCCAGCTCTTTTTTCGCCGAAAGTTCCTCGGTGACGGTGACGACGTCGATCGCTTCACCGCGGTCGCTGAGCGTCACCATCGTCCGGAAGATTTTCTGGTGGGATACCCGGTAGAAATCTTCCGGAACAAGCGTCTCCGCCGCCGTGATGAGTGCCTGCGGCTCGAGGAAGATCGCCCCGATCACCGACTGTTCGGCTTCGTTGCTGTGCGGCGGGATGCGGTCAAACTGCTGTTCCATTCCGTTCTCTCCTTATTCTTCCGTCACATGCACCTTGAGCGTCGCGGTGACGTCCGGATGGAGCTTGATCGGAACGTTGGTATAGCCGAGCGATCGGATTGCATCCGGCAGGTCCATCTTCCGCTTGTCGATCTTGATGCCCTGCTGCTTTTCAAGCGCAGATGCAATCTGCTTCGACGTAATGGAACCAAACAGCCGGCCGCCTTCGCCGGATTTCGCCTTGAGCTCCACGGTCAGCTGCTCGAGCTTTGCCTGCAGTTCCTTTGCTTCGGCAAATTCCTCTGCAGCATCCTTTTCGGCACGCTTTTTCTGGCCTTCCAGCTTGCTCAGGTTTGCTTGCGTCGCTTCAACAGCGACGTTGTTCTTAAACAGGAAGTTCTGTGCGTAACCGACGGAAACTTCTTTGATATCGCCTTTTTTTGCTTTGCCTTTTACATCTTTAAGGAAGATCACTTTCATTCTTCGGTTCCCCCTTCTGTCATTTCGATAATGGTCTCCTTCAGCAGGGAGAGTGCCTCACTGACGGAGTCCGTATCCAGTTGTGCGGCGGCATTGGTCAGATGTCCGCCGCCGCCGAGCCGCTCCGCAATCAGCTGGACATTCAGGTCGCCGAGCGAGCGTGCACTGATGCCGACCCGACCTTCAGGCCGGAGCGCCACGACAAATGATGCGACGACGCCCTTCATCGTGAGCAGTGTATCCGCCGTCTGCGCGACAAGGACCGGGCTGTGGGGCTCCCCTTCCGCGCCGATCGCGATGGCGATGCCGCCTTCCAGAATTTCGACGGTCCTGATGATGTCCGCCCGTTCAAGGTACGTGCCGATGTCCTCTCTCATGAACCGCTGAATCAGTACCGTGTCGGCACCATTCGAGCGGAGATAGGAAGCGGCCTCGAACGTACGGGATCCCGTGCGCAGCGTGAAGCTTTTCGTGTCGACAACGATGCCGGCAAGCATCGTCGTAGCCTCCAGCGGCGATATTTTCTCGCCTTTCGGCTGGTATTCCAAGAGTTCGGTGATGAGTTCGGCCGTCGATGATGCATACGGCTCCATGTAGACCAGTAGTGTGTCCTCGATAAACTCCTCGCCGCGGCGGTGGTGGTCGATAACAACCGTCTTTTCCGCCTTGCCGAGAAGACGCTCATCGACGACAAAGTTCGGCCGGTGCGTATCCACGATGACGAGGAGCGTCCGGTCGGTAATGATGCCGAGCGCTTCATCCGGCGTGATAAAGTGCCGGAAGAGGTCAGGCTCCGAGCGGATCTCCTCCATGAGGCGGATGACGCTTGCGTCAAGTTCGTCCGGGTTGATGACGACAAAGCCTTCGACGCCATTTAGCTGGGACATCCGGCGCACCCCGACGGCCGCGCCGATGGCGTCCATGTCGGGGAGCTTGTGTCCCATGACAATCACCTTGTCGCTTTCCTGGATCAGGTCGCGCAGCGCATGCGAGATGACGCGCGCGCGGACGCGGGTGCGCTTCTCGACAGGATTCGTCTTGCCGCCGTAGAACTTCACTCGGCCGCTCGGCTGCTTGATGGCAACCTGGTCGCCGCCGCGGCCGAGGACGAGGTCAAGTCCGGACTGGGCGAGTTCCCCGAGTTCGGGAAGGGAGGCGGAGTCCGCCCCGATTCCGATGGAGAGCGTAAGTGCCGAACTTTCACGCGCCGTTTCCTCACGGATGGAGTCAAGGATCCTGAACTTGTCCTTTTCCAGTTCATGGAGAATCGACTCATTGAGTACGGCAAGGAACCGGTCCGAACTGAACCGCTTCACATAAATGCCGTATTCGGCTCCCCAATCATTGATGCGGGTGGTCACCAGGCTGTTCAGACGGCTTTTCGTCTGATCATCCATGCCGGAAGAGAGTTCATCGTAGTTGTCGACAAGAATCATGCCGAGAACGGTCCGGTCCGCATAGTAGAGCGTCTCGATCTCGAGCTGCTCGGTAATGTCGAACAGGTAGAACAGCTTTTCTTCCGGCTTATAGATCACCTTGTATTGCCTATTACCGAGGGAGATGACCCCTTCCGGATCTGCGCCTTCCTTGACGAAGGAGCGGAAATCCTCGGACAGCCCGAACAGTTCCTCGCCGATGAGCGTATCGTGCTCAAGCAGCTGGGACATGTACGGGTTCGACCATTCAATCGTGAACTGGTCGTTGATGAGGATGATTCCGATCGGCATCTCAAGCAGTGCTTCCTCTCCGACCTTTTTCATCCGGACGGACAGGTTTTCGATATGTTTCTCGGTCTCTGCATAGGTCCTTGCCTCAATGCGCCATGCGGCAGCAAGCGCGAGAATGGCAACGATCAGCCATGCAGCAGCAACCCATTCATTGTAAAGCCATATCGGGACGGTCGCCCCGAGAACAATCACCGTCAGGACCGCAAGCGGTGTCCGTATCGGCCGTTGTCTGAAAAAACTTCCCATTCGTCAGCCACTCACTTTCCTTTGCTTCCCGTAATGTACCCCCTCAGCTTGAAGCCGGTGTCGATGATCCCGAGCAAGGAAATGATCGGGAACAGCAGCGGCGCCAGGAAGACCGCAAACACGAGGAGCCAGCCCGGTTTGCCGGAGGCATGGAGAAGATATGCGATCAGCGACAGTCCCTGCAGGAAAAATAGCGTCCGCAGGATGAGCATCGCATTCATGACGATCAGATAGCCCGTCGAGCCGGGCTCGAATTCCCCGATCAGCGACGCGATCAGGATGATCACGTAGTAGATGAGGAGTACCGCAGGCAGTTTCATGTCGCGGAACGGCGGAAACTTTGGCACCGCCGTCCCCAGCTTCCGCATGACCGGGAAGAGGATAGCGAGTGTCACCAATGCAGTACCGTAGGAGACAAAGATGAAGGCCGAAGGGATGAGCGTCTCTACCTGCAGAAGCGCGGTGGAAACCATTTCATCGTATTCCGGCGGCTTTTGTCCCATCCGGTCCATCAGCTCGCCCGCCTGCGCGTACATTTCGCGCATCTGGCCGGTCAGCTCTGCGATGATGTTCAGGTTCATCAATAAAGCGGCAGCCGCGTATTGCAGCACCCCGGTGATGAGGACTGCCAGACCCGACGCCATGAAAATATACAATTTGGATTTTCCGGTTCTCACGCCATCCCCGATGATGAATCCGACGGGGGCGTTGAGCAGGGCCAGGATCAGCCCGCCCGGACCGGCGATCAGGAGGGAGAGGATGACCCCTGCGCCCGTCACCGTCAGTGAAGGGCCGCGGCTGTAGCGCGCGCTGTAAAGCGCCACCGGAAGCGGGATAAAGAACACCGTGAGCACACCGAGGACCGGCACATAGTAAGTGATGGCCGTGAGCAGTGTGAACAAGGCGGCCATCATCGCGCCGAAGGTCAGTCTTCTCGCGTTGTCATTACCCATGGTCAGCCTTCTTTCGGATAGGATACCCACCAGATTTTGAAGTGGAATCTTCCTATCATTGTATCATGTTTTGCTGTAGCGACCAAAAAGGGACGGGACTACGGCGGCTGCCCGCGGTGCCCGTCCCCCGATAGAAAAAAAGACATTCCGGCAAAGGCCGGAACGTCTTTCGTTCTCATAATTAGCGTTCTTCCGCTGTGAATGGAAGAAGGCCCATGATCCGGGCACGCTTGATAGCAACTGTAAGCTTGCGCTGCCATTTTGCGCTAGTACCCGTCACACGGCGTGGGAGGATTTTCCCGCGCTCGGAGATGAATTTTTTAAGCAGATCGACGTCTTTGTAGTCGATGTGCGTGATGTTGTTGGACGTGAAGTAGCAGACCTTACGGCGTCTGCGTCCGCGACGTGGTGCCATACTGGTTCGCCTCCTTTGTTCTTGGATTTACGGTGTGATGATCAGAACGGCAGGTCGTCGTCCGATACTTCGATCGGTCCGCCGCCCGGCGAGAACGGATCATCATCCGTGCGTGTATAGTTATTCTGATTCGGGGATTGCCCCTGATAATTGTTATTGTTGTAGGACGGCTGGCTCTGCTGAGGCTGTCCGCCGTAGGACGGCGATGCCTGCTGGCCACGGTCGCCGCCCGCTCCGCGAGGTTCGAGGAACTGGACGCTGTCCGCCACGACTTCCGTCATGAAGACGCGCTTTCCGTCCTGGCCGTCGAAACTGCTCGTCTCGATGCGGCCATCGATACCCGCGAGGCTTCCTTTATGCAGGAAGTTGGCCACGTTCTCGGCCTGCTTCCTCCAGGTCACCACGTTGATGAAGTCCGCATCCCGCTCTCCGCGCTGGTTCGTGAACGGACGGTTCACGGCAAGGGTGAAGCGGGTGACGGCGATGCCCGACTGCGTGTATTTCAGTTCAGGATCCTTCGTTAGTCGGCCGACCAGGACAACACGGTTAATCATCAGACAACAACCCCCTTTTGAGATTTCTGTTTAACGGAGAATCACTTCTCGTCTTCGCGGATCGCGATGTGACGGATGATGTCTTCGTTGATATTCGCAAGACGTGTGAATTCATCGATCGCAGTAGTAGGCGCGTTGGTTTTTACGATGTGGTAAACCCCTTCGCGGAAGTCGTTGATCTCGTAAGCGAGACGACGCTTGCCCCATTCTTTCGACTCGATGATTTCCGCACCTTCAGAAGTGAGGACTCCATCAAAGCGCTCAACGAGTGCTTTTTTCGCCTCATCCTCGATTTTCGGCTGGATGATGTACATGATTTCGTACTTGTTCATCAAGATGTCACCTCCTTGTGGACTTGTGGCCGGCCGCGATGCGGCAGGCAAGGAGTAAAATATTCAATACTTACTCACATCGGTTTATTCTACCACGGTGCCTGTCCGTTTTCAACTATTTTCTATGGAAAGTCCGGAGAAGGAAGTTGTCGTATAATTTGTTGTATGGGGCAGGTTGATTTTCGCTCCAGGCGGACGCTTTCCGCGGGCTTGGCCTTAGCCCACGCACCACTCCGCTTTTTGCGGTCTTCGGCTCAAGCTATTCCCGCTGGAGTCGCGGCCTTCCGCTGCAATCAACACCAAACAGACATTTAAAACTAGGGGGCAATTAAGTGAACATGGAAGATTTGGAATCGCGGGAGCCGGATCGGGTGATTGAGCTGGATCTCCGGCGGGTGATGAAGCAGAGTCTCTGGCTGACGGTTGGGGGTGCGGCTGTCCTATATCTGGTCAGTTTCCTCGTGCGGGGAGAGCTTTCGGTGTCCGTCTCGTTCGGGGGTTTCATGCTCGGATTGCTGCTGTTCGCCGTCGGCTATGTGGTGCTCATCGTGCTGCATGAGGCTTGTCATCTGCTTGGTTTCCGGGTGTTCGGAGGTGTACCGTTCAAGAAAATGGCCTACGGGGTGAACCTGGAGATGGGCATCGCGTATGCGACGACCGAGATTCCGCTCCGAAACAAACCGATGCGCCGCGCATTGCTTCTGCCTCTATGGCTCACGGGAATTCTTCCGGGCATTATCGGCATCTGGCTCGACAGCCATCTTCTGATCCTGCTGTCGGCCTTTCTGATCGGCGGGGCGGCGGGCGATCTGGAGATGAACCGCCGGCTAAAGAAGCTTCCGGACAACTGGCTGATCAGGGACGATCCCGAGATGCCGAAACTTTACGCCTATGATCCGCAAGGAAAGGCGGCAACACCGGATGAACCCGTTGCGACGGAAGAAGGGCCGCATAGCGGCACGACTCACGAAAGCTGACTGCCCGTAGTTGCCTGGTCTTTTATATTCCCTGCATGGACTCTCATGTCCCTTGCCTGGACTCTTATTCTCTTTGCCTGGTCTTTCGGCACCGTTTCCCGGTCTCCCGTTATGATCGTCCCTCAAATTCAAAGCCCCGGCACCGCATCATTAGCGGAGCCGGAGCTGTTTTGTTTATCAGACATTAAAGCGGAACAGCATGACGTCGCCGTCCTGGACAACGTATTCCTTGCCCTCCAGGCGGACCTTGCCCGCTTCCTTGGCTGCGGCCATCGATCCTGCTTCAAGCAGGTCTTCATAGGAGACCGTTTCGGCGCGGATAAATCCGCGCTCGAAGTCGGTGTGAATCACACCGGCACACTGCGGGGCCTTCATGCCCTTGCGGAACGTCCAGGCGCGCACTTCCTTCTCACCGGCCGTGAAGTAAGTGGCCAGGCCGAGCAGGTTGTAAGATGCACGGATCAGCTGGTCCAGGCCAGCTTCCTCGATGCCGAGTTCCTCGAGGAACATCGCTTTCTCGTCATCATCGAGTTCAGCCATTTCTTCCTCGATTTTCGCGCAGACTACGATGACTTCGGCATTGTCTCCTTTTGCGAATTCGCGGACCTGCCGGACGTATTCATTGTTGCCCGGATCCGAGATCTCGTCTTCCGAAACGTTTGCCACATACAGCATCGGCTTGATTGTAAGCAGGTTCATGCCCTTGATGACTTTCAGCTCGTCTTCGGTGAAGTCGACCGAGCGGGCCGGCTTTTCGTTTTCGAATGCTTCTTTCAGGCGCTTCAGGATCGGCTCCTCAATGAGCGCCTCCTTGTCCTTCGACTTGACCATCTTCGACACACGAGTCAGGCGCTTGTCGACGCTCTCCAGGTCGGCGAGGATCAGTTCAAGGTTGATGACTTCGATATCATCAATCGGATTGACCTTGCCGGAGACGTGTGTGATGTTTTCATCGGCGAAGCAGCGGACGACCTGGCAGATTGCGTCGACTTCACGGATATGCGAGAGGAATTTGTTGCCGAGGCCTTCGCCTTTGCTGGCACCTTTGACAATGCCGGCGATATCCGTGAACTCGAATGCTGTCGGCACTGTCTTCTTCGGTTTGACGAGTTCCGTCAGTTTGTCAAGGCGCGCGTCGGGCACTTCGACGATCCCGACGTTCGGGTCGATCGTACAGAACGGATAGTTGGCCGCTTCCGCTCCGGCTTTGGTGATGGCGTTGAACAGTGTCGACTTCCCGACGTTCGGGAGCCCGACGATTCCGGCAGTTAATGCCATGGGTTTCCACAACCTTTCAATCTATATACAAAAAAAATAAACAGTCTGATTCAATCCCTACAACTTTATAAGTATAAGAAGAAAAGGCAGGGATGTCCATCATTCCCCTGCCTCTGCACGTTCAAGCACTTTTTTCAACTTTTTCTCGAAGTCTCGCCGCGGGATCATGACGCTGTGCTGGCATCCGGTGCATTTGATCCGGATATCCGCTCCCAGACGAATGATCTTCCAGGCATTAGTGCCGCACGGGTGCGGCTTTTTCATCTCAACCACGTCTCCGATGCCATATTCTCTCGGCTCCACCGGGACCACCTCCGGGATTCTGCTTCTACTCCTGATTCTAACATGTCATTCCGATGGTTTCGAATCCACCATGACCATTTTTGGATACGGAATCTCGATTCCGTTTTCCTGAAGGAATTGCTTCAGGTCCATGCGCAGTTGGCGCGCCAGGCCGAAGTGCATCATCGGGGCGGTTTCCGCGGATATCCGCATGACGACGTAGTTCGGATCGAGGCTCTGCACACCGAGCAGCTCAGGAGGAGCCAGCAGGTCCCCGTACTTCTCGTTATCCATGAGTCCATCCAGGAATTCCCTGATCAGCCGCTCGGCTTTTGGAATATTCGTCTCGTAAGAGATCCGGGCGTCGATGATCGCCAATGAATTATAGATCGACGAGTTGACGACCTCCTGGATATTGCCGTTCGGGATGATGTGCAGTTCCCCCGTATAGACCTTGATCTTCGTCGTGCGGAGACCGATCTCCTCGACGGTGCCCTCGGCTTCGCCGATCCGGACATAGTCACCGACCGAGAACTGGTCCTCGAAGATGATGAAGAATCCGGTGATGACGTCCTTCACAAGACTCTGCGCGCCGAAACCGACAGCAAGACCAAGAACTCCCGCTCCGGCGATGAGGCCGGCAACATTGATATTGAATGTCGACAATATGGCGAGGATCGCAGCGAAGTAGACGACGTAGGAAATGACGTTCTCCAGCAGTTTAAGGAGCGTGCGCTCCCGCCGGTCGGACAACGGACGCCGGAGCCTGACGCTGAAGACACGGCGGAGGACCGCCTTGCCGATGCGGACGACCAGTCCGGCAAGAATGATGATGAGCAGGATCTTCAGGGCAACCAGCCCGACATTCAGCCAGAGCTCCTCACTGAACAATGCATCCTTTGCACGGCCGATCAAATCAAACGTCCGCTTGGCCTCTTCGCCGACTGTCTCCGCCACTGTAGGTTCTTTGGCCATATAGGCATCAACCTCCTTCAACTTCTGTATATCCTCTCACTTTTGCGCGTATACTTCCAAAAACACGCATAGAAAAGAGGTTCATATGATCCGCATCGGGACGAGTTCTGAACAGGGACGTTTCCATTACGCGGAGGCGGGGGCTGCCTGGAGGATCGCCACCGTCCTTCTCCGCCACATACCATTCGGCGAGCGGCCGGTCCGGTTTGTCTGCATCGGGACGGACCGGTCGACCGGAGACGCCTACGGTCCGCTGACCGGCACCTCGCTCACCGAACAGGGGAGCCTTCGCCATCCGATTCTCGGAACGCTTGACAGGCCGGTCCATGCGCTGAATCTTCAGCGGATCGCCGAGACCGATGAGGATGTATTCACCGTGGCGATTGATGCCTGCCTCGGCAGGACCGAGCACATCGGGCAGATTGTCATTGAAGACCGCCCACTTTTCCCCGGGAGGGCTGTAGGAAAGACACTGCCGCCGATCGGGGACCTGTCGATCAAGGGCGTCGTCAATGCCGCCTCATCCAACAGCCAGGAAGTCCTCCAGAATACCCGGCTTCACCTTCCCTTCATGATGAGCCGTGTGACTGCAAGGGCGATCTCACTCGCCTGCTGCCGGCATGAAACCAAACCCGTACAGGAGTCCGGTCACGACAGCCACGATGAGTATGCCCGGAATGAGGTTTGCCACCCGGATCTTCGTCAGCCCGATCAGGTTTAGTCCGATTGCGATGATCATGAGCCCTCCGGTCGCCGTCATTTCCTCGATGAAAAACTGCAGCATGTCATCCGGGATAAACCGGCTGATGACGGATGCGAGCAACGTGATTGCGCCCTGGTAAAGAAAGACGGGCACTGCGGACAGGATGACTCCGATGCCGAGCGTCGAGCTGAGGATCAATGCCGTGAATCCGTCAATGATGCCTTTTGCAATCAGGACGTCATGATCGTTGCGGAGCCCGCTGTCGATCGCCCCGATGACTGCCATTGAACCGATTACGAAGATGAGTGTCCCTGTGACAAACCCCTGGGCGATGCCGCCCTGGCCATCTTCTCCCGGAGTCTTGCCTGCCTTGGACTCCATCCAGCGGCCAAGGCGGTTCAGCTGTCCGTCCAGGTCGAGCCATTCGCCGATCGCCGCTCCGACGACAATCGAGATGATGACGATGATAATCTGTGACGTTGCAAAGCTCATCTGGATGCCGATGACCATGACTGCAAGCCCGATGGCATAAGTCACCGTCTCCCTGATCCGTTCGGGTATCCTTCCGAGAAACCGGCCGATGACCGAACCGATGATGATGAGCAGCACGTTCACCAGTGTGCCGAATAATGCCATAAGGATCTCCCTTTTCACAAAAAATAGACCGCCCTTTTTCTCTGCAGAAAAAGGGCAGGTTGTTATCACTGCTGATCAAGGAGCTCGAGAATCCGTTCGAGGTCATCATCAGAGAAAAACTCGATCTCGATTTTCCCCCGATTTTTCGTCTTCCTGATATTGACACTCGTACCGAAGAAGTCACGGAGCTCCGTTTCTTTTTCGGTGATGAAGATGTCTTTCTTTTCTTTCTTTGTTTCACGTGGAACATCTTCGTTCATCCGCTGGACAAGCGCTTCGAGCTGTCGGACATTCAGATTGTCAGCGGCTGTTTTTTGGGCAACAGGCTCTATTTGCGTTTTTTTCTTTAATCCGAGCAGCGCGCGGCCGTGTCCCATCGACAACCGGCCATCCGAAAGCATGGAACGGACCTGTTCCGGAAGAGATAGGAGGCGCAGATGGTTCGCGATATGAGGACGGCTCTTACCAAGGCGGAAGGCCAGCTGCTCCTGTGTCAGGCCGAGCGTGTCCATTAGCTGCTTGTAGGCTTCCGCCTCTTCGACCGGGTTCAGATCTTCTCGCTGAAGATTCTCCAGAATCGCCAGTTCCATCATCTGCTGGTCGGTCATATCGCGCACTACTGCGGGCACGGATTCTAGTCCTGCCTCCCCGGAAGCCCGGAATCTCCTTTCGCCGACAACGATTTCATACTTCCGGCCTTTTTTCCGGACGATGATCGGCTGGAGAACACCATGTTCGCGGATGGATTCGGTCAGTTCTTTGAGACTTTCCTCCTCGAACACCTTCCTTGGCTGGTACGGGTTTGGCTTCAGAAGTTTCAGGTCGATCAGTTCCACTTGTTCGGACTGTTTCAGCGACTCTCCGGGAAAGAGTGCATTCAGCCCCTTACCTAGCCCCTTCGCCATTGCGGATCACTTCCTTCGCCAATTCTAGATAAACTTCCGCTCCGCGTGACCGCGGATCGTAGACAATGATCGGTTCACCGTGGCTCGGTGCCTCACTCAGCCGGACATTGCGCGCAATGACCGTATGGTACACCTTGTCCTGGAAGTATTTTTTCACTTCCTCGATGACCTGGATGCCGAGGTTGGTACGCGCGTCGAACATCGTCAGGAGAACGCCGTCGATCATCAGGTCCTGATTGAGGTGCTTCTGCACAAGCCGGATGGTCGAAAGAAGCTGGCTCAGACCTTCGAGTGCGTAGTATTCGCACTGGACCGGGATGATGAGGCCGTCAGATGCGGTGAGCGCATTCAGCGTCAGCAATCCGAGGGAAGGCGGGCAGTCGATGATGATGTAATCATAATCATCCTTCAGCTCATCCAGCGCATGCTTGAGACGCACTTCACGAGATATCGTGGAGACAAGCTCAATCTCCGCGCCGGCAAGTGCGATGGTGGCCGGAATGACGCTAAGCCCCTCCACTTTCGTCGGCATGACCGCACTCCGGACATCGGCGTCATCGATCAGGACATCGTATATGCAGTTCTGGACATCGCCTTTGTTGATGCCGACCCCGCTCGTCGCGTTCCCCTGGGGGTCCGTGTCGATGAGCAGCACCTTCTTGCCCAGATGTGCGAGGCAAGCGCTCAGATTGACGGAGGTCGTCGTTTTGCCGACTCCGCCCTTCTGATTGGCGATCGATATGATTCTTCCCACAATGCACCTGCTTTCCAACTGCTTCGTTGCGGTATTGACTTTGCCCGCACGGAGCGGGCCGTTTCTTACATTCTACCAAATTTCCGCCTATCGGTCTTTCGGCCGACAGAAAAAACTCTTGCCAAAAAGGCAAGAGACGGTTACTTCTGTTTCGGGATCCGGACTGTGATCTTGTAGAACTCTTCCTCGTCTTCTTCTTCCGTCTGCAGCCGGATGCCGCTCTGGTTGACGAGGGAGAGGGACTGCCGGATCGTATTAAGCGCGATGCGGACGTCCTTGCTGACTGCCTTGCGCCGCTTTTTTGGTTTCTGCTCGGGTGCCGGCTCTTCTTCCGGGGGATTCAGGATCTCCTGGATCCTTGCTTCGAGCTGTTTGACATTATATTGATGCTCCCTGATTTCTTCAAACACCTGAATTTGCAGTTCTTCTTCCTTCAGAGGTATCAGTGAGCGGGCGTGCCGTTCGGATATCTCACGGTCAAGGATGCCCCTTCTGATCGGTTCGGGAAGCTTTAGGAGACGGAGCTTGTTGGCTACCGTGGACTGCCCCTTTCCGAGCCGCTGCGCAAGCGCTTCCTGTGTGAGGGAGTGGAGTTTCAGCAACTTGTCATATGCCATGGCCTCTTCGATCGCCGTCAGTTCTTCCCGCTGCAGGTTCTCGATAAGGGCAACAGAAGCGGTCTCTTTGTCGTCCATGTCCCGGATGATTGCAGGGACTTCTGTCCACTTCAGCTTTTTCATCGCCCGGTATCGGCGTTCACCTGCGATGATTTCGAACTTGCCGTCCTCGATCGGACGGACGACGATCGGCTGGATGACGCCGTGGATATTGATGGTCCTCGCCAATTCATCGATCTTCTCTTCATCAAAGATCGTTCTTGGCTGGAATCGGTTAGGTATGATATCGGCCAGGCGGACCTTGATTACATCCTCGGAACGTTCCGCCCCGCTCGCTTCAAATAATTCATCTTTATCGCTGTTCCCGAAAAAGCGCGAGAAAGTGCTTTTCAAAACGGGCACCCCCTTATGGACATCCTACTACAAGACAATTCGATGCGGGACCGGAAATTCCTTCCCGGAGTGTTCAAATGTAAGAATATAAAAAAAATGTTCCACGTGGAACAGGAGTTTGTAAAATTTTATAAAAAAGAGGCTGATTTCCGCTACAGGCCCTTCGCTTACCGCGGGCGTTGCCTCAGCCTCCTCGAGCTACGCTCTGTGGGGTCTTCGGCTAACGCTTTTCCCGCAGGTGTCTCGGGCCTTTCGCTTCAATCAGCCATCAATTAAGAATAGTTTTCGTTTCAATCATCACCTAAGCATGAGTCCATCTCAAATTTCTTTACTTAACAAGCGGAAGTTTGCCCGGGGTACCCGGTTTCCGAGGATATTTTTTCGGCGTGCGGGCGACTTTCTCAATGACAAAGATATTGCGCTCGCTGTCTTCGACCGGCAGGAGGAATGAATGGGATTCCTTCAGGCGGCCGCCGAGAAGTTTCACGGCGTATTCCGCTTCCCGCATCTCCTCGCCGGCAGCCGCCGCCTTCATAGAGATGAACCGGCCGCCTTCCTTTACAAGCGGGAGGCAAAGCTCGGCAAGTACCGGAAGGCGTGCGACCGCGCGGGCGGTCACGACGTCGAACGCTTCCCGGAAGTCCGGATTGCGGCCGGCTTCCTCTGCACGCGCATGGACGAAACGGACATGGTCGAGACCAAGTTCTTTTCCGAGTTCATCAAGGAACGTGATCCGCTTGTTGAGGGAGTCGATGATCGTCACATGCAGTTCCGGGAAGCAGATCTTGAGCGGAATGCTCGGGAAGCCTGCTCCCGCTCCAACGTCACAGACAGTCAGTGCACCGTCGAACGGGGCTTGGAATGCGGCGCTCACCGAATCATAAAAATGCTTCAGATACACCTGCTCCCGGTCCGTAATGGCCGTCAGGTTCATTTTTTCGTTCCATTCAACGAGCAGTTCATAGTAGCGTCGGAACTGGGCAATCTGCTGATCGCTCAGCATGATTCCGCGCTTTTCAAGTTCCTGCACAAATTGTTCTTCATTCATTGAGACGGTTCCCCTTCCATAAAACAGGCCGATGCGAATCTTGTTCACATCGGCCTATTGGTGTTTAACCGGATACTTTCGCAATCCTTCCCTGTTCAATATAAACGAGCAGGATGGAGATGTCTGCCGGGTTGACGCCCGAAATCCGGGAAGCCTGCGCGATTGAGAGCGGTCGGACCTCCTTGAGGTTGTGGCACGCTTCGGAGGCAATGCCCTGGATGGCATCGTAGTCGATGGCTTCAGGGATTTTCTTGTCCTCCATCTTCTTGAGGCGTTCCACCTGCTGCATCGACTTGTTGATGTAGCCCTCATATTTAACCTGGATCTCGACCTGTTCCTTGACCTCTTCCGGCAATTCCACATCCGACGGAGCGGCGGCTTCGATCAGGCCATAGTGGACTTCCGGTCGGCGCAGCAGGTCAGAAGCGTGGATCGCTTCCTTGAGTTCGGTGCCGCCGGTTTCACGGATGGCTTCCTGGAGAGCGTCGTCCGGTTTCAGGACAGTGCGGCCAAGACGTTTGATCTCGTCTTCGATCATTCGCTTTTTCTCGATAAACAGAGCATAACGCTCCTCGCTCTGCAGCCCGATTTTATAGCCGATTTCCGTCAGGCGGAGGTCAGCGTTGTCGTGGCGCAGCAGCAGGCGATATTCCGCACGCGAAGTGAGGAGGCGGTAGGGCTCGCTCGTGCCTTTGGTCACGAGGTCGTCGATCAGGACGCCGATGTAGGCATCGGAGCGGCTCAGGATGACTTCCTCGCGGCCAAGCATCCGTGCAGCCGCATTGATGCCGGCCATGATGCCCTGTGCAGCGGCTTCTTCATAGCCCGACGTGCCGTTGATCTGGCCGGCGGTGTAGAGGCCGCGGATCCGCTTTGTTTCAAGTGTCGGCCAAAGCTGTGTCGGCACGATCGCATCGTATTCGATGGCGTAGCCGGCTCGCATCATTTCGGCCTTTTCCAGACCCGGGATCGTTTCAAGCAACCGGCGCTGGATGTGCTCCGGCAGGCTGGTGGACAGTCCCTGTACATACACTTCACGTGTATTGCGGCCTTCCGGCTCAAGGAAGATCTGGTGCCGCGGCTTGTCGCTGAACCGGACGATCTTGTCTTCGATCGACGGGCAGTAGCGCGGGCCCTTGCCTTTGATCATGCCGGAGTACATCGGCGACAGGTTCAGATTGTCGTTGATGATTTCGTGTGTTTCCCCGGTCGTATAGGTCAGCCAGCATGGCAGCTGGTCGGTGATGAACTCGGACGTCTCGTAGCTGAACGCCCGGGGTTCTTCATCACCCGGCTGGATTTCCGTCTTGCTGTAGTCGATCGTGCGGCTGTTCACACGAGGAGGTGTCCCTGTTTTAAAGCGGACAGTCTCAAATCCGAGTTCCTCGAGGTTTTCCGCAAGGCGAATCGACGGCTGCTGGTGGTTCGGTCCGCTGGAGTATTTCAGGTCGCCGATGATGATCTCTCCGCGAAGGAATGTCCCCGTCGTGACGACGACGGTTTCGGCGCGGTAAACGGCGCCGACCTGTGTGATGACACCCTTCACTTCATTATCTTCGACGATCAGTTCCTCGACAATGCCCTGATGGAGGTGAAGATTCTCCTGTTCCTCAAGCATGCTCTTCATTTCCTGCTGATAGAGCACTTTGTCGGCCTGCGCGCGGAGTGCCCGCACCGCCGGCCCTTTTCCTGTGTTCAGCATGCGCATCTGGATATGCGTTTTATCAATGACTTTCCCCATCGCGCCGCCGAGCGCGTCGATTTCGCGGACGACGATCCCTTTCGCCGGGCCGCCGATCGACGGATTGCACGGCATGAACGCGATCATATCGAGGTTCATCGTGAGCATGAGGGTCGATGCACCCATTTTCGCTGCGGCCAGGCCGGCTTCGACGCCCGCGTGGCCCGCTCCGATGACGATTACATCGAACTTGCCTGCTTCAAATTGTGGCATGTTCGTTCATCCTTCCTAATATCTGAATATATGAAGCCGGCACCAAACCGGCATTTACTTCCCTAGACAGAACTGCGAGAACAACTCATTGATGAGGCTTTCCTGCACGGTATCCCCGACGATTTCCCCGAGGATTTCCCATGCACGGGTCACATCGATCTGGACCATATCAACCGGTACCCCTGCCTCCGCCGCCGAAAGGGCATCATCAACGGAACGGCGGGCCTGGTGGAGCAGCGCCACGTGGCGGGCATTCGAAACATACGTCATGTCCTGGGATCCTGTCCGGCCCTCAAAGAACATCGAGGCGATGGCCTCTTCCAGCTCATCGACCCCTTCATCTTTAAGAAGGGAGGTCGTGACGACAGGCGCATTGCCCGTCTGGCTGCGGACCTCATCAATATCCAATTTGCGCGGAAGGTCGGTCTTGTTTGCGACGACGATGACGTCCATGCCGCGGACCGCCTCGAACAGGCGGCTATCCTCTTCGCTCAGTTCCTCCGAACTGTTCAGCACGAGGAGGATCAGGTCTGCTTCCTTCAGCACCTTGCGTGAACGCTCTACGCCGATCCGCTCCACGATGTCCTCGGTTTCCCGGATGCCGGCCGTGTCGACCAGCTTCAGCGGAACCCCGCGCACATTGACGTATTCTTCAATGATATCGCGAGTCGTGCCTGCAATATCGGTGACGATCGCCTTGTTTTCCTGGAGGAGACTGTTGAGAAGGGATGACTTGCCGACATTCGGTCGGCCGATGATCGCCGTCGACAGCCCTTCCCGGAGAATCTTGCCCTGGCCGGATGTGCGGATAAGCCCGTCAATCTCTGAGCGGACCCACGTGCACTTCTCGATCAGGACGGGAAGCGTCATTTCCTCTACATCGTCATATTCCGGATAGTCAATGTTCACTTCCACCTGTGCAAGCGTCTCAATCAGCGCCTGGCGAAGATCCCCGATAAGCCGGGACAGCCGGCCATCCATCTGCCCCAGTGCAACATCCATCGCGCGGTCGGTCTTGGAGCGGATCAGGTCCATGACCCCTTCCGCCTGGGACAGGTCGATCCTGCCGTTAAGGAAAGCGCGCTTCGTAAACTCGCCGGGTTCGGCAAGACGCGCGCCGCTCCGGAGGACCAGTTCCAGAACGCGATTCACCGAAACAAGGCCCCCGTGGCAGTTGATCTCGATGACATCTTCCCGTGTATAGGTTTTTGGTGCCTTCATCATGGACACCATCACTTCTTCTGCCGTTTTCCCAGTCTCCGGGTCGACGAGATGGCCGTAATGGATCGTATGCGATGCCGATTCGGCCAGCGTCTTGCCGGAAGGCGAACGGAACAGGCGGTCGGTAATACCGACCGCTTCATCCCCGCTCAGCCGGACGATGGCGATTGCGCCCTCGCCCATAGGTGTGGATATCGCCGCAATTGTATCAAATTCCATTCCGGCCACCCCTTTCTATATTGTTATCCACATGTGGATAATCCGCATGCAGGCATGGTTATCTAACATAATATAGTACCACAAACACTCCACATGGAAAAGTGGCGGGATCGAAAGGAAAAAATCCCCGGCCGGATCCCTTGCAGGATGGCGGCCACCGATTTCAGACACTATCGGCAGCCGGCTGTTGTGCAACAGGGTATCCCGGCCATTCTGCCGTCGGACGCAAAAAATACCGGACAGCATGGGATGCTGTCCGGCTCTGTTTACTTATGCGGTTCAATCACGATATGGCGGTGCGGTTCCTTGCCTTCGGAATGAGTGTCAACATCAAACCGCTCCGAAAGGGCATGATGGATGATTTTCCGCTCGGAAGCAGGCATCGCCTCAAGCGCGACGCGCGATCCGGTGCGGACGGCCTGGTCGGCTTTCCGGTCGGCCAGCGTCTTCAGCGTTTCCGCCCGTTTGGCGCGGTAGTCACCTACATCAACCGAAACGACGAGAAACTGTTTGGCGTAGTTGTTGGCGACCACCTGGACAAGCTGCTGGAGCGCGTTCAGGGTCTGGCCGCGCTTGCCGATCAGCATCGCGGCCTTTTCGCTTTCAAGCCGGAACTCAAGGTTCTTGCCGTCCAGCATGTGGAACACTTCCGCATCCTCCGCACCCATCTCCCGCACGACCGATTTCAGATAACCGGCTGTCAGGCCGATCGCCTCGTCAAGGTTGCGCTCCCGGTCTTTTTCGGATTCTTCCGGCAGGACCGGCTCAAGCGGTTCCACAGGAACCACCGGTGCGGCCGGACCCTTTTCTTCTTCCGGCTCCTTTTCAAGAGGTACGGGATCCGGTTCTGCAGGATTATCCGGCTGGGCGGTGCCGCCCAGCTGATCAGGGTCTCGGGAAGTGAGCGGCTCCATTGGAACTGCCGGTTCTACTTCTGGTTCCTCCGCCGGTTCAACCTTGGCCGCAACGGATGCGGCCTCCGGCTCGGTCCCGACCACTTCGGCCGTGACGCGCACCGAAGCTTCGCGCGCACCGAATCCAAGAAACCCTTTTTTGCCTTCATCAATGATCTCGATTTTCACCTGATCACGGGTCAGGCCGAGTTTGGCCAGTGCGTTCGAGACTGCCTCATCGACCGTGGTGCCCGTCGCGACCGTCTGAATCATTTTTTCTTCCCTCCTGATTTGCCGCCCTTTTTGTTCGCTTTCGGCTGAGCCGCGGGACGGGAGCCCGCCGGCTTCTGCTGTGCAGGACGCTTCCCTGTATTAGGAGCGGCTACAACTGCCGGTTCCTCTTTTTTCTTGAACGGCTTGTACATGAAGATATTCGTAATGAACGAAATGATGTTACCGATGATCCAGTAGAGCGTGAGCGCGGACGGCAGGAACGTACCGAACGCGAAGATCATGACCGGCATGAAGTACATCATTGCCTTCATCTGCGGATTGTCCATTGCAGGTCCCGTGCGGAGCACTACGAACTGCGCTGCTGCAGCGATAAACGCCAGAATGATGCTCGGTTCGGCAAGATGGACGCCGAAGATGTCACCGAGAGCGATTTCAGGCGTGTTGTTCATCCGGCTGATCGCGTGGTAGAAACCGATCAGGATCGGCATCTGGACAAGGACAGGCAGGCAGCCTGCTGCCGGATTGACATTCCGTGTCTTGAGGAGCTGCTGGAACTCCTCCTGATATTTCTTCTGTGTAACCGCGTCTTTTGACGGATATTTTGCCTGGAGAGCCTTGATCTCCGGCTGGATTTCCTGCATCCGTTTAGAGCTCTGCACCTGCTTGATCATAAGCGGCAGGATGACGAGACGGATCAGGATCGTGACCGCGATGATCGCAAGGCCATATGTGCCAAGCAGACTCTTGAACATCGTGATAAGCGAGACAAGCGGCCAGACAACAAACTTATTCCAGAAACCTTCGCTGTCCTCATAGATCGGCTCATTGAATTCCGTACAACCCGCGAGGAACGCGGCCAGGAATGCGACCATGAGAACCAGCCACAACTTCTTCTTCAAAACCTTTCCCCCAGACGTTCATTCTTTTCCGCCGGCGGCAAAACCGCCTTTCCCACCATCGTACCATGCGGGAGCGGTGCATTCTACTTCTTTCTGAGCACCCTGGCGATCCTCATAATATGGATCAGGCTCTTCTTCGTGTCATGGAAGTCAATGGATGCCGCCTGACTGCGGGCGATGATGATGTAGTCCCTGTCCTGGCGGAGTTCATCTTTAAGTTCGTGCACCGCCTGGCGGACATAACGCTTGATCCGGTTTCGCGTGACCGCATTTCCGATCTTTTTCGAGACGGAGATTCCGATTCTGAACTCTTCCTGCCCCTCTGTTCTGACCGAATAGATGACGAACTGACGGTTCGCGAACGACTTTCCGTGCTTGAAAACCCGCTGGAAGTCCTTATTCTTCTTTACCCGCTGGTGTTTGTTCATGGTTGGATCCACCTGCTTCTTGATTACTTTCTACCTTATAAGGAAGGGATCGGCGCAACGCCTTACCTATTCATATCCTTCACAGCTGCCCCTAAACGAAAAAAAAGACCACTGAAGTGATCAGTGGACTTATGCGGAAAGTACTTTTCTTCCCCGGCGGCGACGTGCAGCCAGAATGCGGCGGCCGCTCTTTGTCTTCATGCGCGCGCGGAATCCGTGTACTTTGCTGTGCTTGCGTTTATTTGGTTGATACGTACGTTTCATAGTCAAGGCACCTCCTAATCGTTGCCGTTTAAACATCAGACAGTCTTGCATATTATATAAGACCCCACAAAACATGTCAACCGTTTATTTCATCCCCAGAGCGGGATCGCTGCATACAGGCTTTTCAGCTGTCCGCCAAGTTATCCACGGTTGCTCAGGATGGGCTGTGTGCACCATTCGACACGAAAAAAGTTATTCACAACGCTTATCGACATGTTTCGCACAACCCAATACCCTGTGGATAAAGGATTTGTGCACAGGAAACGGGCGTGTGGATAAGTGCCGCAAGCGGTTGTCAGTGCCGGGTTTTTCTGTTACGATGTTGGAGCATAACTTTTCCGCGGAAAATACCCGGCTAAACATTATCCACAATTGTTGATAGGTTGTGGATAATTTTTTCCGCATTTTTTAATAGTGCTTGTCCACAGCTTGTGGATTTGTTCGCAAATCCTTCTAATAGGGTTCACGATTCGACAAACAAATAAAAAGAAAAGGAGGTTTTGTGTTGGAACAGTTCGATGATTTATGGAATCAGGTGCTTGCCAGAGTCGAACAGCGGATCTCCAAGCCAAGCTTCGACACGTGGCTGAAATCGACCCGCATGATCGATTACCGGAACGACACCATCATCATCGGCGCGCCCAATTCGTTCACACGGGACTGGCTGGAGAACCACTATATCCAGCTGATCGCCGGCATCATGAGCGAACTTACCGGCGAAGACGTACATATCCGTTTTACCGTGCCCGAAGACGCCAAGGAAGACGCGTTCGACATGCCGAAGCCCGCACCCAAACCGAAAAACGGGCGCCATGTCGATCAGTCGGACGGCATGCTCAACCCGAAGTACACGTTCGATACGTTCGTCATCGGTTCAGGCAACCGGTTCGCCCACGCCGCTTCCCTCGCTGTTGCGGAAGCACCTGCCAAGGCTTACAACCCTCTTTTCATTTATGGGGGCGTAGGATTGGGCAAGACCCACCTGATGCATGCAATCGGCCATTATGTGCGCGAGCACAAGCCGGATGCAAAAGTCGTGTATCTTTCCTCGGAGAAATTCACGAATGAGTTCATCAACTCGATCCGTGATAACGAAGCTGTCGAATTCCGGGACAAATACCGGAACGTTGACGTGCTGCTGATTGATGATATTCAGTTTATCGCGGGAAAAGAACAGACCCAGGAAGAGTTTTTCCATACCTTCAATACACTGCATGAATCTTCGAAGCAGATTGTCATCTCCAGTGACCGTCCTCCAAAAGAGATTCCAACACTCGAGGACCGGCTCCGATCGCGCTTTGAATGGGGACTGATCACAGACATCACGCCGCCCGACCTCGAAACCCGGATTGCCATCCTCCGCAAGAAAGCGAAGGCCGACGGGCTTGTTGATGTGTCCAATGAAGTCATGATGTACATCGCGAACCAGATCGATACCAACATTCGGGAACTTGAAGGTGCCCTCATCCGCGTTGTGGCGTATTCGTCGCTTGTCAATGAGGACATCACACCGAAATTGGCCGAAGAAGCGCTAAAGGATATCATCCCGAATGCGCGGCCCCGCCAGGTCACGATCCTCGACATCCAGAAAGCCGTCGGAGAGCACTTCAGCATCCGTCTCGAGGATTTCGCCGCGAAAAAACGGACAAAATCGATCGCTTTCCCCAGACAGGTCGCCATGTACCTTTCCCGGGAAATGACCGAGTTCTCTCTGCCGAAGATCGGAGACGAGTTTGGCGGCCGCGATCACTCGACCGTCATCCATGCGCACGAGAAAATCTCGAAAATGCTCAAGGAAGACCAGAATCTCCAGCAGGACATCAAGGAAATCCGGGCCGCACTCGGCAAAAACTGATGTGGATAACCCCCTTTGATGCGATCATTCCTGCCAACAGGTTATGCACATGTAGATAAGTATGGGACGATTGATCAAAAGGCACTTATCAACTTATCCACAGCCCCTACTACTATTACTATCTATCTTTTTACTTTTAAATTAAATATATAAGCGAGGTATCGAGATGAAATTTGAGATTGCGAGGGACCGGCTTCTCGACGGCCTGAGTGACGTCATGAAAGCTGTCAGCTCAAAAGCCGCAATTCCGATTTTGACTGGGATCAAATTGGACGTGGACGAAGAAGGGCTTCACCTGACAGGAAGCGACTCGGATATTACGATCCAGACATTCATCCCGGCAGAGGAAAACGGAGAGCAGCTGATCCGCACTTCCCAAAGCGGTTCGATCGTGCTGCAGGCCAAGTACTTTAACGAGATTGTCAGGAAGCTTCCGACAAACGACATCGAAATTGAAGTGAGCGGTCATCTGCAGACGCATATCCGGTCCGGGAAATCCGAATTCCATCTGATCGGCTCCGATGCAGAGGACTATCCGCAGCTGCCGGAGATTGATGACGATCGGCATTTCGCCATCCCAGCGGATCTTCTGAAGTCGATCATCCGGGAAACGGTGTTTGCCGTGTCCGCATCCGAGTCCCGTCCGATCCTGACCGGAGTCCACTGGCAGGTACAGGAGGGGGAACTTGTCTGCGTTGCAACGGACAGCCACCGCCTGGCCCGCCGCAAGACCCGGCTTGAGAACACACCCGAAGATGACTACAGTGTCGTCATTCCGGGCAAAAGCCTTCAGGAACTCAACAAGATCCTTGGAGATTCCAATGAGCCAGTCGGCATTACGATGAGCAACAAGCAGGTGCTGTTCCGTGCGGGACATGTCCTGTTTTACTCGCGTCTTCTGGAGGGGAATTATCCGGACACGAGCCGCCTGATCCCTTCTGAGTACAAGACTGACATTCATGTGAACGGCAAGACCCTTCTCCAGTCGATCGACCGCGCCTCCCTGCTTGCACGAGAAGAGAGGAACAATGTTGTCCGCTTTACGGCAGACGGCAGCAATATCGTCGAACTCTCCTCAAATTCCCCTGAAATCGGGAAAGTCGAAGAGCAGGTCGAAACTGCTTCCGTTGAAGGGGAAGAGTTAAAGATTTCCTTTAGTGCCAAATATATGATGGATGCACTCCGGGCGATCGAAGGACAGGATATTGTCATCCGGTTCACCGGAGCGATGCGGCCGTTTATCCTGAAGTCGGCCGAGGACGACACGCTGCTGCAACTGATCCTTCCGGTCCGCACATACTGATTTTGGAAACAATCGCTAAGAAAGGGACAGCCCGAATGGCTGTTCCTTTTGTTTATCGCCGGAAAGCGATAAAATAGGGGGAAGGACCAATATTGGACGAAGGGCGGTGTCGACCGTGGAACGACTTGCGATCGATGCGGAATTCATCACACTCGGACAGGCGCTGAAAATGACCAACACCATCTCCTCAGGGGGCATGGCGAAATGGTTCCTGTCCGAACACGCCGTTTATGTGAACGGCGAACCGGAGAACCGGCGCGGCCGGAAACTGCGTGACGGGGATGTCCTCAATATCCCCGGAACGGGCAGGTTCCGTGTTTCAGGGCCGGCTCCGGGTGAAAGCTGATGCATATCGAGCAACTCAAGCTGAAGAACTATCGGAACTATGAATCACTGGACCTGTCATTTTCACCGAACATCAATGTGCTGATCGGCGAAAATGCGCAAGGTAAAACCAATGTCATGGAAGCGATCTACGTGCTTGCCATGGCAAAATCACACCGTACGTCCAATGATCGTGAATTAATACGCTGGGGCGCGGATTATGGTAAAATAGAAGGAGCGGTCCAGCGGAAATACGGCGTTCTGCCACTCGAGCTGACGCTCTCCAAAAAAGGCAAGAAAGCCAAGGTCAATCATTTGGAACAGCAGAGGCTGAGCGATTACATCGGGCAGCTGAATGTCGTCATGTTCGCGCCTGAGGATCTGCACCTCATCAAGGGCAGCCCGCAGGTGCGGCGCCGTTTTCTGGATATGGAAATCGGCCAGGTGTCCAGGGTTTACCTGCATGACCTGCTTCAGTTCCATAAGGTGATGCGCCAGCGCAATGCCATCCTGAAAGCCAACCAGGGCAGGAATGGGCTCACAGATGTCATGTTCGATGTCTATACAGACCAGTATGTCGACCTGGCAATCCGCATTATCCGGAAACGCTTCGAATTTGCGGAGATGCTCCAGAAATGGGCAGAGCCGATCCACAAGGGGATTTCCCGGGGTCTTGAAGAGCTCGTGATCACGTACGAAACGCTGAAAGACATCGAGTCTGACCAGTCGGCGGAAGAGATGTCCGCCCGTCTGAGGGAGCGGCTGGATGGTCTGCGGCAGCGTGAGCTTGACCGGGGTGTCACGCTCGCCGGCCCGCACCGGGACGATCTGACGTTTTTCGTGAACGGACACAATGTCCAGGTATACGGGTCGCAGGGCCAGCAGAGGACGGCTGCCCTGTCCCTGAAGCTAGCGGAAATCGAGCTTTTGCGGCAGGAAACGGGCGAATCGCCGGTGCTTCTTCTGGACGATGTGCTGTCCGAACTGGACGACTACCGGCAGTCGCATCTGCTGAATACGATCCAGGGCCAGGTGCAGACACTGGTCACGACAACGAACGTGGACGGCATCACGCATGAGACGATCCGTAAAGCGGATCTGTACCGGGTAACCGCCGGCACGGCGGAACACGAGAATCAAGACGACTGAACACGCGGCAGGGTCATCCCTCCGCGGGTTTTCACGCATACAGGAAATCGTTGCATCATGTTTTGGCATGAAAGGGCAGGTGAACGGAATTGGCGATGGAAGAAGAGAACCTTCGCAACAATGATTACGGGGCGGATCAGATACAGGTCCTCGAAGGGCTGGAGGCAGTCCGCAAGCGTCCCGGCATGTATATCGGCTCGACCAGTTCAAAGGGTCTGCACCATCTTGTCTGGGAAATCGTCGACAACTCGATTGACGAGGCACTGGCGGGATACTGTGACCATATCGAGGTGGCTATTGAGAAGGACAACTGGATCCGCGTAACAGACAATGGCCGCGGTATGCCGGTCGGCATCCAAGAAAAGACGGGCCGTCCGGCGGTCGAGGTCATCATGACCGTCCTGCATGCCGGGGGCAAGTTCGGCGGCGGCGGATACAAGGTGTCCGGCGGACTTCATGGTGTCGGAGCATCCGTCGTGAACGCACTGTCGGAGCGGACGGAAGTGACTGTGTCCCGTGACGGCCAGCTCTATTTCATCGCGTTCGAACGCGGGCTGGTCGAAGAGGAGCTGCGGGTCATAGGGGAAGCGGAAGCGACCGGGACGCAGGTGCGCTTCAAGGCCGATCCGGAAATCTTCACGGAAACCACTGTCTATGAATACGACATCCTGGCTCACCGGCTCCAGGAGCTCGCCTATCTGAACCGCGGAATTCGCATTACGCTCAGTGATGAACGCGGGGAAGAAGTGCGATCTGACGCCTATCACTACGAAGGCGGCATCAAATCCTATGTCCAGCACATCAACGAAGACAAAGAGCCGATCCACGAAGAGCCGATTTTCATCGAAGGCGAGAAGGACGGCATTTCCGTCGAAGTCGCCATGCAATATAACGCAGGTTACGCGTCGAACATCTTTTCGTTCGCGAACAATATCAATACCTATGAAGGCGGTACGCACGAATCAGGCTTCAAGACGGCGCTTACACGGGTCATCAACGACTATGCACGAAAAAACGGCCTTCTGAAGGACAATGATGCGAACCTGTCCGGAGACGATGCCCGGGAAGGGCTGACGGCCATCATCTCCGTCAAGCATCCGGATCCGCAGTTTGAAGGACAGACAAAGACGAAGCTCGGAAACTCTGAGGTAAGCCAGATTGTCGGCTCGCTTTTCTCTGAGGGACTTGATCGTTTCCTCATGGAGAACCCGACCGGTGCCCGAATGATTGTCGAGAAGGGACTTATGGCTGCGCGTGCACGCGTTGCTGCGAAAAAAGCACGGGAACTCACTCGACGGAAGTCGGTTCTTGAAATATCGAATCTTCCGGGCAAACTGTCCGACTGTTCGTCCCGCGACCCGGCGATCAGTGAACTGTATATCGTTGAGGGGGACTCGGCGGGCGGCTCGGCAAAAAACGGCCGTGACCGACACTTCCAGGCAATTCTCCCGCTGCGGGGCAAGATCTTGAACGTCGAAAAAGCCAACATCAACCGGATCCTTTCCAATGCGGAGATCCGTGCGATGATCACGGCTCTCGGCACGGGAATCGCCGACAATTTTGACCTGTCCAAGGCCCGCTATCATAAAGTCGTCATCATGACGGATGCGGATGTCGACGGCGCCCATATCAGGACGCTGCTGTTGACATTCTTCTACCGCTTTATGCGGCCGCTCATCGAAGCGGGTTACGTCTACATTGCCCAGCCACCGCTTTATCAGGTCAAGCAGGGCAAACATATCGAATATTGCTATACGGACGACGAGCTGCAGGAAATTCTCGGCCGCCTGCCGCAGGTGCCGAAACCGGTCATCCAGCGGTACAAAGGTCTCGGGGAGATGGACGCGGAGCAACTGTGGGACACGACGATGGATCCCGAGTACCGCACACTTCTCCAAGTCAGGCTCGAGGACGCACTCGATGCCGATGCCATTTTCGAGCAGCTGATGGGTGACGAAGTCGCCCCGCGCCGCCAATTCATCGAAGAAAACGCAGTTTACGTCAAAAATCTTGATATATAAGGCTTTACTTGAAAGGGGTCAAAGACCATGGCAGACACGCCGGACCGTGGCGTCCAACGCATCAATATAAGTACGGAGATGAAAACCTCGTTCCTTGACTACGCGATGAGTGTCATCGTGTCTCGTGCGCTGCCGGACGTCCGTGACGGGCTCAAGCCGGTCCACCGCCGGATTTTGTATGCCATGCAGGACCTCGGCAACACCGCGGACAAACCGTATAAGAAGTCTGCCCGCATCGTTGGGGACGTCATAGGTAAGTACCACCCTCACGGTGACAGCGCAGTATACGACACGATGGTGCGGATGGCGCAGGATTTCAACTACCGGTATATGCTCGTCGACGGCCACGGGAACTTCGGATCGGTAGACGGAGACTCCGCAGCCGCGATGCGGTACACGGAATCACGTATGTCGAAGATTGCCGCAGAGCTTCTGCGCGACATCAACAAGGATACGATTGACTACCAGGCGAACTACGACGGACAGGAAAAAGAGCCGATTGTGCTCCCAAGCCGTTTTCCGAACCTGTTGGTGAACGGCTCCTCCGGGATTGCGGTCGGGATGGCGACAAACATCCCGCCGCATAACCTCGGGGAAGCGATCAACGCGGTGCTCGCGCTCGCGGACAATCCGGACATCACGACAGAGGAGCTCATGGAGATCATTCCGGGACCCGACTTCCCGACCGGAGGTCTCATTCTCGGCCGGAGCGGCATCCGCCGCGCCTATGAAACAGGCCGGGGCTCCATCCTGACCCGCGGTAAGGTAGAAATTGAGACCGCGGCGAACGGCAAGGAAACGATTCTGGTCCATGAACTTCCTTACCAGGTGAACAAGGCACGGCTCATCGAGAAAATCGCTGAACTCGTGCGCGAAAAACGGATCGAGGGCATCACCGATCTTCGCGACGAGTCTGACCGCCGGGGCATGCGCATCGTCATGGAAGTCCGCCGCGACGCGAATGCAAACGTAATCGTCAACAACCTCTACAAGCACACTGCGCTCCAGACAAGCTTCGGCATCAATATGCTGGCGCTGGTGGACGGCCAGCCAAAGGTGCTCAGTCTCAAAGAGATGCTGTTCCATTATCTGGAGCACCAAAAAGTAGTCGTCACGCGGCGGACGCGGTTTGAGCTGAACAAGGCGGAAGACCGCGCGCATATTCTCGAAGGCCTGCGCATTGCACTTGACCACATCGACGAAATCATCGCGCTGATCCGCGCTTCGAAGACGACGGAAGAGGCAAAGAATGCGCTCATGGAACGGTTCAGCCTCTCGGAGCGGCAGTCCCAGGCGATCCTCGACATGCGTCTCCAGCGCCTCACCGGCCTCGAGCGCGACAAGATCGAGGAAGAGTACAAGGAACTGCTCCTTCTGATCGCTGAACTCCGTGCGATCCTGGCAGACGAGCAGAAGCTTCTCGAAATCATCAAAGAGGAACTTGCCGACGTGAAGGAACGGTTCACGGATGCACGCCGATCGGAAATCACCGCAGGCGGCTCGGAGATGATCGAGGACGAGGACCTGATCCCTGTCGAGAACTCCGTCATCACACTCACGCACCGCGGCTACATCAAGCGGCTGCCGGCAAGCACGTACCGCAGCCAGCGGCGTGGAGGGCGCGGCGTCCAGGGCATGGGCACGAACGAGGATGACTTTGTCGAGCATCTGCTCTACACATCCACCCATGACCGGATTCTGTTCTTTACAAACACCGGTAAAGTGTACCGGCTGAAAGGCTATGAGATTCCTGAATTCAGCCGGACGGCGAAAGGTCTCCCGATCATCAACGTGCTCGGTCTTGATAAAGGCGAAAGTGTCACCACGATGCTGCGCGTGGACGAGTATGACGAAGAGGCCTACCTGGTCTTCACGACCAAGCAGGGGGTGGCCAAGCGGACACCGGTGACGCACTTTGCCAACATCCGTTCAAACGGTCTCATCGCCCTTTCGCTCCGCGAGGACGACGAGCTTGTCCAGGTAAAGGTCACCGATGGCACGAAAGATGTGGTCATCGGCACCCGCGGCGGCATGCTGATCCGGTTCCTGGAAGATGACCTGCGACCGATGGGGCGGACGGCAACCGGCGTGCGCGGCATCCATCTGCGCGACGGCGACTATGTTGTCGGCATGGATGTTGTCGAGGACGGCCAGGAGATCCTGGTCGTCACTGAGCAGGGCTTCGGAAAACGAACACCTGAACATGAATATCGGACACAGTCACGCGGAGGATATGGGCTGAAGACGGTCCAGGTGACCGACAGGAACGGCCCGCTCGTCTCCATGAAGTCGATCGACGGTACAGAAGACATCATGATCATCACGATCCACGGGATCCTGATCCGGATGGACGTCGCAGACATCTCGGTCATCGGCCGGATCACGCAGGGTGTGCGTCTTATCCGTCTTGGTGAAGGTGAATATGTGGCGACGGTCGCTAAAGTGGAAAAAGAAGAGGAGGAAGATCTTCCGGACGGAGAGATGGAAGATGTCCTCGGGGAACAGTTCGACGATCCCGAAAAGCTGGAACCGGAATCCGCAGTGGAGGGAGAATTCCCTTCTATCGAGGAAGACGGAGAAGACTTCGGATCCGAACAGGATGATGAAAACTGATATACAGCGGGAGAACGGTTTTGAACTGTTCTTCCGTTTTTTTGTTTATTAGGGGTTGCGTTTTCTACGGTAAGCGAGTATAGTAGAGAAGTTGTCGCTTGAAACACAGTCCACAAAAATAAATTCACATTTTATGTTGACTTTCTGAAGTGGCAATGATATGATAGTTAAGCTCTCGTTAAGGGAAATGAAACTTTGCGGCGAGCACAATGAACCTTGAAAACTGAACAGCAAAACGCTGATGAAATGAGTTCCCGGAACCCGACCCGTCGGGGAAACGGAACAAATGATATCGGACATATCACAAGATATGCCAGCTTTAAAGTATGAGCTTACTCATACTCTCTTATGGAGAGTTTGATCCTGGCTCAGGACGAACGCTGGCGGCGTGCCTAATACATGCAAGTCGAGCGGATGACGGGGAGCTTGCTCCCCTGATTCAGCGGCGGACGGGTGAGTAACACGTGGGCAACCTGCCTGTAAGATCGGGATAACTCCGGGAAACCGGGGCTAATACCGGATGGTTCCTTCCTCCGCATGGAGGAAGGCGGAAAGACGGTTTCGGCTGTCACTTACAGATGGGCCCGCGGCGCATTAGCTAGTTGGTGGGGTAACGGCTCACCAAGGCAACGATGCGTAGCCGACCTGAGAGGGTGATCGGCCACACTGGGACTGAGACACGGCCCAGACTCCTACGGGAGGCAGCAGTAGGGAATCTTCCGCAATGGACGAAAGTCTGACGGAGCA
>NZ_QUZH01000016.1 GCF_009761675.1 Bhargavaea sp. CC-171006
GCGGGTTGACGTTTTTGCCCGTGTAATCAGTGGCGGTATCGACATGCGCGAGGAATCCGATCATCTGTTGTAATCAGCGTGTGGCCTTTGTAATTGTCCAGCTGCGGGAACACGGATTTGGCCATGACGGTGTTCTCGTTCAGTTTGATGTCGGATCCGTCGTAGTTGTCGATGCGCTGCGGGTTGACGTTTTTGCCCGTGTAATCAGTGGCGGTATCGACATGCGCGAGGAATCCGATCACCGGAAGTTCCTTGTCGGTGTTCGCAGGAAGCGTACCGAACAGATAGCCGTTTTCGTCCAGCGTGATGTCGGTCAGGCCGATCTCCGCCATTTCCTTCTCTAGCAGGCGAAGCAGGTCCCATTGGCCTTCTGTAGAAGGTGTCGTGGTGCTGGCCTCATTGGACTGTGTATCGATCTTTGCATAGCGCACGAGGCGCTCGATCAGCTTTTCTTTCATTAGCACGTTCCCCCTAGTTGTCAGATGAATTCCGAATAGTACCATTTTAGCACTTCTCGCTTTGGAGGGGGAGCCCGGGTCGAAAGATCACCATGTTGCGGGAGCTATCAGATTTAGGTCGGGAAATAACATGAACAAACCGGGAAATATCATCACCACAACGGGAAAGAACACCATCCCGAACCTGATGTCGGACACTTTGCCGAGATGCCTTATTTCCTCCCGGCGACCGCCTTCAGAAACGCGGCGACAGTTGCATGGCCCGCCATCGCCGGGGCATGAAGCACGGAAAACGTTCTTTTCTGCGGAGGAAGCTTGCCATCCAGCCGCACGAGGCGGCCGGTTTCGATTCCGTCTTTTGCGGCATGGACGGAGACTGCAGCGATGCCGAGTCCTGCAATGACCGCCTGGATGACACCGCCGTTCGACCCGATGATCATGCGGCCGGGTTTTACATGGCCGAGGGAGCGGAGCAGGTGGTCGGTATGCTCCCTCGTACCGGATCCTTCCTCGCGGGTGATCCAGCGCGCCTGTTGGAGGTCTTCAGGGGTGACGTCGGCCTTTCCGGCAAGCGGATGGCCGGTTCCGCAGACCACAATCAGCTCATCTTCCATGAACGGTACGGCGGTGAGACCGTCAAGCCGGACGGTGCCTTCGATGCAGCCGACATCGCATCGGAACTCGCGGACTTTGGCCTCGACCTCCTCAGTGTTGCTGATGGAGATGACCACTTCCAGCTTCGGATGGGCGGCAAGCATCTCTTCCAGCAGACGGGGGAGGACGTACTCTCCGATCGTATAGCTTGCCGCGACAGTCAGCGTACCGGTGAGTTCCCCGCTCTGCCGCATCATGTCTTCCTTTGTTTCTTCGGCAAGCATCAGCAGTTGCCTGGCGCGTTCGTAAAGCAGCTGTCCGGCAGGCGTGATGCTGAACTGCTTCCGTGACCGGATAAATAGTGGCGTGCCGAATTCTTCTTCCAGCTGCCGGATGTGCAGGCTTACCGTTGGCTGGGCAAGGTTCAGTGCCTCTCCGGCCTTCGTGAAGTTCCGTCTCTCCGCGACTTCCGTGAAAGTTCTCAGTTGTTCAAGAAGCATTTTCAGCATCCCTTCCATTAGCTTTTCTGATTGATTTTATTATAAAGCTTCATTTCACTGATTGTTCGGCGAAGCCTATAATAGTCATAAGGAAAGGGGCTACATCGATGAACAAAGGATTTTGGATGGGAATCGGCCTGACGTTAGTCATCGCGGTCATCGCAGAGCTGGCGGCAGGACTCCCCTATATTTCGCTGATCGGGCCGCTCGTGTTTGCAATCCTGCTCGGCATGCTTTGGAATACATTTCTCCCGGTTAAGGACGAATGGGGAAGCGGACTTAAATTCGCCTCTAAAAAACTGCTCCGGGCAGGGATCATCCTGCTCGGAATGCGGCTGAATCTCGGAGACCTTGCGGAAGCCGGCTGGACAGCCTTCGGGCTTGCGGCGATCAGTGTGGCCGTCGGAATCGGGGCGGTCTGGGCTGCGGCCAAACTCCTGAAGTCGGATCCGGGGATCGGGTTCCTTACGGCGGCCGGCACGGGCATCTGCGGAGCGGCTGCGATCGGAGCGGTTTCTTCACAGGTCAAGTCTAAGCCGGAAGAGACCGCGGTAAGCGTGGCGATCATCTCGATCGTGGGAACGCTGTTCACGTTTCTGTACGCACTCCTGCACCCGATCATAGGCCTGACCGAGAAGCAGTATGGCCTGTTTGCCGGCGGCTCGCTGCATGAAATTGCAAACGTCGTCGCGGCCGGGGACGCGGCGGGCGCTGAAGCGCTCGACTATGCACTCGTCGTCAAGCTGACACGGGTCGTCCTTCTCGTCTTTGTCGCGGCGGGCATCGGCATCTATGCCGCCCGGAAGGTGCAGAAGGAAGGAAAACAGGGAGGCCGCCTGACATTTCGCGAGCTTCCGATTCCTTGGTTCATCGTCGGCTTCCTCGCCGTAAGTGCGATTTACACGACAGGGATCGTGCCTGAATCGGTCGCGGCGCGTCTTGTAGACCTTGCTTACCTCCTCTTGGCGATGGCGATGGCGGGCATCGGCCTCGGTGTCAGCTTCAATGCGTTCCGGAAAGCCGGTTTCAGACCGTTCGCGGCATGCCTGATCGGTTCCATTGTGCTGGCGGGCGTTGTCTATGGATACGTTGCACTTATCGGCTAATACAAAAACAGCGCGCCGCTTGTCCACATGGGACAGCGGCGCGCTGTTTTTCTGTAAGCTTATTCAAAGACGTGATAATTCTTGTGCGAAACAACGGTGCGTTCGGACGGCACGCCGATAGCCTCGGCGTCATCTTTCGTGATCTGAACGATAACCGAGTTTTCGAGAATTTTTTCAATCTTCCCGATGACCTCATGATCGTTACGGACGAAAGAAATCACCTCGCCCACTTTCCGTGCTGCAACAAACGGCGACTGGTCTTTCTGCTTGGCAGGAAAAGCCATCCTAATCCACCCCTTTGAAAATTCTCCGTAAAAAATAGAAAAAGCCCGGGCATGTCCCAAGCGTTTGTACGGGAACGGCGAGATTGCCGGCCCTCCGGACAGGTTGTCCAAGTTTCATTATAGCATACTTTGTATTTTTTTGCAGTTTCCTGATCTGAAACAATAATTTCCGCTGAATCTACCGTGGACACACTGTCAAGTGAAGACAAGTATTTATGAACATGTTGGCAGACGAATCAGAAAATTATGTTCTATAATATTTAATAGGTGAGTGGGTGCTTTGGATGTGAAGTCCCATGTCAATGGACCGCAAGTTTTGTAGAATAAAAGTTCCGATTCCGGGAGTTGAAACGGGGATTGGGAAAGGGGGAGAAGCATGGATAACAGGGACAAGACAGACTGGCGTTTTAAAGTTGCCAACCGGGAGGCGCTGATCGGCTGCGGCCTCGCGCTTCTGAATTTTGCCTGGTGGTTCGGATTCGCCTACGGGATGGGTTCGAGGCCGGTGGAGGAGTATTCGTACATATTGGGCATGCCGGACTGGTTCTTTTACAGTTGCGTGATCGGATTTATCCTAATCACGGCACTCGTTGCATTTGTCGTAAAGGTTTTCTTCAAGGACGTGCCGTTTGAGGAAGAGGAGGAGCTGCAATGAACTGGGAAGTCATCATTCCTCTTCTTGTTTTCCTCGTCATCATTTTCTTTATCGGGGTCTGGTCCAGCCGCAAAGGGGCGCAGGTTTCGGATGAGAACTTTCTGAAAGATTATTTCCTGGGCGGCCGTGAACTGGGAGGATTCGTCCTTGCGATGACGATGGTCGCAACTTACGGCAGTGCATCAAGCTTTCTTGGCGGGCCGGGAACAGCCTATACGATGGGCTTCGGCTGGGTGCTCCTGGCAATGTCGCAGGTCGTCACGGGCTATTTTGTCCTGATGGTTCTCGGAAAGAAATTCGCAATCATGGCCCGGCGGTATGACGCGCTGACGCTTGTCGACTTTCTTAAGGCCCGTTATAACAGTGCGCCTGTCGTCATCCTGTCAGCGGGCGCAATTATCATTTTCCTGTTCTCGGCAATGGCTGCACAGTGGATCGGCGGGGCGCGCCTCGTCGAATCTTTGACCGGCCTGAGCTATCACACAGCTCTTCTCATCTTTGCGGTTTCAGTACTGGTCTATGTCACAATCGGCGGATTCCGGGCTGTCGCAGTGACCGATGCGGTGCAGGGTGCAGTCATGGTCGTCGGAACGCTGGTCCTCCTTACGGGAGTCATCATCGCAGGTGGTGGGGTGACGAACATCATCAATGATCTCGTTTCGGAGAATCCAAATCTTGTCACGCCATTCGGCGCGGATGGAAACCTCGGGAAAGCCTATGTATCTTCGTTCTGGATCCTCGTGGGGGTCGGAGTGGTCGGGTTGCCTCAGATCGCGGTCCGCTCGATGTCCTATAAAAACTCGACGTCGATGCACCGCGCACTGATCATCGGCACGGTTGTCACTGGAGTGATCATGCTGAATATGCACCTGATCGGAATTTTTGCACGGCCGATCCTTCCCGGCATCGATGTTGGAGATAAGGTCATCCCGCTTATCTCGATGGAAGTGCTGCCGGCCTGGTTGGCAGGGATCGTGCTTGCCGCGCCGATGGCTGCCATCATGTCAACGGTCGACTCGCTATTGATCCTTGTTTCCTCCACTGTCGTGAAAGACGTTTATCTGAACTACATCAAGCCGGATGCCAGCATCAAGACGATCAAAAGGGCCAGCTTCGGCGTGACCGCGGTCCTAGGGATCATCGTTTACATCCTGGCACTCGACCCGCCCGATCTGCTTATCTTCCTGAACCTGTTTGCTTTCGGTGGGCTTGAAGCGGCGTTTATCTGGCCGATCGTTCTGGGGCTCTACTGGAAGTACGCCAACAAATACGGGGCGATTGCCTCGATGATCGTCGGTATCGGCAGTTATATCGCTATCCATTTTTACAACCAGGCGAACGGAAACCTGTTCGGCGTCCATACCGTCACACTGCCGGTCCTTCTGTCATTCGTCGCCTTCATCATCTTCAGCCTGATCATGAAGCAGGAAGCCTATGACTATGAGCGAATCAGAAAAGGGGAGATCGCATGAAGACCGAAATGAAGAGCGTAACTTATCTGAGAGACCGTGAGGCGGTCATCCGCCTGACGCAGGAACTCGTCAGGATCGAAAGCGTCTACCGGGGCGAGGGAATCCCGGGCGGAAATGAAGAAAAGGTCGCGAACTACGTGGCGGATGTGCTCCGTGGCTATGCGATCGAAACACACGTCGAAGAAGTCGTCCCCGGAAGGCCGAACGTCATCGGGATCGTCGACTCGGGGAAACCCGGCCCCACGCTTTTATTCGAAGGGCATACCGATGTCGTCACGGAAGGGAACCGGGAAGCATGGACCTACGACCCGTTCGGCGCGGAAATCATCGACGGCCGCATGTACGGAAGGGGCACGAATGATACGAAGGGCAATCTGGCCTGCATGATTACTGCCGTACACTCGATTCTCCAGGACGGGGAGGACTTCAGGGGCAAGATCATCCTTTGCATCCCGTGTGATGAGGAAGGCATGATGATCGGCATCAAACACTTTATCCGGCAGGGCTGGGCGGACGGCGTGGACGGCGCCATCATCTGCGAGCCGGAGGAAAACAACGTCTGCATCGCCCAGCGAGGCGCGATGCGTATCCAGGTCGACATGTACGGCAAGATGGCCCACGGAGCGATTTCCTGGAGCGGAATCAACCCGAACTGGCGGATGGCCCGTTTCATTGTCGAGCTCGAAAAGCTGGAGAAAGCGGAGCAGGAACGCCTTGGAGAGGACCCATACCTGAAATGGCCGTCGATCACGCCGACCATCCTCCAGGCGCCGGTCAAGGGCGATGCACAGATCAACGTCATCCCGGATCACTGCCGGATGAAACTTGATATTCGCACGGTGCCGGCGCAGGACCACGAAGAGCTCCGGGGTAAGATCGATGCCATTATCGAAAAGCTGAAGGCGGAAGACCCTGACTTTAACTGCGAACTGACCATTCTCGATGACCGTCCGGCAACCGCGACTTCCAAGGACGAGCCTGTCGTCCAGGCGATTTACGGGGCGGTGCAGCATGTGACGGGGAAAGAGCCAATCTACAACGGCGTGCCGGGTGCCACAGACGGAACATTCCTCCATGTGCACGGTGTTCCGATCGTCACGATCGGTGCAGGTGACCGGGACATCCCGCATCAGATCGACGAATACGTGGATATTGAAGAGCTTGCCGAGACAACCGCGATTTACCGCGAAGCGGCACTGCGCTTCCTGAACCGGGAAGGGACGGAATGATGAACACCTATCAAATCGCGGTCATCGCGGGAGACGGAATAGGTCCGGAAGTGATGGAGCAGGCGCTCCGGGTGCTGAATGCAGCAGAACGTCAGGATAATTTCAGACTGGAGTGCAAGGAATTCTCATGGAATTCGGAGTACTATCTGAAGCACGGAAGAATGATGCCGGAAGACGGTATGGAGAGGCTGAAATCGTTTGACGCCATTTTGTTCGGGGCGATCGGGGATGCGCGGGTGCCTGATGAAGTGACCATCTGGGAGCTGATCATGCCAATCCGGAAGCAGTTCCGGCAGTACGTCAACTTCCGCCCGGTCAAATCGCTTCCTGGCATCCCGTCCCCTTTGGCCAACGGAGATCACATCGACTTTGTCATCTTCCGCGAGAATGCCGAAGGCGAATACTCAGACAGCGGCGGTCGGCTCTACGCGGGACAGGAAGGCGAAATCGCCGTCCAGAACACCATCATGACCCGTGCGGGCGTCGAACGGATTGCACGTGCGGCAGGCAGCTATGCCGAAAAGCACGGCCTGAAGAAAGTGACAAGCGCCACGAAGTCCAACGCCGTCATCCACGCGAACAAGCTGTGGGACGAGCATGTCAGTCGTGTGATGGCTGAGGAATTCGGCGGGCTGGAGTTCGAACAATATTATGTGGACGCGCTCGCCGCCTATTTTGTCCAGCGGCCGCAGTCGTTCGAAGTGGTGCTCGCTTCAAACTTGTTCGGCGACATTTTGTCAGACTTGGGCTCGGGAATTGTCGGCGGTCTCGGCTTGTCCCCGTCCGGGAACATCAATCCGGAAAAAGACTATCCGTCCATGTTTGAACCGGTCCATGGCTCCGCACCGGACATCGCCGGAAAGGGCATTGCCAATCCGATCGCGCAAATCTGGTCCGCAGCACTGATGCTTGAGCATTTGGGTGAGCATAAAGCAGCCAAACGCATCCTGGAGGCGATTGAGGCAGTGCTGACAGAAGGCGCGGTCCGTACAAAAGACATCGGCGGGGATGCGACGACCGCCCAGATGGGGGAAGCCATCCTCCTGGCGATGAAAAAGAAGAAAAACGTGAAATCGGAGGGATGACGGATGAGACTCGAAGGGAAGACGGTCATCGTGACGGGCGCCGGCGGCGGAATGGGCCGCGCCATCGTGAAGAAGCTGCTTGAAGAAGGTGCAAAGGTCGGAGGAATCGACCTGAAGCAGGCTTCGATGGAGGAACTGGATCACGACCGATTCACGCCGTTTGAGGCGGATATCCTCGATGAGGAAGCAATTGCCGGAGTGTTCCGGGACATGCATGAAAAAAACGGCCGCATCGACGGCCTGGTCAATGCGGCCGGCATCGCACAGCCGGCGACACCGATCACCGACGTTTCGGTCTCAGAATGGCACCGCCTGATGGACGTCAATGCGACCAGTCTGTTCATCACGTCCCGTGAGGCGGCCCGCTACATGAAGGATGCGAAGTCAGGCTCGATCATCACGATCGCGTCAGTTTCCGCGGTCCGCCCGCGGCCGGGCCTCCAATCGTACATCGCCTCCAAGGGGGCTGCCGAAAGCTTCACCCGCGCGCTGGCCATTGAACTGGCGGAAGACAACGTGCGCGTCAACACGATCCATCCGGGCCCGGCCGACACACAGATGCTGGCCAAGTTCACCGCGAAGGATGCGGACGTATCGGAGACAAGGGAAAGCATCTTCGCCTCAAGCGTCCCGCTCGGCCGGCTCATCCAGCCGGAAGACATTTCGGGCGGCGTCGTCTACCTGCTGTCGGATGACGCCTCGATGGTGACAGGGACAACGCTGCGCATCGATGGCGGAAGGGGTCTTTAAAGGAGAAAAGGGGATGAGTGAGATGAAACGAATCCGGATGCTGATCGGCGGGGAGTGGATCGGTGGAGACGGGGATGAATGGCTCCCGGTCGTCAATCCGTCGGACGGGGTGCGAATTGCGGAGATTGTCAACGGCACGGAGGAGCACGTCGACGCAGCGGTCCGTGCCGCATCGGAAGCATTCGAAAGCGCAGAATGGAAGACGTGGAAGCCGCATGAGCGAGGGAATCTGCTGATCGACCTGGCACGCCATATTCGGGAACATGCCGAAGAGTGGGCGGAGCTGGAATGCAGGGACGTCGGCAAGCCGATGTCGCAGGCACGCGCCGACGCCGAAGCGGCTGCAAGGTATTTTGAATTCTACGGCGGCGCAGCCGACAAGGTAATGGGAGACACGATCCCGATCGAAGATGGCCTGCTGAATGCGACGGTGCTCGAGCCGATGGGCGTGACGGCACATATCATCCCGTGGAACTACCCGCTCCAGATCATCGCGCGGAGCGTAGGGGCGGCACTGGCGACGGGGAACGCCATCGTCGTGAAAAGCGCGGAGGATACTCCGATGACCGCCCATGCACTGGCGGAATGGTTCGCCGACAGCCCGCTGCCGAAGGGCATCTACAACCACGTGACGGGACTCGGCGCGGGAGCGGGCGCAGCACTTTCCGCACACCCGGGCATCAACCAGATCACATTCACAGGTTCCGTCCCGACCGGCATCTCGGTCATGAAATCAGCCGCTGAAAACGTCGTGCCGGTCACGCTCGAGCTCGGCGGCAAGTCGCCGAACATCGTCTTCGCCGATGCGGATGAAGAAAAAGCGCTCGGAGGAGTGGTCCGGGCAATCATCCAGAACGCCGGCCAGACCTGCTCGGCGGGGTCGCGTCTGCTCGTCCAGGAAGATTATAAAGAGGAGTTCCTGGCCAAGCTGAAGGCCCGCTTTGACGCACTGGAAGTCGGTCGGGGAGAAGACGACAGGGACATCGGACCGATCCTGAACAAGCGCCAGTTCGACCGCATCATGGAGCGGATCGAAGAAGCGAAGGCACAGGGCAAGCTGATTTCGGGCGGCCATGCGGTGAAGGTGGAAGGCGGAGATGGCGGCCACTACATCGCCCCGACCATCATTGACGGACTCGACCATGACTGCCCGGCCGCGCAGGAAGAAATCTTCGGCCCGGTCCTGTCCGTCTTCACGTTCAAAGATGCAGAAGACGCCATCCGGCTCGCCAATGACACGGAATACGGACTCGTCGCCGGTGTCTGGACAAAAGACATCGACGTGGCCCACACCGTCGCTTCGAGGGTGAAGGCCGGACAGGTGTTCATCAACAACTATGGAGCCGGCGGCGGCATCCAGATGCCGTTTGGCGGATACAAGAAAAGCGGCATCGGCCGCGAAAAAGGCTTTATCGCGCTGCGAAACTATGTGCAGGTGAAGAATATTGCGGTGAAGTTCGGGATTTGAACCAGAGATTGAAGCAGCCGGATTGGATTCCGGCTGTTTTTTTCTTTCATGAATCCCTACCTCGGGGTGCCCGAGTCCACACCAAATAGGTGATGAGTCCCGACCCATTCCTGCCGAATCCATACCAATCAACGGAGGATGATCACCTTAACCAAAATTCCCCCTGCGGAGTTAATCCGCAGAGGGAATTTCTTATCTTCGAAATTATTCCGGTGAGCGTTGCACATGGGCCGGAGCCTGTCCGAGCCCTGTCGCTTCCTGCTTCTTCCGGTAGAACACGAAGTAGATGCCGACAACACCCAGCGCGACGAGGGTGGTCAGGATGACCTGGATCTGCATCGACGGGATAAAGAACATCGCCAGGTAGATGCCTGCGACAGCGATGATCGTCGCGTATGTCAGGTAAGGGAACAGCCACATCTTGACCGGCAGGTGGCCGCGCTCCTGTTCGAGCCGCTTCCGCATGCGCAGCTGCGAGACACTGATGATCAGGTAGACAAGAAGGGCGACCGCTCCGGACGAGTTGATCAGGAACAGGAAGACCTTATCCGGCGAGATGAAGTTCATGATGCACGCGACATAAGAGAATACGGTGCTGAAAAGGATCGCGCGCACCGGGACGCCTTTTTTGCTGAGCTTAAGGAAGTACTTTGGAGCATCTCCCTTTTTGGCCATTCCGAACAGCATCCGGGAGTTTGCGTAGAGTGCCGAGTTCAGGCAGCTGAGCACCGCGGTCAGGACGACGAAGTTCATAATCTGTGCGGCAGCCGGGATGCCGATATGATCGAGCACGGCAACAAACGGGCTGACCAGGATGTTCGCAGAGTTCCAAGGAAGAAGTGTCACGACAATGGCAATCGAACCGATATAGAAGATGAGGATCCGCCAGACGACACTGTTGGTCGCTGTACGAACCGACTTGACGGGGTTTTCCGACTCGCCGGCAGCGATCGCGACGATCTCGGTGCCCATGAACGAGAAGATGACGACCGTGATTCCAAGCATGATGGCCCCGAAGCCGGACGGCATAAATCCGCCTTCGCCGAGCAGGTTAACCGTGCCCGGTGCCTCGATGCCCGGGTACCATCCGAACAGGACCGAAACGCCAAGTACGAGGAAAAGCGTAATCGCGACGACTTTGATTAGGGAGAACCAGTATTCGAACTCACCGAACGCCTTGACGGAAAACAGGTTTGTAGCAGTCAGTGCCACCGTCAGGATCAGGCTCATCAGCCAGATCGGGAAGTCCGGGATCCAATATTGGATGATGGCCGCCCCGGCAAGCGCCTCGATGGCGATGACGACAACCCAGAAAAACCAGTACAGCCAGCCAATCGTAAATCCTGCCCACGGGCCGATTGCCTCATTCGCATAGGTCGAGAACGAGCCGCTCGTCGGGTAAGCTGCGGCCATCTCGCCGAGCATCCTCATGACCAGGATGACGATCAGTCCGGCGAAAGCATAAGAGAGAATGGCGCCCGGCCCGACGGAGTTGATGACCGCGCCGCTCCCGATAAAGAGCCCTGCGCCGATTACCCCGGCTATTGAGATCATTGTGATGTGGCGGGTCTTCAGGTCTGACTTCATGCCCGGTTGCCCGGAGGTACCCGGGTCTGTCTGATTCTGTGAGGTCATTGTAAAATCCCCTTTCTGCTATAAGCACTTTTAGGAAGCGCTTTCATGAGTTGTTTGAAGATACTGACCTCTCTTTATCATAGTGAATTGGAAGGATTAAAGGAATAGACAGGACGTTAAATGCTCGTTCGGAATGGGTGACGGAATGTAAAAAGTTTGGTTTGCAGCACATCGGATGCCTGAGGCACCTAACGGGTGGCCATCGTTTCGGCCCCGGCAATCACAATATGATCACGGGCGTTCATCAGATGGAATTTGCCTGAATTGGTAAGGGTATCCGTGAATGTTAGACAGACTGTCCAGAGAGTTGGAGAGTTCGTTATACACAAACATAGAAGAATCAGAATTTTCCACCCGTTAAGATAGTTAGTGAGAGTTCCCGCAGGCTCGCTTCAACTTTTTGAAAGCGTTGTCATTTAATTGCCACTTGTCAACGGACCTAAATCGCAGGGGGGGAAATGCATGAAAGCAACATTCAGAACGCCTAAGACGCACAAGGGGTGGATCGGTCTATTTGCTATTCTGACCATCGTATTATTGGGGAGCTGGCCGGTCATTCCGTTGCTAAACCATGAAACGATCGTATTCGGTATGCCGATTCTCATGACTTGGTCAGTCATCCTGATTTTCCTGACCACAGGAATTCTCATGCTACTCAATAAGATGGGGGTGAATGATTGATGGCACAGTGGGTTCCTTTTATGATTACTGTTTCCTATATGGTGATTGCGGTCTGGCTGGGCTTTGGTGCAGGCAAAGGACGCAATATGAACAAAGTGGAAGAATGGGGAGTCGCCGGCCGAAGTCTTGGACCGATCGTTATGTACCTCCTGGTGGGGGCGGGGGGCATCAGCGCCTATACGTTCATGGGGGCACCGGGATGGGCGTATTCGAAAGGGGTACCGGTTCTGTACGTTGTCGTTTATCTGACGTTTATGGGCATAACCGCATGGTATCTGGGTCCAAAAGTTTGGGACCTCGGCGTCAAATACAACCACGTTACGCAAGGAGCAGCAATCACGCACCGTTATGAGAGCCCTGCCTTGGGGGCGCTTGCTTCCTTCGTCACTTCAATTGGAGTTCTTGCATATGCGGTTCTTCAAACCACAGGATCGGCTTATATTCTGAATGTCATGAGCCATGGCAAAATTCCGGTCTGGCTGGGCGTGATCTTGTCACTGGCCGTCATTTCAATCTATCTGTTCAAGAGCGGTCTGCGCGCAATCGGAATCACGAATGCGTTTCAGGGTGCGCTGATGTTCGTTGTCTCGTGGGCGTTCGGTCTGTGGGCAGTCAAGCAGTTTACGGGAGGATATTCGTTCGGTCCGGTGTTTGAGCGCGTCCGCGAAGAGGCACCGCAATTCCTGACACTGCCGGGAAACCTAGGAGACATGGGCTTTGCATTCTGGACGACATCCATTCTGATTTCCATGGTGTCGGTCTGGCAGACACACTGGATTCAGTGGATGGGAGCCAATACACGTAAGTCGATCCGTACCGCAGCCACGATGCTTCCGACCTATTACATCGTGTGCATTCCGATGCTGGTGGTGGGCTTTATAGGAATTTTCGTGTACCCTTCGCTGGCCAAAGCGGACACCGTCGCCATCCAAATGGCGATGGACAGCATGCCTGTCGTCATCGCAGGACTTCTGGGAGCGGGAACATTGGCCGCAGCCATGTCCTCGAGTGAGCCATGTATCCACGGGACTGCACTTAGCTACAGCAAGGATATCATCCAGCCGATCTTTAAAATTTCTGATGAGAAGGCAGGAATAATGACGCGCTGGCTCATCTTCCCGATTATGGGTCTGATCGTTGCACCAATCTCGATCATGCAGCCTGCCAGCCTCGTCTACATTCTGCTGATCGGCTACGGATTCATCGGTCAGGCATTCCCGGCGCTTGTCGGTATGTTCTTCTGGCCGCGCGCAACGAAGCAGGGCGCATTCTGGGGTCTGGCAGCCGGCTTTGTTGTGACACTGGTCTTCTCTGTCTGGTTCCCGCATCCATTAGGCATTCATGCCGGAATTTGGGGACTCTTCGTCAACCTGCCGATCTTCTTCATTGTCTCTCTCTTGACCGAGCCGGTCTCCAGGAAGACGGTCGAAGAATTCTTCCCGGATATGGTGGATGAGCTTTACGAGGAAGTACCGGAAACGACAACCAAGCCAGCGTCAATCTGATATGAATTTGTTCATGGAAGGGGAAATGCCGTTATGGCAAGGGAACTGTTTATCAACGGTGAAGTGATCACCGCCAATGACCGGAACGACATTGCGGAAGCTGTGGCTGTAGAAGACGGCAAAATTCTCGCCGTCGGCACAACGGAAGAAGTTCTGAAACTGCAGGACGGGGAAGCGAAGATCACGGACCTGGAGGGGCGCACACTCATGCCGGGAATCATTGAATCTCATATCCATACGACAATGTATGGGGCAAACGTGCTTTCCGTCTCCTGCAAGGACCCGGAGATCCGGACGATTCCGGATCTTCTGGACAAGCTCAGGGAACAAGCGGCATCTGTTCCCGAGGGACAATGGGTCCGTGCATGGGGCTTTAATGAGAATTCGATCGAGGAAGGACGATTTCCGAACCGGGAAGAGCTGGATGGTGTAACCGATCTGCACCCGGTGATGGTAGTCCGGGCTTGCGGACATATCTCTGCAGTGAACAGCAAGGGACTTGAGATCGGAGAAATCACCCGCGATACGCCAGATCCAGAGGGCGGAACCATCAGCCGGAATGCTGATGGTGAGCCGGACGGACGCCTCATTGAAAATGCCCATATGAATCTGTATCAGCGTGCTGCCCATACCCGTGATGAGATCCGCGAAGCCCACCAGGTCGCTTCCCGGCATTTTGCGGAAAAAGGAATTACAGCTGTCCATGATGCAACCGGATATGGCATTGATAATATCGAGGCGTTACGCGAGGATGCCGAAGAGGGAATCATTGCGCAGCGTGTGTATGCGATGGTCGGGGCTTTGAATAATCCGGATCAGGTTGTCCGGCACTATCTCAAGAAAGATATCCGAACCGGGGATGGAAACGATCGGTTCAGATACGGTCCGGTCAAGGTATTTCTTGACGGTTCAAGCAGCGGGCCGACCGTCTGGACGACGGAACCGTATACGAGTAATCCGGAAAACTACGGCATACACTACATGACACAGGAAGAACTTGACGAGCTGTTCATTCCTGCCCACGAAAAGGGTTGGCAGATCACAGCCCACGCGCAGGGCGATGCGGCAATCGATCAGTTGCTGAACACCATCGACAAGGCACTCCTGCTCCATCCGCGCGAGGATGCGCGTCATCGCATCGAACACGCCGGGCTTGCAAGAAAAGACCAGGTACAACGTATGAAGGAGCTGGGCGCTGTCCCGACACCGAACCCAGCGTTCTTCCACGAATACGGGGATGGCTATGTAAAGAATTACGGGGAACGTGCACTGAACATGTACCCGCTTGCCAGCTATCGAGAGGCCGGAGTTCAGGCAACGCTCACAGCAGACTGCCCGGTCACGGACTTTAACCCGATGAGGGGCATCCACAGCGCGATGACGAGAAAGACGCCGTCCGGCCAGGTTGTCGGCGAGGCGGAGCGGATCAGCCTGCTCGACGCTATCCGCTGCTGCACAATCAATGCTGCTTACTCCGGATTCAGTGAGGACAGGACCGGATCCATCGAACCTGGTAAATTAGCGGATCTCGCCATCTTGGACCGTTCGATTCTAAATGGTGAAATTGACGATATTCCTGAAATTCTGGTCGACCGGACGATCATTGGAGGAGAGACTGTCTTCGAACGGAGCGGAGAGGCGGTCAGGTCATGAATGGTACCCGGACGGTCCGGAAAATCCAACTTAGTGGCTCGCCTTATGAAATCGGCCGCGGTCACGGGGAACAGGGGAAGGGAGAAATCGCAAATAGCCTGGCAACCTATGAGGCGCTTTTCCGCGGATACACGGGGATGTCCTGGCAAGAAGCCTGCGAGAAAGCACTTCTGCACCATGACGCGATATCGGCATTCAAGCCCGATTATCTGGAAGAGATGCAAGGCGTCGCGGACGGTGCCGGTGTCCGGTTCGAGGACATCCTCACATTAAATGCAAGAAGTGAAATTGCGCTTACGGCTACCCCGGATGGGTGCACATCATTTGCTTCCCGAAAGGGCGACGATGTCTGGCTCGGACAAAACTGGGACTGGAAAAGCAGCCAGATAGATTCGCTTCTGGATATTGAAATCGCGCAGGAAGGGAAACCCTCGGTCCGAATGATCACGGAAGGCGGCATTATTGGGAAAATCGGCTGCAACAGTGCCGGCGTGGGTGTCTGTCTGAACGCACTCATGACAAGGACCTGGCAGCCGAAAGTGCCGATCCACCTGGGGCTGCGCGCGGTTCTGGACTCCCATACGTTCGAGGAAGCATCTGAAGCCGTAAGTGATGGGCGGATGGCTTCTCCAGCGCATTTCCTCATCGCCTCCAAAAGCGGTGAGATGGCAGGGACAGAGGTGTCTCCTGTCCATACCGCAGCCATCCCCCCTGTAGCCGGGGTGGTTGTTCATACGAATCACATCTGCGATCAGCAAATGCAACAGGCGGTTTCTGACTTTCCGATTCCGGATTCTGCACCTCGGCTGAATCGAATCAAAGAGCTGATGAAAGGGTTGGATGAAACAGTAAGTGCCGAGCAAATGTTTGGCGTGCTGTCCGACCATGATCACTATCCGGATTCCATTTGCAGACACATCAATCCATCGCGTCCGGAGCACATGCAGATGGAGACTGTTTTCAGCATCGTGATGAACCTCACCGCCGGAACGTTTGACTATCGGGTAGGAAGGGCATGTGAAGCAGGCGCCGGTTCAAGCATTTTCTGAACCGGTGCTCTTCCTTTTGTGTGAGCGGGGATCAACGGAAAGGAGCCGGCAGGCATGTATATTCCTCCGAAGTTTAAAATCACGGATGACGAAGTGAATGTTCAGTTGATCAATCAACATGGTTTTGCCACTCTGTTTTCACAGCATCAGGGAGCACCCTTTGCCACGCACTTACCGCTAATATTAGGTGGAGATCATGCATCCCTTTATGGTCACTTCGCCCGCCAGAACCCGCAATGGGAAGACATTGCCGGTCAAACTGTATTGGCCGTCTTCCAAGGACCCCATTGTTACATTTCGCCTTCCTGGTATGAGACCGGCCAGGCAGTGCCGACATGGAATTACGTGACGGTGCATGTATTCGGGGAGATTGAACTGGTTGAACACGGGAGTGAATTAACGAACCATCTGAATGATATCGTTCTTAAATATGAGGGGCCTGATAGTGCATACAGGCTGGACAACGCGGATCCGGATTTCATCGGTGGAATGATCAGAGGAGTTCAGGGATTCAAAATCAACATAAGCAAAATTGAAGGGAAAGCGAAGTTAAGCCAGAACCATCCTATCCATCGGCAACAACTGGTTATAGATCAACTTGAGAAAAGCCAGAACTCAGATGAGCAGCAAATTGCATCATTGATGAAGAGAAATCTAAAAACAGGTCGTGTAGATCCTGCTCTTACAAAATAGCCATTCAATCACTCTTAGGGGGATGCCAATTGGAAAAGATCGATCGCCAGCGGCTGCAAAGTTTGCTGGAACAGTTCAGTTCATTCGGGGCAACCGAGAAAAATGGAGTGACCAGACTTTCCTTGTCTGAAGAAGATCTTGCAGCACGCGAGAAGTTCATCGAAATCAGTGAAGAAATCGGATTGTCGGTGAAGGTGGATGATATGGGAAATCTATATGCAACGCTGCCCGGAAAAGAAGACTTGCCGCCGATTGCAATGGGATCACATCTTGATTCCGTCGTAAAAGGGGGACGGTTCGACGGAACCCTGGGCGTAGTGGCCGGATTGGAAGTGGTCCGGACAATCGTAGAGCGAAACATCGAGACGAATCATCCGATCACAGTAATTAACTTTACTAATGAAGAAGGTGCCCGGTTCGACCCGGCGATGATGTCTTCCGGGGTGCTGGCGGGGAAGTTTACAAAAGAAGACATGCTTCAGTCTTCAGACACCGAAGGCTTGACATTCGGTCAGGCACTTGAGCAAAGCGGGTACGCGGGAGAAGTCGGGAACCGTCTCAAGGAAGCAGCCGCATTTGTAGAACTGCATATTGAACAAGGTCCGGTGTTGGAGCATTTCGGCGATGAGATTGGCGTAGTTGAAGGGGTTATGGGAATGGCCTGCTATGAGATTTCACTTAAGGGCGAGTCGAATCATGCCGGTACGACACCGATTCCGATGCGGAGAGATCCAATGTTTGCTTCAGCGCAAATCATTGTGGAACTTCAGCAGGAGCTCAAGAAGCTGCCAGAGGATCTTGTCTACACAATCGGGAGAATCAATGCCTATCCAAATATACACACGGTCATTCCGAATGAGGTCACGTTTACTATTGAGGCCCGCCACACGAGCATAGAAGTCATCCGCCAAGTGGAAAGCATCATTGACCGTCTCCCCAAAGTGGTGGAGCGGTGCACGCTGACCTCCCGGAAGTTGTGGGGAAGGGAGACTGTTGAATTCAATGAGGATGTTGTCCATGCAGTCTTGGAATCCACTGGAGAGCTTGGTTTCAAGAATCGCAAAATGTACAGTGGAGCAGGACACGATGCGCAATTTATCGCCAGTTATATTCCGACAGCGATGATTTTTGTTCCGAGTGCCAAAGGCTACAGTCATCGTGAAGATGAATATTCATCTTTTGAGGAGTGTGGAAACGGGGCTGATGTTCTCTTGAATACGGTGTTAAAGCTGGACCGGAATTCCAGGCCGCAAGAGAAGAAGGTGTTGGAAGAAAACAGAGCCTAACAGAAATACCGGGGACGTCCTTCTCAACAGGACATCCCCGGTATTTGCATACTGGCCACAGATAAACAAAAGGCGAGGGCACTCAATGTACCGGAAGCCTCTCTCCCGCTTCCGTCTGCTCCAGCATCCGGTACGCCTGCACCGCGACTTCCAGAGCGAGCCGGTTGCCGGGCTCCATGAAGTCCGTACCGAGCAGGCCCTCGAGCTTGCCGATCCGGTGATAGAGCGTCTGGCGGACGATGAACAGGCGCTCCGCCGCTTCTTTCTTGACGCCGCCGCATTCCAGATAGACGACGAGCGTTTCGAACAGTCGGCTGTCGTGCCGGGCATCGTGTTCCAGGAGGGCTCCGAGGTAATCGTCGACATACGTTTCAAGTTCTCCGCTTCGCTTCAGCAACAGCAGCAGCCGGTGGATGCCGAGTCCTTCATAGAACTCCGAATTAGTGATGCCCTCTTCCTGAAGTCGGATGACGTCCTTGCTTTCCCGGTAGGCCCGGCGGACATCGGAGATGCTCTGATAGGTTTTGCCGATACCGAAGCAGCTTCCTTCAAACTGCGGAGCGGACATGTTCCGGAATTCATGGATCAGCGGCAGGAAGCGGTCGTTCCGCCGGCTCTGCTGCTCTTCCGAGATGAAAAAGGCGATGACGGCCATCTCGTTTTCAGCGGAAGTGATGGCGGGGAAGAAGCCATGCCGCTGAAACAGGCTGCGGATGAGCAGCGCCCGCTGGACAAGCTCTTCTTCGAGAAGGTCCTGTGACGGGAATGGCGGTATTTCGGGCATGAGGATGCTGAACACCCGGTAGTACATATTTTTGCCGCGCGCCGGAAGCACGGCCCGGACGGTTTCCGGATCCATGCGCTGTCCGGCAATGAGGTTCCGGACGACCTTGTCCTCGATGTTCTGCTTGCGCTCCTCGATTGTCCGGTTGCGGAGGAGTACTTGTGAGATGGCGAGACCTGCACGGTCCAGGATCAGAAAGTAAAAGTCATCCTGCAGGGGGTCATCCATGCAGAGGAAGAGCCGTCCCCAGACTTGTCCGGGGCCCCGCACCGGAACGCTCGCAAAGCGCCTGTCCGCGATTGCCACATAACGTCCGGTATCCTCCAGTCCGCCTTCAGTGTCGAGACGGGCCCGAAGCAGGGCTTCGCTTTCCTTGGCTTCTGACGGATAGAAATAAGGAGCAGGACGGTCGGAGATAAAGATGGCCTCCCGCCGAAAGTATTCATGGAGCTCCTGGAGTATTTTCAGGATGCCGTTGGACATTAGGGAAAGTTCGATAAAGCGCCCGGACAGGCGGTCCATTTCGGAAATCATCTTATGATGCCTGTTGATCAGCGCTGTGTGAAGATCCTGCGTGATGTCGACAAAGCGGATCACTTCTTCGAATACGATGATCGGAAACCCGAGGCTGTCCGCCAGCTCCAGTACTTCTGGAGGCATTGTTTTCGAAGAATCCGCAAGCTCGATGCATAGTGCGGATGCCCCCAGTTCATCCAGCTTCCGGATATAGGCAAGCTGCTCCTCGAGACCAAGTGCCATGCTGATGCCGGTCGTAAGAATCAGTTCACCGCCATTGATAAGCGACTCAAACTCGCGGACTTCCAGGATATGCGACCACCGGATTTTCCGGGAAAGGCCGGATACACCCGCCGCCAGTTTGGCTTTTTGGAAAGAATCCCGTTCCAGTACATCCCGGACAGTCAGCTCGATGTTTTTCACATTCAGGCCTCCCTTTCGTTAAATCTCAAAGCCTGTCTATTTGACACATTGTCAAATGACAAACATTCTGATAGTTTGTACAGTAGATTATGAAGTGAACAGTTCGACCCGTCAATATGGTGATTTACCTATAAGGAGGAGTTATCCATGGAAACAGCAACCGTAAAAACGCAAACGCTTTCAAACTATATCGGTGGACAATGGGTCAAGTCGACCACTGAAAAGTACGAGGAAGTTCCAAACCCGGCAACAGGCGAAATCATCGCGGAAGTCCCGATTTCCACAAAGGAAGACCTCGACAAAGCGGTAGCCGTAGCGAAAGAAGCATTCAAAGCCTGGAAAAAGACGCCGGTGCCACAGCGCGCGCGTGTCATGTTCAAGTTTCAGCAGCTGCTTGTCGAGAACTGGGATGAGCTTGCACGCCTCGTCACGATCGAGAACGGCAAAAGCTTCACCGAAGCGCACGGCGAAGTTCTCCGTGGCATCGAATGCGTCGAGTTCGCGGCAGGTGCGCCGTCCCTCATGATGGGCCAGCAGCTCCCTGACATTTCGAAAAACATGGAATCCGGCATGTATCGCTATCCGATCGGCGTCATCGGCGGCATCACGCCGTTCAACTTCCCGATGATGGTGCCGGCGTGGATGTTCCCGCTCGCGATCGTCGCGGGGAACACATTCGTCCTGAAGCCGTCCGAGCGCACGCCGCTTCTGGCAAACCGGCTTGCGGACCTCTTGAAAGAAGCGGGCCTGCCTGACGGCGTGTTCAACATCGTCCACGGTGCACATGACGTCGTCAACGGCCTGCTTGAGCACAAGGACGTTCCGGCCATTTCCTTCGTCGGCTCCCAGCCGGTCGCGGAATATGTCTACAAGACAGGCACGGCACACGGCAAGCGCGTCCAGGCGCTGGCAGGAGCGAAAAACCACTCGATCGTCATGCCTGATGCAGACCTCGACAATGCAGTCAAGAACATCACCGGTGCCGCATTCGGCTCCGCCGGCGAGCGCTGCATGGCTGCGGCAGTCGTCGTTGCGGTCGGTGATGTGGCGGATGAGCTCGTCGACCGGCTGAAAAAAGCGGCTGACGACATCACGATCGGGAACGGGCTTGAAGACGATGTGTTCCTCGGTCCGGTCATCCGTGCGGCGCACAAGGACCGCACGATCGGCTACATCGAATCAGGCGTGGAAGAAGGCGCGAAGCTCGTACGCGACGGCCGCAACGACAAATCCCGCTCGGAAGGCGGCTACTTCGTCGGCCCGACGATCTTTGACGAAGTGACTCAGGAAATGAAGATCTGGAAGGATGAGATCTTCGCACCGGTCCTGTCGGTTGTCCGTGTTGAAACACTCACGGAAGCGATTGAGTTCGCGAACGCGTCGGACTTTGCAAACGGCGCCTGCCTGTACACCGACAGCGCATCGGCAATCCGCGAATTCCGCGACGATATCGATGCCGGCATGCTCGGCGTCAACCTCGGCGTCCCGGCACCGATGGCCTTCTTCCCGTTCTCGGGCTACAAGAAATCCTTCTACGGCGACCTCCACGCCAACGGCAAAGACGGCATCGAGTTCTATACACGCAAGAAAATGCTGACCCAGCGTCACTGATAGAAAAACGGAACGGGCCTGTTCAGACCCGACAGGCATAAGACGGAATGCGGCGCGGGTCCTGACCCGCAAAGCAGGCCGGCTTATGACCCCGAGGGTTTGGCCCGTGCAGCTGGACAAAGGCCAATAAGGTCGGTAATGAAAGACCAACGGGGGCTTGCGAAAGACCAAGCAGACTCAACGAAAGTCCAAGCAAGGGTCACGAAAGACCAAGCAGGCATAACGAAAGACCAACAAGCAGCCGCCCTCGAGGCGGCTGACTTTTAAACGAATTCATCCGAGAGGGGATAGTACGATGACCGTTGTAAAGACGGATACCCAAACGCTCGTCGAAAAGGACCGGCAGAACGTCTGGCACCATATCTCTCCATATGTAGAAAAGAACCCGCCGATGATTTGGGCAAAAGGGGAAGGCGCCTGGGTGACCGACCATGAGGGGAACCGCTACCTGGACGGCATGTCCGGACTTTGGTGCGTGAATGTCGGCTACGGCCGTGAGGAGCTAGCGAAAGCAGCCTATGACCAGATGAAGGAACTGTGCTATGTGCCGATGACGCAGAGCCACGAGCCGGCGATCGAGCTCGCGGCGAAGCTGAACGAATGGCTCGAGGATGACTACATGATCTTCTATTCCAACAGCGGATCCGACGCGAATGAAGTCGCATTCAAGATCGCCCGCCAGTACCACCAGCAAAAGGGGAATGCTTCACGCTACAAGTTCATCAGCCGCTACCGTGCCTACCACGGCAGCTCGATGGGCGCGCTTGCGGCGACCGGGCAGTCGCTCCGCAAGTACAAGTATGAGCCGCTCGCACCGGGCTTCCTTCATGTGGCACCACCGGACAACTACCGCCGTCCGGAAGGCATGAGCGTTGAGGACTACAACATCATGCGCGCTGAGGAACTGGAGCAGAAGATCATCTGGGAGCAGGAAGAGACGGTTGCCGGAGTCATCATGGAGCCGCTCATCACGGGCGGGGGCATCCTCATCCCGCATCCGGTCTACCTGGAGAAGGTACAGGAAATCTGCAATAAGCACGGCGTCCTGCTCATCATCGACGAAGTCATCTGCGGATTCGGCCGCACGGGCAAGAAATTCGGCCACCAGAACTTCGGCGTGAAGCCGGACATCGTGACCATGGCGAAAGGGCTCACGAGTGCCTATCTGCCGCTGTCGGTCACTGCGGTGCGCAAGGACATCTATGAAACATTCAAGGACAGCGCGGACAACAGCCATTTCCGCCATGTGAACACATTCGGCGGCAACCCGGCAGCATGCGCGGTGGCTCTGAAGAACCTCGAAATCATCGAGCGGGAAGGCCTTGTCGAGCGGGCGGACCGACACGGCGAGCGTCTCCGTGCGGAATTGGCGGAGCTTGAGGAGCACCCGTATGTCGGCGAGATCCGCGGAATCGGCTTCCTTCTCGGCGTCGAGCTGGTCGAAGACAAACAGACCCGCGAACCGGCAAGTGCAGCGCGGATCGGCAAGATCATCGCCGACTGCAAGGCGAACGGCCTGATCGTCGGCAAAAACGGAGACACGGTTGCTGGACACAACAATATCCTGACGCTGTCCCCGCCGCTTGCCTGCACGGACCAGGATGTTGATTTTATTATTTCTGTAATCAAGAAGGTTTTTGAAGAGAACCGTTGAAATTAGTAAGTTGGGGAATTAGTATCCGGGAGGCGCCTGCCTCCCTTTATGATGGAGGGAAATGGACATGAAAATCGGTGTACCTAAAGAGATTAAAAACAACGAAAACCGCGTCGCCATGACGCCTGCAGGAGTAGCTACACTGGCCACTGCCGGCCATGAAGTGATCATTGAAAAAGGGGCCGGCCTCGGCTCAGGCTTCACAGATGAGGAGTACGCCAACGAAGGTGCGGTGATCGTAGAGACGGCTGCGGATGCATGGGCTGCCGAAATGGTCATGAAGGTCAAGGAACCGTTGCCGGAAGAGTATGGCTACTTCCGTGAAGACCTGATTTTGTTCACGTATCTTCACCTGGCTGCAGAACCTGAACTTGCAGCAGCACTTCTCGAGAAGAACGTCACCGCCATTGCCTATGAAACGGTCCAGCTGCCGAACCGCTCGCTGCCGCTCCTCTCGCCTATGAGCGAAGTCGCAGGCCGCATGGCAACACAGATCGGCGCACAGTTCCTCGAGCGCATCCACGGCGGCAAAGGGATCCTCCTGTCCGGCGTGCCGGGCGTCCAGCGCGGCAAAGTCACCGTCATCGGCGGCGGCATGGCCGGAGCCAACGCTGCACGAGTTGCAGTCGGCATGGGTGCCAAGGTCACGGTCATCGACCTGAGCCCTGAGCGTCTTCGTCAGCTGGATGACCAGTTCGGCAACGATATCCAGACACTGATGTCGAACCCGTTCAACATCGCGGAAGCGGTGAAGGACGCGGACCTCGTCGTCGGGGCTGTACTGATTCCGGGTGCCAAAGCGCCGAAGCTCGTAACAGAAGAGATGGTCAAGTCCATGCAGCCGGGCTCCGTGCTCGTCGACATCGCGATCGACCAGGGCGGCATCTTCGAAACATCGGACCGCATCACCACGCATGACGATCCGACCTATGAAAAGCATGGCGTCGTCCACTACGCAGTTGCCAACATGCCGGGCGCGGTGCCGCGCACATCCACAATGGCGCTCACAAACGTAACTGTGCCATACGCGCTGCAGATCGCAAACAAAGGATGGAAGCAGGCAGCACTCGACAACGAGCCGCTCCGCAAAGGCTTCAACACTTATGCCGGCCGTGTGACTTACAAGACAGTAGCTGAAGATCTTGGCTACACGCACGCCGATCTTCTCGACCTGGTCGAGCCGGTTGCACAGCATAACTAATTGAACATGAAGAGGGGGACCTGTCCTGGACAAGTCCCCCTTTTACTATGAGCGCTAATATTAGCGGTGGTGAACCGGAATATTCCTCATGGGCGGCTGTGACCGACCATAGCCGCAGGTGTTGATTTCGTCATTCATCCGTCCGGTCTCGTCATTCATCCAACCAATTTCGTCATTCACCCTGATAATTTCGTCATTCGGGTCCTGAAAGCGGACGAATGATGAAATTGAACCGGCGAATGACGAAACTAAGCCCACGAATGACGAAACCGTGGGAAGCAGGTTGTTACGATGAAGCGGACTTTACTCAGGCCGTCTTTTTCTTCCCAAACACGGACGACACCCGTTTTTCCTCGCCGGCCCGCATCCTGCGGAAGTTCTCGATATGCTTCCATATCGCCATTGCGAACAGCCCGGCAGCGATCAGGTCCGGACCGGCGCCCGGTGCAAAAACGACGGCGGTCACAATGAAAGTGACATACAGCATGAGGACGCCAAACACGAGAAAGTCGGTTGCGAGAGAAACAATGATGAGAAGAGCGAGTCCCACGACTCCGATTTTCCAGTCAAAGCCGAGGAGCACACCGATGACCGTTGCGGTCCCCTTGCCCCCATTAAAGCTCATATGGAACGGGAAATTATGCCCGAGGATCGTCGCGGCCGCCATCGCAAAGACCAGCAGGGCACCCGCTTCCGGACCAAGCCCGATTGCCGAAGATATCCACCTGGCGAGGAGCACTGCTGCAACCCCTTTTCCGATATCAATGGCGGCGACAAGTGCCCCATATTTCTTGCCAAGGACGATGGCCGCATTTGATGCGCCGGCATTTTTAACGCCAGTTTCTTTCAGGTTTACACCAGACAACCATCCGGCGACGGTGGAACCGTGGATGTTGCCAATCAGGTAGCCGGCAATCACCGCAACGGCGATCCATAACCAGCCCAGTGGTTCGGGCATGTCTTCAGCCTCCAATCAATTAGTTGTTTATATTAAGGGTGATTCAGCCTAATATAAGGGGTTTTCTTCGGTTCTCTTCAACCAAAAAACTGATTTCCATGACCGGCTTTTCCGTCACTTCGAATCTAAGCGTTCTGTGCAGTTTTATTTATATATTCTTTATGTAATATTGACATGATGATTTCATCCGAAAATTCCCCATTATAGTATAAAGAATCTCGTAAAATCCCTTCTTGCTTGAAGCCTGATTTTTCATAAGCTCTAATGCCGCGCTTATTATGGCTGAATACTTCTAATTGCAATCGATTCAATTTTAATTCTTCAAAAACAAATTTCAAGACCAGTTGAATGGCTTCTGTACCAAAACCCTTACCTGTCAATTCAATGGTATTCATTGAAATTCTAAAACCAGCTTTGCTGTTATTTTCGTCTATATCAGAAATCGACAGTTCTCCAATCATCTGTCCATTTTCATTTAGACAAATAGCAAAATCATAGCGTGTTGAATCCTCATTTGAAATTCTGATATGTTGTTGGATTTGTTCCAAAGTGAACGAACCTTTTGTTCCAGTCATGTATCGGATTTCTTCATCATTTACAGTGGTTAAAAATAATTTTGCATCTGATTCCTCTAGAGGGCGCAGATAAATTCTTTCGCTTTTTAAATTCAAGATTACTCCTCCTGCATATAAAAGTTCACATCCTCACAGAGCTGGCGGCATGGCGCATGCTTTCGGGCTGTCAGGGACTGGATGCCCCCGTAGCCCGTTTAGTAAGGCGGGCTCAACCGTCACCCGCATTGCATGATCATCTGCGTCCTGTCAAAGCGTTTCTTGGCAAGGTCTTTTTCTCGTATGCAGAAATACAGCATGCCAAGGTCACCCCAGACGGCATCTAGATCTTCATCACTGTCCATCTGGAAAAGAAGAACATAGTCCTCGGCCGCTCTCTCTGCCGCATCCCAGTATTCTATCCCATCGCAGTAGTGGGCGATTTCCGGGAACACGGGATTCTGGACGGCAAACGGATGGCCAAGCACCTGATGGTGGGGAGCCCCTTCCTCCAGCAGTTCGAAAATCGCCTCTCCGGTGTCATCATCGAAATCCATCCTGATGATGGCGTCAGCGTCCAATGTATCCTGCGGGCTGAACGAAGCGGCAAACTCCGGCAGCATGCCTTCTTCCGGCACTTCCCGCCGTTCAAGCCCTGCCGGGTTTTCAAAGTAAAGCACCTTCCAGCCGGTGCGGTCGTCTTCCTCTCCGCCCCACGGCTGCTCTTGCGTGTCATAGAAGAATGACAGGATCCCGGAAGCGGGGAGGGGGCGGGCATTGCCGGCAAGTGCGGCATCCGACAGGTTAAGTTGCGCAATCAGAGTGAGCGGCCTGCCGTCTTTGGAGGGCAGCTCCGCATCCGTCGGCAGGTCAGGCGCACCGCCGAACTTTGAGGCACCGGGCGCCATGAACCGAACCCTATAAAGCGGACAGCTTAATAAAAGACCCTGCTTATGCGGCGATGAGATGACTCCGGTATTGTGCCGGAGTCATCTTTTTTAGATTCCATTGATATCGGTGGTTGTTGTACTCGTAAACATACTCATCCACCAGTAGTTTGAGCTCATCGAAGGTTTGGCATTGCCTGTAGTCAATTTCATCTTTCATATGACCGAAGAAGGATTCCATCGGCGCATTGTCCCAACAATTTCCCTTTCGGGACATTGATTGTTTGATGTTCAGGTCCTTGATGCGTTTCTGATACTCGGGATGGGTGTAGTGGAACCCTTGGTCTGAATGAAGGACGATTTCCGGATGAAGATTCTCTCCAAGAGCTCCTTCAAGCTTGTCCAGCGTCCGGTAGACGATTGGCATGGAAAGGCTGGTCGTCAGTTCATGGACGAGGATTTCCTTGGTCGCCGCATCCTTTATCGTGGAAAGGTAGGCTGGCTGGCCTTTGCCGTGATACAGATAGGTAATATCAGTCAGGAGGACCTTGCCCGGCTCATCCTGTTGGAACTCACGATTCAGGTGATTAGACACCGTACGGTGTTCCTGCGTCGCCTTCGCCATCTTCCTGTAGGGATGGGCTCTCCGGATTCTGGCATGAAGGCCGAAGAGGCCAGTGAGGCGAAGGATTTTCTTGTGGTTCATGACTACGCCATATTCATTCCTCAAAATCATATGTAGGGTGCGGTATCCTGCTTTCCCTTTCTTCCGTTCCTGGATCTCGATCAGTAGAAGGGCATCCTCATAATCCGCCTCCGCACGGAGGTCGCGTGAATCACGGCGGATCAGCCATTCATAGTAACCCTGACGGCGGACTCCCGCGACCCTGCATAGATAGGCGACGGCTCTCTTGAGCCCAAACGTCCGGATCACTTCTTCAATCAATGCATATTTCTCTCCCGGTGTAAGCCTTACTTCCTCAGCCTCCTCTCGGCTGCCTCTAACTTTTTTAACAATTCCAGTTCAGCCTCTAGATACTTGATCTTAGCCTGTGCCTTTTTCAGTTGTTCTTCCGCAGACAGATCTCGTGTTACCGGCCGGCCAGTGCTTCCGCGGCCCCGACGCTCAGACAACAGTCCTTCCTCGCCAAGGGCGTCATACGATTTCCTCCATCGCTTTAGCGATTGTTTAGGTATATCCGTCCCAATCTGCTTGGGATCCAACCCTGCCTCCAGGAAGATTTCGTATGGCGTCTTGCCTTCCTGATAGGCCTTCACGGCGTTCAATTTAAATTCAGGCGAGTATTGTATGGTCTTATCCGTTACATGAAGGACATTGGGATTGTCCTCGAGAAGTCGGCGAATGGATTCATTGATAGGTTGGCGGCTCATTGAAAATCTCCTCCGTTCAACTTTGTGTTCAGTATAGCGGAGTTTTTGACCACGCAAAAACCCCGAACCGGGACTTTTTT
>NZ_QUZH01000017.1 GCF_009761675.1 Bhargavaea sp. CC-171006
TGCACTTGCTGTCGCACTTGCACTTGCTGTCGCACTTGCACTTGCTATCGCACTTGCACTTGCTGTCGCACATGCACCCGCCGTCGCACATGCATCCGCCGTTGCACATGCACCCGCCAGCTTGCCCGGATTTTTCAGACCAGTCGGAACCAGGAAACGTGCTCATCTAAAATCCTCCTCTCTAAAGTCTTGTCGGGGGACCAAAATTGCAGCAACTTCAGTCAGTTCATCATATGAACTTTTTTTTGCTCCACGTGGTCCAAACAACTACTAAACGTAAATCTTCCCCTTAACGGTACGAACCGGGTGATTTGCATGAGCAGAACCATATGGCTATGCTTCTATTGAATACAGGTTCATAGCCGAAAAGAAAGGACGGATGGGAAACAATGAGCACATTCCAAGCGATGGTATTGAAGGACGAGCAGTCACAGCCTGAAATCAGACAGCTGACCATGGAGGACTTGCCTGAAGGGGAAGTCACCGTCCGGGTAGCTTATTCCAGCGTGAACTTCAAGGATGGCCTGGTCGCCCTGAAGAAGCGGATGGTCGGCTCTTATCCGATGGTGCCGGGGATCGACCTCGCCGGGACGGTGATGGCGTCGGCGGACGGGCGCTTTGAGCCGGGCGATGAGGTGATTGTGACGAGCTACGGGCTCGGGACCGGGCATTTCGGCGGCTTCAGCGAAGTGGCGCGCGTGCCGGCTGATTGGGTCGTCCCGCTCCCGGAAGGACTGACGCTCAGGGAGTCCATGATTCTCGGAACGGCCGGCTTTACCGCGGCCCTTTCTGTCCTGCGGCTGGAAGAGAACGGACTGAAACCTGACAAGGGACCGGTCCTTGTGGCGGGTGCCACGGGCGGAGTTGGCAGCATCGCCGTGAATATTCTGGCCAAGCGGGGGTATGAGGTGGCGGCCAGCACCGGAAAATCGGATGAGGAGGCTTATCTGAAATCGATCGGGGCAAACCAAGTCATCCGCCGCAATGAAGTGGTCGACGAGGACGGGAAACCGGTCCGCGAAGAAATGTGGGCCGGAGCGGTCGACCCGGTCGGCGGAAAAACACTCCAGTATATCTTGAGCACGCTGAAGTACGACGGTTCTGTCGCGACTTCCGGACTGACGGGTGGAATTGAAGTCGGGACAACCGTCTTGCCGTTTATTTCGCGGGGCATCAACTGGCTCGGAATCGACTCCGTGCAGTGCACGATGGACCGGCGTCTGAAAGTGTGGGAGCTATTGAGCGGAGAATATAAGCCGACCGTGCTGGACGGCGACCTGGTCAATGAAGTTTCGCTGCAAGAACTGCCGGAGGTGCTCGCAGCCATCCTGGAAGGGAAGGTCAGAGGCCGTACGCTTGTAAAACTGTAACGAACGGGAAAGGGACCCATCCGAGGATGGGTCCCTTTCAGATTTCGGGAGGGTCTTGATAAAAATAGTTCGGAGTCAGCTTTTCATTGTTGTATGGCTTATGGAAGATATGCGTTGAGGCGGGAGACAACGGCGGGATGAGCCAGGACCAGTTTCCGGTGACGTCGCGGCCGTTTTTCCGCTCATTCTCCTCGAACTTCCTGAACTGTTCGGCAGCCGTATGGTGGTCGACTAAGGTGACGCCGGCCTGCTGATAGGAATGCAGAACGGCGATGTTCAGCTCGACGAGGGCCCGGTCGACCCAGAGCGACCGGTTAGAGGAAGTATCCAGACCAAACAAGTTCGCCACGGCCGGCAGGAGGTCATAGCGGTCCTCGTCCGCGAAGTTCCTCGCACCGATCTCCGTGCCCATATACCAGCCGTTGAACGGCGCCATCGGATATTCGATTCCGCCGATCTCAAGCAGCATATCCGAGATCATCGGGACGGCATACCATTTCAGACCAAGCTCACGAAATGCTTCATTGTCCGGATGAATGATCGGCACTTCCATCACGAGATCATCAGGAATCCGGAACAGTTCAGGCGCTTTCCTGTCTTCCCGAATGATGAGGGGGAGGACATCGAACGGCGTGCCGTCCCCCTGCCAGCCCAGTTTTTCGCACTGCCGGGTGAACCGCAAGGATGCCGGGTCGCCGGTCACCCCGTCGCCTGTCTCATATCCGGCGTAGCGGATCAGCTGGTGGTTCAGGACGCGGAGCGGGTCTTTCCTGTCTTTTCTCTGAGGGAAGACGGTAATCGTGGAGCGGATCTTCCCGCCGTTCGTGGCAAAGCGGATATGCTCCAGCAACTGTCCATACGCATCTTCTGCAGTTTGCACATGGCGTGCATCGACAACATGAAGGGTGTGCCATAGCAGGCGCCCGATGCAGCGGTTGCTGTTGCGCCATGCCATCCGTGCACCGTGCGTGAGTTCAATCGACGTGTGGACATACGAGCCGGTCGCTTCCACTTCAGCCCTTATTTCTCCGATCCGTTCTTCCTGCCGGTCCGCCGGGATTCCAAGTTCCGCGTAGCATTCCCGGATAAACTGTTCGGCTTTCGTCATCAGCAAGTTGTCCTTTACCGCCTGTTTCATTTACCTCAACCTCCATTACCCAAAGTGTAGCACGGGCATCCGGCCAAACTGTGGTGAGGCCGTGGAGGTTTGGTGAACTCTTCTCGGGACCCGGCCGTCCATCACATTTTGTCACCGATTCTCGATCTCCTGACCATACATTGAACAATCTATATTGTCAGGATATAATGATTGGATACGCCTTGTAAGCGGTTTATATCAGACGGGAGCGACACTGGGCAAATGGGTGTTACACGAAAAAGGAAACACATCACATTACTGACACAACTGACCATTCTCATCGTCACCGTCATATGCGTCAGTGCTCTGCTGATCATCGTCTTGTTTTCAACCATGCTTGACGATATCGTGGAAAGCTATATGGGCGAACAGGCGATGACTGTTGCCAAATTGACGGCACAGGATGAGGACATCATAAAGGCATTCGAAGATGAACAGCCGTCTGTCGCCATCCAGCCCATTGCGGAAGAAATTCGGCATATATCAGGAGCGGACTATGTGGTCGTCGCCAATGAAAAGGGCCTGCGCTACTCAAATCCCAATCCCGAGAATATCGGCGAACCGACTGCGACGAGCAACGACGCGGTTCTCAAGGAACACCGTTCGATCATTTATCGGGGGGAAGGCGTTTCGGGTCCCGCTATCAAAGCCAAGACGCCCATCCGGAACGAAGAAGGGGATGTGATCGGTGTCTCATCCGTTGGTTTTCTGATCAACCGGATCGAGGCCCAAGTACTCGATTACCGAAGGCACATCATTGAATTGTCGATCATCCCGCTTTTCCTGGGGATCGCCGGAGCGGTTATGATTGCAAGGAGATTGAAAAAGCTAACCTTCGGATTGGAACCGGAAGAGATATCCTATCTCTTTAAAGAAAAAGAAGCGACACTTGAATCGATTCTGGATGCCACGATTACTGTGGACAATGAAAAGAAAATCACATCAATGAACAGACGGGCCCGGGAATTGCTGGGCAATCACCGGCTTTCCGTGGAAAAGATCATCGACCAGCATCAACTGACGGCGTATATCGACCAGGTCATCACGACAAAGCAAAGCGCCAATAACAAGAAGCTGCTGCTCGACCAACAATTCTATGTGCTGGATGCATCGCCGATCCTTAAGGACGATGAAGTCGGCGGGGCGGTCCTGACCATCCGCTCCGTTTCGGAAATTGAGCAGTTGACCGAGGAGTTCTCGAAGATCAAGAATTTCTCCGAGAATATGAGAGCGCAGAATCACGAGTTTTTGAACAAGCTCAACACCATCTATGGGCTGCTCGTCCTGAAGGAATATGATCGGGCGATCAGCATTGTCTCTTCCGAAGTAAGCGATCGGCAAGATGTCATTTCATTTCTGATGTCGTCTGTCAAAGACCCTCTGATCGCGGCATGCCTGCTTGGAAAGGTGAACAGGGCCAAAGAACTGCAGGTCCAATTGGTGATCGATCCCGGAAGTGATTTGAGCAATGAGCTGGAAATGTCGAAATCCAATCAGTTTGTTCCAATCATCGGCAATGTCATCGACAATGCGATGGAAGCTGCCCGGAAAAAGAACCGGAGCGAAGGCAGGGTGAATGTGTCATTTACGGATTTGGGCAAAGAGATTGTGTTTGATATCGAAGATAACGGAGCGGGCGTGCCGGAAAATATGGTGGAAGAGATCTTCCGGGAAGGGTACACGACAAAGAGCGATGGAGATCACGGCATCGGCCTGGCTATCGCCAAAAATGCACTTGGCTCGCTTAACGGCCAGATTTATGTGGCTAAAAGCGAGATGGGCGGTGCGAGATTTACAATCGTGATTCCGCAGGAGTAAAGAGGTGATCACATGGCTGAAGAAAAAATCAATGTCATCATCATAGAAGACGATGAAGATGCGGCAAATATTTATAAGCAATTTACGGATGAGATAGAGCGATTCCATGTGGTTGCAACAGCCAGTACGGGTGAACAGGCTTTGCAGATATTGAAAGTCATTCAGCCCCAACTCTTGTTGCTGGATGTCTTTTTGCCGGACATGAATGGAATTGATCTCCTGAGGGAGATCAGGAAACAGTACCGGGGGATCGATGTCATCCTCATAACCGCTGCAAATGATACGAAAACCGTCAGTGAAGCGATTCACGGAGGGGCTTTTGGTTATTTGGTGAAGCCGGTGATTGTCGATAAGCTGATTGCGACCTTGAGGGAGTATGAAGTCTTCAGAGGACAACTTCGCAAGGAATCAGTCGTGAACCAGGAAAAAATAGATGTGTATTTTCGGAAAAGCCGACAACCGGCCGCTGCCCCGGAAAGTCCGAAAATGACTTATCCAAAGGGAATCGACAAACATACACTGAAACTGGTCAGGGCCGCGACTCAGGAAATGGTCGGAAGCCAGAGCGCGGATGAACTCAGCCGGATGGTTGGAATCAGCTATTCGACAATGAGAAGGTATCTTGAGTATCTGGTTTCCCTTGAAGAAATCGAGGTTGAAATCATTTACGGAAGTGTTGGACGTCCTGAAAGGAAATATAAGCGAGCAGCAAAATGAATCCCCATGCATGCTGATTTTCAGCAGCCCGGGGATTCATTTTTTAATCGTGAAAAATATGAAAACAATAAGAAAAAGGATTAATATACCCATTAAGATTTATATATATCCACCCCTAAAACCCACTGATAAAATAATCACATTACTGAAAGCGTTATCAATTCAGCTGCAATTCAGCGCTCCAGCTTTCAAACAATATTCATATACAGAGGGGGAAGGGAGTAAATGTTAGCACTGCTAGGCTTCTCGATGGTTGCAGTCTTTATGTATCTGATCATGTCGAAGCGGATGTCGGCTTTAGTCGCGATTATGGTGGTGCCGATCGTGTTCGGTATCCTGGGCGGCTTCCTGACCGAGCTGGGGCCGATGATGAAGGCCGGTGTAGAAAACGTCGCCATGACGGCAATCATGATCATGTTTGCCATTCTGTATTTCGGAATTATGATCGACACTGGTCTATTCGATCCTTTGATCGCCAAAATCCTTCAGATTGTAAAAGGGGACCCGTTAAAAATCGTCCTTGGGACAGCGGTGCTTTCGATGATGGTTGCGTTGGATGGGGACGGCACGACAACTTACATCATCACCTGTTCCGCATTGCTGCCTCTATATAAACGGCTTGGCATGAACCGGCTCGTCCTGGCAACCGTAGCGATGCTCTCGATGGGCGTCATGAACATGACACCTTGGGGCGGCGCATCTGCAATGGCCATGGCATCGTTGGGGCTGGACTCCTCGGAATTGTTTATCCCGATGATTCCTGTCATGGGCTTCGGCCTGGTCTGGGTACTCATTGCGGCATTCCTATTGGGCCGGATGGAACAAAAAAGGTTGGGTGTTGTGGAGCTTGAACCCGTAACCAAGAAAGAGGCGGATCTTCAGCTGGCGGCTGCAACTGCAACAGTCGGAAACGCAGATTATAAACGTCCAAAACTGGTATGGTTCAACCTGTCGTTGACAGTTGTTCTGATGGCATGCCTGATTATCGACTTTATGTCATTGGCTGTACTCTTCATGATCTTCTTCGGAATCGCTTTGCTCGTGAACTATCCGGAATTGAAGCTGCAGCAAGAACGGATTGCAGCTCATTCGCGAAATGCGCTGGCTGTCGTATCGATTGTTATTGCCGCAGGTATCTTCTCGGGAATTATGTCAGGCACTGAGATGATCGACGCGATGGCGCAAACATTGGTCGTGATCATCCCGGATGCAATGGGACCCTATTTGGCAGTGTTAGTGGCATTCATCAGTGCGCCATTCACGTTCTTCATGTCGAATAATGCCTTCTACTTTGGGGTTCTTCCAATTCTTGCTCAGGCCGGCGAAGCCTATGGAGTTAGCGCAGTGGAGATTGGCAGGGCGTCATTGATCGGCCAGCCGGTACACGTTCTAAGCCCCTTGGTGGCTGCAGCGCACTTGCTGATTGGTCTGGTCGGGACAGAATTCGGAGACTTGCAGCGCTTTGCGATGAAATGGGCGTTCGGAACTGTCACAGTCATGACAGTTGCTGCAGTTCTGCTTGGAGTCATTACAATCGGATAAATACAAAAAGACGATGAGCCGCGAGGGTTCATCGTCTTTTTTCCTTCTTGGATTCTTGAAAAGTTGCCCCTTCAGGCTTCGGGTTCTTCTTCCCGGTCAAACCACAATAGCTCTTGGTCATCCTCGTCTCCGTTGTAGTTGATGAGGATCTCTTCACCCATTTTGATGGACGTGTGGGCATAGAAGTCGAACGTATGGTTTTCGAAGCTGATCTCATAGGTCGCATTCGGCTCGTACGAATGGTTGAATAGCATCCCGTAGCCGAGAAGGATGGCGGTATGATTAAGGCCGTACTCAAATGCGTAGTCGGCCAGAAGCGTCTGCTCGATATGTTCATGCTGGTCATTCGGGTAGGCGATCACCGGGGCCTGGTGGATCAGCGTGCCTTTGTCGATATCGCACGTCGCAAATACCCCTCTATTGAATTCCCCGTCACTAAGTGTGGATGTTTTAATTTCGATCAAACAATTCACCTGCTCATTTCTGATTTTGTTTCATCCGGCGGATGGTCTATTTAAACTTAGAATGGTCGTCTGTATTCCACCAGTATACAGCAGATTGCATGGGGAAAGGGGGAAGATGGTCTCGGGTTTTCCGCGAAATGAAAAACGGCCATGCAAGGGGCATGGCCTGATGAGGTAGGATGTCGGGCTTAAGGCTGCAGGCTGCCGATCAGCTCCAGCTCGGCGACTTCTTTGGAATCTGCTGTGCCGTTCATGATCTCTTTCACATCACTCAGCGTCTCCTGCAGGCTGACGGATGCACCCGGCTTTTTGGTGAAAGCCTCGGCTACATAAAACGGCTGGGTGAGATAGGCTTCCAGCCGCTCGCCCCTGCGGTAGGTCTGCAGCTCTGATGCCGGTAACCGATCGATTCCGCCGGCTGCCACCAGGGAACGGAGCTCCCTGTAACGGCGGAGAAGTTTCAGGGCTTTCTGCTGAACGGTAAAGTGTTCCTGATTCAGATGGGCACCCTCGAGTACTGAGGAAACGGATCCCAGTGGACTGACGGCCGGATAGCGGTGCCTGGCCACCAGGTCGGCGTCGAACTGCCATAGTGTCTCAAGCGGGCCGTAAGGCAAATTTTCATCCACCACGTCACCGGTCAGGTCGACAAGGAACGTTGTCACAGAATGAATGCCGTTTTCCTGAAGATTCTCCTGCAGCTCCTGGATGCCTCCCGTGATGACATGGGTCCGGTCAGCGACGAAGATCATCTCCTGATCGCCGCCCAGCCCGATGATTTTCTGCTTGGTTTCTTCGATGTTATGGGTGATGATATCAACGTTCTCCGCAAGATCGTCCACTCCCTGATGCTCCCCTTCGGGCATCAGCAGAATTGTATTGTACCCATCCTGTTTCAAGCGGTAAAGCAGTTCTGCCAATACGACGAGCTGGCCCATCCCCGGACGTGCAACCAGACCGACCGTGCCGCCTTTTGCCAACGGCGCAAACAAATCCAGCGTCTTGATCTTCGTCTCAATCATCTCGATCTTCTCCCCCCTGATAATCAGATCATCCAATGTGCAATTGGCCAATGAAGCGAGCGCAGCAAGCGTCCGGACCTCTGCCCGCCCGACGGGTATCTTGCCCGTGCACAGGTTCGACACGGTGGCAGGACGCAGCCCGACCTGACGGGCCGCGCTTGTCAGATTCGGGACCTTCCTCCGCAGCAGACCGACATTCAATCGCAAGTCATCCATTTGAACACCCCTTTCTTACTTTGAAGTGTAAATCAACTTACGTCTTGGCGCAATATTAAATTACTCTAAGAAGAAAAATAGTTACGCTTAAACGTATCAATCTCTGCTTCATAAGAAAACACTCCCTCTCCAATATCATTCGGAGAGGGAGTGTTGCACTCAATACCCTTCTTCGCTGCCCTTCCTGACCAGGGTGAAAAAGGCGATCAGGCCGATAAGGGAGGTAGCGAAAAGGGTCGCTCCCATCGGGACGGCAGTGGCGCCCGCGATGCCGGAAAGCGGGGTGAAGGCCGCACCGAGCAGGCTCGGGAGCATGCCGAGAACGGCGCTGGCGCTTCCGGCGCGGCCTCCCTGTTTGGCCATTCCCAGGGTGAAGGTGCTGGTGATGATCATGCCCATCGTCGTCATGTAGATGAAGATCAGGATCACCAGCGACGCAAGCGGCCCTTTGATGATCGTCATGATCAGCAGGACAAACGTGGATGCCGCAGCGATGGTGACGGCTGCCTGCAGCAGCTTTTTCTCGGATACGATTCCGCCGAACCGCCCGATGATGAAGCTTCCGGTGATGATGGCCACACCGTTGATCCCGAACAGGATGCTGAACACCTGAGGGGACACGCCGTAAATCTGCTGGTAAACAAAAGGGGTGCCTGATACGTAGGCAAAACTCCCGCCATGCACAAATCCGACAACGAGCGCATAGCCGATGAATGACCGGTCTTTCAATAAGCTGCCCATCGTCTTCACCGAGGAACCGATGGAGCTTGGGATCCGGTTTTCCGGCGGCAGCGTTTCCTTCAGCTTCCAGGCCACAATCGCTACGATCAGAACACCAATCAGTGCCAGCGCATAAAAAATTGTTTCCCAGCTTGCCGAAGGAAATGAAAGAATCGCTCCCCCGAGCATCGGGGCAAGGACCGGTGCAACGGCATTAATGACCATCAGCAGCGAAAAGAATTTCGTCATCTCGCGTCCGCTGAAGACATCACGCACCACGGCACGGGAAAGGACAACTCCTGCTGCAGCGGTGAACCCCTGCAGGAACCGCGCAACGATGAGTACCGTGATATTCGGGGCGAGCGCGCAGAAGACGGATGCGAGGGCAAACAGGGAAGTGCCGATGATCAGCGGCTTTCTCCGGCCCTGAGCATCACTGATCGGGCCGACCACAATCTGCCCGAGTGCAAGCCCGATCAGGCAGGCGGTCAGACTGAGCTGCACCTGTGAGGCACCTGTTCCCAAGTCCCTGGAGATCTCCGGGAAGCTCGGCAGGTACATGTCGATATTAAGCGGGCCGAGTATGGCGAGGAGTCCGAGGACGAGCGCCAGTCCGATCCGGGTTTTACCCGTCGGATTATGTAGTATTTCTTGCTGCGGTTTTATACGTCATCACTCCTCATCTGGCCCATTATAAAAGAATCTTTCCCTTTTGTGTGAAGTTAAGTCACAAGGGAATATTGGCTGCGATCCTGATGCTGTATTTGTCCCTTTTATTGACAAACGTCCGCATCCCTAATATAGTTACCTAAGTTAATAGTAATTAAAAGGGAATTGGGAGGCGGGAATTTGGAAGGGATCTTTCGTCAATATCTGGCTGTTTACCGTCCGCTGATCACCAGACTGAATCAATTGCTGGAGCCGCATGGTCTGTCATATTCGCTGTGGCAGGTGATTTTCTATATTGAGCGTGAAGGACCGTCGACGCTCGTGGAGATTTCGAATTATTACGGGGTCGAAAAACCGTCAATCACGAGAAGGGTCCATCGCCTGGAAGAGCAGGACCTGGTCGAGCAGATCCCCGGGAAGGACCGGCGGGTCAAGGTCATCCGGCTGACGGAGGCGGGGGCGTCCGTTTACCGGGAGTGCCGGGAGAAGATTTCCGGGCTGGAGCGCGAAGTCATGGAAGGAATCGGGCAAGGGGAGCAGGAGCTTCTGCACCGTTTGCTGCCTGAAGTCAGAAAGAATCTCATGAGGAAAGGGGGAGCCGGGGATGAAGCCTGACGGCAAGCTTTGGACAAAGGACTTTATCATCGTATCCGGCGTCAACTTTCTCGTGACGCTCGTCTTTTACTTGCTGATCGTCATCATCGGCGTCTATGCAGTCGGTGAATACGGCGCCACGGCAAGCGAGGCGGGGCTGATCACAGGCCTGTTCATTGTGGGGGCGCTGGCCGGACGGCTGTTCACCGGCCGCAGTATCGAATCGCTAGGACGGAAAAGGACACTGTTTATCGGCCTGATCCTCTTTGCTTTGACAACCGCACTGTATTTCATCCAGCTGGGGATTCCATTTCTGATGCTGACGCGCTTTCTCCACGGAGCGGCGATGGGCATGGCGAGCACGGCGACGGGAACGATTGTCGCCCAGATCATTCCGCAGGCGCGCAAGGGGGAAGGGATCGGCTACTACAGCATGAGCGCGACCCTTGCGACAGCGATTGGGCCATTTATCGGCCTTTACATGAGCAGCTTGACCGGGATGACGGCCATATTCGGCCTCTGCCTCGCCGTCAGTTTTATCGGACTTGCGGTCGCGCTGTTCCTGCGGGTGCCTGAATCGGAGAACGTACCGGAAGTTCACGGGAAAAAAGGGTTCAGCCTTTCCGGCATCGTGGAACCGAGGGCCATTCCGATCGCGCTCGTGACGATGGTGGTCGCGTTTTGCTATTCAGGTGTTTTGTCGTTCATCAACAGCTATTCCATAGAGATTGACCTGGTGAGTGCGGCAAGCTTCTTCTTCCTCATCTATTCTGTCTCGGTCCTGCTGTCGCGTCCGTTCACCGGCCGCCTGATGGATGTGAAGGGGGCGAATGCCGTAATGTATCCGGCATTTGTCCTGTTTGCAGCCGGCCTCGTTCTGCTCGGGACCGCGCAGAACGGGCTGATGCTTCTTGCATCAGGCATCCTGATCGGTCTCGGATTCGGGAACATGCAGTCCTGTACGCAGGCGGTCGCAGTCAAGCTCACGCCGCCGCACCGGATGGGCCTTGCCACGTCGACCTTTTTCATCGCACTGGATGCGGGTCTCGGATTCGGTCCGTTTCTGATCGGATTCCTGATTCCGTACATGAGCTTCAGCACGCTTTATCTGATATTGGCGCTGGTCGTGCTCGTTTCGGCGCTGCTGTACTTCTCGATGCACGGCAAAAAAGAAAAGGCTGGCCTGCAGGTGGCCGGGCAATAACGGTCCCTGCGGTTTCCCCAATCAGCTGTTAGGTTTCGTCATTCGACAGTCTGATTTCGTCATTCACCTTCAGAATTTCGTCATTCGATGGCTGCGGGGCTGGCGAATGACGAAATCGTGGCCATGAATGGCGAGATTGAAGCCTTGAATGACGAAACTAAGGCAACGAATGACGAAACTGCAGCGTCGGACGGAGGCATCAGCCACTTTTGTCTCCCGTTTCCATCAATAAAACCACACCATCAAAAAAGAAGCCCATCATCTCGGGCTTCTTTTTCAATATGCCGGATTACTCCGCAGCTGCCGGGTTGATCTGGAGGTCGAGCTGGATCTTGATGTCTTTGCCGACGAGGACGCCGCCTGTTTCAAGGGCAGCGTTCCATGTCAGGCCGAAGTCTTCACGGTTCAGCTTTGACTCCGCTTCGAATGCATACACGTCCACGCCCCAAGGGTTTGTTCCCTTGCCGTTGTACTCCGCATTGAAAGTGACTGGCTTCGTCACGTCCTTGATCGTCATGTCACCGGTGATTTTGTAGTCATCTCCGTCTTTTTCGACTCGGGTGGAGCGGAATGTGATTTCCGGGTATGCCTCCGCATCGAAGAAATCAGCGGAGCGGAGGTGATTGTCGCGGTCTTCGTTTCCGGTATCGATGGAAGCGGTTTGGATTGTGAATTCCACGCCCGCGCCGGAAAGGTCTGTCAGGTCAGTTGCGCTTACGATAGCCGAGTATTCTCCGAAAGATCCGCGTACCTTGGATACCATCATATGTTTGACCGAAAAGCTGATGTTCGAGTGTGCCGTGTCGATTGTCCAGTTTGTCATGATCATAGATCTCCTTATTATCTCGAATTCGAGGTATTAATTTGAATTATAAAAGGAAGGCCGGGGCAAGTCAATCCTTTTATCTCGAATTAAAGATATATAATAAAATAAATCGCATCACCCTCAACAGGGCGATGCGATTTTCTTACAGAGACTGTTCAATATACGAACGCACTTCCTCGCCGGAGGAGAGGGACAGGATATGGTCGATCTTCGCTTCCATCTCCGACTTGGAAAGGCCGGCGATTTTCGCGCGGGCTTTCAGGATGGAAGAAGCGCTCATCGAGAATTCATCGAGGCCCATTCCGAGCAGGACCGGGATGGCGGCTTCGTCGCCCGCCATCTCGCCGCACATGCCGGCATGCTTGCCTTCCCGGTGGGCGGCGTCGATGACCATCTTGATCAGACGGAGAACCGCCGGGCTGAACGGTTGGTAAAGGTACGACAGCTGTTCGTTCATCCGGTCGGCGGCCATCGTGTACTGGATCAGGTCATTCGTGCCGATCGAGAAGAAGTCCACTTCTTTGGCGAACTGGTCTGCCATGAGAGCAGCGGACGGAATCTCGACCATCATGCCGAGTTCAATCCGGTCGCTGACAGGCACGCCGCCTTGTTCCAACTTCTCCTTCTCATCGAGGAAGACCGCCTTGGCGCGGCGGAATTCATCCAGAGTTGCGATCATCGGGAACATGATCTTCAGGTGCCCGTGTACGCTTGCCCGGAGAAGCGCGCGGAGCTGGACACGGAACATGTCTTCTTCCTCGAGGCACAGCCGGATGGCGCGGATGCCGAGGAACGGGTTCGCCTCTTCCGGAAGGTTCAGGTAAGGCAGTTCCTTGTCGCCGCCGATGTCGAGTGTGCGGACGATGGTCGGGCGTCCTTCCATCTGTTCCAGCACGCTTTTGTACGCTTCGTACTGCTCGTCTTCCGTAGGGAACTGGTCGCGGCCCATGTAAAGGAACTCCGTTCGGAACAGGCCGATGCCTTCTCCGCCGTTCTCGAGGACCTTTGCGACATCGGCAGGGGAGCCGATGTTGCCCGCCAGTTCCACCTGATGGCCGTCTTTGGAGCGGGTCGGCTCATGGACAAGCTGCGTCAGCTGTGCCTGCTCTTGGGCATACAGGCGGCGCTTTTCTTCGTATGCCTTGAGCGTGGCGTCGGACGGGCCGACGATCACTTCACCGGCCGTTCCGTCGACAATGACTGTCGTTCCGTTTTCCACCTGTGCCATGGCGGAGCGGCTGCCTACGACTGCCGGGATTTCAAGCGTTCTTGCGAGAATTGCGGAGTGTGATGTACGTCCGCCGATATCGGTCACAAATCCCTGGATGTATTCCGGGTTCAGCTGCACGGTGTCGGACGGGGTCAGGTCTTCTGCGATGATGACCGTCTGTTCGCGGATCATCGCCGGGCTCTGGAGTGTCACGCCAAGCAGGTGGGCTAGGATCCGCTTGGTGACATCCCGCACGTCGGCTGCCCGCTCTTTCATGTATTCATTGTCCATCGACTCGAACAGGGCGACAAAGCCGTCCGCGGTCTGCTTCAGCGCATGTTCCGCATTGACCTGTTCCGAGCGGATCTTCTCCTTGACCGGTCCGATGAGCTCGGGGTCGTCAAGAACGAGAAGGTGTGCACTGAAGATGTCCGCTTCGCTTTGGCTCAGCTGTTCGGACGCCTGCTTCCGGATGGTTTCAAGTTCCCCGCGTGCGGCGTCGATAGCCCGGTCCAGGCGCGCGCTTTCCGCTTCCGCGTCTGCCACGGTGACTTGTTCGGTCTGGAGGTCCGGATGCTCCAGCCGGAAGGCCTTTGCAATCGCGATCCCACCGGAGGCTGCGATGCCTTTGATCCGCTGTTCCATTCAGCCTGCCAGCCCTTCGGATTTCATGACTTCATCGATTTTGGCGATGGCTTCAGTTTCATCTGCGCCTTCTGCCTTGACTGTGATGGTCGCTCCCGATGCGACTCCGAGCGACATGACGCCGAGGATGGACTTCATGTTCACAGATTTGTCTTTGTAGATGAGCGTAATATCGGAAGAGAACGGTGCAAGCGAACCGACAAGAAGGGAAGTCGGCCGCGCGTGGAGGCCTTCGGAAGCACTGATTGTATATTGTTTTTCGACCATGAGTAATTCCTCCCAAATGAAGACAGTCAAAACGAATGACTGTTTTTGATTGTTTGTGAACGATTATGATGGATTTTGGAACCGATTTCAAGTAAAATGAGCTTAATCAACTTACGGATGGGTGATGAAACGTGCTGACAACTGAACGCCATGAATGGATCATGGGCTTGCTGAAACAACGACAGACTGTGAAAATCGCCGAGCTCATGGAAGGCACAGGCGCATCGGAGTCGACCATCCGCAGGGATCTGACGGAATTGGAAGCGATGAACCTCCTGGAGCGCATTCACGGGGGTGCCACAATCCGTGACCGGAATATCCAGGAACTGAGCGTTTCTGACAAATCCGTCAAAAACGAACCGGAAAAACAGCGCATTGCGGCACATGCCGCCGGGCTCGTCGAGGAAGGAGACTTCATCTTCCTCGATGCGGGCACGACGACTTTCCGGATGATCCCGTTCCTTGCGGGCAAGGGGACCGTCGTCGTGACGAACGGTCTGACTCATGTGGATGCCCTCATCGAGCACGGAATCACGACTTATCTGACCGGCGGCTACGTAAAGGGGAAGACGCGGGCACTCGTCGGTCCGCAGGCAACCGGAGCGCTTTCCGAATACCGCTTTGACCGGTGTTTCCTCGGGGCGAACGGCTTCGACCCGGAGTACGGCTACACAACGCCGGACCCCGAGGAGGCGGCCGTCAAGAAACTGGCCGCTTCACTGGCACGGCGGACTTATGTCATTGCGGACCACAGCAAGGCAGGTAAGGTCAGCTTCACCAAGGTCCTTCCGCTCGCTGGCGCCGCGCTGATCACGGATTCCCTGGATGCGGCGATGATGGAAGCCATTGAAAACGAAACAACTGTAAAGGTGGTGACGGAATGATCTACACATTTACGCTGACCCCTTCTTTGGACTATACCGTTTACCTTCCCGGCTTCAGTCCCGGGAAACTTAACCGTTCGGAAGAAGTTTACTACTATCCCGGTGGCAAGGGAATTAATGTCTCCCGGGTTTTGAAACGGCTTGGCACAGACAGCACCGCTGTCGGACTTGCCGGGGGCTTTACAGGCGATTATCTGGAGCAGTTCCTTCAGGGGGAAGGCATCCGGACGGAACTGATCCGGACGGACAGCGTCACCCGCATCAATGTAAAGATTAAATCGGATCAGGAAACTGAACTGAACGGCCCCGGCCCCGAGATCACGGAACAGGAGCGCCGCCAGCTGCTGGACCGTGTGAGACGGATGGAGCGGGGCGACTGGCTCGTGCTCGCAGGCAGGATTCCCGATTCGGCAGGGACGGACTTTGCCGTGGAGTTGGCGGGCATCTGCCGGGACATCGGCATCCGTCTCGCCGTCGATACATCCGGGCCCGCTCTTAAGCAACTCGCCGGCATGCAGCCTGAACTGATGAAACCGAACGAGCACGAGCTCGGTGAACTGTTCGGGACGGTAATCGAAACGAAGGAAGACGCCCTTCATTATGCCCGCCTGCTCGTGGGGCAGGGGGTCCGGCACGTCATCGTATCGATGGGCGGGGAAGGTGCGCTCTACGTTTCTGACACAATGGAAGCCGAGGCGCAGGCGCCGGAAGTCAACGTGGTCAATACCGTCGGCGCCGGCGACTCACTCGTGTCCGGCTTCATCGCCGCGCTCGAGTCCGGAAAGGGTGCGGAACACGCTTTCCGGTACGGTGTCGCAACTGGCAGCGCAACCGTCTCCCGTTCGGACCTGTGCCGGAAGGAAGATGCCGATGCGCTGGCTGAACAGGTAACGGTCACCCGATTGAACGGAGGAGAAAATCGATGAACATCACTTCTTTGTTGACGAAAGATACAGTGCTTCTCGACCTGGCGGCTACATCCAAGGAAGCCGCGCTCTCGGAACTCGTCGGCAAGCTCGACGAGGCGGGCAAGCTCTCGGACCGGGAAACTTTCATGAATGACATCCTTGCGCGCGAGGCGCAGAGCACGACCGGCATCGGTGACGGTATCGCCATCCCGCATGCCAAGTCCTCTGCGGTCCGCGAGCCGGCAATCGCATTCGGCCGCTCCGCCGAAGGAATCGACTATGACTCTCTCGATGGCCAGCCGGCCCATCTGTTCTTCATGATCGCCGCCAGCGAAGGGGCAAACAATGACCACCTCGAAGCACTTTCCCGGCTCGCGACTTTTCTCATGGACGGCAAGTTCCGGGAACGCGTCCTGAATGCGGCGACAGCCGACGAAGTGCTGGCTGCCGTGAACGACAAAGAGCGGGAGCTGGAAGAGCCTGAAGCACCGGCGGAATCCGGGACACCCGTGGAATCATCGCCGCAGGAAGCGGATGCGGCCCCTCAACACGGCAAAATCCTCGCAGTCACCGCCTGCCCGACAGGCATCGCGCACACTTATATGGCAGCCGAAAAGCTGAATGAACGGGCGAAGGAACGGGGTATTCCGATCAAGGTGGAGACAAACGGCTCGTCCGGGGTGAAAAACCGGCTGACGCCGGAAGAGATCGCAGAGGCGGACGTCATCATCGTCGCCGCCGACACGAAAGTGGAGATGGCCCGCTTTGACGGCAAGCCTGTCATCCAGACAAAGGTCGGCAAGGCGATTCATGAAACGGATGTGCTGTTGGACCGTGCCGTAACAAAAGACGCGCCGATCTACCATGCCGAAGGCAAGACGGATAAGGGTGATTCACCCGAGCCGAAAAGCGGCTTCTACAAGCACCTCATGAACGGCGTATCGAACATGCTGCCGTTCGTCGTCGGGGGCGGAATCCTGATCGCCCTGTCCTTCTTCTGGGGCATCAACTCCAGTGACCCGGCAAGCGATGAGTACAATGCCTTCGCCGCCATGCTGAACACGATCGGCGGCGGCAAGGCGTTCTTCCTCATGGTTCCGGTCCTGGCTGGATTCATCGCATCGAGCATCGCCGAACGTCCCGGCTTCGCGCCTGGGATGGTCGGCGGACTGATCGCCATCACCGTTTCCGGAGTGGAAGGGGCGGATGGCGGGTCCGGATTCCTCGGCGGGATCATCGCTGGTTTCCTGGCCGGTTATGTGACGCTTTTCGTCAAGAAAATGTTCGCCAAGCTTCCGGATGCACTTGAAGGGCTCAAGCCGGTCCTCTTTTATCCGGTGTTCGCCATCGCCATCACCGGCATCATCATGATGCTGATCAACCCGCAGCTGACGAAGCTGTACACCGGCCTGTCGTCGTTCCTTGAAGGGCTCGGCGGCACCAACCAGATCCTGGTCGGCCTGATCATCGGGGCCATGATGGCCGTCGACATGGGTGGCCCGGTCAACAAGGCGGCCTATACATTCGGCATTGCGATGCTGGATGCGGGCAACTTCAACTTTATCGCTGCGGTCATGGCCGCGGGCATGGTGCCGCCGCTCGGAATGGCACTCGCCACGACTCTCTTCAAGAAGCGCTTCTCTAAGCCTGAGCGAGAAGCGGGCAAGACGGCTTACGTGCTCGGCGCCTGCTTTATCACAGAAGGGGTCATACCGTTCGCGGCGGCCGACCCGGCACGTGTCATCCCCGCGTCCATCGGCGGCGCCGCGGTGACTGGCGCGCTCACGATGCTGTTCGACATCAGCCTGCGCGCCCCGCACGGCGGAATCTTCGTCATGGGCCTCGTTGACGGCGGTGTCATGAAGGTGCTCCTTTATGCGGCAGCGATCATCATTGGCGCCATTATCACCGCATTCCTCGCCGGCATGCTGAAAAAACCTGCGGTGCAGGCTGCGTGAACGTGAGACGTTGACATAGTCGGGTGAGACGTTGCGATATTTCATTGAGACGTTGACATAGTGGGCTGAGACGTTGCGATATTCCACTGAGACGTTGACATATCGGTCATCACCCCACGCAATCGAAAAAGGACAGTCCATCAAAACGGACTGTCCTTTTTCTGTTGATCCGATACTAGAATCGTACTGTTCAGCAAGTACTTCACGCCATACTTTTCCGCAAGCGTCCGGATAAAGCGGAGGAGTTCTTCTTCACGGGTGCCGCCAGAGGAAAAGCCGTCCAGAAGCCGCCGGTATTCCTGCTTTTCCTCTTCTTCCGCCTGTTTCTTAAAATAGCCCCACATATGCTGGACGGCATTCCGGACCGAACCGTCCGTGGGGGGAGTCCGGATGGCATCGCCGATCAGTGCCTCGATATCCGCGAGAGGCGGATCCCTCTTCAGCGTTTCCCTGATCTGTTCGTAATGAGTCTGACTGTGGTACATGACGCGGTATTTCTCACGGCTCCACAATTCCTCCATCAGGCGGCGGTCATTCTTGGAGAACCTCTTTCTGAGCGATACCATATTGGAGCACTCAGCCGATGTGCCGTTCGTCCAGAAGAGGGAAGCTATCGACAATGCCCTGGATCACCCGCTCGCCCTCTTCTTCCCAACGGGACTTGCGGCGGATCTGGCCATCTTTTTCATCTGGACTCTGGAACTGGTTGAGTCCGGTTGTCGCCAGCAAATCATCTCCTTCGTGGTCCAGGCCGACATTCATCACATGCTTGAGGACAAACGGCTGGCCGAACACAATCTGTGTATCGGGATCTTCCAGCATGCCGGAGATGACATCAAAAGGGATTCGGAGATAAATTGTTTCCCCGCCATCTTTATTCAGGATCCCGTCGAAAAGCGCCTCATCATAATCCCAGTTCCCGCCGAGCGTAATATTTTTCTCAAGCAGGATCGGATAAATGTCGCCAAACCGGGCTTGTTTGCCCTGAAGTTCCGTTTCCAGTTTCAGCATGATTCCACTCTCCTTTTCCATTCATTGGTTTTGTACTCTATTCCCCGTATTGCGGGAAATAACCAAAGTGAAAATGAGGAGGGACCGGAATTCGCCAATTTTCATCACGCTCCGGGTTATTTCCCGGGAAATGTCGAATGCCGCATTCAGTCCTGTGCCGCTTCCTTCAACACGGTCATCGAACGCTGTTTGCTTTCCTGGCTGAACAAGGGGGTGATCGCCATGACCTCATTCACCCCCATTGTGGATAATTCATCCATTCGGTGGCTGAGTGTTTGTTTTGAGCCGATCAAGTAGGTGGACAGGATATCTCTGACCTCCTGCTTTTCCTTTTCTGTCCCGACGCCGGTGAGAGCCTCTGATGGAGCGGGCAAGCGGCCCTGTAGACCACGGTGGAAGCCGAACTGCACGTGTGCCGCACTCCGTGCAATCCATGCCGCTTCGTCGTCGGTATCAGCCGCAAAAACCCGGGAAGCGGCAATGACGTATGGCGACACGGAAAAGGAAGATGGGCGGAAGCTTTCCCGGTACAGCCGGATCGTTTCCTTCATCTCGTCCCATTCCGCATTGATGAAGCGGGCAAAGGCATACGGCAGGCCGCGCTCGGCGGCAAGCTTGGCGGAGCCGGAGCCGGTTCCCAGTATCCAGGGGAGCGGCTTTTGGGCAACAGCCGGGGAAGCTCTCAGATAGCCGCTCATCGGGTGGCTTTCGGGTAATTCAACCTCGAGGTATTCAATCAGCTCATCGATCATCTCCGGAAACTGTTCCTTGTTTCGTGGCTTCGCATCGGTCAGTGCTTGGCCGCCCTGGAGCGCGATGGTAGGAAGATGAGTGCCGCCGGGTGCCTTGCCTACACCGAGGTCCACCCGGCCCGGGGCAAGCGCGCTCATCACCCGGAAATTCTCTGCCACTTTATACGGCGCGTAATGGGTCAGCATGACTCCGCCCGTTCCGATCCGGATGGTTTCCGTTTTTGCCAGCAGGTGTGCCGCGAGGATTTCGGGGGAAGACCCCGCGATCGTGTCCGAACTGTGATGCTCCGACACCCAGAACCGCCGGTAGCCGAGCCGGTCGGCATGACGCGCTGCCTCCACCGTACAGGCGAACCCCTCCTCGGCGGTCTGTCCTTCCGCCAGTTGTGTCTGATCCAGCATGCTTACTTCCATCTGTGCCGCCTCCTTTCTGCAAATGCTATCGGCCTGATACCAAATTTTCAACGAAAGTACACCGAAGAGAAGGGGTGCGGGCTGTATTTATCGAAAAAATTAAGTTACGATGAAAGGTATATATCATTCACTATACGAGGAAGGATCGGGATCAAAATGAGTGGGTTTCCAAAAGATGCGATGCGAGTACTGAAAGAAACAAGCCGGACATTTTATATTCCGATTACTTTTCTGAGGAAAGAGCTGAAGGCTTCCGTCGCCTCCGCTTATCTCGTCTTCCGGGCGATTGATGAAATCGAGGACCATGAGGAGCTTGGCAACGACCTTAAGCACTCCCTCCTCATGCAGGTGAGCGAGCTGTTCACACAGCCGTTCGACAATGAGCGTTACCTCGGAATCCTCGGTCCGGTCAGGGAACGGATGCCGGAAGTGACGCTCAGGCTCGCCGACTGGATGGAGGCCTGCCCGGATGATGTGCGGCCTCGTATTGCGGATGCGGCCCGGGAGATGGCCGAAGGCATGGCGAAGTGGGCGAAAGTCGGCTGGAAAATCCGCACGCGGGAGGACTTGGACGATTATACGTATTATGTGGCTGGGCTTGTCGGTGTGCTGCTGTCCGATCTCTGGGGCCACTATGCGGGTGAGAAAACGGACCGCGAGCTTGCGATCGGCTACGGGCGCGGCCTCCAGGCGGTCAACATTCTGCGCAATGAGAAGGAAGATATGGACGAGCGTGGTGTCCGCTTCGTGCCGGACGGATGGACGCGCGATGACCTGTTCACCTACGCGGAAGACAATCTCGCAAAGGCGGACCAGTATATGAAAGCGCTCGGCACAAAGAGCGTCATCCTGTTCTGCCGCCTGCCGCTGGCCCTTGCCCACAAAACGCTCGGCGCGCTGAAGGACGGGCGCGAAAAGATATCGCGTGACGAAGTGGTCCGGACGGTCGAAGAGGTCAGCGTAGACTGACGCCTCCGGAACCGGTACAGCAAAGACAGAAGGCGGTGTTGGCGATGGCCGGCTCAATTGAACAGAGAAAATCCGAACATATCCAGATTACACTGAATGAAAAAGTCACGGGTGACGCAATCACGACCGGTTTTGAGTCATACACTTTTATCCATAATGCCCTTCCGGAAATCGATTTTGCGGAGATTTCGACAGAGACAGAATTCCTGGGGCACGCCTGCCGGACACCTTTTTTGATCAGTTCGATGACAGGCGGGACGGCGCTTGCCGAAACGATCAACCGAAACCTGGCGGAGGCAGCCGAGGAACGCGGGTGGGCGCTTGCACTCGGTTCGACGAGAGCGCTCCTCGACAGTGACGGCCATCCGCCATCGTTTCTCATGCGCAAGTACGCGCCAAGCGTGCCGATCATCGCGAACATCGGCGCCGTCCAGTTCAACTATGGTTACGGAACCGAGGAATGCAGGCGCATCGTCGAGCTGACGGAGGCAGACATGCTCGTCCTGCACCTGAACAGCATCCAGGAAGTGATCCAGGACGGCGGAGATACAAACTTCAGGGCGCTCCTCGGGAAAATCGAGATGCTCTGTGCGGGTCTTGGCGTCCCGGTCGGCGTCAAGGAAGTCGGCTGGGGCATCGACGGAGAAACCGCACGTCAACTGACAGATGCCGGCATCGCGTTCGTTGACGTGGCTGGCGCCGGCGGCACATCCTGGAGCCAGGTGGAAAAGTTCCGCTCCGAGGATCCTGTGCGACGCGCTGCGGCGGAGGCGTTCAGTGAATGGGGCATTCCGACGGCAGACTCGGTCCGTATGGTGCGTCCCGAAATCGGCGGCCGCCCGCTTGTCGCAAGCGGCGGCATGCGGACAGGACTTGACGCCGCGAAAGCGCTGGCACTCGGTGCGGACTTTGTCGGGTTCGGCCGCTCGATCCTGAAGGAAGCGACGCAAAGCACGGAAGATGTGCTGGAATCGATGGCCGTGCGCGAGATGGAGCTCCGGATGGCGATGTTCGGCATCGGCGCATCGAACCTTCGCGAACTAATGGACACACCGCGGCTTGTTAGAAAAGATTTTTGAGTCAACGTTCCGGCTCCGGCCGGGGCGTTTTTGTTTGCAGCGGGCAGATTGTCAATATTTCAGTGAACTTAATCAACGTCTCACTCATGATTATCAATGTTCCAGCGCAATACGAGACACCGTGGCAAGATTTCTCGGAAAATGTAAACGCTTTATTGATATGTCTATTTATCTGTGGTATTCTGTACCCATAAATTCACAGCGGTCTCATGTGACTGATCCGATCAGGCATGGGGGCAAGAGCGGAGCCTGCGGGCTTTCGCTATGCCCTTATGCCTTTTTTCGTCCGGGAAAGGGGACCGCGCCATGTGACAAACCCGAAAGGTGGAATGTGCGGATGCTATCCAATCTGTTCAAGAAAAAAGACAAGGAAGAAAAAGTGCTTGCACCGGTCTCTGGACAACTGATGCCGATTGAACAAGTGCCGGATCCGGTATTCAGCGGCAAGATGATGGGAGAGGGAATTGCGGTCATGCCGGATTCGGGGAGCGTCGTCTCACCGGTTGACGGAACGGTCGTAATGGTTGCAGACACGGGGCATGCAATCGGCATCCGCTCAGCGCAGGGCACGGAATTCCTGATCCATATCGGACTCGAAACGGTCGCACTAAAAGGGGAAGGGTTCAATGTCCTGGTCCGTCAGGATGAAAAGGTGACGGCGGGACAGCCGCTGATCGAAGCGGACTGGACTTATCTCGGAGAAAATGCCAACAGTACGGTCACGCCGATCGTCGTGACGAACGGAGAAGGAAAAACGGTCCGGCCGGAAGCGGAAGGCACCTGCACGGCAGGGGAAACGGTGATCATGACGGTCACTGCCGGCTGAACCGGTTTTCGACTGGAGGAGGAGTCCGATGAAAATCAGCAAAATCCTCAACAATAACGCGGTGATCGTACGTGACGGGGACCGGGAAAAGGTCGTGGTCGGAGCGGGCGTCGCCTTCGGCAAGAAGCGCAACGATCCCGTCCCGGCCGACAAGATCGAGAAAGTATTCGTCATGACAGAGAACGAGCAGCTCAGCCAGCTCCTCGGCCGGATACCTGAAGAACATTTCACGGTGTCGGAAGCGATCATCTCGCGGGCGGAGAAAACGCTCGGAACCAAGCTGAACGAGCACATCCATCTCGTTCTGACCGACCACCTGTCGTTCGCCATTGAGCGGACAAAAGACGGCATCCACGTCAACAACAAGCTTCTCGGGGAGATCCGCCTCCTGTATCCGAAAGAGTACGGCATCGGGCTTTGGGGAATCGGCCATATCCGCGATACGCTCGGTGTGGAGATGCCGGTCGACGAGGCAGGGTTTATCGCGCTTCACCTCCATACGATGAAGCCTCATGGCGGAGACCTGAACGATACGATCCGCCAGGCGACCATCGTCCGTGATATGCTGCGCTCAATCCGCGCCTGCCTGCGGAACGAGATTGAGGAAGATGATATTTCATACCAGCGGCTTGTGACGCATCTACAGCATTCCGTCGCCAATCTTGGCAGGTATGATGCCCACACGCTCGACAGCGACATGGCGGAACTGATCCGCACCCGCTACGCGGATTCGTATCACTGCGCGAAAGTGATGGCCGCGGAAAGCATGAGGCTGCACGAAATCGATATACCGGAATCGGAACTGGCATATATTGCACTACACATCGAACGGCTCAGGAATCCGGAAAATCAGGGGGACATGACGAAAGGGGGAAATTGAAGATGAAAAAGTATTTGCAGAGGCTGGGGGGCTCCCTCATGCTTCCGGTCGCGGTCCTTCCGGCAGCAGCCATTCTGATGGGGATCGGCTACTGGATCGACCATGACGGCTGGGGTTCCGGCAACGTCTTCGCGGCGTTTCTGATTACGGCAGGGGACTCGATCCTGAAAAACATCCCGATCCTGTTCGCGGTGGGGGCCGCAATCGGGCTTTCCAGGGAAAAGGACGGGGCTGCGGCACTGAGCGGCCTGGTCGCCTACCTCGTGGTCACCTCGATGCTATCGACCAATTCGGTAGGACTCTTGACGCAAACAGACCCGGAAAACGTGGATATGGCATTTGGCCAGATTCAAAACGCATTTATTGGTATTCTTTCAGGGATCATCGCATCCATCATGTACAACCGGTTCAGCCAGGTGAAGCTGCCTGACTTCCTGGCGTTCTTCAGCGGCAAGCGGCTTGTGCCGATCATGTCGGCTGTGGCCATGCTGGTCGCATCGGCGGTCCTGTTCTTTGTCTGGCCGATCGTCTACGGCGCGCTCGTTGCGTTTGGCCAGTCGATCCTGGATCTGGGAGCGGCGGGTGCCGGAATCTACGGCTTCTTTAACCGCCTCCTGATCCCGACGGGGCTGCATCATGCGCTCAACGCCGTGTTCTGGTTTGACACGGTCGGCATCAACGACATCGGCAACTTCTGGAGCAGCACCGGCGAACAGGGCATCACAGGCCGCTACCAGGCCGGCTTCTTCCCGATCATGATGTTCGGACTGCCGGCAGCGGCGCTCGCGATGTACCACACGGCAAAGACCAAACGCCGCAAACAGGCGGCCTCGCTCATGCTGGCCGCCGGGTTCGCTTCGTTCTTCACGGGTGTTACCGAGCCGCTTGAGTTCTCGTTCATGTTCCTCGCACCTGCACTGTACGTCGTTCACGCGGCGCTCACGGGTCTGTCGCTCTTTATCGCGGCTTCGTTCCAGTGGACGGCCGGCTTCGGATTCAGTGCGGGCCTGATCGACTTTGTGCTCAGCCTGCGCATTCCGATCGCCAACATGCCACTCATGCTACTGGTGCAGGGACTGTTCTTCGCGCTTGTCTATTACTTCCTGTTCCGCTTCCTGATCCTGAAGTTCGACCTGAAGACTCCGGGCCGGGAAGACGATGAAATTGTTGAAGAGGAAGCAGAAACAGCAACAGGCGACGACAAGTTCAAGTCGATGGCAGCTAAGATCTACGACGGTCTCGGCGGCAACGACAACATCCGCAGTGTCGACAACTGCGCGACAAGGCTGCGCGTCGAAGTGGCCGACATGGACAAAGTCGACCAGAAGAAAATCAAATCCACCGGCGTCCCGGGCATCAATGTCGTCGGAAAGCACAACATACAAGTAATCGTCGGCACGAGCGTCCAGTTTGTTGCCGATGAAGTCAAAAAACTGCACAAAAAGAACGGATAATCAATACACGTACCAACGGAGGCGTTCCATATGCAAAAGTCATTTAAAATCACAGCACCCGAAGGGCTTCATGCCCGTCCCGCCACACAACTTGTTTCGGCGGTCAACTCGCTGGACGCTGACATCCAGCTGATCCACGGCAGCAAGTCGGCCAACCTGAAGTCCATCATGGGCGTCATGGCACAGGCCGTCCCGCACGGCGCGGTCGTCACAATCACCGCGGAAGGCGCTGAAGCCGAAAAGGCGATTGAAAAGGTGACGGAAGTGTTCGTCTCCCAGTCGCTCGGTGAAGAAACAGAATAAGAACGAAAGCGCTGCGGCAAATGCCGCGGCGCTTCTTTTTATGAAGAAGGGAATGAACCGGCATGTCCCGAAATGGAAGGAAGAAAGGTAAACAGAGGGGGATGCGAAATGTGGATCCAGCAGCCATTCGATGAGTTTTTGGGCTATACATACAACCGGTTGTCAGACGGGGAAGTCGAGGTCGGGCTTGAAGTGAAGGACCTGTACGTGAACAGTGCCGGTGTCATCCATGGGGGCATCATCTCGTCACTTGCCGATGTAGCGATGTCGAACCTGATCCCGGCCGATGATAACGGCGTCCAGCAGATGGTCACGGTCGATTTGAATGTATCTTTCCTGCGGGCGGCGAAAGGACAGTCGCTCCGTGCCGTGGCCCATCTGGAAAAGGACGGCCGCACGCTCGTCCATGCACTCTGCAAGGTCTATGATGAAGAGGGCCGCCAGGTGGCATCAGCCAAAGGGGTATTCTGCAGGATCTGAGGGAAAAGAAGTTGTGAGGTGATGGCATGCCCACATTCAAAAACGGTGACATTTGTCTTTATTATGAAGAGCAGGGAAGCGGGGAACCGCTGATTCTGCTTCACGGTCTCACGATGAACCATCTCCACTTCAGCGTGGACATGGCCCGGCTCCGCCGGCACTTCCGTGTGATCGCCATGGATGCGCGCGGCCACGGGAAATCGGACAAGCCGGATGCCTATACAATCGATGACCATATCGGTGATGTGCTTGCGCTCATGGACCATATCGGACTTGAAAAAACCGACCTGCTCGGTGTGTCGATGGGAAGCTATATTGCGCAGGGTGTTGCAATCCGGGCGCCGGAAAGGGTGGACCGGCTGATTTTGGTGTCGACGAAATCCCATGGGACCACATCTTCATCACAGGCACTGTTCGAGCGCCATGCGGAGGAACTGGAGGGGATGGACTTCCGGGAAAAGATGAATGCCGCCTCCAAGTACATGTTCCGCAACCTGATGGAAGTGGTGGACATCATGCAGAATGAGGATCTGAACGTGCCGCTTACGAGAGAGCAGCAGAAAGCGGCGAATGAAGCACTGAACGGATTCGACTTCAGGCCGGGACTCGGCAAGGTCCGGGCAAAGACACTCGTGATCGCGGGAAGCCATGACGGGCTCAATCCTCCCGAGGCCGGCCGTGAGACGGCGGCACTCATACCGGATGCCGTGTTCATGGAATTCCGGGAATCCGGCCATCTGCCGAACATCGAGGAGCCCCGGCTGTTTTATTCCGTCGTGAAGGAGTTTCTCGATGACGACGGGGGCAATCCGCCACAGGGTTGGTGACTTGCGGGTGTGAGTTTGAAGAAAACACTCCTGAGTTTGAAGAAAGCAGCCCTGAGCTTGAAGAAAACACCTCCGAGTTTGAAGATTACATCCGCTCCACCCGAGAAAAGACGTTCCGCCAGCCAATCCGGCTCCGGAACGTCTTTTTCTATTGCCGAAACCTAAATGGTTTAATGTTAAACTATTTAGTGTTAAACTAGTTGTAACATGAGGAGGGATTGAGATGACAGGAAGACTGCAGGGCAAGACTGCACTCATTACAGGAGCCGGTGGAGGAATCGGTAAAGGGATGGCGCTCGCTTTCGTAAAGGAAGGTGCAAAGGTCGCCATCGTGGACATCAATGAGGAGCTGGGGGCTAAAGCAGAAAAAGAGCTGCAGGCCCATTCTCCGGAGTCATTCTTCATCAAGGGTGATCTGATGGACCACCAAAACCTGTACAAGCTGATTGAGGAAACGGCAGCAAGGTTCGGTAAGCTCGACATTCTTGTAAACAACGCACATGCCTCCCGGCAAAAGCCGTTTGTCGAGACGACGCAGGAAGACTTGGATCTCAGCTTTGGAACCGGATTCTATCCGACCTTCTATCTGATGCAGGCGGCCTATCCTTACCTCAAGGCGTCAAAGGGGTCCGTCATCAACTTTGCTTCAGGCGCGGGTCTCACCGGTCAGGCAAACCAGGCGGCCTATGCGGCCGCGAAAGAAGCCATCCGTGCCATCTCCCGTAACGCGGCGAACGAGTGGGGTCCGGAAGGTATTAACGTCAATCTCATCTCGCCGATCGCCAACTCACCTGGTATTCAGCAATGGAAAGAGCATGAGCCGGAAATGTTCGAAGCCATGCTGGAGAAGATTCCGATGCGCCGGCTCGGTGAGCTTGAGGAAGACATTGGCCGCGTAGCTGTGTTTCTCGCGAGTGAAGATGCCTCTTATATCACAGGCCAGACCATCATGGTAGATGGCGGCTCGATTATGCTTCGCTGACTGCGTCAGCACGCAGAAAAAAATTGTCGCGCTGATTTGGTCATGCGCGGATTGTGGGAGGTTGAATACATGAAGGAAACGGACTTGTTCAGGCTGATTCATTCGACCGAGGCGGTCACAAACGAGATGGTCATCAGATGGACGAAGGCATTCCGTCATAACATCGGCATCTCACCGGTACTGGTTTTGTGGGAACTGAAGACAAACGGTCCTCAGAAGCAGTCGGTTCTTGCAGCCAAGCTCGGTTATACGGCTGCCGCCATTACCAACATTGCGGGGAAGCTCGTGAAGGAAGGGATGGCAGAGAGGCTCGCCGATGAGCAGGACCGACGGATGGTGCTGCTCTCGATTACGGAAAAGGGTGAGTCTGTTCTGCGTGAAGCGCAGGAGACCGGAACACGGCTTCGGTTGAATATGTTCAGTGTACTTTCCGAAGAAGAAGTGGATCAGTATCTCGCCATCAACAAGAAACTGCTGGCTGCCTTGGAACCGGGTGCAGAATGAAAAAGGAGCGGACTTAAATGGGACGTATGGAAGGAAAAGTGGTGCTGGTGACAGGCGGCGCGTCCGGAATCGGACTGTCGGCATCGATGCTGATGGCCAAGGAAGGTGCGAAGGTTGTCATCAGTGACTTTAACGAGGAAGGCGCGAAAGCGGAAGCGAAGAAGATCACCGAATCGGGAGGAGACGCTAAAGGCATTTTCCTGGACGCGGGTGACGAAGATTCGATCCGGGAAGCGGTCGAGTATACAGTGAAGGAATTCGGCAAGCTTCATGTCCTATTCAATAATGTCGGCGTCACTAACCTCAAGAAAGATCTGGACGTGGTCAACATGGACCTGGAGGAATGGGATCGGCTGATGGACGTGAACCTGAAGAGCGTCCTGCTCGGAACACGTTTCACCATTCCGCATATGGTTGAGGCGGGAGGCGGCTCGATCATCAATACGGCTTCGATGGCGGCATTCGCGGGTGACGCCACTCGCTCCGCATATGGAGCATCCAAGGCGGGAGTCGTGAATTTGACACGCTACATCGCAGCCCAGTACGGTAAGGACAAAATCCGCTGCAATGCGGTTGCTCCCGGATTGATCCTGACCCCTGCCGCAAGGAATAACATGCCACAGCAGGTTCTCGATATCTTCGGCAAGTTTAACGCCCTGCCTTACCACGGCGAAGCGGACGACATCGGCTACACAGTCCTGTTTCTTGCCTCCGACGAATCCAAATTCATCACAGGACAGACCATTCAGGTGGAGGGCGGGCATTACATGGCCAATCCTTCAATCGCGGATTTCCAGGCATTTATGGATCAGTCCGGCCAATAAGCGCCGGTTCTCCCCTTCCCGTGCAAGCAGGGAAGGTTTTTTTGTGCAGTCAAACAGAACTGATCTCTCTTTGTCCATTGTTTTCAGATAAACTGGGCGTTCAGGTATGATGAAAGTAAACAGGATGCACGGGGAGCGAGAAGGATGGAAATCGAGAAAGATGCATTGATCATCGATGAACTGATCGAGTTGCTGGAAAGCGGAAACATCCGGCCGGGCGGGAAGCTGCCGTCCGAAAACACATTGGCCGAGCAGTACCGGGTGCCCCGTTATACCGTAAGGAATGCACTCAATCATCTGGAGGAGCGGGGGCTGATCGAGTCCGTACAGGGAAAGGGCCGGTTCCTCAAGCCGGGACCGGCCAGGATTCGGATTCCGCTCAGCGGCAAGACGAGCTTTACGGAGAAGATGGGGGAACTCGGGCACACACTCGAGACGACCATTGTTTCGTGTGAACCGAGTGATAACGGGGAAGCGGCACGGATTCTTACTGCCGACCCGGATGATACCGTCTGGCGGATCGGCCGGCTGCGCGTGGTGGACGGAGAGCCGATCGCCATCCACTACTCCCATGTGCTCGAGTCGCGGTTTCCCGAAATCGGCACGGACGGACCGGGTATCCGGTCCATGTTCAAGTACTACCGGGAACATGGCTACGGGGATTTCGGGAGCGGCAGTGCCCTCCTGAGCGTTGTGTTCCCCTCATCCCGGGAACAGGAACTGCTCCGCTGCAGCCGTCTCGTCCCTCTCCTTGCCCTGGAGAGCAGCTGCCTGGACGGGCATTCCGGCGATACGCTGGAATACACGCGAATCCTGTACCGGAGTGATACCTTTAAATACGACATTTCCGACACACAGTGAAAACACTGAAAGGGGAGCAGAGCGATGCCTGAACAAGGAAAGAGAAGGGTTCTGTTGGATCTTGCTGTCTCACTCGACGGATTCATCGAAGGGAAAAATGGAGAAATCGACTGGTGCATCATGGAGCCGGAGATGAAATTCGAAGAATTCCTCGACGGAATCGGTACAATCCTCTATGGAAGGAAAAGCTATGACCTGTGGGGCCGGTATGTCCCGGAAGAAGGGGCATCCGCAGAAGAAACCGACTTCTGGGAACAAATCAACAGCAAGGAAAAGATCGTCTTCTCAAGAACGAAGGACGGCGATGATGCGGTTTACATCCGGGATGACATTCCTGGTGCGGTCGCGCAGCTAAAGGCGCAGACGGGAAAAGACCTCTGGCTGTACGGCGGAGCGGAGCTGATCACCACCTTTATCAACGAGGGGCTCGTGGACGAATTCAGGCTGTCCGTCCATCCCGTGGTGCTTGGCGAAGGCAAGCCGCTGTTCACGGATGTCAGAGAGCGGCTTGATCTGAAGCTTGCGGATACCCGCACGTTCCCGTCGGGCGTGGTCCAGCTGATCTACCATCGGAATTGAATACGAACAGGCAAGACGGATTTCCGGATAACCGGGGGTCCGTCTTTTTGGAGCTTAGGAAATGATAAAACTTCACTCTGTGGAAGATGATTATCCCCATATCGCCCACGTCGAGCTCCAGCGCCCAGCAACTAGCAAACTTCACCCTCCTCCACTGCGATAAGTCAACATCGGCCCGTACCTCGCCGTGTTTCCTTTATCTCATTACGAAGGGCTCCAGTTTGTACGTTGCTAAGCGGGCGCTTGCGCTTTTGATCTTTACATTTCTTAACACAGCCTTAACCCGCGCTAAGTTGTCGCCAAGTTAGGATGAAGTCAGCAGAGGAGGGAGAGTCCGATATGAAGCGGAGACGCATGACTGAAATCCTGATCGAAGGGAACCCGGAGCTGGCGGCCCGGCTCGCATCTGAAATCAGGCACCACTATCCCGTACGGGAACTGGTCGCCCCCCGGCAAGGCCTGACGATGATCAAAATGCGGGAGACGGCCAAACAGTCCCTGTTTTATCTGGGCGAAGTGCTGGTGACGGAAGCAAAGGTCGAAATCGGGGACCACATCGGCGTCGGCATCGTAGCGGGCGTCCGGGAAGAGCTTGCCGGAAATCTGGCGGTGATCGACGCGGCCTGCCGCGCCGGGCTTTCCGAGACGGCCGGTTGGAGCGCGATGCTGGAGGCGGAAGAGATCCGTTTGGCCGACAGGAAGCGCCGGGAACTGGCCGCGCTGGAAAAGACAAAAGTCCAATTCGACACAATGGAAGAGTGAGGGGAGAGCGCAATGCAACTCGATTCAGTGCATGACATCCAGAAAGTTTACCGTGAACTGCTGCAGTGCATGGCCAGGCCCGGGAAGATCGCGGACATCCGGGAATCGGCAGACAAGGCGGATTTTGTCCGGGAATGCCATCCGGCGACGTTCCTCGTGGTCCAGACGCTGCTGGACGCGGAAGTCACGTTCCATGTGCTCGGGGACCGTACCGACACCATCCGCCGGAAAATCGCGGATTACACGTTTGCCGCGCACACTACTGCTGAAGACGCGGATTATATCATCGCTCCGAAAGGGACAAGTGAGACGGAACTGCTTGAAGCGATGCGGGATTGCAAGGCCGGCACACTTGAGAACCCCCACCAGTCGGCCGCGTGGATCATCGAATCCGAAGCACTGGGGGGTCCGTCGGGCCGAAAGCTGTCGGGTCCCGGCATCCGGGATGAAGCGGAAGCTCCGATTGCCCTCAGCGAGGCATTTGTCAGTACCCGGAACCTGAAAGCGCACGAGTTCCCGACGGGCATCGACCTGATCTTTACGGACGGCGACGGGTACATCTCCTGCATCCCGCGCACGACGGCCATCTCGGCGAAGGAGGAATCGGCATGGGTTATGTAGCGGTCAAAGGCGGCACGGAAGCGATCGAAGCTTCCATCGACCGCCTCAAATACGAACGCCTCAAGGGCGGCAAGCAGGTGGAGGTATCCGCCATCCTTTCCTCGATGAGACTGCTCATCGACCAGGTCATGTCCGAGGCGAGCCTCTACTCTCCGGAGCTTGCGGCGCTTGCGATCAAACAGGCGGAAGGCAGCATGGAGGAAGCCGTATTCCTTCTGAGGGCACATCGCTCGACACTGCCGAGGCTGTATTACAGCGAGACGGTGGAACCGGAGCGGATGGCGGTGGAGCGTCGGATCTCGGCAAGCTTCAAGGACATTCCCGGAGGCCAGCTGCTCGGCGCGACCCATGACTATACGCATCGCCTGATCGACTTCTCCCTCCTCGATGAAAAGGAAGAAGAGCGGAACCAGTGGATGGAGCAATATGAAGCGGAACTGTCCGCACTGGAAAAGGCAACCGGCGACGGCACATATCCGAAAGTGGTGGAGTATCTGAGAAACGAGGGGCTGTTCGAGTCGTTCGAGCCGGACAACACCGAGCCGGATGACGTCACGAAGAATGTCTTCCAGTTTCCCGCTTCGCGCAGCGAGCGCCTGCAGATCCTCACGCGCGGTCAGACAGGCGCCGTGACGGCCCTCGGCTATGCGTCACTCAGGGGTTATGGCCAGGTCCACCCGACGGTCGGCGAAGTCCGCGTGGGCCAATTGCCGATTACGATCCCGGCGCACGGCGGCGAGGATGAAGATGATTCCTACTACATCGGATCGGTCCGGGCGACCGAAGTGGAGTCGTTCGTCCCGATGCCTTCAAAGGGACCGGACGGCAAGCAGGAGCTCCGGTTCGAGATCGGCTATGGCATCTGCTACGGGCAGAACGAAACGAAGGCGATCGCCATGAGCATCCTCGACCAGTGCCTGGAGCACCCTGGAAGCGATGCCCCGCCGCATGACGAGGAATTCGTCCTGACCCATGTGGACACGGTGGAGTCGACCGGATTCATCTCCCACCTGAAGATGCCGCATTATGTCACATTCCAGTCCAAGCTGGACAGCGTGCGCAACACGAGGAAAGGAAGGGACGGACATGAGAGCTGAACCGCAATTCGCCTTCCTCGATGAAGGCTCGAAAAAAGAGATACGCAGGGCGACACTGAAGGCGGTCGCCATCCCTGGCTACCAGGTGCCGTTCGCCTCGCGCGAAATGCCGATGGCACGCGGCTGGGGAACGGGCGGCCTGCAGCTTACCTGCTCGCTCGTCGGGAAAGAAGATGTGCTGAAGGTGATCGACCAGGGAGCAGATGAGTCGGTCAATGCCGTCAGCATCAAGAAACTGGTGCAGGCGACGACGGGCATTCCCGTAACCGAGCGGACGGAGGAAGCGACGCTCATCCAGTCCCGTCACCGGATTCCAGAGATCCCGATGACCAAAGACCAGATCCTCGTCCTGCAGGTGCCGATGCCGGAACCGCTCCGCAAGTATGAGAAAAAGGAATCCATCACGAAGCGGCTTCATGCCGAGAGCGAATACAGCGGAGCATGGCTCATGCTGTTCGAGCAGATCATGAAATACGGGCGGACGACGACGGGTGCCGATCACCCGGTGCTTGTCAATGGCCGGTACGTCATGGCGCCGAGCCCGATCCCCCGTTTTGATAATCAGAAGATGGATCACTCCGAAGCGCTCATTTTGCTCGGAGCCGGCAGGGAGAAGAAAATCTACGCTGTCCCGCCGTATACCGAGATCCGTTCCCTCGCCTTTGAGGACCATCCGTTCAAGGGGGAGGACTTCTCCGGGAAGTGCTGCCGCTTCTGCGGCGCGACCGGTGTCTTCCTGGATGAACTCTACATCGAAGAAACCGGCGTGACGGAGTACCAGTGCAACGACACGAGCCACTGTGCGGACCGGCTGGAGCGCCAGGGCGAAAAAGAGGTGCATCATGCAACAGTTTGAAGAACGTCCCCTATTGAAAGTGGAAAACCTGACCAAACAGTATGGCCCCGGATGCGGCGAATGCAGCCAGCCCGGCAGGCCGGGTCTCATCAAGAACTACTGCCCGTCCTGCGGCACAGTCTACGCCTGCAGCGACGTCTCGCTCAACGTGTACCCGGGGGAGATCCTCGGGATTGTGGGAGAGAGCGGAAGCGGTAAGTCGACCCTGATGCAATGCCTGTATTTTGATCAGGATGTCACGTCAGGCATGCTGACGATCGACGACCCTGAACTCGCGGGTGAGAACCTGTTCGACGTCTCCTCCCAGCGCAAGCGGTACATCCGCAACCACAAATACGGCATGGTCTACCAGAACCCGGTCAAGGGCCTCCGGATGGACTTTTCCTCCATCAGCAACATCGCGGAAAAGCAGATCGCCGCGGGCGGCCGGCATGTCGGCAAGATGCAGTCCGCCGGGGAACGTCTCCTCGACGTCGTCAGCATCCCGCTGTTCCGGATGAAGGAAGAACCGCGCAACTTCTCGGGCGGCATGCAGCAGCGTGTCCAGATCGCCAAAGCGCTTTCGAACGATCCGCCGATCCTGTTCCTCGACGAAGTGACGACAGGCCTTGACCTGTCAGTACGGGCAGCTGTCATCGACCTGATCAAGCAGATCCAGCGCGACCTGGGCATCTCGATGATTGTCGTGTCACACGACTTGGCCGTCATCCGGATGCTTGCAGACCGGACACTTGTCATGCTGAACGGCCGGGTGATCGAGTCCGGCCTGACCGATCAGATCCTTGAAGATCCAAATCACGCATATACCCAGCAGCTGGTTTACTCGCTGCTGTAGGGAGGACGAAGAGTATGCACATTCTGCATAACGGAAAGATCATTCTGGAAGACCGGACTCTTGAGGGGATGGCCGTTCTCGTCGACGGTGACCGCATCGCCGACATCGTCCCGGAAGAAGAAATCGGGCATTGGCCGGACGCGGAGCTGCTCGATGCAAACGGCGGGTACATCACGCCGGGGTTCGTCGACATTCATTCGGACTATATCGAGACGATCGCCTCTCCGCGTCCGACGAGCATCATGGACTTTAACATGGCGCTGCGGGAAGCGGAAAAAATCCTGATCAATCACGGGATCACGACGATGTTCCATTCTCTGTCCTTCTATAAGGAAGACATGTTCAGCCATAAGCCGATCCGGCAGCCGGAAAACGTCCAGCGGCTTGTCGATGCAATCAGTTCACTGCGTGACCGCCTCCACCTGATCCGCCACCGTCTTCACGCCCGGTTCGAGCTGGACAACATAGGCGAAGTGGACACGCTGATCCAAAACATCCGGGACGGCAAGGTGCATCTCCTGTCATTCATGGATCATACCCCGGGGCAGGGCCAGTACCGGGATCTTGAGGTCTACAGCAATACGCTAAAGGGCTACCGCGACATCTCGGACGATGAAGTGGGCGTCCTGATCGCAGAACGTGTCAGCCGGGAGCAGATGACGATCGAGCGCATCCGGGAAGTAGCCGAAATCGCAATTGACCGGGGAATCGCTGTCGCGTCCCATGACGACGACCACGAGGAAAAGCTGGAGCTTGTCCGCTCGTACGGCACGACGATCAGTGAGTTCCCGATCACATTGGACGTCGCCAAAAAAGCGAATGAACTCGGGATGGCCACGATCGTCGGCGCGCCGAACGTGCTGATGGGCGGCTCGCATTCGGGCAATTTGTCAGCAGCTGAAGCAATCCGGGAAGGCTGCGCGGATATTTTGTGCAGCGACTACTACCCGGCGGCGCTCCTTCATTCGATCTTCAGGCTGCACGACGAGTGCGGGCTTCCGCTCCACGAAGGATTCGCCAAGGTGACAATCCGTCCGGCACAGGCCGTCAACATGGAACAGGAAATCGGCTCGGTCTGCCCGGGGAAAAAAGCGGATCTGCTCATCATCGAGCGGATGGACGACGGCTACCCGATGCTGAGCGCGACGATGGTCAACGGCGTGGTCGTCACAAGGACGAATTACCGGAAAAGCTGAGAGGAGGGGGACAAATTGGTCATGCTCGAAGTGAAAGAGTTCGGCAAGCGGTTCACGAGCCATCATCTGAATACCACGAGGAAGGCAGTGGAAGGAATCAGTTTCAGCCTGGAACAGGGCGGATTCATCGGCATCGTCGGCAAGAGCGGAAGCGGCAAGTCGACGATCCTTAAAAGCATCTACCGCACCTATCTGCCCGACGAGGGAGAAATCTGGTTCGACTCGGAGCGGTTCGGGAGGATCAATCTGCTAAAGGCGGAAGAGCGCCAGGTGATCTGGCTGAGAAAGCATGAGATCGGCTATGTCTCCCAATTCCTGAACGTCATGCCGCGAACGACGGCAAGGGAACTTGTCGAGCAGGCGCTCCTCGGGATGGGTGAATCGCCCGAGGCGGCAACTATCAAGGCCGAGCAGTCGCTTCGCCATTTCGACCTGGACGAGCGGCTGTGGGACACCTTCCCGAACACGTTCTCGGGCGGGGAAAAACTACGGCTGAATATTGCTATTGCTACGGTGAAGAAGCCTCGCCTCCTCCTGCTGGACGAGCCGACCGCCAGCCTGGATTACCAGTCCAAGCTGAAAGTCCGGGAAGTGATCGAAAAGCTGAAGGCGGACGGCACGACGCTCGTCGGCATCTTCCACGACCTGGAGTTCATGGAAGGGCTGTGCGACTGCGTGTATGACATGAACGAAAAAGCCCTTCGCGGAATGCCGGAGGTGCAGCGATGAAAGCGGATCTTCATGTCCACAGCCGGTATTCCGACGGTGCCGATACGGTCCGGGAGGTTTTGGAGCGTGCTGTGGATGCAGGCATCACCCATATCAGCTTCGTCGACCACGACACGACAGACGGACTGGAAGAGGCGCTCGCCCTAGGTGAAGAGTACGGGGTTACGGTCATTCCGGGCATTGAAATCTCGGCCTATGACTTTAAACGCAACCGCAAAGTCCACGTGCTGGGGTACAACTACAGACCTGATGCGCGGCACACCAATGCCCTTTGCCGCCCGCTCCAGGAACGGCGTCACAGGCACACGCTCGAGCAGGCCGGAAAAATCCGGGAGACCGGTCTCCGGCTGGATGAGGAGCAGCTGATCGCCAAGGTTCCGGAAGGCGGTGTCGTCTACAAGCAGCACATCATGGATCTGCTGACGGATGCGCCGTTTGATTCGGCAGATTACCAACAGCTGTACCGCTCCCTGTTCAAGGACGGAGGACCCGCGTCGGGGGATATCCGGTACATCGACGTGTTCGACGCCGTGCGCGCCATCAAAGAGGATGGCGGCTTCGCGGTCATCGCGCACCCCGGACAGCTGGATTCGTATGATTTGATCCCGGAACTTGTGGCCGCGGGACTGGACGGAATCGAGCGTCACCACCTGGACCACACGGCAGAGGACCACGAACGGATCGACGGTCTGGTTGCGGAATACGGCCTGTTCACAACGGGCGGATCCGACTGCCACGGCCGGTACGGCACCCCTGTAAACATGGGGGAATTAATCAGTCCGGACAACGCGCTGTTAATGTCTTGTAAACATTCTTAAAACAGTCTAAAGAAGCGGGACAAACCATAGCCCTGCACCCCGGTTCCATGCTTCAATGAAGCTGAACCACGCAGGATCTGCATTAAGGAAAGGCCAAAACATCAGGAAAAGGGGATCGGATGATGAAAAAACGATTCGGGCTGCTGCTTGCGGCCGCAGCCACTGCAGCACTGTTGGGAGCTTGTTCGGAAGGAGATGCGCAAAGCGCAGACAAGGGAGACGACGTGGTCGACATCGTCTGGTATCCGAACGAATCCGGGAACGATCTGAAGGGTGCCCGTGATGCAGTGGGCGAAGCGGTCGGCGAAGCCACCGGCAAAGAAGTCAAGCACCATCTGACGACGGACTATGCCATCGCAATCGAAACAATCGTCAACAACAATGCCGAACTCGCCTTCATGGGTGCGCAGGGCTACATCGAGGCAAAGGAAGGCAACGAAGCCATCGAACCGCTGGCCGTGCCGACCGGCCCGTCCGGCACGCTCGATGACGCCAAGTACCATTCCTGGATCGCAGTCGAGAAGGAAAATGCCGATGAGTACAAAGACGGCGACGGCTATAAGATCGATCCGATCGAAGGAAAGTCGTTCTCCTTCGTCTCGAACAGCTCGACTTCCGGCTTTGTCGTTCCTTCGTCTTCGATTCTGAATCACTTCTCCGACAAGGGGCTGAGCGAGGAAGACCTGATGGAGGGAGGCCCGTTCTTTGAACAGGTCCAGTTCGGCGGCTCCCACCAGGGTTCTGCAGTCAACCTGCTTAAAGGAACCGTTGATGCAGCGGCATTCTGCGATACTTGCGTGGATAACTATGTGGAAGTGGCCGAAGGTGAAGAAAACACACCGGGATCGGTCTACCGAGTCAAGGACGGGGCAGCCGAGCCGTTCCACACCGTACCGGGAGAAGAGTTTGTGCTCATCAGCGTGACGCCTGTCCTGAACGCTCCGTTTGTCGCCAACACGGAAGTGCTGAGCGAAGAGGACTTCAACAAGATCCGAGATGCCTTCACATCTGATGAAATGGCTGAAAATGAGGATGTCTTCGTACCGGCAGACTCGGAAGCGTCCGGCCTCTTCAAGAAGACGGAAGGCGAGCGTTTCGTGGAAGTGGAAGACAGCTGGTTTGACCCGATCCGCGAGCTTTCCAACTGAGTTGCTGAGTTCCCGGCCCGCCGGAACGGCTATTTGCCGGCCGGCGGGTCATTGTGCCACGGCCATCCTATAAAGCAAAGGAGTTTTTTCAGTGCCATTACTGGAAGTGAACGGTCTGACGAAGTCCTACCAGCCGGGTAATCCGATTCTGAAGGATGTTTCGTTTTCAGTTGAAGCAGGGGAGTTTGTCGCGGTGATCGGCCCTTCGGGGGCGGGGAAGTCCACGATGCTTCGCTGCCTGAACCGGATGGTCGACATCGCAGAGGGACAGGTGTTCTTCGACGGCAAGGACGTCGGGGCCCAGAACAAGAAAGGCCTGCGGGATGTCCGCAAGCACATCGGCATGGTTTTCCAGCACTATAACCTCGTCCCGAGGCTGACCGTCATCGAAAATGTCCTGCACGGCCGCTTCGGGTACAAGTCGACCCTGCAGGGAGTCCTCGGACGGTTCACGGAAGCGGAAAAGCAGAAGGCGTTTGAGCTTCTGGAAAAGCTCGGCATCGCCGAACACGCCTATAAGCGGTGTGATCAGCTGAGCGGCGGCCAGCAACAGCGCGTCGGCATCTGCCGGGCACTGATCCAGGACCCGAAAATCATCCTCTGCGATGAGCCGATCGCCTCGCTCGACCCGAACTCGTCCAAGGTGATCATGGACCACCTGAAAACAATCTCCATCGAGTTCGGCATCACGTGCATCGTCAACCTCCACCAAGTGGATGTGGCGAAAGACTATGCGAACCGGGTCATCGGGCTGAAAAAGGGCGAAGTGGTCTTTGACGGACCGAGCCTCTTGCTGTCGGAAAGCTTCACCGATGAAATCTACGGCATGAAAACCGCCGTGGAGACCCGCGAACTGATCACTGTCTGAGGAGCCTGACAACATGAATGAAACCGTGCTGAAAAAACGAAAATTCCAGATGACGATGCTTTTCCTTGGGGTCATCGTCCTCACTTATCTGTCCGCATGGGTCACCGACTACGGCTTCGTCAGCAGTCTTGAAGCAGTTCCGGGGGCAATGGTGTGGATGGCCTCCAATCTGCTCGTGGACGGGGAGGCGCTCGGCAAACTTCCCGACATCATGGGCAAGCTGATCGAGACGGTCTTCATGTCGATTGCTGCCACAACGATCGCCGCTGCATTGTCGCTGTTCCTAGCGATCATGGGCTCGAAGACGACGATGGTGAACCGGGCGTTCGGTGCCGTGTCACGCTTTGTCGCCTCGCTTTCCCGGAACATCCCGGTCGTGGCCTGGTCGCTGATTCTTCTCCTTTCCTTCGGCCAGAACTCGGTGACCGGATTTCTGGCCCTGTTCGTCGGCACGGTCGGTTTCCTGACCAGGGCCTTTATCGAAACGATCGATGAAGCGGCACTCGGGTCTGTCGAGGCGCTGCGGGCGACCGGTGCGACGTACTGGCAGATTGTCAGCAAAGCCGTGGTGCCGCAGGGCCTTCCGCAGATGGTCAGCTGGGTGCTGTTCATGATCGAGACGAACATCCGAAGCGCCACACTGGTCGGCATCCTGACGGGCACGGGAATCGGCTATATGTTCGATATGTACTATAAGACGATGAACTACGAGGTGGTCGCGCTGATCACGATCACGATCGTGCTGTCTGTCATCCTGATTGAACTACTCTCGACGAGAATCCGGAAGGTGATCCTGTAAATGCAGCAGATAACCCGACAACCGACCGTCATCCGGCGAACCCGGGCGGGCAAGATCAACATCCGTTCCGGCAACCGGGTCAGCCTCGTCCTCCGTTCGACGCTCTGGACGCTCGGCGCACTGACGATCCTCGCCTTTTTCTTCTTCGACTACACCGGCTTCCGGCCGCTCCAGGCGATTCCGGAGACCCTCTATAACCTGAAAGCCATGTTCCTGGAGCCGAAGCTCAGCCACTTCGGCTGGGGCGAGGCGGCCATGCAGGTCGCCATCACACTCGGGCTCGGCGCGCTCGCCACGGTGTTCGGCGCGGTATTCGCCTTTTTCCTGGCGCTCGGCGCCGCGGAAAACCTGAGCGTCCCCTGGCTGTCCAAATCGATCCGAGTCGTCGTCGCGTTTGTCCGCGCGGTGCCCACGGTGCTCTGGGTCCTGATTTTCGCCATTGCGGCGGGACTCGGCAGTGAAGCTGCCGTCCTCGGAATGCTGTTCCACTCGGTCGCTTATCTTGTGAAGGCCTTCTCGGAAGCTTTCGAGGAAGTTGACCCGAAGATTCTGGAGGCGCTCCGCTCTACGGGCGCCGGCTGGTGGCAGACCGTCGTCCACGGCGTGCTGCCATCCACATTCACCTATCTTCTGTCATGGACCTTCCTCCGCTTCGAGATCAACTTCTCGGTGGCTGTCGCAATGGGTGCGGCCGCCGGAGCGGGCGGCATCGGTTTCGAACTCTTCATGGCATCCGGCTTCTACTTCGACCTGCGCGAAGTCGGCATGATCACGTATATGATCCTTATCGTCGCCATCGTGCTCGAAGTGTTCTCGACACGTCTCAAGAGCCGCGTCTATTCGGCGGGCTGATGCCGCATCATCCCTTCTCTTTGCGGAGAGGGGATTTTCTGATTTCCGACAGCTTTCGATTCATTTCCCGGGAAATATGGCGAGAAATCCCGAAAAAGATTGCTGTATAATGGGGGTCACCAACAACAAAAGGGGAGGATGAACGATGGGAACAATCCGCTGGTCACAGCTTCAGCAGGGGGACTGGGACCTCATCATCGCAGCGACGGACAAGGGGCTCTGCTGGATCGGCTCGGAAGGTCGCGGCTTCGATGAGCTCGAGGAGTGGGCAGGCGCGCGTCGCCCAGGAGCTGAACTGATCCGCGACGACAGAGCACTTGATCCGTACAGGAAACAGCTTGGCGAATACTTTGACGGCGGACGGACCGAGTTTGACTTGCCGGTCGATCTCGGAGGCACTCCGTTCCAGCAGAAAGTCTGGCAGGCGCTCCGGGACATTCCGTGCGGCGAGACAGTGACATACTCCGACATCGCGGAGCGCATCGGGCACCCGACCGCCGTCCGTGCCGTCGCCGCCGCCATCGGAGCCAACCCCGTCCTCATGCTTGTCCCGTGCCACCGGGTCATCGGCAAAAACGGAAAGCTCACCGGATTCCGGGGCGGGCTGTCGATGAAGGAGCGGCTGCTCGCGCTGGAAGCGGCAGAATAAGCGGACAAGGACAGCGAAAGACCAGGCAAAGCGGTTAAGAGTACAGGCGGAGATCACGAAAGACCAGGCGACTCCCCTGAGAGTCCATGCGGAGACAACGAAAGACCAGGCACTTTCATAAATGGACGCTTGTCCGGAATCAATCTCTGTGCTATTCTGATTGCCCGCTCCCTTTCTGTCCGCAGGCAGAATAAGGGAAATGAAACGCTACCATTTTCATCCTTTTCCCAATTATGGGGAAGGGTTTTTCTTTTGTCTTTGTATGGGAATATTAATCTCATTTTTTCAATTAAATTCCTGAAATACTTCTTGCTTATGCCCTTTTCCGACAGTATGATAAAAAAATGTGATGGCCGGGCGCCGTTGCAACAACTGTAAAAGGAGAGTGGCTGAAAATGGGCAAGTATACACGCGATGACATCTGGAAGTTTGTTGAGGAAGACAATGTGAATTTCATCCGCCTCCAATTCACCGACGTGCTTGGCACGATCAAGAATGTGGAGATCCCGGTCAGCCAGCTCGACAAGGCGCTCGACAACAAGATGATGTTCGACGGCTCTTCGATCGAAGGCTTTGTGCGCATCGAGGAGTCCGATATGTACCTGATCCCGGATCTCGACACGTGGATGGTGTTCCCGTGGACAACCGGCAAGGGCAAGGTCGCGCGGCTGATCTGCGACATCTCCAAGGCGGACGGCACGCCGTTCGAGGGGGACCCGAGGAATAATCTGAAACGCGTTCTGAAAGAGATGGAAGAAATGGGCTTCACCCACTTCAACCTCGGGCCTGAGCCGGAGTTTTTCCTGTTCAAGCTGGACCACAACCTGCAGCCGACGCTTGAGCTGAATGACAACGGCGGCTACTTCGACCTCGCGCCGACCGACCTCGGCGAAAACTGCCGCAGGGATATCGTGCTCGAGCTTGAGGAGATGGGCTTTGAGATCGAGGCGTCCCACCACGAAGTGGCACCGGGACAGCATGAGATCGACTTCAAATACGCAGACGCACTTGCCGCATGCGACAATATCCAGACGTTCAAGCTTGTCGTCAAGACGATCGCGCGCAAACATGGCCTGCATGCGACATTTATGCCAAAGCCGCTGTTCGGCGTCGCGGGCTCCGGCATGCACTGCAACATCTCTCTGTTCAAGGGCGACGAGAACGCGTTCTTCGACGAAGCAGGACAGATGAAGCTGAGCGAGACCGCCTACAAGTTCATGGCGGGCGTCCTTGAGCATGTCCGCAACTTCACCGCGGTCACGAACCCGACCGTCAACTCCTACAAGCGGCTTGTACCAGGCTATGAGGCGCCGAGCTATGTGGCGTGGAGCGCGCAGAACCGCAGCCCGCTCGTCCGGATTCCGGCGTCTCGGGGCCTGTCCACACGGATTGAAGTCCGTTCCGTCGACCCGTCCGCGAACCCGTACCTGGCACTGGCGGTCATCCTGAAGGCCGGCCTCGACGGCATCAAGCGGGACCTTGACGTCCCGGCGCCGGTCGACCGCAACCTGTATGAGATGACACCGGAGGAACTGGAAGAGGCAGGCATCGGAACACTGCCGACCGACCTCGACCATGCACTTAATGCCCTCGCAACGGATGAAACGATCCGCGAGGCGCTCGGCAGCCATATCTACAAAAACTATATGGACGCCAAGCGCATGGAGTGGGAGCAGTACCGCATAACCGTCCACCCGTGGGAGCGCGAGCAGTACATGAAGATGTACTGATACGCTACAATAAACCGCAGGAGGGATTGCGATGAACGAAATTTCGACGAAAGACCTGGAAGCACGACTCGATGCAGGCGAGCAGCCGAACATGATCGACGTCCGCGAGCACGAAGAAGTCGCGGCCGGCATGATCCCCGGCGCGGTCCATATTCCGCTCATGGAATTGCCCGAGAGGCTCGGGGAGCTGGACGCGGACAAGGAATACATCATCATCTGCCGCTCAGGCAACCGCAGCTCGATGGCGTGCAACTTCCTTGGCGGCAACGGCTACAACGTGACCAATATGACCGGCGGCATGCTGGAATGGGAAGGCGAAACCATCGCCTGACCGGACGGACCGGCGCACCTTTTTGGGTGCGCCGGTTTTTCTTATGGAGCGTGGATGGGAGTTCGCGACTGCAACCTGGGATTTCGCGACCGCAACTCGAAGTTTCGCGTCGGCAACGCGGGAATTCACGGCCGCAACCTCAAGATTCGCGGCGACACCATAAATTCACCCGCACCGCCCGTCTCCCGGTCCAAGCATAGCCGGTCCACCACCGGCGTATGATGGTGAAAAAGGCGGTGACCGTTACGCATGGGGAAGTTTAAGAAGCGGGTAGTGGTTCTTGCATTTATCCTGATCGCGTCGGCGGCGTTCCTGGCTTATGAGACGTTCGCGTCCGATCGCGACTTTTTCCTGCCGGAGCCGATGGGCGGGGTGAAGGTCGTGATTGATCCGGGACACGGGGGGCCGGATGGGGGAGCATCTTCGGGAGATATCATCGAAGGCGATATCAACCTGGCGATCGCAAAGGAGTTGGAGAAGCAGCTGAAGAAAAAAGGCGCGACTGTCATCATGACGCGCACAAAGAGCGGAGATGCGCTCGCGGAGCGGGAGCCGGGCAAGGATTTCCCGTCGATCCGCGCAAGGAAAATGGCGGACCTGAAGTTGCGTGAGCAGATTGCGCTTGATGAGGAGCCGGACATGTTCCTGAGCATCCATGGCAACGCGGTTCCGGAGGCAAAGTGGCGCGGGGCACAGGTGTTTTACCATCAGGAAGGGCATCCGAGAAGCGAACTGCTCGCAAAGGCGGTGCAGGGTTCTATCGTCGAGAACGTGAAGAACACGGAGCGGGAGGCGCTTGCCGTGCGGCAGGTATATCTGTTGAAGAAAGTGCCGACGCCTGCCGTGCTGATCGAGACCGGTTTCCTGAGCAATCCGGAAGAGCGGGGCCTGCTGACTGACAAGGGTTATCAGAAGAAAATGGCCACAGCCATCGCGGACGGCGTATCGGATTATCTGTCGCAGGACGTCCAGTGAGCCGTCTGCTCGATTCGGTATTTCCCTATGGTATAATGTAGGCAGAAATGACCGGATTGGGAGTGTCTGAAATTGATCAATGAACAACAAGTCCGGGAACTGGTCGGCGCGCTTCAGGACCCGTTCCTTCACCGTACACTGGACGAGACCGGCGGCATCACCGAAGTCTCGATCAAGGAAGAAAAAGAACACGTGAGCGTTAAGCTCGCGATTGCCAAGATCAACAACGCCGAGCAGATGCAGCTCCAGATGAAAGTCGTCGACACGCTGAAAAAAGCCGGCGTGAAGACGGTCGGCATCCGCTTCGAAGAACTGCCGGCTGAAAAGCTTGAAGAGTTCCGCGGCACTGCGGACGTTTCCGAGGCGCAGGATATCCTGTCCCCGCTGAACAAAGTGCAGATCATCTCCGTTGCATCGGGCAAGGGCGGCGTTGGCAAGTCGACGGTTTCCGTCAACCTCGCCGTCGCGCTTGCGCGCATGGGCAAGAAAGTCGGCCTCGTCGATGCCGATATCTATGGCTTCAGCGTACCGAACATGATGGGCATCGAGCAGAACCCGGTTGTCCGCGGCAATTCGATCATCCCGGTCGAGCGCTTTGGCGTGAAGGTCATCTCGATGGACTTCTTCGTCGACCAGAACGCACCGGTCGTCTGGCGCGGGCCGATGCTCGGCAAGGTGCTTGATCAGTTCTTCCGGGATGTGGAGTGGGGCGAACTTGACTTCCTCCTTCTCGACCTGCCTCCGGGCACTGGCGACGTGGCACTCGACGTTCACCAGATGCTGCCGACTTCCAAGGAACTCATCGTCACGACGCCTCACCCGACAGCTGCATTTGTCGCAGCGCGCGCGGGCGCGATGGCGCTCAAGACCGAACATGAAATTCTCGGCGTTGTCGAGAATATGTCGTGGTTCGAGTCCAAGTCGGGCGAGAAGGAATACGTCTTCGGCAAGGGCGGCGGCCCGAAACTGGCCGAAGAGCTCCGCACCGAACTGCTTGGCCAGATTCCGCTCGGCCAGCCGGACTGGGATGAAAACGACTTCGCTCCGTCCGTTTACGCCGAAGATCATCCGACAGGCAAGCTCTACGGCGAAATGGCCTCGAAGATCGTGGGGATGCTCGATAAGGGTGACAAGCCTGCGCAAAACGAAGGCCCGGTCAGCCCGTTTGACCCAAGGAATAACTGATTGATCCAAGCCGCTGCATCCTCCGGGTGCGGCGGTTTTTTCTTTCATCACTTTCAAAGAGGGATTCATCACTTTCAGGAGGCGTTTCGTCACTTTCAGGAGGCGTTTCATCACTTTCAGGAGCTCATTCATCACTTTCGCTGCCATAGCCCTTTCCTGAAAGAGGAGCGGAGCCCCTTTCCGTCGAATGTTTCGTCATGAAAGGATGACGCAGTATGGAAATCCGGCCTATAAGTGAACAGGAAGCGAAGGAGATCAAGGACTGGGCGTATCCGCCGCCGTATGATTTCTACAACATGAACGGAGAAGGGGAGCTCCATGGGTACGAGGTCATTTACGAAAACGGCCATCTCGTAGGCTTTTTCTGCACCGGAGAGGAAGCTCGTGTGCCGGCAGGATACGGGGCAGGCGCATATCCGGAAGAAGAAGGAATCATTGATATCGGCCTCGGGATGAACCCGGAGCGGGCTGACCGCGGGGGCGGGATGGCATTCCTCTCGTTCATCCTCGACCACCTTAGGACAACCCGGTCACCCGCCTCCTTCAGGCTGACCGTAGCGGACTTTAACGAGCGCGCCATCCGTCTATACCGGAAGGCCGGTTTCCGGGAGTCCGGAGCCTTCAGCCGGGAGAACACTCGCTTTCTCGTCATGGTGAAAAAGGAAATATAAAAATGGGGTTCCGGACGCAGCCGGAACCCCATTTAATTAAATATCAAGCGCGTGCCGGATCTGCCGGAAATGGTGTTCGTCATGTTCAATCATTTCCTCGAAGTAATGCACGAGCGTCATCCGGGTATCCCCGATTTGGAATTCACGGCTCCAATCGCCGGCCTGCAAATCGCGGAGTGCGCCGATCAGCTGCCGGCGGACAAAGACAAATTCCTCAATCGTTTCCTCCAGGCTGCGCAGGCGGCTCTCCTTTGCGGAGCGTGCATTCAGCACTTCCGCATCAGGTCCCTCCGGCAATGGCGCATCCCTGAAAAAATAGGGGAGCCGGTGTTCTAAAATAAATTGGTCCCAAGGCGCAAGATGGCCGGCGACTTCCGCGATCGTCCACTTGCCCTGACCAAGCGGCCGCCGCCATTCTTCTTCGGTCAATTGGCTGAGAGACTGCATGAAACGGACAGATTCTTCGTTATGCCACAAGATTTCTGATGCCTTCATGATGCTTCCCCCTTTGTCTTTAATTATAAAGAAAACACCAAAAAAGGACGATTCCGATTTTCTCCGGAACGTCCTTTTCCCTTTGTCAGCCTCCGCTTCCCATTCCTCCGCCTTTATCTTTTTTGTCGCCGCCACCGCCTGCGCCGCCGCTTTCACCACCGCCGCCGCCCTCTTTCTTGCCGGCTTCCTCGATGAGTTTCTTCCACTTTGATGCAAGAAGCGGGGAGTTGATCGTCTCCTCGGCAACTTTCTGCATCTCCTTGCGCATATCAGAGGATTTCATGACTTCACCGAGCGTCTTCTGCATCTCCGCCTGACCGAACAGGGACTCCAGGTCCTTCTGGAATTCCGGATCCTTCATGAGCTCCTTCATGACGTCTTTCTGCTGTTCCTGCATCGACTTGGCGATGGTTTCCTTGAACTTCGGGTCCTCGAACTGCTTTTTCCAGAACTCTTTACCCTTATCCGACAGCATCGTTTCCTCGATCGAGGTCTTGACTTCCTCCTGCTCGAGGGCGACCATGTCCTTGAACTCCGGGTCGGAGAGAAGGTCGCGGATCGCTTTTTTGCCGTCCTCGGTCTGGAGGGCATCAGTCACCATTTTTTTCGTCTCTTCATAGTTCGGGGCGGCCTGCCCGCCTCCGCATCCCGCAAGCAGGAGAAGAGCGAGTCCGGCCGGGAGGAACCGCTTCACACGCATCAAATCCTTTCCCGCCATCGTTTCAATTATTGTTCACATTTTGGTGCAGACTATGCACGCGCAAAATAGATTTTTCGGCCCATCGTTGATACACTGATGAATGGAAATGAAAAACGGAGGCTTAATCTGACGTGACAATACGCAACTGGTTTAAATTTTTCCTCAACGCACTTTTGATCGGGGGCGGCATCACCGGCCTCGTCGGTCTGATCGTGCGCTGGAACGATACGTTTTCTCCATTCATCCAGTCCGGGGAATATGGCGAATTCATCGCAGCATTCCTATGGATGGTCTTTCTCGGTTTCACGATGAGCGTAGTGGCACAAATGGGCTTTTTCGCTTATCTCACGGTCCACCAGTTCGGCGTAAACATGTTCCGCTCCCTGACCCTCTGGAATTGGGTCCAGATGCTCATCATTGCGGTCGTTTTGTTCGACCTGATATTCTTCCGCTTTGACATCACGCAGGGTGATGGAAGCAGGACCGCCCTTTACCTCATGCTGCTCTTCTTCCTCATCGCCGTACCTGCGCTGACAGCTTGGCTGAAAGTCAAGATGACCGGCAAAAAGCACGTCCTCATTTCGGCGCTTTTCTTCATGATCGTCATCACGACGCTTGAATGGCTTCCGGCACTGATGGTCCGGAGCGGCAACATTGACCAGTGGGTCACGATCCTGTTGTTCCCGCTTCTTGCCGTGAATATGTACCAGCTGCTCATGCTGCCGAAGTACAATGCCAAATCGGAACAAGATATCAAAAAACGCCAGGAGCGCCGCGAAGCCCGCAAGCGGGCGGAAGGCGCATCAGACAAACCGAAGAAAAAGAAAAAACGGACCGCCCAGTGATGGGGGACCGCATCGACACCCGGCTCATGCCGGGTGTTTTTTATCTGTATTAAGGGAACTTCCTTTCCTTTGTCTCCAACCCGAACAGCACGTCTTCGATCGCCAGGAATTCATTGGCCGACAGAAGTTCCGTTACTTTTTTTAGGTCCATCCGTTCTTCCTGATGATGTTGGACGGACAAAATCAGCCCTTCCCGTTTTTTCGGCAGCTTGCCGCCATCCCACCGCATCGTCGACCCGAGCGCGTTTACTTCGGCCTCGAACAGTTGCTTTTGGAGTGTTTTCGGGAATTCTTCGTCTGTCGTGCGGAAATAAAGCGGCTTGCGCCCGAAGTGGTCTTCAAACACGGCAATCTGCTCATCCAGCAGCTTAGGCTCATCTTCGTAGCGTTTGCCTTCCGCTCCGAGGAGGGCGACCGGGATGTTCCGGTCGATTATCAGCTCGACCAGATCCGGAGAGCGCTCCAGCCAGGCCGGATCGGCGAAGATAAGCGGATAAGGCGTCTTCAGTTCCTCGAGCCATGCCTTCACTTCAGTATCGCCGAATGACAGGTCGACTGTCAGTGCGGCACCGTGGCTCCCCTGTATGATCACATCCGGTTCCTGGGTGATGTTAAAGACGGGAATGAGCGGCCCGCCGTCCGAAGACCGGACGAGCACAAATGCGGTGAACAGGAAAAACAGCCCAAACAGCAGCAACTTCTTCAATCGGGGGCGCCCCTTTCCTTGAAACTCGCTCTTATCAGCTTATGCGTGGCAGGGGACGGGCATGAGCAAGCAGGAATGGGTATGGAAAACGGGGAAATCGGCAAGACTGACACAGGTTCCGCCAAACAAAAAAATAGGGTTGAAACGTATCGGCGTCCTGTGTATAATGATATCTGTCGGTACGATATTTCAATATTCCGCAGTAGCTCAGTGGTAGAGCAATCGGCTGTTAACCGATCGGTCGTAGGTTCGAGTCCTACCTGCGGAGCCATTTTTATTTTCACCTATATTATGCTTCCATAGCTCAGTAGGCAGAGTGCTTCCATGGTAAGGAAGAGGTCGCCGGTTCGAGCCCGGCTGGAAGCTTACGCAAAAACGCTTGTCCCATAAGGGATTGAGCGTTTTTTTGTTAATTGAGAAATAGATGACTTGTTGACACCTCAAAGGATTCTTAATTTGGACCGTCGAATTATGAAAGGAAAGTGATTTGTTCTTTTAAACAGAAAAGCAAATTCGATAATCAGATGCGGTAATTTTCATCTCGAATTAGAAATAGAACGTCAGCACACACACTGTCTACCTGATGAAGAACGATGGTATCTCTCATTGGCTGCGCCTCACCAAGCATGAAGCAGTAAATACTGTCCACGGCCCATCCTTAAGAGGAGGGGGAATCCCGTCCTTTTTAACAAAGAGGTGTGAAGTATTGAGAAGAGGAGACGTTGTATTCGTCCAAGGCAAGGGGATCATCTCTCAAATCATTCGTTATTTTGATAAAGGCAAGTTTAGTCATTGCGCAGTAGTAGCGTCACACGACATGGTTATTGAAGCAGATTACAATACAAGGGTCGCCCTAAGGAGATTTCAGGTAGATAAATACAACATCATCGAAGTGATCGATTTAGGTCTCACATGGGAACAGAGATCATCGGTATACAAATCAGCTATGGGTCACATCGGCAAGAGATATGACTACGTGCAATTGCTGTGGTATATGATCAGGAAGGTATTTAGAGTCAAAGGTCACAACAGACTGAATAATCCCAAGCACTTGATCTGCTCAGAACTTGTTTTTTTAGTACTCGATGAGATGGGAGTACTTGACGAACTGAAGATTAGAGATAGCTTTTTTCGCGGAATAGATCTTACTCCAAATGAATTGTATGACTTGGTTCGCTATGTTGCGAAAAGCAAGCCCTTAAAAATCCCGACACGATAAGGGGCCATTACATCAAGATTTGAGGAAAGTCGATTAGAGACATGGTGCGGAAGAGGTTGCCGGTTCGAGCCCGACTGGAAACTTACTCGAAACGCTTGTCCCATTTGGGGCAGGCATTTTTTTGCTCTAGATCTACCCTTGGATGAGGTAGCTATTCAACTATTTTTAGCAGAAGATTGGGCGAATTGGAGAGAAAAAGTCGGAGAGAAAAGCCGAACCCCCTTCTATTTAAGTGATTCCACTAAATAATGGTATGATTAACGAAAGAATTGAAGGAGCAATTTGAAGTTTAGAAGAGTGGGGGGCGCTTGAAATGAGAAAAGGTATTTTAATGGTCATGCTAACAGCAGCAATATTGATCTTGGGGGCTTGCAACAATTCTTCTGCGGAATCGGACCATGAAACAGAACATCAGCCATCAGCCGGTGAGGCAGCCTCGGCTATAAAGGAAGGCTCATCGCATGAGGAGTTAAACACCGAACAAGAAGGTACAGCATCAGACAGCACTATAATCAATCATAAGAATGATCAGGAGAAAACGGTCAGCCGTGCCAGCGGAGACAGTGAAGCTGCGGACAGCAAAAAGGAGGAATATCTCCAGAGACTCAAAGACACCAAAGCCGAAGCGGATCAACTCAAGGAAACTGATTCATCAACTTTCGCCCTTAAAAAGGTGGCCAACGACAAATGGGAAATCTGGGATGACTTGCTGAATGAGATCTATGGGGTTTTGCAGGAGCAACTGCCGCAAGATGAGATGGACCGGCTGAGAGAAGAACAGCGGAATTGGATAAAGTATAGAGATGAAACTGCGTTGGAAGAATCACAGAAATATAAAGGCGGAACTCATGAGCACCTGGAATACGTAACGGTTTTAGCCCGTCTTACAGAAGAGCGGTGCATTGAATTAGTTGAGGTTTACATGATGTGATAACGGCCGGTCGCCGGAAAGCGCCTTTTCAATATGGGCGTTTTCTTGTTTCAGCACACTTTTCTAAAAGGATGCAGACTGATATGCTACTTTTTCGATTGATAAACGAGTAAAGAAGGACGGGGTAGTCGATGGACAAGTCACGATTCTCAATCACATTTTACATAATAGCGATCATCCTGCTGCTCGCGATTGTTTCTGACCTGTTTAATCTTAATATGATGGCTGTATTTCCTTTAATGGTTGAATGGGCCACAAAATTCATTTTGCCTTGGATCATCTTATATTGGCTGGTGAGGCTTGTCAGAAGCATCGAGAAGAATTGAACCTGGGCGGAAGCTTACAAGGGATTTCCATTCAACTAACGAAATAGAGTAAATATCCTATTTTAGCGGAGGTCTTTAATGGAGAATCCCATTTTAAAACGAATCGGAACTGTATTTATCCCGGTGAGCAACATCGAGGAAGCGAGAGATTGGTACTGCGACATTTTAGGGTTGCAAGCTGACGGAGAGATTCATTTTGGCCACATCTACGTTATTCCGATGGAAGGTACAGGGATTGTGTTGGACAGCAAAATCTTTGCGGAGGATCGGGTGTTCCAGACACCTCCCTTTCATATCCTTACCGAAGACATTGAAGAAGCATTTAACTATATGAGTAACAAAAATGTGGAACTGGTCACGCCGATCGAACATGATCATTACTTTAATTTCAAAGATCCGGACGGAAATGTTTTGATGGTATGCAAGTGTTAAAATGAGCGATGGGATAGTAGTATTGTTTGGTCAAAAGGAGTGTCGGACATGGATACGGTTGAACGTCGCCTCAAGGAACTGGACCTGGAGCTTCCGGAGGCGGTGGCGCCTCTGTACAGTTATGTGCCGGTTACAATCCATCGGGGGACGGCATACGTGAGCGGCCAGGTTCCACGGATTAATGGGAGTGTGCCGTATCCGGGAAAGGTCGGCAAAGACGTGACTGTGGAACAGGCCCGTGAGCTGGCTGAGTACTGCGTGCTGAAAGGGCTCAGCGCACTGAAAGCAAAAATCGGAAGTCTGGACCGGATGGAGCAAGTATTGAAGGTGACCGGCTTTGTCCAGACGGGACCCGAATTTTATGAACCGTCGAAAGTCATCGATGCGGCTTCCGAGCTGCTGGAGAAGATTTTCGGCGAGAAAGGGCGTCATGCCCGCTCGGCAATCGGAGCGGCTGAGTTGCCCGACAATACGCCGGTTGAGATTGAATTTATCTTTGCGGTGGATCTGCAAGAAAAATGATGCGCTTGTCCCATTGGGGCAGGCGTTTTTTCGGATTGTGATCCATAAAAAAAAACGCCGCCCTGTGGGCAGCGTGAACTGAACCCCGAACTACGGACACTTTAAAAAAGTCCCGGTTCGGGGTTTTTGCGTGGTCAAAAACTCCGCTATACTGAACACAAAGTTGAACGGAGGAGATTTTCAATGAGCCGCCAACCTATCAATGAATCCATTCGCCGACTTCTCGAGGACAATCCCAATGTCCTTCATGTAACGGATAAGACCATACAATACTCGCCTGAATTTAAATTGAACGCCGTGAAGGCCTATCAGGAAGGCAAGACGCCATACGAAATCTTCCTGGAGGCAGGGTTGGATCCCAAGCAGATTGGGACGGATATACCTAAACAATCGCTAAAGCGATGGAGGAAATCGTATGACGCCCTTGGCGAGGAAGGACTGTTGTCTGAGCGTCGGGGCCGCGGAAGCACTGGCCGGCCGGTAACACGAGATCTGTCTGCGGAAGAACAACTGAAAAAGGCACAGGCTAAGATCAAGTATCTAGAGGCTGAACTGGAATTGTTAAAAAAGTTAGAGGCAGCCGAGAGGAGGCTGAGGAAGTAAGGCTTACACCGGGAGAGAAATATGCATTGATTGAAGAAGTGATCCGGACGTTTGGGCTCAAGAGAGCCGTCGCCTATCTATGCAGGGTCGCGGGAGTCCGCCGTCAGGGTTACTATGAATGGCTGATCCGCCGTGATTCACGCGACCTCCGTGCGGAGGCGGATTATGAGGATGCCCTTCTACTGATCGAGATCCAGGAACGGAAGAAAGGGAAAGCAGGATACCGCACCCTACATATGATTTTGAGGAATGAATATGGCGTAGTCATGAACCACAAGAAAATCCTTCGCCTCACTGGCCTCTTCGGCCTTCATGCCAGAATCCGGAGAGCCCATCCCTACAGGAAGATGGCGAAGGCGACGCAGGAACACCGTACGGTGTCTAATCACCTGAATCGTGAGTTCCAACAGGATGAGCCGGGCAAGGTCCTCCTGACTGATATTACCTATCTGTATCACGGCAAAGGCCAGCCAGCCTACCTTTCCACGATAAAGGATGCGGCGACCAAGGAAATCCTCGTCCATGAACTGACGACCAGCCTTTCCATGCCAATCGTCTACCGGACGCTGGACAAGCTTGAAGGAGCTCTTGGAGAGAATCTTCATCCGGAAATCGTCCTTCATTCAGACCAAGGGTTCCACTACACCCATCCCGAGTATCAGAAACGCATCAAGGACCTGAACATCAAACAATCAATGTCCCGAAAGGGAAATTGTTGGGACAATGCGCCGATGGAATCCTTCTTCGGTCATATGAAAGATGAAATTGACTACAGGCAATGCCAAACCTTCGATGAGCTCAAACTACTGGTGGATGAGTATGTTTACGAGTACAACAACCACCGATATCAATGGAATCTAAAAAAGATGACTCCGGCACAATACCGGAGTCATCTCATCGCCGCATAAGCAGGGTCTTTTATTAAGCTGTCCGCTTTATAGGGTTCGGTTCA
>NZ_QUZH01000018.1 GCF_009761675.1 Bhargavaea sp. CC-171006
TGATATGCTCCCTTCAAAGCAGACAGAGGAAAAAACAAAACTCTGTTTACTTTGGAGGGAGCTTTTCCTATGGCTTACAAAGGATATTCTCTTGAAGAAAAGATGAAGGTCATCCGAGCTTATGAGAGTGGAATCTCGAAAGCCCGACTCTGCCGGCAATTTGGATTGTCAGAAAGCACATTAAAACAGTGGCTAATCCTATATAAATCGTTTGGAGAAACCGGTCTTAAGCCCCGTTCGAGATGGAATTCTTATTCAAAGGAACTGAAGCTCTCGGCAATTAAGGATTACTTAAGCGGTCGACTGACACCCAGTGAAATTGTTATCAAATACAGTATCAGCGACCGTTCTGTTTTGAGGGATTGGCTGAAAAAGTATAATGGTCATGGAGAAGTCCCCAAGGGACTTAAGGAACGGAGGGATCCCATGACCAAGGGAAGGAAGACGACCTTAAAAGAGCGGGTTGAGATTGCCCAGCAATGTATCGCATCCGGCAAGGACTATCAGGGAACAGCCGAAACCTACAAGGTTTCCTATAATCAGGTCTACCAGTGGGTGAAGAAATACGAAGAAGGCCAGGAAGAGGCACTGAAGGACGGACGCGGACGCAAAAAGGCAGACGAAGAGCTGACCAGCGAGGAGCGTCTGAAGTTGGAGATCAAGCGGATTGAGAAGGAGAATGAGCGCCTTCGGGCTCAGAATGCACTCCTAAAAAAGTTGGACGAAATCGAAAGGAGGCGTTTCTAAGCGGGGTCCGGCAGGAAAACTGTTATCTGGCTATCCGCGAGGTCCATGAGTCGGAAGGACATCCCATTGAATTATTGTGTGAACTCGCTGGCATTGGCCGATCTTCCTACTATCAATGGCTGAACCGAGTTCCCACGGAAGAAGAGCAATTGAACCAGGAACTCCTTACAGACATCCGGGAGATTCACAAGGAGCGCAAAGGCATCTACGGATACCGCCGAATGAAGATGGTACTTGAACGCAGGCATGGCCGCAAATTCAATCACAAGCGGGTATACCGCCTGATGAGACTTGGTGGAATCCAATCGGTCATCCGCCGTAAAAAGAAACGCTATTTTCTATCCACTCCGCAACACGTGGCGGAGAACATTCTGAACCGGGAATTTCTTGCGGACAAGCCCAATCAGAAATGGGTCACGGACGTCACGGAGTTCAAGTACGGTGTTGAATCCAAGGCATACCTGAGTGCAATCCGTGACCTCCATGACGGTTCCATCGTTTCTTATGTCCTGGGCCGTTCCAACAACAATGCATTGGTATTCGAGACATTGGATCAAGCCCTGCGGGCTGAACCAGGTGCCCAGCCGATTCTCCACAGTGACCGTGGATTCCAATACACCAGCAGGCAATTCAAGATCAAACTAGATCAGGCTGGCATCACGCAAAGCATGTCCAGGGTTGGCCGATGCATCGACAATTCGCCGATGGAGTCTTTTTGGGCTGCCTTAAAATGCGAAGAGTATTATTTGAGTACATATCAATCGTTTGATGAGCTTAAGAACGCCGTTGATGCATATATCCGTTTTTATAACCACGACCGTCTTCAGGAACGACTAAACGGCCTCAGTCCCATTGAATACAGGACTGAAGCCGCTTAATCAATTTTACTTATTTCCTCTGTCTGCTTGACCGGGTGCAGTTCACCATACGGTTAGTACCGGAACCCCTGCCACGGGGAATATCCACAATGCGAACAACAAGGCATCGGCATTTGAGGATAATGCCCAAATGGTTGCCACTGGCCTCCTCCTGCTCCGTAACTGTCTCCCTGTTGCCATGGGAAAGACGGAACCGCGTAGACCGGACCCCCGTCAGCTGTAAATTGATCCTGAGCGAACAGAGCCGGATGTTCTCCGTACATCGAGCTTTGACCACGTTCTTCGGATGCATATGGAATGGAAAAATCCGGACCCACATGCCACTTGACCTCGTCTTGCTCCCCCGACCACTCGCCGTGAATGCCAGTCATCATCATTCCCCCTCCCTGAACCTCCCCTCATCTTATTCATCCGGAGTGCGTTCGGTTATAGGGTCCTTGGGTGTCTCTGGACTCGGCTTTCGTCAGACGCCATTTCGATTCATGCATCAATCCCATACTGCTTAATCTTTTTATACAAACTAACTCGGGAGATCCCCAGCTTTTTGGCAGCTGCTGTTTTGTTGCCATACGTTTCCCGCAGGGCTTCGGTGATCCGATTTTTTTCAAGCTGATCCTTTTCAAGAGAAAGTCTCGGCTGTTTCTTCTCTTCGACAAGGTGAGGCATGATGAGTTGCAGATCGGACAGTCCGATTGTTGGTGTGTCGATCATAATGACGATTCTTTCTGCCATGTTGCGAAGTTCCCGGATATTGCCGGGCCATTCGTAATGATGGCAGGCCGCGAGCGCTCCTTCGGTTAATTCGGGGGGCTCTTTATCGTATTGATAGCCGAACTCCCGGATAAAGGCCTCCATTAGAGCCGGTATGTCTTCTGCCCTTTCCCGTAATGGAGGGATGTCGAGTGTGACGACGTTCAGGCGATAGTATAAGTCCTCGCGGAATTTTCCGAGCCGGACCATCTCCTCCAAGTCGCTGTTCGTGGCAGCGACAATCCGGATGTCCACTTTGATCGGTGAGTGACCGCCAATCCGGTACACTTCCCTTTCCTGCAGAATCCGCAACAGTTTTACTTGCATCTCCAATGGGAGTGTTCCGACTTCATCGAGGAACAATGTTCCGCCAGATGCCATCTCCACTTTTCCGGCCTTCCCATTCTTATCGGCCCCCGTGAAGGCCCCTTTTTCATAGCCGAAAAATTCGCTTTCGAAAAGGGCTTCCGGAATAGCTCCGCAGTTTACGGCGATAAACGGCTTGTCTTTACGGGAGCTTGCTTCGTGGATCCCTTGGGCGAATAATTCTTTGCCGACTCCGCTCTCCCCTTGGATCAAAATGGTTGCATCTGTTTTCGCCACTTTCAGTGCAAGGTTCTTTACTGTCTGCAAAGCTGCGCTGCTTCCTTTGACCGTTGATAAGGGTTCATTCAGGTTTTGCTCATTGTACTGATGCTTGATCTTTTGAAGTTCTGAGGTGGTTAGCGTCAATTTCTCGTTCAACTCAACGATGTTCGAGATGTCCTGATCGATGGATAAGGCACCGAGCAGGTTTCCTTCATCATCTAAAATTGGGGAAGCGCTGATTTTAATATGTTTGTCAGGACGCGGCTGATGATAAATATTCAAAACATATTCTTTCGTCTTTAATATCTCAAGGATTTTCAGATCCTCTTTCTTGAAAAACTCATTCATCTTTTTCCCGAGGATCTTTTCAGACGGTATGCCATATAGATTTTCGGCATGTTCGTTCCAAAACTCGACCACGCCATCTGAGTTAATAATGGAAATTGCATCATTGCTCGTCTCCAATATTGTCTGCAGATAAAACAGGTGATGCTGATCAGGCATCGGATTTACCCCCTCCGGTTGTTAACGCTTACAGTTTACACTGTTGTAAACCATATGTACATTCAATAAATAAACAATATTGATTTACCGCACTTTAAAAAGTTGGCACGCTTCTTGCATAGATATAAGGTGAAGGATTTTTTCTATGCGAAGGAGGATTCTCTATGGTGTTAGCTAAGGACTTCATCCATACAATTGACGCCCACACAATGGGGGAAGCCGCCCGCATCGTGGTGGATGGGCTGCCCGAAATCCCTGGGCAAACAATGATGCAGAAAAAACAATATATGCAGACTCACCTGGATGCGGTCCGGAAACTGCTCATGCACGAGCCTCGTGGCCACCTGAATATGTTCGGTGCCATTTTAACCGAACCATGCGAAGCATCCTGCGATCTCGGGGTCATCTTCATGGACAGCGGCGGTTACTTGAATATGTGCGGGCATGGAACGATTGCCACAGTCACAATCGCCATCAACCAAGGGCTGATCGAAAAAAAGGACAAGCTCCTTCTTGATACGCCGTCCGGCATCGTGACGTGCGAAGTGCGCTATGAAAACGGCAAGGTGAAAGAAGTCTCCTTCATCAACGTGCCATCCTTTGTACTGTTGAAAAATGTAAGTGTTTCCACGGAACAGTACGGTCGTGTATCGATGGATATCGCGTTTGGCGGAAGCTTCTTCTCTATCCTCGACGCCAACCAGTTCGGTCTTCAATTAACCATCGACGAACAGGACAAGCTGACAGAGCTCGGGTTGGCGATCCGACAGGCCGCAAATGAGCAACTGAAGATTGCACACCCGGAAATTCCGGATATCAACACCGTCGATCTTGTGGAATTCAGTCTGAAGCGCAATGGCTTCCATTACAGGAACGCCGTCATCTTCGGTGACGGACAAGTGGACCGCTCCCCTTGCGGAACAGGCACTTGCGCCAAACTTGCCACTCTGGACTTGGAAGAGAACGAAGAGATCATTCAGGAGAGCATCATCGGCTCCCAGTTCAAAGGGGAAATCATCGGGAAAGCGAAAGTCGGCGAATACGATGCCATCATCCCGAAAATCACAGGTTCCGCCTGGATGACTGGCATGCATCAGTTCACATTGGATGAAACCGATCCTTTCAGCGAAGGATTCTTATTAAAATAATCGGAGGTCAGGAAAATGAATGTAACGAAAGATTTCTTTATCATGTTGTCTCAGAACAGGATGTTGAACGGTGCCGCCAAACGATGGGGATTAAAGCTTGGCGCGCAATCAGTTGTGGCGGGTACGACCGTCGATGAAATGGTGGAGAGCATCCGCAAACTGAATGCAAGCGGCATCTCCGCCACAATCGATAATCTAGGAGAATTCGTCTTTGACAAGGAAGAAGCCCTGCAGGCAAAATTGCAAATCCTTGCCGTGATTGAAGTCATTCATCAACACAACCTGGATGCGCATATTTCACTGAAACCGACACAGCTTGGCCTCGATGTGGATTATGACTTCTGCCTTGAGAATTTGCGTGAGATTGTTTCAGCAGCCCATGAATACGGAATTTTCGTCAACTTTGATATGGAGGACCATTCCCACCTGCAGCCATCGTTTGATATTCTGGATGAGCTACATAAGGATTATGACAATGTCGGGACAGTCATCCAAGCGTACTTTTTCCGTGCGGAGGAGGACATCCAGAAATATAAAGACTACCGTCTCCGGATTGTGAAAGGTGCCTACAAAGAACCTGAAAACCTGGCGTACCAGACAAAAGAAGAGATCGATGCGAACTATATCAAATTGATCGAATACCATTTGCTGAACGGAACCTTCACTTCGATCGCCACCCATGACCATCACGTCATCAATCACGTAAAGAAATTCGTCAAAGAACACGAAATCCCTAATGACAAATTTGAATTCCAAATGCTTTACGGCTTCCGGAAAGACATGCAGCTGCAACTTACAAAAGAAGGCTACAACTTCTGCACCTATGTGCCGTTCGGTGTTGATTGGTACGGCTACTTTATGCGCCGTCTCGCGGAACGCCCTCAGAACCTGAACCTGATTGTAAAACAGACGTTCAATAAGAAAACGAACACCATGATCGGACTCGGCGCCGGCGCTTTCCTGCTCGGCAGAATGACAAAGAAAACGAAGCACTGATCCGTTCCATTATTTATACTGACAACTATTAGGGGGAATAAAGATGCAACAAGTGAAAACAGGCCAAATCGTTGCCATTGGTTTCATGCTGTTTGCGATGTTTTTGGGCGCTGGTAATGTCATCTTTGCCCCTATGGTTGGCCAGCAGGCAGGCACGAACACCTGGATCGCCATGAGCGGTTTCTTGCTGACAGGTGTAGGGCTCGTATTGCTTGCCATCATAGGGCTTACACGGGGCGGAGGTACTGTGGAGAAATTGGCCGGCCGGGTCCATCCGGTCTTCGCAGTGATCTTTTCTGTCCTGCTATTCCTGACGTTGGGACCGATTTATGTCATTCCACGGACCACTTCAGTGGTGTATGAAATCTCCATCTATCCGTTGCTGCCGGACACCGCAAATACCAGTCTCATCTTATTCGCATTTTCAGTCGTATTCATTGTCCTGACGGTCATCCTATCTTGGAATACGTCAAAGTTTGTTGATCGACTCGGCAAAATCATCACTCCAATTTTCGGTATTTTGTTATTACTCTTAATCGTTAAGTCAATCATCACCCCTATGGGTGGATTTGGAACACCGACCGGAGATTATGTCACTGCCAGCGGGGCATTTCTGAAAGGGTTTACACAGGGGTACTATACAATGGATGTACTGGCCGCCTTTGTGTTCGGCGGGATTTTCATCAAGTCCATTGCTGCACTGGGCATCAAATCGAACAAAGAAATATCCAAAGTATTTATCCAGGCGGGGATCATCACAGTCATCGGCCTGGTCATCCTGCAGGTCTCGATGGCTTGGATCGGGGCGACGAGCCTTGACCAGATCGGTGCCAAGGAAAACGGCGGCGAAGTGTTGGCTCAAAGCGCGGTCGCCCTCTTCGGACAAGTCGGTATTTTCATCATCGGGACAGTTATCTTCCTGACAGGCATTACAACGAATGTGGCCTGCCTGTCAGCGGTGGCCGAATACTTTGAACGGATTGTACCGTCGGTGTCTTATAAAAAGTGGCTGCTCATCTTCGCCGCAGTCGGCTTGACCATCACCAACTTCGGATTGACGAGGATCTTGGAACTTGCTTCTCCGATCTTGCTGTTGCTCTACCCACTGGCCATCGCCCTGATCGTCCTGATCTTCGCGAATAACTTGTTTAAAGGTCGCCGTTCCGTCTATGTAAGCACGATGATCGGCGTCGGCTTCGTCGCCGTGCTGGATGCACTAAAAGAAGCCAGCATTGCACCGGAAGCGATCAATAACGCATTCAGCTTCATTCCTCTCTTCCAGAACGGCGCAGGCTGGATTGTGACTGGGGCGGTCGGATTTGTTATCGGCTTGGTCATTTCGAAAAGTAGGCAGGAGCAGGACGATATGATCACGTCGTCTTCAGGAAATATTCCAGTGAATTAATTAAGTAGATCCTAATAAAAGGAAAGAATCGCCCCTATGCGGCTATCATGCTGCATAGGGGCGATTCTTGTGCTAGATGCAAAGTAATAAGTTGCATTCTAAGCAGTCTGTTCGACAATTTGAGTAAACACTCAACCGCTCATTGTCATCACTCACGGCTATTGGCTCATCTTCTTTAGTTTCCCCCGGCTTCAATAACATCAAAGAATCACTCCCGTAATAACTGCCACGATTGTCATCACAATCGTCGTGCCAAATGCCCACTTGAACACAAACTTCTGATGGTCCGCCAGTTCGACGCCTGCAAGTCCAATCAATAGGAATGTTGAAGCAGTTAAAGGACTGAGCGGAAAGCCGGTGGTCATCTGTCCCAAGATGGCCGCGCTGCCGATACTCGCAGCATCGACTCCGTACGCCGCTGCCGTTTCACTCACAATCGGCAAGACGCCAAAGTAAAAGGCATCCGGTGTAAACAGTAGACTGAGCGGCATTCCTATCAACGCTACGATAATCCCCATCATGCCGCCGACCTCGTCAGGAATGATGCTGACAAGCGCATTGGCCATTTCAGTGATCATGCCTGTACCCGACAAAATGCCGGTGAAAATCCCTGCCGCAAAAATGATGGAGACCACTGTAATCATACCCACTGCCTGTGTTCTCACCTGTTCCATCTGGTCATCCGGCTTTGGATAGTTGATGATGACAGCGATGGCGAATGCCAGCATGAAGATGATCGGAAGCGGAAGCCATACTTTTACAAGTGCGACAATCGTAATAATCGTCAGCACCAGATTGAACCAGAATAATTTCGGTCGCCTCATCGCTTTATCTTCATCCGACAGTTCCGCATGGAAGTCGTATTGCATATCCGCTATTCCGAGCCGTTTCCGCTCTTTCCGGCCGATCCAGTATGCCACGAACAATACCCATATAATTCCTGCAATCATTGCCGGGATGACCGGGTTGAAAATGACACTTGCATCCAGCTCCAGCGCAGATGCAGCACGCGCTGTAGGACCGCCCCACGGTAGCAAGTTCATGACTCCCGCTCCGAGCGCCACGATTCCCGCCAGCACAATCCTGCTGATCCCCAATTTAATGTAAAGCGGCAACAACGCCGGGATCGTAATCAGGAATGTCGATGCCCCTGATCCGTCCAGATGTGCGAGCATCGCAATCACCGCGGTGCCCACTACTACCTTAAGCGGATCTCCTTTCACTGCCCGCAAAACACGGGAGATGAGCGGGTCGAACAGCCCAGCATTGTTCATCACGCCAAAGTAAAGGATGGCGAATCCAAGCATAATCCCGGTCGGCACGACGCTGATGACGCCGTCCAGCATGAATCCTCCCATCTCGCTCCAGAAGCCCCCGATTAATGCGAATACGACTGGAACGATAATCAGCGACACTATCACAGATACCCGCTTCGTCAGGATCAGTGCCAGAAACACCACAATTGTTAGAAAGCCCAACAGAGCTAACATATTCATTTCCCCCTATTAATTAGAGCTCTATTTCCATCTCCAACAGTGCATAGCTTAATGTCTTCCCGTGTGTATCCATCCCCAGGGAAGTCGTCACGCCACCAAGCAAGGCTCCGTGGCACACAAACTGCAATGCCGAGATATTTGGCATCTCGTATCGTTCGACCTCGCCACTCACAATATGCTGCAAATGTTCCTTCACCCGCTCCGCAGTCACTTGCTCCCGCAATCTCCCGTACAGCTCCTCTTCATACGGAATGAGCGACAGCATAAGGACATCCCCCTTGTCCCCCGCGCGGCTGTGCGCCAGTTCGTATAACTTAGTCAATTCCCCCCACCTCCATGACCTTGAAGTCGGGCTCGACTTTGTCTCTTGGAATCATTCCGGACACGATGCCAACCACTTCATTTACATATTTCCGAGCGCCGCCTCCACCGGCAGGCCCGTTTGTATAAAGGGCTTCAACCTCTTCGCCGATCCACTTAGCCTTGTCGAGTTCATAGGTTTTGCCGGCAACTCGAAACCGAACCTCATAGGGTGTTTCCTTATGACCAAACGAGCCACGGTGTGCAGAAGTGCCCCCGATGTAATCCACTTTTAGTTCCTCAAAAGTATCCGCCAGTCGCTCCTGGATAATGGCGCCCGCCAATTCCGCGCGTCCCACTGCATTCGCACCGGCGTAAGTGATTTCTCCCTCACCGATATAGCCGGCGTCAAAACCGATGCTGACTTTTAGCTCATCAGGCCGCTGTTTCCCGTTTCCTCCAGACAGGAAAATGCGGTCCTCTCCGTCCTCCTGCAATTGAACGGTTGTGAAATCTGCGACCACATCGGGAGTGATGTATGCGGATGGGTCCATCACTTCATACAAGAGCTGTTCTTTCACCGTACGCAATGTCAGTGCCCCTCCGGTACCGGGTAATTTCGTCAGCAAAGCGGTGCCGTCAGTCTTTACTTCAGCCAACGGAAAACCAAGTGATGCCATGCCACTGACCTCTTTCTTTCCCGGGTCCGCAAAATAACCTCCGGTCAATTGGCCCCCGCATTCCAGCAAATGCCCGACCACAGTTCCCTTCGCCAACAGATCATGGTCATCCATTGACCAATCAAAATGATGAATCATCGGCGCCAGGAACAACGACGGGTCGGCAACCCTTCCCGTGATGATGATGTCCGCCCCAGTTTCAATCGCCGGGAGAATCGTAGAAGCCCCCATGTAGGCGTTTGCCGAAACAATGTCAGCGCTTTCATACAAAGCCGGACTGAACTGAATAGAATCCCCATTGGATAATACATAAGGCAGCACGTCATCGCCGGTCACTGCGGCAACTTTCACGGATAACCCCATCTCTTCGGCAACCTCAATGATTTTTAGAGCACCGCCAATAGGGTTGGCTGCTCCCATGTTGGTAATCAGGCGAACATTCTTTTCCAACAGGATCGGCAGTAAAGAACGAATCCTCTTTTCAAGCAAAGGATCATATCCGAGAGAAGGGTCTGCTTTTTTGCGCTTCTGAGCAAGCGCGATCGTGCGCTCTGCCAAACATTCCAAAACCAGATAATCAAGTTCTCCTTCTTCAGCAAGTTTCACGGCAGGTTCCAGTCGATCTCCAGAGAAGCCGGCCCCTGATCCAATCCGCAACATTTCATCACCCCGTTGTTTAATCTATCTGTCTCTATAAATGGTATCAAAGCAAAAAGAAGAAATGCCTGGTTTCAGGGCATTTCTTCTTCCAAATGATTAGAATATACAGCGGACTTTATCTCCCCAAACCGTTGTCCTCATTGCGTTTCCAACTTCATTGAATAAGTAATTGTTCATTCCAGATAATTAGAATGAGTCACTTCATATTGTATTTCTTCATTTTGTTGTACAAGGTAGCGAGGGAAATTCCGAGCGATCTCGCCACTTCTTGCCGGTCCTCAACGGTCGATCCACTGGACTGCAAGGCGGACTGCAAGATTGTTTTTTCTGCTTCCTCCACCGCCGCATGCAACGGAAAGACTTTCGGTTCCTCGCAGTATAATCGATGCTGCTTTTGCAGCACATCAGGCAGATCGCCCATGGAAATGGGTTCACGCTCATTGACCAGGCACATGGCATAATCGAGGCTATTCCGCAGTTCCCGAATGTTCCCCGGCCAGTCATACTTCATGAACAGACGCTTCACTTCATCGTCAACTCTATACTTCCCGTTCAAAATGGATCGTGTAATGAAGGGAATATCTTCTTTCCGTTCTCGCAATGGCGGAATCCCCAAAGCGATTGTGTTCAACCGATACAAAAAGTCTTCTCGGAACAACCCTTTCGTGATGATGTGATCCAGGTCCCTGTGAGTCGAAGCCACAATCCGCACATCAACCTTGCGCTCCGCACCTTCACCGATTCTCCGGATGGTCCCTTCCTGCAGTACACGCAACAACTTTGCCTGGACATCAATGGACAAATCACTGACCTCGTCTAAAAATAGCGTCCCACCGTCAGCCATCTCAAACAAACCCTGTCTTCCATTTACCGATGCACCCGGAAAAGCTCCACCCGCATGGCCAAACAGTTCGTTTTCAATCATATCAGCCGGTATGGAGGAACAATTCACTGCGATAAACGGTTTTGCCGAACGGCCGCTTGAATGATGAATTGATTGCGCGAACAACTCCTTGCCCGTGCCACTTTCTCCTTTGATCAGAATCGGCAAATCGGTCTTCGCCGTTTTCCTAGCCACCGAGATCAATTCTTTCACCTTATTGTTCTTCGTGATGATATCTTCAAAGACATACCGAACTTTATATAGAGCATCCATTTGCTCTTCCAGCTCCCGCACCCGCTTGCGCTGCTGCTCAAGTTCCTGCGTAAGTACCTGCACTTCATTCAGGCTCTTGCACACAGAGACCGCTCCAACAATTTTCCCCTCTATAATGACAGGAGCCATATCGACTATGTATTCCCGGTCATGCGTTTTCCGGTATACCCCCACTTGGCTTTCCCCAGTTGCGAGCGTCTGCGGGAGCCGGGCTCCGGGCCGATAGGAAACCAATGGTTTTCCGATGATATCAGAAGTCACTCCTGTAATCCGTGTATATTCCGGATTGATCGTCTGAACAATCCCCTCCCGGTCGATGGCCAATACCCCGTCATTGATCGATTCCACTATCGCTTTCCACCACTCCGCTGTCTGTTGGATAGTCCCACCCCCTTAAAAGCCCGCGCTATTTATACTCACAATTTAATTAGCAATATAACCCATTAGAACTACATTTCATTACTGAATATATCATGTGCTAATCACTAGTCAATATTTTCAGGATAAAGCCATGGTGATTTCCTTGGTGGGTTAAATTATTCAAGTAACCACTCACACAAGAAAGGTAAAGACTCAGATGTTCTTCGTTAGGATTCAGACACCGAAGGTAAGGACTCAGGAACCCGTTGGTGGGAACTGGTGAGAAATTCTCCTTATAAACATAGAAAAAACGACATCTCAACAGATGTCGCCAGCCAATGTATAGGGTAGTTCTGCTTTCCTCCGCGCCTTCTCGGCATACATCCGCCGGTCCGCAGCGTCAAGCAACTCGGTAGTTGTCCGTCCATCTTCCGGGAACCGGGCAGAGCCCATCGAAGCTCCCACAGCAAAAGAACCGATCCGGACACGCTTGGCGATGTCGAACTCACGTCGAAGCTTCAATAAGGCCATGCCTGTCTCTGACGCCTCCGGGACAATCATGGCAAACTCATCTCCGCCCAGACGGAAAACATGTACACCAGGCAATGCCGCATTCTTCAGTGCACCGGCCACTTCACGGAGCACTTTGTCACCAGCCCGATGGCCGTATGTATCATTCACCTTTTTAAACCGGTCTAGATCGAGATAAAGAATTCCGAATGGCTTTCCTGATTTGATCCGGTGGGCCGTCTCCTCCCGGAATGCCCGCAGATTTCCGATCTGAGTCAGTTCATCCTTATACACAAGCTGCCGGAGTCTATCCAATTTCCATTCCCGCCTGGCACGTCGACATAATAGACCCACCAGAAACTTCATCGACTTCTTCATCTCCAAGCCCCCCCTGCATCATTAACCCGTACCCATCTCCAAACATGGTCCGAAGAACAGGGACTCTAGCCGCTTGCAGCTAGTACCCGTCATCGCACCAATTCATTACTATGTACCCAATAAAACAAGCACTAAAAAGGTTTTTTATAAAAACAAAGACACCTGATTAGGTATTATAATCTATCTTCCTAAAGGACTCTTGTGCTTATATTACCAATATGACCCATTATTAACAACGTTTAATTCAAGACATCATCCGACATATGCTTCGCCGAAATGTCGAACGGAGTCGAAGCAATGGAAATCCCCGTTGGTTCACAAGTTACTAACCACAGGTCCGACTTCAGATAAAAAATAACCGCCGGCATCAGCCATGCGGTTTTAATTCAGAATCCACTATCTTTTTCAGTGTGGCAAACTTGTAATCCATTACGGTGCGGTAGATTTCAGAAGCATCCTGTGTTTTAGATACATCCAGTCCCAAATCCTCATATACCTTTTTGACCTCAGCATAGTTATTCCGCACGGCCTGATTGGCCACCCACTTCCAATTGTGCAGTTTACTTGTGCTGGCCACACCTAACTCCACAGTCATATCAAGATAGTCCGACCGAGCGCCACGGACCTTTGAAAGATTATCCTGTACATCCTTAATGGCCAACGCCATGAAGTAATCCTTTTTGTACTGCTTGCCCAGCCGGTCTAGTAGTTTCTTATAGTCCTTATCCTGCTTCTTTACTCCTGTACCAAACATATAGCTTACCTCCTAATATTGATACAATTATACAGAAAAAAGGGGCAGCACGGGCCACTCATTCAGTCCTTCCCGAATTCGTTGCCCTGTTCTTGCAGATAACCAAAACGCCACCATTTATCACCCTCCACTCAAGAAGAACTGGACACCTTGACTTTCTTCCCTTCAGTTCCCACTTGGTTTGAGACTCCCTCAAAAGAAAAAGCAGCCACGCAGGCTGCTTCCCTCCATTTCAATCACTTATCCAATTCCAGCGTCTCATTAATTTCCGCCGACTCCGTATCCTTCCCGGTCATCCTCTTGTACATGAACGCGATGTTCTTGACGAGGCTGCCGCTTTCCCAGTATTCGGCGGCTTCTGCTTTTACTTTGATGAGGATGACGTCGGGGTCGTCGTAGGTGGTCTGCATGATTTTCTCGTAGCCTTTGGACCAGAGTTCTTTTTTCTTGGCCATGTCTTCTACGATTTCAGCTCGCCCACGGACGGAGACGTAGGATTTGCCGGCGTAGGCGACGTTGACGTCTTTGTTGTGAAGGATTTCTTTGTATTTGTCGGTTTCTTTCTTGGTGAAGAACCAGAGGTCGCCATCAAATTCGACTTCCTGTGTTTTCATCGGACGGGAGACTAGTCCTTCATCGGATACCGTCGTCAGCATCGCGGTGTCGACGTCTTTGATCAGGTCCCTGAGCGTTTCCATTTCTTCTTGTTTCATCTGATCACCTCATTTGTGTTATAGAGGTAAGTTACCCTTTCTATTAATCCTTTATTCAGAGCTGAGGTATTCGCTCAGGAGATCCGGTCATCGAGCCAATCGCGCATCCGTTGCCAATTTTATATAAGAGCATATTAGATAAGCTAATAAGATACCCAGCAAATCAATGCCCACGTCATAAAGCCGGCCATTGCGCCCGAAGAATAGCTGAAGAACCTCGGTCAACAACGCAAACAAGCCACACAGGACAAACGCTTTACCTAGTCTTTTAATCCAAGTTAACAGCAAAACATACAAAAGCCCGAACGATAAGAAGTGTCCTATTTTTTGTACCAAGTAAAATTTACTGTTGAAGTTAAAATCACTTGTTATGAGAAGTTCATAAAAGTTTGGCGCGAATTCAATATGATAACTCACTTTAGCTTCAAATAAAAATGTTCGAGGGTCGCTTGTACACGTCGCAATGATAATGACAGCAGCCCACAGCAAAGCATATATAGGTAAGCTACTATTTCTTTCCTCGTTCATCAATCTCTGGATTTTAAACACCCCATGTTAAACGGTATCGCTACGCACTTTCATTCTACCATCCACAACCGAACGTCAACCCACTTACTGAACATCATCTGCTGGCTATATATAGATAACCACTCAACTCGACCAGGTAATTAATGTGCCTGCGTCTGGCCATTATGTAAGTCTTCCCCTATCAAGGAGACCGAGTTGCCTGATAAAGGTCTCTACGCCTGTATTCCATGAACGGAAGAAAACAATCGACCAACTTATTCGGTGGAACGTAGTCATGCAAGAGGTTGTCGACAATTAACAGCTAGATTTATGATTTCCCTCCTAAAATGCAACATTTTCTTCATAGGGAAAATGCTATAATCAGTAAATACTGATAACTCGATTTCAAGACGCCACAAAGATCGGAGTGATTTAATGAAAAGGAAAGGAATCTTAATAGCAACGCTGGCGCTCCTGGCCATCGCCGGCTTCATCACCTATCAGACCCGGTTTGCCTACTCCGAGCCTGATGAAGTACTAACGCAAGATGAGTTCGTGGAAACATTTGAGGAAACCGAGGCATTAAAGGAGATCGACGGACTGGACCGGGTGGGTGTCAACGGCAATTCCCCTGAAGAGAAGATTCTGGACGTTATGCACCAGATGACCCACCAGAAAATCGTAGCCAATCAGAAATGGGGAGCTGTGCCGATGACCACAAGGAACATTGAACAGCTGGAATCGATCGTCTCCAGCACCGATAACATCCGAACCCCAGAAGTGAAAAAGCAGCTGCTCCAGATCATCGCCAAGTGGAAACAAGGAGACTTCAGCGAAGCCGACACGGACCACAACTACATCTGGGACCTCCAGGACGGCACACTCGGTAAAGCAAGGGGCCTCCTAAGCAAAGAAGAAGAGTTGCAGTTTATCGAGGAATGGTTCATTGAGGGGAAAGTGGAAGAGGATAAATGAAAGAAGTCGGATGGGAATGTATCTCTTCCCTTCTGGCTTTTTTCTATTTGCAATGCGAGTGGTTACCTTGGGGTATTGAGTGCTTACCTACCTGTACCAGATAAGACTACTCCTTTCCCCTTCCAGTTGCTTTTCAACGTTACCACTCATCCCACCTAGGTAATCACTCCCTTCCCCCACCAGCTAAATACGGCTTTTGTACCCTCACTCCATCTGATTCCCCACTCCTCCACTCATACAACTCATGTCTTTCCGTCCATTCTCTTCACTTCAGGTTTCGTGTAAAAGAATAAAGGTAGATGTATTAAGTCAGTACGGTTATTGAAATTGGAGGATTTTGGATGATCCGGTTGAAGAGTATCAGTAAGTCCTATCGGTCGGCTGCCGGTAAGGATTCGGTTTTGGAAGGGCTGGATTTTCAGGTTGATGAGGGTGAGTACGTGGCGATCATGGGGGCTTCGGGTACGGGGAAGAGCACGCTGATGAATATCCTCGGAACGCTGGAACGGCCCGATGCTGGTGAATACATATTCAGAGATAAGAAAATCCATAAGATGAGCAATCGGAAGCTGACGCTTTTGCGCAATGAAGAAATCGGGTTTGTGTTCCAGAATTATCAGCTGATCCCGAATTTGTCAGTGTATCAGAATGTACTCCTCCCCTTGGCCTATAAGCGGAAGTGGCAGTCAAGAAAGCGGGAGCGGGTAAAGAAAGCTCTCTCAATGGTCGGTCTGGAGGAAAAACTGAAGGCGAAGCCGCATCAGCTCTCAGGCGGCCAGAAGCAGCGTGTTGCAATTGCGCGTGCGATTGTGAATGAGCCTTCCCTGCTTCTTGCCGATGAGCCAACGGGAAGCCTGGATGAGAAGACGACGGAGTCAATTCTGGAGATTTTCGATGAGCTGCATGAGCGCGGGGTGACGATTATCCTGATCTCGCATGATCCGGAAGTGGCAAAACGGGCCCAGCGGATTCTGCACCTAAAAGGCGGACGGATAAAGGAGCAAGCGTATGAGACTGTTCAAAGCCTTTAAGATGGCGCTCCTCGGGATTTGGAGCAATAAGTTCCGGGTGCTGTTATCGATTTTCGGCGTGGTCATCGGAGTATTTGCCGTGATTGCCCTTTCTGCCATTTCTTTGGGCGTCAAGGATACAGTGATGAAGCAAATGGGCGGTCTCGGCGCGGAACAGATCATGGTCATGCCCGGACGTGTGCTGAAGGACGGCGGCGGGGCCCATAACTTCCTGAACGGCGTATCCAGCCTGCCCAGCACCCTGACGAACACCGATGCCGAGGAGATCCGCAAGCTGGAATCCGTCGAATCTGTCACCCCCATGCTGGAGACGGTCGGCCGCATCCAATACACCAATGAAAATGAAGAACCCACCAGCGTGGAAGGCATGCTGGTGGGCACGAGCAGTTCTTATCAGGGAGTCTTCCATACGACCCTAAAAGAAGGCCGGTTCTTTACAGAGGAAGAAGAAGCAAACAAGAACAGAGTGGTTGTGCTCGGGAGCGGAATTCACACATCACTGCTAAATCAAAAAAAGGAACTTCTTGAAACGGATCCTGCACAGCAAGTAGAGCGGGAGAAAGCCTGGTGGCAGAAGCTGCTGGACAGGCTGACCGGCTCCTCCGCCAGTGCCGCAGTACCATCGGCTGAAGAAGAAAGCCTGGTCGGAAAGGAAGTGACCATCCAAGGAGAAGCCTTCACCGTCGTTGGCGTGCTGAAATCAAAAGCTACCCTCGGCATGACATCCGACAACAGCATCCTCATGCCGGTCCAGACAGCGCTCGAGGTAACCAGCACAGAAAACCTGACGAGCATCTATGTCAAAGCAGATTCCATCGACAACCTTGACCAAGCGGAAAAAGATGTGCACGCGGCGGTCGGAATCAACCATCCGGAAACCGACTTCAGCACAGTTAAGCAAACCGAGATGTTGGGTGCCATCGATACGGTCACAAGAATTCTGCAGATCATGCTGATTGGCATCACGGCAACCGCACTCGTCATAAGCGGTGCAGGCATAATGAACGTGATGGTCATGTCCGTCCGGGAACGAACCCGGGAAATCGGAATTCGGAAAGCACTGGGCGCATCCACTATCGAGATCTTGTTCCAATTCCTCTTTGAAACGATCCTGCTCTGCCTGGCCGGAGGAATCATTGGGCTATTGCTTGGATATGGATTTGTCACTTGGTGGAATGGAGCCATCACAATCTTCCCTCTTGTTCTGCCGATGTGGATTTTCCAGCTCGCACTTGGATCCTCAATCCTGATTGGTATTGTCTGTGGGGTTTATCCGGCAATTAAAGCGGCTAAGTTACAACCGAGTCGGGCATTAAGATTCGAATAGATAAAGACGTGATTCACACTACTAAAGCACCTCAGATTTTTACGTGAGGAAAGATAAGGGACCGAAGAGAACCAACATTCTCTTCGGTCCCTAATATGTTCACAGATGATGCTCCAAAACATCCGCAATTCGTTTACTAGCAAATCCATCCCCATAAGGATTACTTGCCTTGCTCATCTTCGAGTACTCTTCTTCATCCTCAAGAAGCTGTTTGAAAGTATTATAGATCGTGTCCTCTTCAGTCCCGACCAATTTAAGTGTTCCCGCAGCAATACCTTCAGGGCGCTCCGTTGTATCACGCATGACCAGAACGGGTTTACCAAGGCTTGGAGCTTCCTCTTGAATACCGCCACTGTCAGTAAGAATCATATACGATTGTGCGAGGAAATTGTGGAAGTCCAACACCTCTAGGGGTTCGATGATTCTAACCCTGTCAGAATCACCTAATATCTCGTTTGCAGCTTCCCTCACAACCGGATTCATATGAATTGGATAAATTGCCTTAATATCCGGCTGTTCATCGATAATTCGCTTGATGGCACGGAACATGTTCCTCATTGGCTCGCCAAGATTCTCACGACGGTGTGCGGTAATCATAATCAGTCTACTGTCTGATGCCCATTCGAGCTGCTCATGATAGTAATCTTCTTGGACAGTCGTCTGAAGTGCATCAATTGCAGTATTACCTGTGACATAGATATCTGCCGAATTCTTTCCTTCCTTCACCAGGTTTTCCTTAGACGTTTCTGTCGGTGCAAAGTGATACTTTGCCACAAGGCCTACTGCCTGTCGGTTGAACTCTTCCGGATAAGGAGAATAGATATTGTATGTACGCAGGCCGGCCTCGACGTGACCAACCGGAATCTGCAGGTAGAAACATGCCAATGAAGTTACAAACGTAGTAGACGTATCTCCATGTACCAAGACCACATCCGGCTTTACTTCCTCAATGACAGCTTTCATCTTTTCGAGAATATTGATGGTAACATCAAATAGACTTTGTTTAGCTTTCATAATAGAAAGATCATAGTCGGGCTGGACTTCAAATGCATGCAAAACTTGATCAAGCATTTCACGGTGTTGTCCGGTTACACAAACGATTGTCTCCAACGTTTCTCTCGTCTTCAGTTCTTTGACCAGCGGACACATTTTAATCGCTTCCGGACGAGTTCCGAAAACCACCATTACTTTTTTCGTCATTCTCCGTCACCTCATTAAAAAGCTCCCAAAGAATCATTCGTTCTTTAGGAGCCTTTCTAAATTTCTTGTTACAACAAATTACTTTGTTAGCTCTACTTTAGATTTAGTTAGAATCGACCTTACCAGATTGATAACTTTTTGTTGTTCCTCGATGGTCATCGCCGTTCCAGAAGGCAAACAAACCCCTGTAGCAAACAGTTGCTCACTCACTGCATATTCAGCATGCGGATAGAATTTTTGCCCCTCAAACACTGGCTGCATATGCAGTGGCTTCCAAACCGGCCGGGCTTCAATATTTTCTGCTTCCAGGGCATCGATCAATTCATAAGGAGTAATTTTTATTCTTTCTGGATCCAGTGTCATTACCGATAACCAACGATTAGACATTGTCCCTTCCAACTCAGGCATGAACTCAAGTCCCTCAATATCTCCTAGGCCTTCCACATAGCGATCGAACACAATCCGTTTAGCTTCCACACGTTGATCCAGCACTTCGAGTTGTGCTCGTCCCACGCCAGCAAGGATATTACTCATTCGGTAGTTGTATCCAACCAAACTGTGCTGATAATGCTTTGCTTGGTCACGTGCCTGTGTGGCCAAAAAGCGCGCGCGTTTGAGTTCATCTGTATCGTTTGAAACTAACATACCTCCACCGGAAGTCGTAATGATCTTATTGCCATTGAAGGAATAGACTCCAAATTTTCCAAATGTACCACTCTTCCGACCTTTATAAGTGGAGCCAAGTGATTCTGCAGCATCTTCAACTACTGGTACGCCATAACGATCACAAATGTCAATCAGTTCATCCATCTTGGCGCTCTGGCCGTACAAGTTGACAATTACAATGGCTTTCGGTAACTCCCCAACTGCTTCAGCATCTCTAAATGCATTCTCTAACGCGACGGGAGACATGTTCCATGTCTCCGGCTCAGAATCAATGAACACGGGTTCTGCACCAAGGTAGACAATCGGATTTGCACTCGCAATGAACGTCAGGCTGGAACAAAATACAGTATCCCCTTTCCCAACGCCCAACAAATCTAATGCAAGATGTATAGCTGCGGTACCCGAGGAAAGCGCTGCGGCACCATGTGTGCTGGCGTAAGAAGCCAGTTCTTCTTCAAAAGCATTCACATTAGGTCCAAGAGGTGCAATCCAGTTCGTTTCAAATGCATGGTTTATATATTTCTGTTCATTTCCACTCATATGCGGAGCAGAAAGGAAAATCCGATCAGACATTTAGATTCCTTCTTTCCTGATCTCTTTTGCCGGAACCCCTACGGCCGTCACATTGCTAGGAATATCGGACACCACAGCCGCACCTGCACCGACAGTTGCCCAATCACCAACTGTTCTCATTGGAATCACCGAAGCACCGGCACCGATATGGGTTCCTTCCCCCACAACAACTCCACCTGCTATTATAGCCTGAGGAGAGATATGGGCGTAGTCGGCGACCTTACAATCATGCTCGATAATCGATCCGGTATTAAGAATAGTATGATCCCCGATTTTAGCATCTGCATTGACAACAACCCTTGGCATAACGACTGTTCCCAAGCCGATTACAGCACTTGGACTGATTACTGCGGTTGGATGGATCAAAGAAATAAAAGATGTTCTTGGCAACTCTAATTCATTAAGCAGCTTTTTACGCACCGCATTAGACCCGATACCAAATACCACGCAAGTGCTAGGCTCGTCTTGAAGCAACTGTCTTAAATATGAAATCGGTCCTTTAGTTACCCCTTCACTTTCATTTACATCGTCGTAACGATCATCCAATTTTGCGATAACCGACATGTCCTCATTTGAATGGATAAGATCTGCAACTACTTTAGAATGACCACTGTCTCCAATAATGACAATCTTCTTCATTTGACGTACTCCTTACCTCGATCCGAAGCAGACGGAGTACCGGTGAACTTCGTCATGGTCGCTTGTCCTGTCTGATTGATACCTTCAGATTTAAAGACTTTAAAGACTGTCATAAACAAAATCTTTATGTCCAGCCAAAACGATTGATTATCCACGTACCAGACATCGTAGTCAAACTTTTGTTCCCATGAAATCGCGTTTCGGCCATTAACTTGGGCCCACCCTGTGATTCCAGGCCGTACTTCATGACGCCTTGCCTGATGCTCGTTATACAACGGTAGATACTCCATCAACAATGGCCGTGGACCAACAAAACTCATATCTCCCTTAAAGACATTCCAGAGTTGTGGAAACTCATCCAGGCTCAATTTGCGGACTAACCTTCCAAATGCGGTTAATCTTACTTCGTCAGGCAGGAGTTCCCCGTCCCGGTCCCGCTCATTCGTCATGGTTCGAAACTTATAGACATGAAACGGTTCTCCCCTTAGGCCAGGACGTTTTTGTTTAAAAATGACCGGTGACCCGATTTTAATCCAGATTAGTAATGCGGTGACTCCAATAATGCCAGATAAAATAATAAGTGCTGTAAAACTTATAACAATGTCAAATATTCTTTTCATCAGTCATCTCTCATACTCTTAAGAAAGTAGACTTAGTAGTGAGGTTTCCAAAGTTTACATATTTAATTTGTTTAGATTTTACAACCACACAATTTTTCGTATCAAGTATTATTGGTCTTTTTGATCCTGTAAGAATTGCACCTTCATCCAAATCTTTAAATTCATTATGGTCCGTTAGAACAAGGATGCACTCTGCCTCTGCAACAGCATCAGCAAAAGAAGACAACTTGAACTCCACTTGCTCTTGTTTGATATGCGGATCATAAACGCCTAAATCATAACCTTGATCTAACAACTTCTCTACAATTTCCATTGCCGGGCTTTCTCTGACATCATCAATATTGCCTTTATAAGTAAGGCCAAGAATAGCCACTTTACTGTTCCTAGATTCGGTTAACTTTTCAACTTGTTGAATCACGAAATCCGGCATGGAATTATTGATCACACGGGCATCTGAAATTAATTTAGACTCCTCTGGTGCTTTTTCAATAATGAAATATGGATCAACTGCAAGGCAGTGACCGCCGACACCCGGGCCTGGCTGATGAAGATTGACACGAGGATGATGGTTAGCCAATTGAATAACTTCTAAAGCATCAATGCCCAAGCGCTCAGAGATTTTCACAAGTTCGTTTGCTAACGCAATGTTAACATCACGATATGTATTCTCCATCAGCTTCGACATTTCGGCACTCAACGCAGAAGTTTTGAGAAGGTCTCCTTTTACGAAGGTGGCATAGACTTCTGCGGCTTTATCTGTTGAAGCCTCATTAATTCCTCCAATGATCCGGTTGTTCTCAACCAATTCAATCAGGATGCGTCCAGGCAGAACCCTCTCGGGACAGTGAGCCAAGTAAATGTCTTCACCGACCAACCACCCAGCTTCTTCAAACAATGGGGCCACAACGTCGTTAATCGTACGAGGTGGAATGGTGGATTCCACAATAACAATATTACCTTTTTCTACTTTCTCCAATACTGATCGGGTTGCCTGCACAACATAGTCAAGGTTTGCTTTGTTATCAGAGGTGTGCGGTGTTGGGACTGCAATAATGAAACAATCAGCTTCGACTGTGTTGGGTGATGCTTTTAACTTCCCTCCCTCAACCGCCTGTTTCACCATTTCCTGCAGGCCAACTTCCTCAATATGAATTTCCCCTCGGTTAATCATATCAACTGCGCGAGGGTTCACATCAACGCCATGAACTTTCCAGCCGTGATGTGCAAACATGGCTGCCGTCGGAAGACCAATATACCCCAGACCGATTACACATAAATTCTTCATTTCTTCGCCACCTTTTGTAGTTCGTCTACATACTTCTTTGCCAACACTTCTCGGCTAAAGTTCTCTCTGACAAATGTCAAACCATTGTTCCCTAATCTTTTTCTCAACTCAGGATTCTTCTTTAACTCTCGGATTCGAGCTGCGAATTCCTTTGGATTTTCCGGATCAACATAGTAACCTGCTCCACTCTCTTCGACCAGATCCCTTGCTACGCCGTCAATACCTAGGAGAATTGGCTTGGCACAAGACATATAATCGAATACCTTATTTGGATACACTGTCTTGAACGTATCCACCTTTTTTAGAACTGCGGTACAGATATCGGAGGCATTACAGAAATCAGGAATCTTGTGTTTTGGTTGGGAGTCAATAAATAAAACGTTAGTAATTCTCTCTTCTTTAGCTCTCTGCTGAAGGGCTGATTTCCTCATTCCATCTCCAATTAATACGAATGTAACCCGCTCATCGTCACTAAATTCTTTAGCCGTTTCCAGTAAAGATTCAAGATGATTTGCGACCCCGTGAGCCCCCATGTATGTCACGACGAATTGGTTATCAAGGCCATACTGTTCTCTTACCCAGCTATCCCGAGGGCCGGGTTCAAAAATATCCAGGTCTGCACCATTAGGTATAAAGATTATTTTCTTTTGCTGAATTCCTTTGGTTTCTATTAACTGTTGCTTGAATGCAGGAGTAAGGACATTTATTTTATTCGAATATTTATATGAAATTTTTTCTACAAAATACGCCATTTTGATAACCATAGAATTGGTCAGTACGCCCGTATCAATTGCAGATTCTGGCCAAAGGTCTCTAATCTCAAAGACAAGCGGTGTTCGCTTAAACCATTTCCCTAATATTCCAGTAACACCCACAAATAATGGCGGGGAAGTAACAATCATTACATCATGCTTTTTAACATGAAAAAGGATCGCCCAAAGAGAAGATAATGTAAAGGAGAAATATCCCCAGAGTCTTCCGATAAAGGACTTATTATATGCTTCTGAAACATAAGTTCGAACGACTTCAACATTTCGAGAGTAAGGTTCCTTAAATATCCACTTACCTTTATAACGGTCCTCTTTCTTCCCAGTAGCGTAATGAACCGTTCCTGCCACTACAGTTATTTCATGACCCAATTCTTCCCAGTATTTAACAAACTGATTGAATCTGGACCCCCCTGGATCTTCCTTCCCTAAGAAATATTGATGGAGCACCAAAATCTTCATCACTGCATCTCCCAGGAGTTAAACACTTGAGCTGACCCAATAGGGTTTAAGGTCAGCTTCCAGCGGTCTAACTCTAAAGTAGTTTCGTTAATTTTAGTTATTGGGCTACGATCTTTCCTAAATAACGTAATAATACGATCCGGACCTTTAATAATCTTATTTGTAACAAGTTGTGGAAAAGCCTCTTTATGGCTATAATACAGTGACCTCCAGCCTGCCTTTGGTGATTCAGATCCTTTATATAGCGTTGAAGAGATACCGTCTCCAATAATTCTCATTTCCCATTCAGAATGATTTGGGAGATCTACTGACCACCCTTCCTCACTTTCTCTGACTGCTTGAACACCAAACAACCAATTCAGCTTGATTTCTGTTTCCTCCACCTTTCCAATTAAATCATCAACAACGACCAGAAGATTATCTGCATGGAACAGGGCGCGCCGGTGAACGACTGGAGAATAACCATAATGTTCTCCTTCAAAAACTGTTGTTTGGTCGGTTGTTTCGAATCGGTTCACCTTAGATTTAGTCCAATTTAACCAAATAAACCGTGAAGCTTTCTTCATTTGATTTTCGTCATTAACCATAATTGTATTATGTGAGGCAGTTCCATTAAAATATAGCAGCGTTTCTTGATCCGTGTTATACGAGTATGTTCCAGCATCGGCCAAAAGGTTATAAGGTCCATCCCAGAAATCAAGATGTAGCATGTCAGCCTGTGCAGGGCGATGACGATATGTTGCACAACGGATCATTCCAAATTGGTTGTTCTTCCTAGTTGTTACGTATCCGCCTTCCCTATAATGGATGGAATCTTGTATAGGAGCATTCACGGGGCTTTCGGTGTCCAATCCTAACCATAAAGCAATTTCATCTATTCTTCGGTCTTTATAAAGGCGATGACCGGTCAATGTTAGCCAAGCTGCCTGCAAAGCAGGCCGGTGATCCAGATACTCGCATGAAGTTAGTGGATGAATATATGCCCCATCGTTCATGCCGTAATTCGGCAGCCGTCCTGATTCCATGTCTTGCATTTGAAACATAAATTGCACTGTAACAGAAAATTTTTTCAGGAAGTCATCATTGAACTTATCACCAGCTATCTGTCCTAATCTAAGAACCCAAGTCAAATCCTGAATAGCCAATCGTTGATAATTAAATGAGTGTTGGATATAAGAACCATCATCATAGATTTGCCATTCAGCTTCACTTTGGATATACTTCAAACCTTTTCTCTTCCAAAGAGGAGATTTATCGAAAAATGAAAAAACAGTCCCAACCGTGTACATTCCTGCAGCTTCAGAAAGAGAATGATTATTTTTAACAGACTTTAAAGCAAAGTCAAAATGCTTTTCGACATGATTGGCATGATGATAAATAGCTTTTATCATCAATGTAATTCGTTCATCAGAAGTAGTCGGTGACTCAATAAACGCGTTTAATCCAAAGATCCAAGCCATAATACGAAGCGACATTTCTTGCCCGCACTTGTAATTAGCACCCAATTCAGGTGAATTATTTTTAATGAAGTCTTCGAAAGAATTCCAAAATGCGTTTGCGTACTTCTCATCTTTAGAAATTTCATAAGCTCTTACTAATGTGTATACCCAGGTAAATCTAGATTGTTCCCAAATCCATTTGATATCCCCAAAATCACTAGAGAGATCTCCAATTTCTGACCAGTGAAGATTCTTAGGCGATTGTTTATCCTTAAAAGGACTATAGTGCCAATCTAATTTGGATTGATAATAAGTATGTTTAAAAAAATATTCATATTGTCCCGCTAACATTCGATCAGCACGGATAACAGCATTTGATAAGTTTAATCTTGAATAAATCTCAGCAGTAAAGAACTTCTTATTTGGCTGAGGAAACGACCGTTGTAAAACTTCCCTTACTTTGTCTTTCAACTGAGATGTCGAAATAGTCAAATGTGTTTCTATATCGAATTTGTCATAAGTAAATGCAGGAAATTGTCTTTTCAATAAACCTAGTTTCTTTTCTAACTCATACCTTGCTCGAAACAGTGTCCATGACAGTCCCATATTCTGAACGACTTGAAGTTTTGCCCTCAAAACTCATCAACCTCTAATCTGATCAACAACATCAAATGTTGCCTCTGTCACTTCATAAATTTCTTCAAGTGGGATCGGTTCTACACCAGTTCGAATCCCTTCAAGAAAAGCTTTTACTCCATTTGCGTGCCCTTTGTCCTGCCCTTTTGTCTTAAACTTGTTGAAACCTTTCCACCCATAGCCCTCGAGTGTTTTAAAATTATCTAGAGTAAGTATCTTTCCGCCAGCAAACACTTCTACCCGTTCCTTCGGGAATGCTTTATTACCATTTGCAAGGTATAACACTGTAGCAATCGATCCATTTTGAAAGGTCATTTGAATGGATACTTTATCCTCTAACCGTTCATGCCCTGGCGTTTCCATTTTTACTGCCTGAACAGAAGTGATTTTAGTTCCAGCCAAGTAACGGGCAAGATCAATAAAGTGACACCCTTCACCAATTATCCTTCCTCCACCGACTTCTAAATCCTGCGTCCAATGGTCTGCAGGTATTTCTCCTGCATTGACGGTGATAATAATGGACTTTGGCTGGCTGACCGTTTCGAGCAATTCTTTCATCTTTACGGTATGTGGAGAGAATCTTCTATTAAACCCAACCATTAATATCTGCTGATGATTTATCGATTGAATATCATGCAATTCTTCTCTTGTCAGACATAATGGTTTTTCAACAAATACATGCTTTCCATTGTCAAGCCCCGTTTCAACGTAACGCGCATGGCTATCATGCCTAGTTGTGATAAAAATCGCATTAATGTCTGGTTCTCCAATAACATGCTTTATATCTGTCGAAGCCCGATAGAAACCATTTTTTTGACCAACATCAACACTATTCATACCTCCGTTACTAACAATTGTGTGCTTATTGATAGATAAACTGCTCATTGCCGGAAGTAAAGTTTGTTTAGTATAGTTACCTGCTCCAATTACGCCAATAACAGGATCTCCCGTTATTGGTTCATATTCAAGACTTTTCAAATTAACGGACTTTGATTTTTCTGGATTAATTTCCGTTTTTTCATATTTCAATAAAATCCCTATAGCGTTCCTATCTTCTGATAAAGTTTGATATGCATTTATTGCATCTGCAAATTTATATTGATGTGTAACTAGAGAGGAAACGTCAATTTTTTTCTCGTGCATCATATCAAGAATCGCTTCGAAATTACGTTGTTCTGTCCAACGTACAAAACCAATAGGATAATCTTGCCCCCTCTGTTCGTATTCCGGATCATAACGTCCCGGACCGTACGAACAAGATACTTGGAAAGTAAGCTCTTTCTCATAGAATTCAGACCGGTTGAGTTCGAGACCTGTCACACCAACTAGCACTATTCGCCCGCGCTTGCGTGACATTCGAGCTGCCTGAGAAACAGGGTCATTACTTTTAGTAGAGGCAGTAATCAAGACTGCATCTGCACCTCGTCCTTTTGTTTTAGACATTACATAATCCACAATATCAATTCCACTTCCAACATTGACAGCGTCTGCTCCAAATGATTTTGCCAACTCAACTTTGTTGGGATCAAAATCCGAAGCAATAACTTTGCAACCTTGAGCTTTTAACAATTGCACACTAATTAAGCCGATTAAACCCAATCCTGTTACAACTACCGTTTCTCCTAAAGTTGGTTTAATTAACCGAATTCCTTGGAGACCAATAGAAGATATAACTGTAAAAGAGGCCTCATCAAACTCTACGTTTTCAGGTATTTTCGCGCATAAGTTTTCAGGAACACAAACTACTTCAGCATGTGGGCCATTAGAGATTACTCTATCTCCTATTTTAAACCTGCTTACTTTACTTCCTACAGCTATCACAGTACCGGCATTGCTATAACCTAATGGTATAGGTTGCTCAAGTTTGGACTTAACCGCCTGAATTGTTGTTTGAATTCCGTCGGTTTTTATCTTATCAATTACTTGTTTAACTTTTTCAGGTTGTTGCCTAGCCTTCTGCAAATAATTCGATTTTCCGAAATCAACCAACATTCTTTCTGTACCCGCTGAAACAACTGATGCACTTGAGCGAATTAATATGTTATAATCCGTGCATTCTGGAATAGGCACATCTAATAGCACTGTATCCCCGGTACTTAAATTTTGTATTAGATTTTTCAACTTCTAACCCTCCCAATTAGGTTTTTAAACAAAGTATTTTTTAGAACAAGTTGGCTACCTATATAAATAATTAGAGACAATGCAATAGAAATCCAATGGTTGCTGTTTGTGTAACTTAGAACTATTATTGTTAAAATCATTACAATAGAACCTAACAATGATTTATAGAAATCCTTGTCTAATGAAGAAGCAATCACCTTCCAAAAACTTATAGTTATACCTAAATAAAAGGCGATTGGTATAGTAAAAGTGAATAAAGTTACATCTTGAATATACAAAGAAATTAGGTTAAAAAGAATTATTGAAGTTAAAATTATTACACCACTCTTGTAAATATAACTCCATTCCTTTTTAACAAATACTACTCTTAATAGGGAAGAGTATAAGGATAACGGTAGTAGTAGTAGGGCAAATCCTTTTAATTGTCGACCTGTTACTATTACACTATCAATATTAAATGATCCTCTTTCAAACAGAATACTTATAATAAATTCTGCAAAGAAATAAAAGAGAATAGCAATGGGGAGCATAACAAAGGAAATCCCACTTAATAGTCCTTTAGTGATTTCCTGTAATTTACCCTCGTTTGTTCGTGTCATTACAGGAAATAATACCGATAGTACTGCAAATAATAATATTGATATTGGCAAGTTCATAACTTTATAAGAATAATTAATAGCAGAAACCAAGCCTTCTTCATTGTAATAAGTTGCAAAGAACTTTTGAGCTGAGACTAATATTTCTATTAATCCATATCCTAAAACAACAGAAAAGAAAGAGTGAAAGAAACTTTCTTCTTTTAATGTTTTTATTTCGATATTTGGGGTATAATTTTTAACTTTTATTACACCTACTAAGTATAATAACTGAAGGATAATACCCAAAAACAACCCTATCAATAGAATATAATAGCTCTTAAACACAATTGAGAATCCAACAACTATAAGATTCGTCATTATTTGTATCATAGAAGAAAATGAACCCTTATTAAATTCATTAAAACAGTGTAAATAATAAACAAGAATTACTTGAAATAGAAACAAGATAGAAATCCCCAAACTAACCAGCCAATCAAAGCTATTTCCAGATTGAAAGTTAGTTATAAGTGATATAACACATAGTAAAACTACTGAAGCTACGAAAAATATTATTTCCTTTTTTTGTATATTCAATTTTTGTCCATTTGTATATCTAGAAACCAATATTAACCCGAAAGCTGGAGCTATTGTACTTAAGGCAATACTAGGAGCAATCATAATAATATTATATTTATCGATTATCTCACCAGTTCCATAAAAATATGAAATTTGTATTTCTTTAAAGAAGTTAAGAATCTTAACTAGAAAAGTAGAAAACAATAGACCAAGTAATAAATTAAAAATTTTATTTCTATCCATCGTCATTCTCTTTCTTTAATTTGTTTAGCAGGAACCCCTGCAACAATAGTAAAAGGTTTGACGTTTTTTGTAACTATTGATCCTGCAGCGATAACTGCTCCTTCGCCAATTTGTACACCCGGTAATATTATTGAATTTGCTCCTATCCAAACATCTCTTTCGATTGTAACTTGTTCATGCTTGTGACCAGCATAAAATATTTTCTGCCTATCGCTTGGTATTTTATGATTAGAACTTAGTATTTTAGTTCCATAACCTATTAAAACTCTGTCTCCTATTATTATTTTTCCACCTGTTGTTATCTGTACATCCTTAGCGAAATCAACCTGGTCTCCCACTATTAAATTTTTTGGGGGCATTATCCAGACTCCAGGATAGAATGTTGGATTCTTACCTATTTTAGATCCCATTAAAATTAAAAAGAATCTTTTTAACTGGTTAAACAACTTGTATCTCGGTAGATAGAAAATTAAACTCATTAAAAATTCTAAGGAAACAATGAGGAAGTTTCTTATTTTAACCATTCCTTCTTTCTTACAAATCTATTGAAATAATATATTAGTCCGGATAAATAGAACCAATAAACTATTGCTGGATTTGTATTGCTTAATGGAACATTCACGTTTAGATCAACTAAAAACACAATTAGAAATACTAAAAACAGAAAAGACAAATCCTGATTTCTAAGAGCAACGGATTTATATAGACAAATAAAAATATAAGTTATTATTAGAATTAATGGAGTAAGCAACAAAACTCCGCCCAGATCAAGATTTTGCAAGTATTGATTATGAGCAGTTACTCCATCTTTATCCAACATAAAGCTTCCGAAGAAAAAGGAAACTAAATCAAGATTTAGAAGGATATCTTTCCATATTTCTGTTCTACCATTTAGATCTTGTATTTTTTCAATTTGCCCTATTCTTCCTAAGTTATCAAATACGTATGCCCCTATCGGGCTTAATACAAAGAAAATGCTTGTAACTATCATCAATATCTTATTAGGGATATCAAGATAGAAAATTATTGCGACTAATAATACAATTAGAAAGCTTAGTAATGCACCTCTTACTTGTAGACAGTAGATATAAAAACCAAATAATAGTAGATACAAGGGGATAAATCTGTTGAATTTTTCTTTAAGAAAAGGTAAGCCCATAAAACATACTAAAGAAACAATATAAGGGTAATAAACTCTACTTTGATATATCCCTACCCCGAATATTGAAGGTTGTAAAGACGGTCCGAAACTCGATATACCTATAGTTAAGAAGGACGATATATAGTTTAATATCATAATTAATACAAAAAATAATCCTAAGTACCCGAAGAAGACTTTAGGGTTTATTTGTTTATATATAAATATATAAACTGATATAACAATACCTACTCCACCTGAAATTATTTGCCCTCCTCTAATTATTGGTGCAAAGTTTCCATTTATAAAAACTCCACATAGCATCAAGATTGCAGCAAACAAAAAAATAAAAGTTGCTTGTTTAACTACAAAGTTATTAAATATCTCTTTCTTAATTTCTTTAAGAAGTATAATTTGGAAGAGTAAATATAAAAAAAATAAAATTCCAACGAATAAACTTAATGGAAAAACCAATCCAGTTTCCCCTAAATGTAAACCAGTTTCCGAAACAACTGATTGGTATATACCACTAGAGGAAAAATAAAGAGGGAAAAATACGAGAAGCAACGAATATTGTGGCTTTAATAAATTGGTTTTTGACATTTGAAACCCCTTATTTGTTAAGTCCCTGTCATTTCTCTATTACTTTTGAAAATTTCTGTTTCTGCTCTTCTTCACTGATATTGTGGGGATTGAGGAACTTTTCGGTTTGCCAAACCTATTAGGGTTCCTCTTAATTCTTCTTCGCTAAACGTTAATATGTTACTCAAAATATATTGTTGTTCAGTATATGCTATCGGTGTTGCTCTTCCTATGTGAATTTTAGGAAAGATATGTTCTTCTTGGACCTCTGAAGGATCAAGAAGTTCCTCGTACAATTTTTCCCCAGGACGTATTCCTGAGTACTCTATTCCAATTTCGTCAATGTCAAAACCAGATAGTTTAATAAGGTTTGTTGCAAGATCTATAATTTTTACAGGTTCCCCCATATCCAAAACAAATACTTCTCCTCCTTTTGCAAGCGTGCCAGCTTGAATAACGAGGCGTGATGCTTCGGGAATCGTCATAAAGTAACGAGTCATACGTGGGTCCGTTATTGTAACCGGGCCTCCGTTTGCTATTTGTTGTTTGAATAGCGGCACTACTGAACCTCGTGAACCAAGTACATTTCCAAATCGTACAGCCGCAAATTTTGTATTGCTATTTAGGGCAAGGTTTTGCACAATCATTTCAGCAAACCGTTTAGTTGCACCCATAACGTTCGGTGGGTTGACTGCTTTATCTGTAGATACGAGGACAAAATACCCCACTCCAAATGTATCCGCGGCTTCCGCTACGTTTTTTGTACCAAATATATTGTTCTTTACCGCCTCAAAAGGGTTTGCTTCCATAAGTGGAACATGCTTGTGAGCAGCCGCGTGATAAATGACATCGGGTGCGCACTCGGCGACTATATCAAAGATTCGATCCCTGTCCTGTACATCTGCGATGATCGGTACAATTTCAGTTTCGGATTGTTTTAATCCACGTAGTTCACGGTCAATCAAATAAATGGAGTTTTCGCCATGACCGAGTATTAAAAGTTTCCTAGGCTTAAACTTCATGACTTGGCGGCATATTTCCGAACCGATCGAGCCGCCTGCGCCCGTAACAAGAATCGTTTTGCTCTCTAACTTGTCCGCAATAGCTTTCATATCTAGTTCAACTTCTTCACGACCAAGTAGATCCTCAATTTTTACGTCACGGATATCATTAACTGAAACTTTTCCGGTCATCACATCTTCAATCATTGGAATTGTTTGAGTCCTGGCTCCGGTGTCGACACAGGTCTTGGTAAGATCCGCCATCTCTGTCTTGGACATTGATGGAATGGCGATGACAATGTTTTCAATGTTGTAAGCTTTTACGAGGTGCGGGATATCTCTCGATCCTCCGGCAACATTTACTCCGAAGATGTCGAGATGTTGCTTTGTCTTATCGTCATCGACGAAAAGGACAGGCATTAGACCGTTCTGCGGGTTCTGCTTCATTTGGCGGACAACCATTGTGCCGGCTTGTCCTGCTCCAACGACCATAGTACGTCTTCCGCCAAGCTTAAGTCTTTTCGTAATGGAATCACGGTACATCCGCCACATGAAGCGTGAACCGCCAATTAGGAGCATATGGAGCATCCATGTGATTGCAAGTGCACGCACGTATACATCTCCAAGGCCGATGAACTGTACGACCGCAATAGCTACAATCGATATCGTGACAGCCTTAAAGATTGCCTTCAGTTCACCTACAGATGCGTATGCCCAGGCCTTGCGGTACAACCCGTAATAGGCTGCTGTCAGATGATGGGCGATAAAGATTGTTAGTGCGCTTACCAGGAGCGTTTTTGACTGAATCACATTCATATTGGGGTTCAGGATGAGGAAACTGATATATATTGAGAAAAAGACTATGCAGGAGTCAATCAACCCTAATAACATCAGACGTTTTGGATGAGTCACACACCTAACTCCTTTCTTACAGTTACGAGACTATTCTACCAGTGATCATTATACTAACACTTCCATAAAATTGAAACCTTTGAACTGACAAATATTGACACTTCACCCAAATATAAACCACTTCTTCTTGCTTTTCGGGTCTTCCGGCTCCAATAATACCGGGTCCCGCATCTCCAAAATTCGCGCGTTGTTCTCGAGCATGATATCAACCATGTCGGCACGACCCTTTTTCTCGAGATAGGAAAGACCTTCATCAAAATGGAAGCCCCGCTTTTCAGTGTTATGGGCGTCCGATCCGTAGAAATGTACTAGGTGGGAATCGATCAACGTGAGTGCGGCATCTTTGATGCGCGAGCCGAATGTGCCGCACACTGCACCTGCGGTAACCTGTGCCAAGGCGCCGTGATTCACGAGGCGGAAGAGCCGCTGGGGCTTTTCAACAATAGCTTTGTTACGCTCCGGGTGGGCGATGACCGGAATCAGCCCACGGTTCATTAGGGACTGAATGACGCCGACCGTATAGTCAGGTACTCCCTGGCTCGGAAGCTCCAGCATAACGTATTTTGATCCGGCCAGTGTAAGTAGGTCACCTGAGTCCAGACGTTCCGGGAGGTTACCGTTTAGACGGATCTCGTGACCGGTATGGAGCTTGATCCCTAAGCCTTCCGTTTCGGCCGCTTTCCGCAGCCGACCGACACCGTCATAGACACTGTCGGCGTCAACGTGGAATTGGGGATGGCAGGCATGGGAGGTAGCAATGATTTCGGTAATGCCTTCTTCTTCAGCCTGACGTAGCATCTTCAAGGAACCAGACATCTCTTCCGGACCGTCGTCGACACCGAACAAGACATGAGTATGCATATCAATCATAGGACTAACTTCCTTTCGGGAAAGACGAAAAGAGTAAGAGGGCAGGCCCCTTACTCTTCTGTTCCGTAGTACTGGTAATAGTAGTGATCCTTATCTAACTCAAAGTTATTCATGACTGCACCGAGGATGCGGGCCTTTGCATTCCCGAGCAGGTCATTCGCTTTTTTAATGTTTTCTTTTTCTGTTACACCCGTATTAACCACAAGTAGGGTTCCGTCGACTTTGTTTGCAAGAAGCTGAGCGTCTGTCACAGACAGGACGGGAGGCGCATCAAAGACAATGAGATCATATTGCTGGGCCATCTCGTTCATAAGGACCGTCATTGATCTAGATCCTAGCAACTCAGCCGGATTCGGTGGAATTGGCCCACTTGTCATGATATGGAGATTTGGAGAAATCTCCGATTCCCTGATCACTTCACCTGCCAGTCTTTGCTGAGTAAGAACCGTGGAGAGTCCTGCCGCATTGGTCAGGCTGAATGTATACTGGACAGTGGGTTTTCTCATATCTGCATCGATGAAAAGCACCCGTTTGCCATCCTGTGCAAACAGGGTTGCGAGGTTTGCGGATATCGTCGATTTTCCGTCACCCGGGAGCGCAGATGTCACCAGGATGGTTTTCAGTTCCCTATCAACTGCAGAAAACGTGATGTTTGAGCGGAGCGTCCGGAACTGTTCGGAAACAACTGACTTGGGGTTCGCCGCGACAACCAATTTGCGCGCGCGCTGTTCCAGCTGTTTCTTGGAAGATTGTTTTCGTCTCGCCATCGGTTAACCCCTCCTTCTCCTCGTTTGGACAACGTTCGATAAATTAACCTCGGAATCTGGAATCGGGCTAATCATGCCAATCACTGGAAGGCCTGTTAGGTCCTCAATGTCATCCTCCGTCTTCACTGTAGTATCCAAGTACTCGAGAAGGAACGCGATACCGACACCGAGCATGAGCCCGATTACCGCTCCGATGGCCATGTTCAGCATCGGATCCGGCTTTACAGGAGACGGATTGGCAGGCATGACCGCAGGCGAAAGGATGTTGACGTTGTCCACATTCATCAGCTGCGGAATTTCCTGCTCAAAAACGTTCGCAATGGTGTTTGCGATGTCGACTGCCTGTTTCTGATTCGGGTCCTGTACGGACACAGTCACCACCTGTGAGTTCTGCTCACTGTTTACGGTGACTTTCGAGTTGAGCGATGCGGCTGTCTCGCTTAGATCAAGTTCATCGATCACTTTGTTCAGAATCGCAGGGCTTTTGATGACGACATTGTATGTATTAATTAATTGGAGGTTCGTCTGGATATCCTGTGACGTGAACGCCTCGGATTGCCGCTCCGTCTGGTTGACCAGGATTTGCGTGGACGCCTGATAGATTGGTGTCATCACGAGGAAACTGATGACTCCTGCGATTGTGGCTGCGATAACCGTACTCATGACGATCAGCCAAATCCGCTTACGCAGCGTCTTAAACAAGTCCTGTAGACTGATGGTTTCTTCCATTCTCACTTGTGCCCCTTTATCATTCTTTCGTCGGTAAATTGTCTATAACTTCCTCAGTATATCATGCCATTCTCACAAATTGTGACAATAATTTCACCTATCTGCTAAAATGAGAGAGAAATCATGCTTTTTTACATTCTGTTAACAAAATGGCGAAAGGAGGATCCAACTTTTATGAAGAAAGGACTTGTTACGGTGCTGGTACTGATTGCCTGTATCGCATTACTCGCCTTCAGTTACCTGTCCTGGAACGCGAAAGTAAAAGAAGCGGGCGCTGAGCCCGTGAACCGCCCGATCAAACAGGAACAGCCTGCAGATGAAACTGATCAGGCTGAGGGCTCTACAGAAGATAAAAAATCTGAAGACAAAGCAGCCGGCCCATCCCCTGATGAACTCACGGGTCTAACAGCTAATCTCCCGGAAAGCACAGTTGAGATGCTGATGAGCCGGCTTGGCGAGGGTAAGACTGTCCAGTTGCTCGCCGTCGGCAGCAGTTCCTTCGAAGCGCCGGCCAATCAGCTGGCCGATGCACTGAGTGAAGCTTATGACGGCTGGATCGAAACCGATGTCCAGACGTTCGATGGGACATCGGAGGCATTCATGGATGAAAGTTTTGGGGACATCGACTGGGACAAAGGATATGACCTGGTTATCTACGAGCCATTTACACTCAATAACAATGGACTGGTCGTCATCGAAGACGAACAGGAAGACGCCCTCGAAGTCAGGAGGCAAGCCCTTGAAGAAGTCGAAGACGCCGCATTCTTCATAACACCACCCCAGCCAATCCATGAACCGCAGTATTATTTGACCCAGATTAATTCTCTGCATCAATTTGTCGAGTCACGAGACATCCCGTTCATCGACCATTGGGATCAGTGGCCGGACGTAGATTCCGATGACATGCTGGAATATGTGAATGACCAGTATGAGCCCACCGACCAAGGTGTCGAAGCTTGGGCTGAAAGCCTGAAATCATACTTTATTGCGTCTTGATACCAAAAAGAAGCTCCCGCCCTTTACCGGGTGGCAGCTTCTTTTTGGTTTGTGGATTTTGCAATATTAAATCCTCTGATGAGGAGAGCCGTAAGGAAGACAAATAGATAATGGATCGGGTGGACGCGGAACAACTGGTCCTCGACAATCTGGTGTGTCAGTAGAGCGACCAGAAACGCCGCGACAAACAGCACGGTTGCCGGCTCCTCCCCGATACGCAGACGCCATACAACCAACACGGCAAGCATGCCAAGAAACAGGAAAAACAGATGGAGTCCGACAAATCCGGTGTCTGCAAGCAGCTTCAGATAGAAACTGTGCGGCCCGATTCCGATACCGCCTTCTCTTAGCACTGTGCCTGACATGCCGAACCCGGTCCCGATCACGGGGTGCTCCTGCGACAACTGCAAGATAAACGACCATGCTGATTCCCGCCCGTTGAGACCGCTGCCGATTCTAGCGGATACCCGCTCCGCAGCAGACCAGCCGATAAGCAGCAAGGCTCCAAGCGGAATAATGGAAATCAGCAGGCGGTTTTTCGATAGTTTTGGCCGTTGCGGAACGCCTGTCGTGACGACCAGGTAGAACACGACGGATGCGGCAAGCGCAACCATCGATCCCCTCGACTCCGTAAGGAGTAAAACACTAGCATTCACAATCACCCCCGGAACAAACAGCCAGAATTTGATGATCCGCTCCCGCTTCATATAAAGCAGCGCGAGCAGGGCAAAGAACACCCAGATACCGAGTGTATTTGGATTGTGTGTCAGGCCGGTGAGACGCGGACCCATATGGCGCTGATCCATCACAAACGTTCCGATTTCAACAGCAAGCCAGCGTCCCGCCTCGACCGCCCTGTCACCAAATGCCCAGCCAATCAAGGTGTACAACGCATGTGCGGTTCCAACTGCAGCAAGTATGGCCATCACGATATTTAACAGCAGCTTTGGGCGGCGGACATAGAGCGTACCCAAGAGAAGCGCCACTGTTGGAAAGAGGATTTTTAGGTAATACTGCAACGAGAAAACCGGATCCTCCGCAATCAACGTGCTAATGTAGCTCCAGGCAAACAGCAGAATCAGTGGAATCTCAGCACGGGCAGCAAACGGCCGGAATGGCGCATCTACCGCCATCGGCTTCAGCAAAAACAGCAGACCTCCGATCGTGACCACATTTATCAGAAACGACGAGCTGAACACTCCGAACGTCTGCAGCATGATGAGCGCAAACAGCAGCATGATGAATGGATCGATGGCCAGTTTTCTTTTGGGTGCTTGGTGTATCTCGTCGGTTAATTGTTCAGGGCTTTCGCCCGGGTTCGGGGTGTTGGACAAGTTCGTTCCCTCCCTAACGTTCCAAAAACCGGACCGGCCTCCATTAGCGGAGGCCGGTCCATCATTTCTTAAATTCCCAGATGCTGCTTAAGCTCAGACGAGATGGCATTCAATTCTTCTTCATTCATCATATAGTACCAGATGCCGTCGATCTTCTGGCCCTCGCCTTTTTCCACATACAACTGGTCAACTTTGCCGATTGCCCCTCGGTAGTCCTGGAGGCCGAGCATCTCATCCATCGTCATGTTAGTGCGGATGTTTTTGCCGACCGCTCCGAAAATGCTCTGGTAGTTCAGGAGGCTGTTGGCGGAAGCCCCCTGCTTGATGACACCCATGATGACATCTTTCTGGCGGTCCTGGCGGCCGAAGTCGCCATTCGGGTCCTGCTTCCGCATCCGCACGTAGGCAAGCGCCTCTTCCCCGTTCAGTTCAACCGGCCCTTCAGGGAAGGTGTACTCGCCAGATTTGAAGGACATATTGTTCAGCACGGTGACACCACCGACCGCGTCAACAATGTCCTTGAAACTCTCCATATTCACTTGGACCACATAATCAATCGGGATATCGAGCAGGTTTTCCATGCTGTCCATCGCCATCTCGATGCCGCCGAACGCATAGGCGTGGTTCAGCTTGTCCATCGTTCCTCTGCCGACGATTTCCGTATATGTATCCCGCGGGATGCTGACCATCTTCGTCGTCTTTTCTTGAGGATTGACGGTGAGCACAATCATCGTATCCGAACGGCCGCGGTCCCCTTCCCGCTCATCGACACCGAGAACGAGTACGGAGAACGGCTCCTGTTCATTCAGATTCACAGGCGCTTCGCGCTTCTCAGAAGCTTCGCGTTCAATCGGTTCATGCACCGTATCGAGCGTATTCGTCAAATCTTTATATACCATCGCTACATACACACCGACCGCAACCAGAATCAGAACAATTGGCCCGACAATCCATGGCCAGATCCGGCGTTTCCGCTTTTTGCGGCGCCGCTTACGATTCTCTTCCATTTCTCATTCCCCTGTCTATCTAATAGTAAAGTGTAAACATTGTTAACATTATAAGCGATGTTAAGGAAAAAGGCTCTATATAATGTGAAAAAACTGGTAGTTGTGACGACCTTTACAGATTGGACGGCAGCGGGGTGTATGAGGTTCCTGCATAGAAAAAGACTTCCGGGGCGGCCGGAAGCCTATTTGGACAGTTGAATGATTCTGTGATTGAGCTCTTCCCGGACTGCGTTTTTCACCATTTCAGGACCTGCACTCGCATATAGGTTGACCAAGTCATACGTCGTCAGGCTCTGCAACTGCTCACGGATGGCCAATTCCCGATCACCTGGCTTGGGCCGATACGTCTCCATCCATTCCACCGCCAGAAAATAATACTGCGCCTGTGTAATCTCCAACATATTCTGTGCCAAGTTGACCCCTCCCTTTTCTTATATATAGAGAGCTTGGCCAATAGAGTGACACTTTATACGTTGATTAGGAGATTGAGTTGCCACCTATACCCCCTCGAGTCCCGACCATTCATAAGCGAGCTTCCACCTCTGCTCTGTGCTCCACTGTCCGCCGAAGCCGGATCCCGTCCAATCCACTCTAAATTTAAGATCTTTGGAGGGAAGGTTTTCGGCTGCGCCGAAAACCTAGAGACCATTTAGTTTCCCAGCAGTGGCGAATCCCCACCAAACGCTCTCGAATCACTACGAACCCCCTCCCCAGTTACTACCTCCTACCCTCTGAGTTACCACCATCCGTGGTAAATTCCCACATTTCAACAAAATGGACTGCCGTTCAGGCAGTCCCTCCGCTCCGGCTCTTCTGATCCCCATTCAAGCGGGTAAGTGCTCTTTAGAACCCCCTTCCAATTCCCATATATATGGTGTTTAATATCCCTATACATACAACACCCATGAAAGAAGGTGTAGCAATGATCAAGGAAACGTTTCAGGAAGCAGTGTTTGCGGCGGCAGCCATCTTCGTTTTAAGATGCATCACCAAGATACTCAATAACCCTTCCTACTTCTCGGAGATGTTTGCGGATGGCATCGGGATGGGAATCTGGGTTCTTCTCGCATCCTATATCACCATTTTCATCTTCCTTTTCCTTCTGATATTCTGCGTGAAAAAGTTCTCCAAACCACGGAGGACTGCCAGATAGGAATTAAAATGGGACTGCCGGATCGGCAGTCCCTCTACCATCTATATCGGGCTATGCGGACGTGGCGTTCTAGTCGTATCCTGCCCTGGTTGAATCTCCATCAAACGCTTCCGAATCACAACGAACCCCCTCCCCAGTTACCACCTCCTACCCTGTGGGTTACCACCATCTGCGCCTGAATCACTACCTCCCCTAAATTAAAGAAGGGTTTCTGGCCGGTACCGGAAACCTTCCTCCAAATTAAAAGGGACTGCCGCGCCGGTAGTCCTTCATTTCTTATTGTTCCCGCTCCGCGTGCACCAAAAGCCGCTGGTAGTTTTGCGGGTAGGGGTGGCAGGTCAGGAGGGTGGCGAGGTCTTTGCCTTCCCGGATCTCGAGGGAGTCGGTCTCGTCGGGATAGATGATCTGCTGGGAGGTGACCCGGTAGGTGAGCTTGCCATCCATCGTATGGATGTAGAAGACGTCGCCAGGCTGGAGTTTGTCCAAATGGCGGAACATCGTTTTCGTCCACATGCCACGGTGTCCGGCGAGTACAGTATGGGTGCTGGCCCCGCCAAGCGGCAGCGAGGAACCTTCAACCTGACCGACTCCTTTATCGAGCACGGCATCAGATGAACCCAGGTAGATCGGTGTATGGAGATTGAGTTTTGGGATTTCAAGCGCGCCGAATGCATCGTCGTCACCGAAACCCATTGTTTCATTGTAGGAGACCATGAGCGCCTGTTGGTCCCCCCATGGGTCACGCAGGCCGTCCAGGTCATCATGGATCTCATCGTTGTACTGGCGGGCCCGCTCCAGGAGTTCGGTGATGTCCGCATCGGGCATGCCGTCGAGGGCAGTCCTAAAATCCTCCGCCTGCTGTTGTTGAAGGTGGCGGTTCACGAGCTGTGCGATGTGCGGATAGGCCATGATCAGAAACCCGGCGGCGAACAGCAGAATGATGCCCTTATACTTTTTCACGTTTCGCCACCTTCTTTCTGATCAGATAGATGATGCCCCCCGCAATGAGGACGGCGATTGCGGCAAGCGCATAGATCTGCCACTTGAGGTCCTCTTCCAATGCGGCGATCTGTTCCTCGTCTTCCGGCTCAAACGGCACACGCTTGCCGGTGACGAGCAGCCGGTGCGTGTTGATCATGTACGGGTCGCACGTCAGCAGCGTGACGAGCTCTTCGCCTTCCTTCATCTGCAGCCAGCCGGTTTCATCGGGGAGCACCGCCTCGATGTGCTGGACTTCGTACGCCATCGTTTCATCAAGCACTTTCACAAAAAACTTGTCGCCGATCTCCATTTGGTCCAGATGGCGGAACATCTTCGCTGTCGGCAGGCCGCGGTGTGCCGTGAGGACGGTATGGGTACCGGGTTTGCCGGTCGGAAGCGATGATTGCTCGAGGTGGCCGGCACCCTGAGACAGCACTTCCTCACTTGTTCCATGATAGATGGGCAGATCAGCGCCGATTTTCGGGATCTCCACGTAGCCGAGCGCCGGCCCGATATTCAGGGCGTCGTAATAGCTGCGGCTTTCTTCATTTTCTCCGGATCCTTCCTGTTCCGAAAATGGATCGATGAATTCGTGATCCGCTCCGGCCAATTCCTCATTGTGGCGGTCCGCCTTCTCCTTCTCAGTTCGGATCTCTTCGGCGGTCATCCCCTTGACCGTCTCGTCATACTCGCGGACAACGGTCTGGTGCACTTGGGTCGAAAAGAGGTTGGAGACGATCGGATAGGCAAACACCCCAAGCCCGATCAGGAATATCGCGATAAGCGCCATCTTTTTCTTCATTATGTCCCCACCCTATCCTAAATACTCGTCGTTCGTTTTCATTGAACACATGCCCATCCATGGACCGGCCTTCAATAAAAACAAATGGGGGAGAAAAGATTCTCCCCCGCTTTCATTCCATTACGCTTCGTTTGTATCAGCTTTGCGACGGCGCATGTAGAGCACAGTCGCGCTCATCATGAGCAGGAGACCGATTGCCGAGAAGAGTGTGGTTCCGAGACCGCCGGTTGTCGGGAGGATCCAGTCGGACTTGGAGTTTTCAACCTCATAAGATCGGTAGTCCTGGCTGTTCTCCACAACGACTTCAATCGGCTTGGTCAGAAGGCGATAGGATTTCAGCTTGCCCTCGTCATCCGTGTATGTCGGTGCCTTTGTCTCATGGAGATAGTACGTGCCCGGTGTGAGGCCTGAGATTTCAAACTTACCGTCATTGTCTGTCGTCAGGTTCTCGAGCAGGCCGTTGTACACGGTGTTGTTCACTTCGACGACATCGCCCATTGCGGAAGTGTCGATGATGTTTTTGCCGGCTTCGTCAGACGTGAGCTTGAACTCCGCTCCGGACAGGACGACCGTATTGTCAGACGCGTCGACCTTGATGACCTGGATTCCGCCTTGTGTCGGTGTAACGACTGGCGGAGTTTCTGGATCTTCAGGTGGCGCCGTAGGATCGTTGATCGTTCTCCAGCCAAATGAGTTGTCGAAGTCGAGTGTCACGGTGTTCGGGATGCCGGTTTCGCCCGGAGTGAGCATAGCATCCGGCTTGATCTTCGCATCGAAGGTGATGACGATTTCCCCGCCGCCTGTAAGTTGCGAAGGATCTGCCTTCCACTCGAGTTTCTGGCCGTCCTGCTTGAATGTGAAACTTCCTTCAGGGGCTCCCGTTACCGACCAGTTGCCTTCATACGCCAGGCGGCCGTCGAGTTCATCGGTCACGATGAGCGCATCGTATTGGTCGATGTTCTTAGGAGTGTCGATTGTGATGTTGTAGCTGTACACTTTGTCTCGGTCGATGTCGAACTGCTTCTCTCCTTCAGCATCCTTGTCGACCGTCGGGATGAAGTAGTTGGTGACCGTGCCGTTTTCCGCAAAGCGCTTGACATTGTCCCAGACGACTTCGATATCCTGGCCTTTGTCACCGGTCTTTTGAATAGTGAATCCGATTTTTGTTGTGTTCAGCGCGTAGCCGTAAGGAACGGCGGTTTCCTGGAAGTAGTACTTGCCTGCTGCCAGCCCCGAGACATTGATTACGCCGTCGTTGTTGGTGGTGAGTTCAGGAACTGCATGGTTTTCATTATCTACTGCCGGAGAGCCGTCTTTGTTGTAAAGCTTGAATGTGACGCCTTCCAGTGCCTCTCCATTTTCATCGACTTTCCGCAGCTCTACATTCTTGCGGATCGTTTCGTTTTTCGGATAGATGTGGACGTCGTAGTTGAGCGCCGTCCCTTCCTTGTTTGTCATCGGGATGTCGACTGCGAAGGACTCCGGGTTCAAGATAATGTGTTCAGGGCCCTTTGTTTCGTCCACTTCATAGCGGCCGAGTTCGAGGCCGTCCGCTTTGGTGAACGTGACAGTTCCGTCGGCGCCTGTCGTACCCTTGATTTCAGGGCCACTTTCTTCTACCCAGGCATCTTTCTCGGCGTTATATCGATGCGTCATTTTCAGGGTGTATTCAACGCCTGAGACCGCTTTACCCTCGGCATTTTGTCCAGGGGAGCCGTCTCCTTCATCGCCGGCATCCGCCCCCGGCTCCTGTTCGAATTTATGGATGGTAAGGCTTGGGTTTTGCGGGTCACCTGATACCGTGTAGGCAAATGCCATCTGAGGGATCAGTAGGGCCATGAACAACAGCAACGCAGACCAGAGGCGGAGGGACTTTCTCTTTTCCTTCTTCATTTCCATTCTCCTCTCACTTGTTGACTCTCTTTTTCTTCAGCAGCGTGAACATCGCCGCCGCCATCATCAGAACGCCCACCATATAGAACGGAATCGTGCCGAAGCCGCCGGTGGCCGGGAGTTCCCAGTCGGTCGGGGTGTTTTCGACCGTCCGTTCGATGTCCAGCTGGTCCGCGCTGATTTCGATATCAATCGGTTTAGCCAGGAGACGGTAGCCTTCTGGCGCTTTCGTCTCGACAAGCAAATAGCTGCCCCAGTCGAGATCTTCGAATTTGATCAGCCCGTCTTCCCCGCTCGTTCCGGTGCCGATGACATTTCCATCCTGATCCCGAAGCTCGAATTCCGCTCCGGCAAGCGGGTCGCCGGCTTCATCGACTTTCGTGACGGTGAGCGAGCCGGTCAGCGCGGTGTTCGTCACGACGAACTCTCCGTTTTCACCGATGCTATAGGAAACCTCGTACCGCTCCGGCACTTCCGGTTCCGTCACGCTGTAACTGATCGCCGCGCCGGTTTCCGGATTGTACTTCCGGAGGTCGGAGAAGGTTCCAGACCAGTTGTTTGCCTCGCTCAGGGTGACGGTTTTACCGGTCTCCTCACCGTCCGCGAGAAGCTCGATCGTGACCGGTCTCGCTTCTGGGCCGACCCATTCTTTTCGGACATCGACGATTGTTGTCGCGTCGTTTGTGTTCGTGATCGTAAAGCCGGCATCCGGTGAACCCGTTACGTCCGAGGAATAGCCCGGTACCGGAACTTCTTCCACGGTGTAGACGATCTCCGCTCCGGTTACCGCATCGTACTTCCAGAGACCTTCGAACGTACCGCGCCAGTTGTTGTCTTCATTGAGGACAAGGGAGTCGCCAGTCGCACTGCCATCTGCCAGGAGATTGACCGTGACCGAATCCGCCGCAGGGCCGACCCATACCTTGTCGACATTGATGTCGACCGTGCCATTGTGCGTATTCGTGAACGTGAACCCGGCTTCGGCCGACCCGGTCAGTTGGGTAGTGTATCCCGGAACCGCATCTTCCCTGACCGTGTAGGCAATCGGCTCGCCGGTTTTATCATGAAGCTTGTTCACAGTGAACGAACCGGCCCAGCTGTTTGCTGTGTCGAGAGTGAGCGTCTTCCCGGTATCTTTGCCATCTGCAAACAGCCGGATCGTGACCGACTCACCCTCAGGACCGATCCACACTTTGTTTATGTTGATCGGTAGTTGTTCGGGAGCGTACGTGTTTGTGACCGTCAGGCCGTCGAGCGATTTCTTGTAGTTCGGCGGTTCGGATGCTTCGTCGATGGTATAGGTGTACGGACTGCCAAATGGATTGTACTTAGGAACGCCGGTCCATGTGTGCGTCCAGGCCGGATCTTCCGTCCCATTGACGACCTTCGTTCCAAGGGTCCGCTTTGCCTCGCCTGGTGCCTGAGCAATCAACTGCAGCGTGATGGCAGGCCGTTCGGTTCCGCCGACCCAGACTTTGTTACCGGTCACTGCTACCGTCGGAATGGTGACGGTGAGATTGCCGCCAACGTCATGCCCGCCTCCGATACCTTTAATGAAGAATGGAATGCTCTGGTTATCCAGCAAGAAAAGATCAGACGCATTGAACTTGAACACGGTCCAGTGGGAATCGTTTGTGTTGCCGTTCAGCCCGTCCGGTGGGTAAGTTGTTTCGCCAATCTTAATTGAAACCCAGGCATTATAGACGTCTGCAATACTCGTCGTGACTCCTTTGAGGGTCATATATTGGAGTTCATGCGTGGACTTCACAGCGACATAGACCTTATCTCCCGTTATCCACATGCGATGAGGCAAAGTATGGGCGTTTGTAGACACTCCTTCCAGCCTCGTTGGGACAACAATAGCGTTCGGGTCCGGCATATAGACTCCGGGTGTCGCAATCGCCATCGGGGCCATCATGTCCGCCTCTACCGCTACCGGCGCTGCGGTGCCCACGTTGGTTTCTGTTTTGGCGGCAGCTTCCTTGGTCTTGCTTGCTTCGGGAGAAGGATCATCTTCCGGTGCCGCTTCTTCAACCGGTGCTTCCGCTCCGCCTTCTGGCTCTACGGATGTTTCAGGAGTGGGATTACTTCCGGAGGGCTCCTCCGCCGGTTGTTCCGCAGGCTTTTCGACCGGAACGGTTTCTTCAGCAGGCGGCTCCTGCTGTTCCACCGGCTTTTCTGTTTCCTTTACGGCCTCTTCTTTGGCCGGCTGTTCAGCGTTCTCTTCCTTGGCAGGCTCCTCCGCCTTTTCGGAATTCTCCTTTACCGGCTGCTCGGCTTTTGCCGCTTGTTTCTCGGCAGGCTTTTCGGCCGTTTTCTCAGTAGGTTTTTCCGCTTCCTTGACCTCCGGCTTGATCGCCTCGGCCCGATCGAATGCCTTGAAGGTTCCGTCTGTGTAGGCGGCGACTGCTTTTACTTCATGGAAAGCGGCACCGGGATCGGTGACTCCTGCGGTGATGCTGAATGCAGTCGTGCCGCTGCCCGCCGGCGATTGGACCTCATAGCCATCACCGGTTTGGGAAGCCTTGGCCTCTCCGGTGTTAGTGATTCCAGCCGGGGATAGGCCCGCGCCGAAACTGATTTTCGTCTGGATGCCGTCATGTTCGGCACCGGACGCGTTGACCGTCACCCGCCATTGGATGGCTTCCGCGGTCTGTGAGGTTTTCTCGATCTTGATTCGTCCGGCATCATCCGACTGGGCGGATGCCGATCCGGCGAGATTTCCGAAAACCGGAACCATCAGCTGCAGGACCAAAAGCACAGCCAGCACAGCCGATAGCCCCTTTAATCTCGACATAATCCCTCCTCCTTTCGTCACTGAGTGACGGATCATCTCTTAAACTCTTTTTTCAATAGAGCAAAAAAGGCCCTACATACCATATCTATGAAACAGATAGAGGATTTATGACCTAAAAGAAGAAATAAATTTTAAAATTCGTTTGTTCGAGTTAAGGTCTTATGTATCAATTTTCATCAAACCCAGATGAGCAGAAAGTTAAAAAGCCGCCGTTGCCTCCAATTGGAGGGCAGCGGCGGCTCGTTGTTTTTTATGAGATTCTTCATTATCCTTCCGGTGGATAAGGGTCTTTTCCGTACGTGTTCCTTTCCCGAATCTTCCCGTCTTCGCCATGGATGAGCAGTTCAGAGCATTCCTTTTTGGCGATATCCCGCCCGATCTCAAAGGCTTCCTGCTGGGTGCCAGCAGTATGGGTGGGCTCCGAAGCCCCTTCCGCTTTTACTGCCCATCCGCCTTTCACCGGGATGACATGCTGATTTTTGCCCATGCGTCTCAGTCCTTCCGTAATAACTTTACTCATCTATACCCAAGAAGGCTTTCCGGCAAGTCAGTTCCCGTTTAATGCCCCGCTATAATTATTATTGACGGTGATTACATTGAAAAACGCAGAGGAGAACTAGTTCCCCTCTGCGTCACATTGCTTTTCATTGCTTCTCGCTCGTTGCCTCTTCCGGTCTTTTCTGGTGCAATTCAATTTGTGAGATGGCCCGCCAAATGGTAAAGGCCGAATAGAGGAGCAGTAGAAACCCGGGAACCAAGAGCAGGAAAGCGCCATTCTTTGACTGAGCGAAACTGAGGAAGTACCCCAGATAAGGAACGGTCTTCCCGGTATACTCAGCCACTACGTTCTGAGAAAGCACCGGCTCCATGTCCTCTGCGTTGTTATTGTCTCCTTTTGTCCGGTACATCACAGATTGTCCACTTTCCAAAACCTCTGTCACACGGTGCGTGATCAGAATGTTCTCTTCCGTCTGGAAGGTAATGACGTCGCCTTTCTTAAAATGCTCTTTCTTCTCTGCCAGTTTCACAGCGATTACAGAGCCTGTAAGGATTTCAGGTTCCATTGATCCGGAAAGAACGGTTTTGATCTGATAGCCGAACACCTGGGGTTCTTCTCCCGATAGCTTTGTCACCATGACCAAAGCTCCCATCCCGATCAACAGGACCATTAATACGGCTGTGACAAGATTACTGACCCACTTCATCACTTTTTTCGAGTTCATTTAGATCCCCCTCTGCTTTCGTTGTGTTATTTTCTTGCGGCTTTTCTTCTGTTTTCTCTATCTGATCGTCTTCCGGAGCCTTGTTTTCAGAAGTTGGAGTCTCCGGTTTCTCTTTCACAGGCGTCTTCTTTTCTTCGGTCTGTTTTTCAGGGGTGTCCTCCAGCTTTTCCGAGTCTTTCTTGCTGTCAGTTCCCGGTTCTTTTTGCTTCTGATCTGTTTCCGTTTTGCCTTCTGTTTTATTTTCTTCAGGTGCCGACTCAGATTCATCCGATGGCATCTGCTCTTCCTTTGGTACTTCTTCGTTTTCTGTTACTTCTTTTTCCTGATCTGCGTTTTCTTCCTCTTCCTGTTCATCCACGTCCTCCTCAACCGGCTCCTCATCCTCAGCCCACTCACCAAAAGAGACAGACTCCGACCAACCTACCTGCTTCCTGAAAGACGCAGAAGTGTCGGAGGTGATATAACTTAATCCGAAAATCAGTAGATAAATAATAAGGGCAGTTTTTATATATAAGAAGAGATGATGACTTTCCGAATTACCATTAATGGTTTTTTTTATCTTCACCTTCGCTCTACCTCCATCACCCAAATATCCTGATAAATACCCATTTCTCAAGACACAAGTAAATTATGTATTGAGAAATAGATATGACAGGGAGGAACTTGGACCTAGTAAATAGAAAGAAAGGAGGAGAAGAATTCCCCTCCTAACAATTTCTCACTTAGCGGAACCACTTGTTTGTTTCGCGTCAAATTTCCAATTGAGCTTCAGAGAGTCACCTTGGAAGACGTTCTGGTCTTTGCCGTTGTCAACGAATTCAAATTGGACTGTGAGAGTATCAGTAGTACCGGCTCTTAGCCCATCATTTTCTCCGCCAAGAATCCACCCCAAGAGATCTCGGTCAACAACGTCGGTGCTGGAAAGCTTTTTAAGCGTTGTTTCATGAACAACCTCTGTCCGTTTGTCATTGTTAACCAAAAACTTTACTTTAATATGTTCTCCAAGATCCGCGCCTGCGTTATTTCCGTTTGTATCACCGACTGTATAAGAAGAAGTCAGCAATACTTTTGACACGTCCAGGCTGCCGGTATTATTCAGCTTGAAAGTACGCAGCATCGTGTCTCCTGGCTTCAGGTTGTTTACATCAATGATTGCGTTGTCTGTATCATTGCCTTGGATGTTGATATCCAGCGTACCGGCTGCGAACGTGCTGGCATTCACTTCAGTGTCGCTGAAGTAAGCAAACGTTCCTCCGCCAATCAATGCAATCGCCAAAGCACCCGTTGCTGCACCCATACCAAGTTTCGATTTAATACCCATTTAGAATTCCTCCTCAGAAATGTTGTTGTTGTCTCAAGACTTTTTCGATGTAATGGTTGATCCAAGTACTTAAGTAAACCTAAAGCACCATCGGATTCTCTGCATGGCCAGATTTTTACCTTTTCACCGGAAAACTTGTATTGCGCTGCACAGTTTCAAATTTCAAAGTTACCTGCTCTCGGATCCATGAAACGAGTGACTTTTAACCAGGACCCAACCCCCTCCTTTTGATCTATCGCCGGTTGGCTAAATCAAGTGGAACTATTGCTAAGTATAAAGAACGGGCTTCGGTTGCTCGCCCCTCTATCGGATAATTTTGAACCCCTCTGATGGCGAATAATTATGGCACATAAGCACCATTCCACCCATGACACTTTTTGCTAATATATCCATACATAGTATATTTGTCCCTACTACAATTGCAGTACTTAAGATACTCGGACAAATAGGAAGCTTTACTCATCTTAGAGATTTTGAATGTTGTTGCTGTCGATTATTCCCAAATAGCTTACGGCCGGTGTTCTTCTATCTGAGTAAGGGGGCTTTACGTTGATGAAAATTGTATTGGTGGATGATCAGACTCTTGTAAGGAAAGGCCTTCGTTCAATCCTATCTCTGCAGGAGCAGATGGATATAAAAGGAGAAGCAACAAACAAACAAGAAGCACTGGACCTGATTCAAAAGGAAAAACCGGATTTGGCGATTGTAGACATGCACTTAGGAAAAGAGAACGGATTTGATCTAATTGCCGAGGTAAGAGAATCCGGATGTTCATGCAAATTTGCAGTTCTTATTCCTTTAAAAGGCACAATACCATCGCTCCCCCCCATAACCACCGAAACCAAAGTTGAAGGATATATTTCACTTGGTGCGTACCCTGAAGAATTCGTTTATGCCCTGCAAGCCATTCATAGAGGCGGAAAATATTACGACCCCGCCATTATGGACATGATGCTTCATAGTCAGAACAAGCCCCAAACGGACAATAACCGTTTGATGTTGTTAACTTCTAAAGAGAAAGAAGTATTACAGACTTTAGGTAAAGGTTATTCAAATAAGCAAATCGCAAAAGAACTTTTCATAACAGAAAATACTGTAAAAAAGCATGTGAGCCAAATTCTCGCTAAGTTGGAGCTCAGCGATCGAACACAAGCTGCGCTCTATGCGAATGAAATTGGTTTAGTGCAGTATCAATACGAAGTTTCTGTGTGAGAAGCAAGAAATTCTGAATTACTGCTACACTTGAGAATGGTTACCCAATGGGGACAGTGGTACCTCGCTCCATCCAGGAAACGAACACTACATCAAAAATAAAGCCACCGGCGTCCGCCGGTTGAACTGAACCCCGAACTACGGACACTTTTAAAAAAGTCCCGGTTCGGGGTTTTTGCGTGGTCAAAAACTCCGCTATACTGAACACAAAGTTGAACGGAGGAGATTTTCAATGAGCCGCCAACCTATCAATGAATCCATTCGCCGACTTCTCGAGGACAATCCCAATGTCCTTCATGTAACGGATAAGACCATACAATACTCGCCTGAATTTAAATTGAACGCCGTGAAGGCCTATCAGGAAGGCAAGACGCCATACGAAATCTTCCTGGAGGCAGGGTTGGATCCCAAGCAGATTGGGACGGATATACCTAAACAATCGCTAAAGCGATGGAGGAAATCGTATGACGCCCTTGGCGAGGAAGGACTGTTGTCTGAGCGTCGGGGCCGCGGAAGCACTGGCCGGCCGGTAACACGAGATCTGTCTGCGGAAGAACAACTGAAAAAGGCACAGGCTAAGATCAAGTATCTAGAGGCTGAACTGGAATTGTTAAAAAAGTTAGAGGCAGCCGAGAGGAGGCTGAGGAAGTAAGGCTTACACCGGGAGAGAAATATGCATTGATTGAAGAAGTGATCCGGACGTTTGGGCTCAAGAGAGCCGTCGCCTATCTATGCAGGGTCGCGGGAGTCCGCCGTCAGGGTTACTATGAATGGCTGATCCGCCGTGATTCACGCGACCTCCGTGCGGAGGCGGATTATGAGGATGCCCTTCTACTGATCGAGATCCAGGAACGGAAGAAAGGGAAAGCAGGATACCGCACCCTACATATGATTTTGAGGAATGAATATGGCGTAGTCATGAACCACAAGAAAATCCTTCGCCTCACTGGCCTCTTCGGCCTTCATGCCAGAATCCGGAGAGCCCATCCCTACAGGAAGATGGCGAAGGCGACGCAGGAACACCGTACGGTGTCTAATCACCTGAATCGTGAGTTCCAACAGGATGAGCCGGGCAAGGTCCTCCTGACTGATATTACCTATCTGTATCACGGCAAAGGCCAGCCAGCCTACCTTTCCACGATAAAGGATGCGGCGACCAAGGAAATCCTCGTCCATGAACTGACGACCAGCCTTTCCATGCCAATCGTCTACCGGACGCTGGACAAGCTTGAAGGAGCTCTTGGAGAGAATCTTCATCCGGAAATCGTCCTTCATTCAGACCAAGGGTTCCACTACACCCATCCCGAGTATCAGAAACGCATCAAGGACCTGAACATCAAACAATCAATGTCCCGAAAGGGAAATTGTTGGGACAATGCGCCGATGGAATCCTTCTTCGGTCATATGAAAGATGAAATTGACTACAGGCAATGCCAAACCTTCGATGAGCTCAAACTACTGGTGGATGAGTATGTTTACGAGTACAACAACCACCGATATCAATGGAATCTAAAAAAGATGACTCCGGCACAATACCGGAGTCATCTCATCGCCGCATAAGCAGGGTCTTTTATTAAGCTGTCCGCTTTATAGGGTTCGGTTCA
>NZ_QUZH01000019.1 GCF_009761675.1 Bhargavaea sp. CC-171006
TGATATGCTCCCTTCAAAGCAGACAGAGGAAAAAACAAAACTCTGTTTACTTTGGAGGGAGCTTTTCCTATGGCTTACAAAGGATATTCTCTTGAAGAAAAGATGAAGGTCATCCGAGCTTATGAGAGTGGAATCTCGAAAGCCCGACTCTGCCGGCAATTTGGATTGTCAGAAAGCACATTAAAACAGTGGCTAATCCTATATAAATCGTTTGGAGAAACCGGTCTTAAGCCCCGTTCGAGATGGAATTCTTATTCAAAGGAACTGAAGCTCTCGGCAATTAAGGATTACTTAAGCGGTCGACTGACACCCAGTGAAATTGTTATCAAATACAGTATCAGCGACCGTTCTGTTTTGAGGGATTGGCTGAAAAAGTATAATGGTCATGGAGAAGTCCCCAAGGGACTTAAGGAACGGAGGGATCCCATGACCAAGGGAAGGAAGACGACCTTAAAAGAGCGGGTTGAGATTGCCCAGCAATGTATCGCATCCGGCAAGGACTATCAGGGAACAGCCGAAACCTACAAGGTTTCCTATAATCAGGTCTACCAGTGGGTGAAGAAATACGAAGAAGGCCAGGAAGAGGCACTGAAGGACGGACGCGGACGCAAAAAGGCAGACGAAGAGCTGACCAGCGAGGAGCGTCTGAAGTTGGAGATCAAGCGGATTGAGAAGGAGAATGAGCGCCTTCGGGCTCAGAATGCACTCCTAAAAAAGTTGGACGAAATCGAAAGGAGGCGTTTCTAAGCGGGGTCCGGCAGGAAAACTGTTATCTGGCTATCCGCGAGGTCCATGAGTCGGAAGGACATCCCATTGAATTATTGTGTGAACTCGCTGGCATTGGCCGATCTTCCTACTATCAATGGCTGAACCGAGTTCCCACGGAAGAAGAGCAATTGAACCAGGAACTCCTTACAGACATCCGGGAGATTCACAAGGAGCGCAAAGGCATCTACGGATACCGCCGAATGAAGATGGTACTTGAACGCAGGCATGGCCGCAAATTCAATCACAAGCGGGTATACCGCCTGATGAGACTTGGTGGAATCCAATCGGTCATCCGCCGTAAAAAGAAACGCTATTTTCTATCCACTCCGCAACACGTGGCGGAGAACATTCTGAACCGGGAATTTCTTGCGGACAAGCCCAATCAGAAATGGGTCACGGACGTCACGGAGTTCAAGTACGGTGTTGAATCCAAGGCATACCTGAGTGCAATCCGTGACCTCCATGACGGTTCCATCGTTTCTTATGTCCTGGGCCGTTCCAACAACAATGCATTGGTATTCGAGACATTGGATCAAGCCCTGCGGGCTGAACCAGGTGCCCAGCCGATTCTCCACAGTGACCGTGGATTCCAATACACCAGCAGGCAATTCAAGATCAAACTAGATCAGGCTGGCATCACGCAAAGCATGTCCAGGGTTGGCCGATGCATCGACAATTCGCCGATGGAGTCTTTTTGGGCTGCCTTAAAATGCGAAGAGTATTATTTGAGTACATATCAATCGTTTGATGAGCTTAAGAACGCCGTTGATGCATATATCCGTTTTTATAACCACGACCGTCTTCAGGAACGACTAAACGGCCTCAGTCCCATTGAATACAGGACTGAAGCCGCTTAATCAATTTTACTTATTTCCTCTGTCTGCTTGACCGGGTGCAGTTCAGATTGGACGGCGGTCTTGTTTTTATTCTTCGGTGGCGGATTTCATCGCCCGGTACCCGATCATATTGACGGGATCTTTCGGTGAGCCATATGGCGGGGCATAGGCCGTCTCGATTGCGGACAGGTCGTCGACGGTGAGACGGCCCCGGATTGCGGTCGCAATCACATCGATGCGTTTGTCTGCGCCTTTTTCACCGACTGCCTGAGCGCCGTAGATGGCCCGGGTGTCCGGGTCATAGTGGACTTTCAGGACGAGTTTGCCGCTGTCCGGATAGTAGCCTGCATTCGAACGGCTTTTGTGTATGACGGTCTCGTAGTTCATGCCTTCTTTTTTAAGCATTTTTTCGGTCATGCCGGTCATCCCTGCAGTGAGGGAAAACAGTTTTGTAATCGATGTGCCGAGAAGCCCGTCCATTTCCGTGTTCCCGCCTGCCAGATGATTCGCGACGATGAAAGCAGCACGGTGTGCAGGCCAGGAAAGCGGTACTCTTTTCGGCTTGCCGGTAAACCAGTCCCGGCCTTCAGCCGCGTCACCGATTGCATAGATGTCCGGATCGTTCGTCCTCATGAACGGGTCGGTCGCAATCCCTCCGGTCGGCCCGATCTCGAGTCCTGCTTCTTTGGCCAGCAGGGTATTCGGCTCCAGTCCGACGGCGGTGGCGATAAAGTCCGCCTCCATGTGGGTCCCGTCATCCAGTGTGACGGTTCTGTCTTCAATCATCTTGAGCTCGCGCCCGAGATGGAGGGTGACGCCGTTCCGCTCCATCTCTTCCTTGAGCAGCTCCGACATGTCCTCATCCCCGATTGGCATGACATGCTCATTGTGCTCGACAAGAGCTGTCTCAATGCCGCGGTGACGGAAGTTCTCCGCGAGTTCCACTCCGATGAAGCCGCCGCCTACGACCACGCAAGAGGCAGGCTTTTGTTCATCAAGGAAGGATCCGAATTGCTCCAAATCGCCGAAATGGCGGAGCGTGAACAGAGGAATGCCCGGCTTCCCCGGCACGGCCGGCTTGCGGGCGCGGCCGCCGGGAGAAAGCACGAGTTTGTCATACGGCAGGATGTCCGTTGTGCCTGTCTCGATATTGCAGACGTGTACTTCCTTTGCAGCCCGGTCGATTTTTGTGGCTTCATGGAGGAGGCGCACGTCAATGGATTTCTTCTCCCCGAATCCTTCCGGGGTTGCGTGTACAAGCTTATCCGCGCTGTCGATCACTCCACCCAGGACGTATGGCATTCCGCATGTGCCAAACCCAAGCTCCGAATCTTTCCCGATCAGCGTGATATCCGCATCGGGCAGAAATCGCCGGATTTGAGAAGAAACGGTCGCCCCTCCGGCGACCGCCCCGATGACGACGATTTTCATGCAATCATCCTTTCTGGCTTTTTAATCCGAGTCGGGCCCGAGGAAGAACAGGGCGATGGTGCCCGGTCCGGCATGCGAGCCGATTGCGGAGCCGATCTGGTAAATCCCGACCGATTCCGGGCGGTGAGCCTCCTCGATCATCCTTTTCAGGGTGAGTGCAGCTTCCTCGTCATCTCCGTGGCTGATGGCCACATGCTGACCGGTAAAGCTGCCGCCCCTTTCTTCCATGAGACCGATCATTCTCTGAAACACTTTCTTTCGTCCCCGGTATTTCTCGATTGGCACAAGCCTGCCGTCCTCGACATGGAGGAGCGGCTTGATGTTCAGCAAACCGCCGATAAACGCGCTTGCCTTGGACAGCCTGCCGCCCTTGGCAAGGTAGTCAAGGTCTTCCACGGTGAACAGGTGGACGACCCGGTCCGCCATGGCGCGGATCGCTTCCGAGATTTCATCCCGGGTTTTGCCGGCATCCCGCATCCGCATGGCTTCCTGGACGAGCAGACCCTGTCCGAGCGAGGCACCTTTCGTGTCGATGATGACCAAATCGAGTCCAGGATAGTCTTCCATCACTTGGTCACGGATGACGACCCCTGTGCTGTATGTACCGGACAGTTCGGAGGAGAAGGCGATATAAAGTCCTTCTTCACCGGACTCCGCCAGTTCCTTCCATCTTCTCGTGAACAGTTCCGGTGAAACCTGGGAAGTTTTTGGGCGTTCCCCGTTCCGGATCCTTCTGAAGATCGTGGAAGAATCGATTTCCGATATGTCATCATAACTGTCTCCGCCGATCTCCACGCGGAGGGGGAGGAGGGTTACATCATGTTCCTCAAAGAATGAAAGCGGCAAATCGGATCCGCTGTCTGTGAACAGTTTCATCATTCTTCCTCCTTAAATCTTGCTTTCCAGCCGCAGATTCAGACGCTCTTCGAGGACCGTGGCGATGCCATCCTCATTGTTCGTGCCGGTCACTTCATCCGCGATAGACTTCAGACCGTTGATGGCATTGCCCATGGCAACCCCCGTGCCGGCGAATTCGATCATTTCATAGTCGTTGTCCTCATCTCCGAAAGCGATGATCCGCTCCTGCGGGATGTTCAGCCATTCAGAGACTTTCGAGATGCCGACCGCTTTGTTGAGGCCATGACGGATCACTTCGATGACATGCCAAGGTGCGCCCCAGCGGCGGTGGTCGATGACTTCCGCATGGACTTCCGCAAGGTGGCGGCGGATCTTTTCCTGGTCTTCGAGTTCTGGATGGATCAGAAGACTTGTCGGGTTGTCGGTCAGATAGGAGCGTAGGTCACCGACAGTCACCGATGGATCGCCCATCGTGAAAATGTTCAGCAGTTTCTCGTCATGCCGGTGGACATAGACGTCATCCATCACTTCCGCCACAACATTATGGACATTAAAATCCTGCAGCGCTTCGACAACCTCGCTGACGACCGGCAGACTGATCGGCTCATGGAACGTTTTCCAGCTCCGGTCATCCGGATGATGGACAAAGGCCCCGTTGAAGTTGACGATCGGAACGTCCAGGTTCAGCTGCCGGTAGTAGGGCTCGCTGGCACGATACGGTCGTCCCGTTGCAATCATGACCTGGTGGCCGGCTTCTCGGGCAGCCTTCAGTGTCTGTTCCGTCTTTTTGGAAATGACTTTTTCATCGGTCAGCAGGGTGCCGTCCAAGTCTAGTACGATCAGGTGCTGTTTCATGTTCGATCTCCCCCTTAAGACTGAGTTTAGCCCCCATATGGAGGCTAAGTCAAAAATAGCCCATGAATCAGGCTTGCAGCCGTTCTGTTTTTGTTTTCCCGATCTGTCTGATACGATGAAAAGAAAAAATAGGAAGTGCTGTAATGGAGATCAGAGAAGAACGGTGGGCGGGCATCCCGCTCCTGCATATATACCCCGAAACGGGCGGGGAATCCTCCCCGATTGCCATATTCCTTCACGGTTTCACAAGTGCCAAGGAGCACAATTTGCATTATGCATACAATATGGCCAAGCGCGGACTTCGCGTCATCCTTCCTGAAGCCCATCTCCACGGAGAGAGGGAGGAAGGGCTTGACGAGGTCCAGCTGAGCCTCCGGTTCTGGGAAATCGTGCTGACAAGCATCGAAGAAGTCGGTACTCTTAAGGAAGAAATCGGCCGCCGCTTCCCGGATGCCGGGAAAATCGGACTTGCAGGGACATCGATGGGCGGAATCGAGACGCTAGGCTGCCTGAAGGCCTATAGCTGGATCGATTGCGCGTCAGTCATGATGGGCACACCGGGTTACGTGAATCTGGCAAAAGCCCAGATGGCCCAATATGAGTCAAAAGGATTTGAAATCCCGCTGACGGCGGAGGAACGGCGGAAGCTTTTCGATACGCTCGCAGTTTTCGACCTGACAAAGGATCGGAAAGCGCTTGGCGGAAGGCCGGTGTATTTCTGGCACGGCGAGCAGGATGAAACGGTTCCGTTCAAGCCGACAAGGAATTTTGTCGAGGCGATCCGGGAAGACTATCAGGAAGCGCCTGAAAAGCTGAAATACCGCTTTGAACGCCAGGCCGGACATGCCGTTTCCAGGACAGGAATGCTGGAATGCGCGGACTGGCTTGCAACCTATTTGAATGATGATGCAGCGGTCTGATATGATGGAGACAGCAAAGAACGGAAGGGGAATCATGATGGATCAGGAGATGAAAGACAGCATCATGGGCGCGCTCGAGAACGTCATCGACCCCGAGCTCGGCATTGATATCGTGAACTTGGGCCTCGTCTATGACGTGGACATGGATGATGCCGGCAAGGTGGATGTGACGATGACGCTGACGTCGTTGGGCTGCCCGATGGGTCCGATGATCGTTGATAACGTCAAGCGAGAATTGGCCGAACTGCCTGAGGTCAAGGAAACGGAAGTCAACATCATCTGGAGCCCGCCATGGTCGAAGGATATGATGTCGCGCTACGCGAAAATCGCGCTTGGCGTACGCTAATAAATAGCAGCAACCCGCCGCATGGCCTGTATGGGCCATGCGGCTTTTTCTGTTTTTTGCCGGCCCGTTTCACTTTACCGCGTGAAGGGAATACAATATAATGAGTATAGTCAAATAAGGTCAAAGTCAAGTAAGGTCAACTAGAGGTGTGGGGGGAATCGAAGATGCAGATGAACATGCAGGAGGAAGATCAGCGCAGGCCTCTTGAAAAGTATGGGCGAAATCTGATTGATGATGTAAAGGCAGGAAAGATGGATCCGATCATCGGCCGGGACCAGGAAATCCGGGACGTGGTCAGGATTCTATCGAGGAAGACGAAAAATAACCCTGTCCTGATCGGGGAGCCCGGTGTCGGGAAGACGGCGATCGTCGAAGGACTTGCCCAGCGCATCGTGAAAAAAGATGTGCCGGAAGGGCTCAAGGACCGCCAGCTTTATGAGCTGGATATGAGTTCTCTGATAGCTGGTGCCAAGTATCGCGGTGAATTCGAGGAACGGATGAAGGCTGTCCTCAAGCAGGTCAAAGACAGCGACGGAGAGATTATCCTCTTTATTGATGAGCTCCATACAATCGTCGGCGCGGGCAGGACGGAAGGCTCTATGGATGCAGGCAATATGCTGAAACCGATGCTGGCCCGTGGAGAGCTCCACCTGATCGGGGCGACAACGCTGGACGAATACCGGCTCTACATCGAGAAGGATGCGGCATTGGAGCGCCGGTTCCAGCAGGTGCTCGTCCAGGAACCGGATGTGGAAGATACCATCTCGATCCTCAGAGGTCTGAAGGAGCGCTTTGAGCTCCATCATGGCGTGCGGATCCATGACCGTGCACTTGTTGCAGCCGCCACGCTGTCGGATCGGTATATCACGGAGCGGTTCCTGCCGGACAAGGCGATCGACCTTGTCGATGAGGCAAGTGCGCTGATCCGGACTGAAATTGACTCCATGCCTCAGGAACTAGACGAAGTGACCCGTCGGATCATGCAGCTGGAGATCGAAGAACAGGCGCTGATGATGGAAAAGGACGACCGGAGCAAGGCGCGCCTGGAAGATATCCGGACGGAACTTCACGAACTCAGGAGCTCAACTGAAGACATGCGGGAGCAGTGGGAAAAAGAGAAAGAGGCCATCCGCACCGTCCAGGCGAAACGGGAGGAACTGGACCGTTACCGGCGCGAGCTGGAAGACGCGGAAAACCGCTATGACCTGAACCGTGCGGCAGAATTGCGTCACGGCCGCATCCCTCAGGCTGAGAAGGAACTGCACGAGCTGGAAGCACCGCTGACCGCTTCCGAGAACCGGCTTCTGCGCGAGGAAGTCACAGAAGAAGAGATTGCAGACATCGTGGCGCGCTGGACGGGCATCCCTGTATCGAAACTGGTGGAGGGGGAACGGGAGAAGCTTCTCAGGCTGCATGAAACGCTTGAGAAGCGGGTCATCGGACAGGATGACGCGGTCCGCCTTGTCACGGAAGCCATCTGGCGGGCCAGGGCCGGCATCAAGGATCCTCACCGCCCGATTGGCTCATTCCTGTTCCTCGGACCGACCGGTGTCGGGAAAACAGAGCTTGCCAAGACCATTGCGGCAACGCTGTTTGACTCGGAGGACCACTTTATACGGATTGATATGTCCGAGTACATGGAGAAGCACTCCGTCTCCAGGCTCGTCGGCGCGCCTCCAGGATATGTCGGTTTTGAAGAAGGCGGGCAGCTGACGGAAGCCGTCAGACGAAATCCGTATTCCGTCGTGCTTCTCGACGAGATCGAGAAGGCCCACCCCGATGTTTCAAACATCCTGCTACAGGCGCTGGATGACGGCCGCATCACGGACAGCCAGGGAAGAAATGTTGACTTTTCAAACACGATTATCATCATGACTTCGAACATCGGCTCTTCGCTTCTTCTCCAAATGGAAGGAGTCGAGGACCATGCAATCGAGGACGTCGTAATGGCTGAGCTGAAAAAACACTTCAAGCCTGAACTCATCAACCGTATGGACGATATCGTCATCTTCAATTCGCTGAAGAGTGGTGCTTTCCTGAAAATCGCAAGAAAGATGATGAGTGACCTGGCAGACCGTGTCGCCACACAGGGAATCCGTCTTGAATTTGGTGACGGGATTGCGGAATGGATCGTGGAAGAAGGAACGGACGCCGAATTTGGCGCGCGTCCGCTCAAGCGTTTTATCCAGCGCCATGTCGAAACTGCAGTCGCGCTCGGGCTCATCCGGGGCGGTTTCAGGGAAGGCGACACAATCCGGGCCGTACTGGATGACGGCAGGGTACGCATTGAAAAGGCGTAACAATCAAAGTCAAAATACAAAAAACCGTTCCCATCAAAGGGAACGGTTCTTTATGTTTCACTCGTAGTCCGGCACCGGTTCTTCCGGCAAGATCATGGACATGATGAAAAGCATAACCGCGAATACGACAGAAACGATCGCTCCAAGCGCAAAGTCGAAAGGAACCGCATTGACGGAACTGACAACGTAATTCAGGAGCGAAATAAGCAGGAACGACCAGAAAAATGTCACGATAAATTGCATAAAATTCACCTCTGAGCGGAAATATCCGAATCCATCATACCACAGCGTCCCTACATTGCAAAAGCGGCCATTGCCACATTTTTCACCAAAATAAGATGCTATCGGCAAGTTGTCAAAGAACGTTCATGTATGTTAAATTAACACCAGGTACTAATAGAAGATGATAAGAAAAGGGGTTGCAATATGGGCGTTGGGATGATCGGAATCGGGAAGTATGTCCCGGAACAGGTGGTCACAAATGGAGATCTGGAGAAACGCCTGGATACGTCCGATGAATGGATCCGCACTAGGACAGGCATCCAAGAACGCAGAATCGCTCCTGACAGTCAGGATACATCGGAGCTGGCCTTCCGTGCGGCTGAAGCGGCACTAAAGGATGCCGGCATTACGGCTGATCAGCTGGGGCTCATCATTGTGGCGACTGTCACGCCGGACCGGCCGTTCCCGAGTGTGGCCACGCAGATTCAGGAACGCCTGGGTGCAAACAATGCCGGTGCGATGGACCAGTCTGCTGCATGTGCAGGTTTTATGTACAGTGTTGTAACGGCACAGCAGTTCATCCAGAACGGCGTTTATGATTATATTCTGGTCGTGGGTGTGGAAAAGCTCTCAAAAATCACCGATTGGGAAGACCGCAATACGGCTGTCCTGTTCGGAGACGGCGCAGGAGCCGCTGTCATCGGGAAAGTCGGCGAGGGCCGCGGAATTCTGTCGTTCGAATTGGGCGCGGACGGATCAGGCGGCAAGCACCTTTACCAGGACGAGTATATCAAGATGAACGGAAGAGAAGTCTTTAAGTTTGCCGTCCGCCAGATGGGAGATTCTGCAGTCTCTGTTTTGGAGAAGGCGGGACTGTCGAAGGAAGATGCTGATTACCTGATTCCTCACCAGGCCAACATCCGGATCATGGAAGCGGCGCGGGAGCGTCTGGGCCTTCCTCCTGAGAAGATGTCGAAACGGATCCACAATTACGGGAACACTTCCTCTGCATCCATCCCGATCGCCCTTTGCGATGAGATTGATGCAGGGAACGTCAAAGACGATGACGTCATCGTCCTGGTCGGATTTGGCGGCGGCCTCACATGGGGCGCGCTGGCCATACGCTGGGGACGCTGAGTTAAAACCACCCAGTCCTGACAGACAGGATATCACTTACACCAAATCATTTATGCAGAAAGAAGGGAAATGAGATGAACGAACGACGAGTCGTAATAACCGGTGTTGGGGCGGTCAGCCCGCTCGGCAATGATGCCAAGACGACCTGGCAGGGGATCAAGGAAGGGAAGTCCGGCATCGGACCGATGACCCGCCTGGACAGGGAGCAATTCCCTGCCAAGGTAGCAGCTGAAGTCAAAGATTTTGACATCGAACAGTACGTGCCGAAAAAAGAAGCACGGAAAATGGACCGCTTCACCCATTACGCGCTTGCAGCGGCATTTGAGGCACTGGAGGACGCGGGACTGCCGCGCCGTCTTGAGGAAGAAGACGCCCTCCGGACGGGTGTGTGGATCGGCTCCGGTATCGGAGGAATGGAAACTCATGAGCAGCAGTTTAAAACGTTCCAGGAACGTGGATACCGGCGGGTTAGTCCGTTCTTCGTGCCTATGATGATTCCGGACATGGCTGCGGGACAGGTGTCGATCTATACAAATGCAAAAGGAATCAACTCCTGCACGGTGACTGCGTGCGCATCCGGCGCCAACTCGATTGGCGACGCATTTGAAGCGGTTCTGCGCGGCGATGCGGACATGATGATCACCGGAGGAGCAGAGGCTCCGATTACAACCATGGCCGTGGCGGGCTTCTGCGCCAATACGGCACTCTCGACCAATCCGGACCCGGAGACGGCATCCCGCCCGTTTGACGCGGACCGCGATGGTTTTGTCATCGGTGAGGGAGCCGGCATCCTCATTCTTGAGGAATACGAACGTGCGAAGGCGCGGGGAGCGAAAATCTATGCCGAGATCGTCGGGTATGGCTCGACTGGTGACGCCCACCATATCACGGCCCCTGCCCCGGAAGGCGAAGGCGCGGCCCGTGCCATGAGCCAGGCCATCTCCAAGGCGGGCGTCAGTCCCGAGGATATCGGCTATATCAACGCCCACGGCACGAGCACCCCTTACAACGATCAGTTTGAGACCCAGGCCGTCAAGACGGTATTCGGAGAGCATGCCTACAATCTGGCGATGAGTTCCACCAAATCCATGACGGGCCACCTGCTGGGTGCAGCCGGAGGAGTGGAAGCGGTGTTCACGGCACTTGCCCTTCATGAAGGCATCCTCCCGCCGACCACGAACTACAAAACGGCAGACCCGGAATGCGACCTGGATTACGTCACGGACGGAGCAAGAAAGCAGGACATCCGATATGCCATGAGCAACTCACTCGGTTTCGGAGGTCACAACGTTTCGCTCCTTTTCAAAAAAGCATAATGACTCTTTGGATGAAAAGCCCCAGTCTCTATTATTGGAGATTGGGGCTTTTTGGTGATAAATAGAAAGTAAATATAATAGGTGAATAGTAATGAATACATAAATTATCTAAGAATAATTATTCTGAAATATTAGTGCAAACCATTGCCATTATTGAGTTTTCTGATAGATAGAGCAGTGAGAATTGTATAATGGTTACAGGAAATTCAAAAAACAACTTGCGGTCGTAATCTATTTGTAATAAAATTTAGCAAGAGCTAAAATAACAGAAAAATTGAAAACTTGAGGTGTACACATGACATCCAAATCAAACACACCTGCGCAGACACCTCTCCTAGAGGTACGCAACCTCCAGACAGGCTTTAAGATTGACAAACAATATTATAACGCTGTTGAAGGAGTCTCCTTCACTGTTGACCGGAAACAGATTGTCGGCATCGTCGGTGAGTCCGGCTGCGGCAAGAGCGTTATGTCACTTTCAATCATGCATCTGCTTCCAAAGGGCATTGGCAAGGTTCGGGACGGCGAGATCCTGTTCGAGGGAACGGATATCGTCGGATATAACGAAAAGAAGATGAACAACATCCGGGGAAAAGACATTTCGATGATTTTCCAAGAGCCGATGACTTCACTGAATCCCGTATTCACGATCGGCTACCAAATTGCCGAGGTGCTGCTCAATCACCAGGACATCTCTAAGAACGAAGCGCGAGCGAAAGCGGTTACATTACTGAAAAATGTAGGGATTCCGCGCGCTGATCAGATTGTCGATGAATATCCGCACCAGCTTTCCGGCGGGATGAGGCAACGTGTCATGATTGCCATGGCGATTGCCTGCCAGCCAAAGCTGCTGATCGCCGATGAACCGACGACAGCACTGGATGTCACGGTTCAGGCCCAGATTCTGGACCTGCTGAAGAACATCCAGGAAGTGAATGACATGTCGATCATGCTCATCACCCACGACCTCGGCGTCGTAGCGGAAATCTGTGATGTCGTCCTCGTCATGTATGCCGGAAAGATCGTGGAGCGGGCGACTGTAGAGGATCTGTTCGAAAATCCTCAGCATCCATACACGCAGCTTCTCATGGAAGCCATCCCGAAGATGGAGGAAGAAAAGGAGCGCCTGGCGACGATTGAAGGGCTCGTTCCATCGGTCAAGGATATGCCAGCAGTCGGATGCCGGTTTGCGAACCGCTGCCCGAAAGCGATGCCGGAATGCATGCAGATCACCCCGCTCCTCGAAGACACCAAAGGCGGACACGAAGTGGCCTGCCTGCTGTATGAGGAAAGCTGGCCGAAAGAAGAAAGAGTAGGTGCACGATGACAACAAAAGAACTTACAGAAAAGGGGAAACCGAAGAAAGAGCGGGAAAATCTCCTTGAAGTTAAAAACCTGAAAACTTACTATCCGATCCATGGCGGCTTTTTCAAACGCGTTGTCGGAAACGTCAAAGCCGTGGATGATATTTCTTTCTCCATAAAAAAAGGGGAAACGATGGGCCTTGTAGGAGAATCCGGCTGCGGTAAGTCCACTACGGGCCGGACAATCCTACGCCTGATCAAGCCGACAGGAGGCCAGATCCTCTTCGATGGCGAAGACATCACCAAGATCAGCGGATCCAAGCTCCGAAAGGCCCGCCAGGATTTCCAGATGGTGTTCCAGGATCCGTACGCATCGCTCAATCCGATGCAGATGGTCGGGGACATCATCTCGGAGCCGATCAAAAACTTTGAGCGGCGTGATAAAAAGGAGCTTGAGCAGTACGTCAAGTCCCTGTTGCTGCGGGTCGGCCTTCCGGAAACCGCCTATTACAAGTATGCGCACGAATTTTCCGGCGGCCAGCGACAGAGGATCGGCATCGCCAGGGCATTGGCCCTCAACCCGAAGCTCATCATTGCTGATGAGCCGGTTTCCGCTCTGGACGTTTCTGTCCAGTCCCAGGTCCTGAACCTTCTGAAAGACCTTCAGAAGGAGTTCGATCTCACGTATCTGTTCATCGCACACGACCTGAGTGTCGTCAAGCACATGAGCGATACGATCGGTGTTATGTATTTGGGCAATCTCGTCGAGGTTGCTTCAAATAAAGATCTTTACAGCGAGCCGCTGCACCCTTACACACAGGCGCTCATCTCCGCAATTCCGGAACCTGATCCGAAGCTGCGGAAAGAGCGGATTGTGCTGCAGGGGGATGTGCCGAGTCCCGCGAACCCGCCTACCGGCTGCCCGTTCCATACGCGCTGCCCGATGGCACAGGAAATCTGTTCGCAGGAAAAGCCTCCATTGAAGGAGGTGAGACCGGGGCATCACGTTGCGTGCGTACTGTACTGATCACAAAATATCCATGAAAATGGGGGGGAATGAAGCATGAAACGCAAATCCATGCTCTGGCTGTTCGCCATGATCCTCGTCCTTTCCGCATTCCTTGCGGCTTGTGGCGGCGGCGGCAGCGACGATGCGTCCGAATCTGACTCGGGCGACAGCAACAAAGACGGCGAGAAGGCGACCGAAGAATCCGGCGAGCCTCAAAAGGGCGGAACGCTCACATACGGTCTTGACGCGACACCGGAAGGCCTTTACAACTGGGCTTTCTACGGCATCGCTACTGACGCTGAAATTATTGGGTTCTTCGACGAAGGTCTCATCGAGTACGATGAAAACCTCCAGCCGATCCCGAACCTTGCTGAATGGGAAACTGAAGACAACCAGCACTTCACATTCAAATTCAAGGAAGGCGTCAAATGGCATAACGGTGAAGAACTCACTGTAAATGACTGGGTATTCGCGCTTGAAACCATCGCGGACCCAGACTACGACGGCCCTCGTTACGCAAACGTAGAAACTATCGAAGGTGCTCCTGCATTCCGCGCAGGCGAAGCTGACAGCATCTCCGGCCTGAAGGTCGTTGATGACTACACCATCGAAGTCACATTCGATGAGCCGCGCCTCAACAACCTGACGAACATCTGGTCGTACCCGATGTCCCAGAAGGAATTCGAAGGAATCGAAGTTGCTGACATGTCCGGTTCTGAACAGGTCCGCACCAAGCCGGTCGGCCTCGGTCCGTTCAAAGTTGAAAACATTGTTCCTGGCGAGTCGATTGAACTCGTGAAAAACGAAGATTACTGGAATGGCGAGGTTAACCTCGACAAAGTCATCATCCGCGTTATCGACAACACGGCGACTGTCGGTGCTCTCCAAAACGGCGACATCGATATGATCTCGCTCCAGCCGGTATCCGCACCTGACGTCGAGAAGCTTGACAACGTTGAAGTTGTGACGGCTCCTGGCCTGTCGTACTACTATGTCGGCTTCAAACTCGGCAAGTTCGACAATGACAAGAAAGAAATCGTTGAAGAACTGCCTAAGTACCAGGATCTGAACCTCCGTAAGGCAATGGCCCATGCCATCAACCGTGAAGAGTGGATCGATGCATTCTTCTTCGGCTACGGCAAGCCGGTCAACAAGCCGGTTCCGACAGCACACTGGATCGCGGCTGACGACAGCGAAGTTAACGTGTATGAATACGACCCTGAAAAAGCGAAAAAGCTCCTTGACGAAGCAGGCTTCGTTGATACTAACGATGACGGCTTCCGTGAAGATCCGAACGGCGAAGAATTCGTCGTGAAGTTCTCCCACTATTCAACAGGCAACCCTACATTCGAATCCCGCTCCCAGGCAATTGCCCAATATTGGGAAGAAGTCGGCCTGAAGTCGGAAGTCGAAATGGTTGAAGTCAACCTCTACTACGACATGGTTGAAAAAGACGATCCGTCGATCGAAACATTCTTCGGAGGCTGGGGCACAGGTACTGACCCTGACCCGTCCGCACTTTGGAAAGCCGATCAGCTGTGGAACTACCCGCGCTACAATAATCCTGATGCAGATGCCCTCCTCGAGAAGGCTCTGAACGTTGAGGAAGTCGGCGACGACCAGGATAAGCGTGCGCAAGTTTATGCTGAATGGCAGAAGACGGTAACTGAAGACGTTCCGATGATCTTCATCGCTGAACTTGATGAAATCATGGGAGTCGGCGAGAAAGTCGGCGGCTTCTCGATGGACGTTTCGGGCTACAACAACCCTGCTGAATGGTATCTGAACCAATAATGACACTGATTTGACCTGTCAGTGGCGGGCGGCAGGCCCGTCCGCCACTGTTCTTTTTTTGCTCTTAAACACGGTAAGACGTATTTATTTGAAATATTTCTTACCGTGTTTGAGAGTCACAACGAAGAGAGACAGACAAGAAGGAGAGTACCGTATGCTTAAATACACGTTGCGCCGCATTCTCGGCATGATTCCGATGCTATTCCTCGTATCCATCGTGGTGTTCTTCCTGGCGAAGGCCATGCCCGGGGATTCATTGAGCGGCGAAATCGACCCAACCAACACCAATCCGGAGTACATAGCGGAAATGCGTGAAAAACTGGGCTACAATGATCCGGTTTATGTCCAGTATTACCGCTGGGTGACGGATTTCATGTCAGGGGATTTCGGCAAATCCACACGCTATAAAATGCCGGTCGCCGAACTGATCGGAGAAAAGTTGCCGAACACCATCTTCCTGGCACTGACGTCGCTGCTGATCACGTACGTGTTGGCATTTGCAATGGGGATGTATTCAGGAAGGAAGCCGTATACGGTCGGGGATAACCTCATTGCCGGGTTCAACTATGCAGGCATCGCAATCCCTTCGTTTGTCGCCGGTGTATTCGCCGTATACTTCTTCGCATTCAAGTTGAACTGGTTCCCGTTTGCCGGATCGGTAGATATCGAAATCGACAAGGGGACGATCGATTATTGGATGAGCCGGATCCATCACGTCATGCTTCCTGCATTTGTTCTGGGGATGTTCAGTACAGCATCCTATACCCAGTTCCTCCGGAATGACCTGATCGAGAACTCAAGGAAGGATTTTGTCCGGACGGCACTTGCAAAGGGGACCCCGTTGGGCAAGATCTATAATGTCCACATCCTGCGGAACTCGATCATCCCGCTCGTCACATTCCTTGGTTTCGATATCGCCGCGCTTGTCGGCGGTGCAATCATCACGGAGAAGATCTTCACTTATCCGGGAATCGGACTCCTGTTCCTGGATTCCGTCAACAACCGTGACTATCCGACAGTCATGGCCATCACGATGATGCTGTCCGCGATGGTCCTGATCGGCAACCTGATCGCCGATATCCTTTACGGAATCGTCGATCCGCGGATTCGCTTAGGTTAAGGAGGAAGCAACATCATGACAACCAATGCAGCAACGGGGGCCGTCAAACGCCCTGAAAAGAGCTCATCTCCTTGGGCGATTGCCAGGAGAAAATTCCTTAGAAACAAACTGGCGATGGCCAGCACCGTGTTCCTGATCCTCGTGATCATCCTCACTTTGCTGGCGCCGTTCCTGGCTCCTCATCTGTCGCCTATACCGGATATCACCAAAGTCAACATCAGCAAAATGAGCATTGCACCGAATGGTGATCATTTGCTCGGTACCGACAAGAGCGGGCGTGACGTCATGACGAGGCTGCTGTACGGCGGCCGGATCTCGCTTCTGGTGGGTGCCAGTGCGACGGCGATCGTCGTCGTCCTCGGGACCATCGTCGGGTCCGTTGCCGGTTTCTTCGGTGGCGCGGTCGACAGTCTGCTCATGCGCTTCACCGACTTTGTCCTGAACTTCCCGTTCCTCGTCTTTGTCATCGTCCTGAACACGATCCTCTTCGGCATCGTGGACGGTCTCTGGGTTCTGATCCTTGTCATCGGGCTGCTCAGTTGGGGCGGGGTCGCCCGGATTGTCCGTTCGAAAGTGCTGGCGGAAAAGGAGAACGAATATGTCCTCGCAGCCATCTCGATCGGCACTCCGCCGGCAAAGGTCATTATCAAGCACCTGCTGCCGAACGTGCTTTCTACGATCATCGTTCAGTCGACACTTCTGTTCGCCAGCCTGATTGTGGCGGAAACCGGCCTGAGTTACCTTGGCTTCGGTGTTCCTCAGGAAACGCCAAGCTGGGGCAACATGCTCGCCTTCGCGAACGAACCGGATGTCCTGCAGGGCAAGCCATGGATCTGGATGCCGCCGGCGCTTGTCATCACCGCGACCATCCTGTCCATCAACTTTATCGGAGAAGGACTGAAAGACGCCCTCAATCCAAAATCACAGCGCTGATTCCCGAACTGATCGAATGCAAAAAGCGGCTCCCTCCGAAAGAAGGGAGCCGCTTTTTCATATGGTGTACAAACCCTATAGGAAAGGACGCATCCGATGAACCGTATATTCCTGTTTCTCGTATCGTACGGACTCTGCGTCATCACGATGTCGCATCTTGTGCTGTTCCTGAATTACCGGGCATTGGGCCATTCATGGGAAACCGTGTTCCGCTATATCTTATCGACACCAGATTTCAAGCTGATGGTGCTGTCACTGATTGTGCTTATTTTCTGCGTGTCCGGCCGAGCCCCATCGCGGCTTCCATCCGCGAAAGAGTAGCCGAGGCAATCGCATTGGCTTTTTCGGCGCCTTCATCAAGAATCCGGTCGAGTTCATTTGAACCGATCAGCTCATTGTAGCGCTCCTGGATCGGTGCGAGGTGGCCAATGACGGCCTCCGCCACACCGGATTTGAATGCGCCATAGCCGTTGCCCTCATATTTCCGGACAAGCTCTTCTACGGAATGCCCGGTCAGCGAAGCTTCGATATTCAGCAGGTTGCTCACGCCAGGCTTGTTCACGACATCATAGGCGACCTTGCCGTCGGAATCGGTCACGGCACTCTTGATCTTTTTCTCGATCTGCTTCGGTTCATCCAGAAGGGAAATGATCGCTTTTTTATTGGTGTCGGATTTGCTCATTTTCTTGAGTGGGTCCTGAAGGGACTTGATGCGTGCCCCGTGTTCAGGCAGCCGGATATCCGGGACAGTGAGTGTCTCACCGAAACGCTTGTTGAATCGTTCTGCAAGGTCGCGTGTCAGTTCCACGTGCTGTTTCTGGTCATCACCGACCGGGACGATGTCCGAGTCGTAGAGGAGGATGTCGGCTGCCATCAGCGGAGGGTAAGTGAGCAGGCCCGAGGAGACCGCCTCCCGACCCTCTGATTTATCTTTGAACTGGGTCATGCGCTCCAGTTCACCGATATAGGAAATGCACTGCATGATCCATCCGGCCTGTGCGTGCGCGGGCACTTCCGATTGGATAAACAGCGTCGACTTTTCCGGATCAATGCCAACGGCAATATAGGTTGCCGCAAGCCGGCGGATCGCCTCGCTGAGGTCATCGGGATCCTGGGGCATTGTGATCGCATGCTGGTCGACGATGCTGAAGACGCAGTCGTACTCATGCTGAAGTTCAGTGAACTGGCGGAATGCGCCGATGTAGTTGCCGAGTGTGACAATACCTGTGGGCTGCACCCCTGAGAAAATCCGTTTCATCCGTAAAACCTCCTGGAAATAAAAAAATCACCATGCCATCCCGATAAAAAGGGACGGATGATGTTCAATCAGCCGCGGTACCACCCGCATTGCCCGAAGGCCGCTCTAACCCTTAACGCGGGCACACGGGACCGGCTACATCAGTTCGCCGGCCCGGCTCAGGAGTCCATTCAGCGGGGGCTGCCGTCCTGTTCGCACCATCCACAGGCTCTCTGTGCGGCGGCTCCCCGTTTACTCTTCTCCATCAAAGCTGATCATCGATTTCTCACTATTATATAGCCGCTCCCGGCAAGATGCAACTGCCTGTCATGAATGTTCTTGAAATTCCTTCCTTCTGCGCCGAGGAGCTGATAGAATAAGAGATATATAAGGGAAAAGGGAGTTTTTGCATGAAGCTAAAATGGGTAGGGGCGCTGGCTCTTGCAGTCTCGATGGCCGCAGCCCCGGCAGCGTCTGCGGAGGGTCCTGCCGAAGATTTCAAAGGTCTCTCTTATGAATTTGGGGAAATCAATTCCGAGGTGGTGGCATCGTCCAAGCTGTTCAGGTTTGATTCGGGTCTGAACTTTGAATACCCGGATGCAGTGAGGGGCATTTTTGTAACCGGTCATTCCGCCGGTGGGGAAAAGTTCGGCAGGCTTGTGAACCTGATTGAGAACTCGGACCTGAATGCCATGGTCATCGATATCAAAGATGATTTCGGAAACCTGACTTATGAACCGGCAGATGACTCGCCGCTCCGTGAATTGGGAATCGGCCAGCCATACATAAAAGACCCGAGGGCCATGCTGGAGCAGCTCGAGGAAAAACAGATTTATCCGATTGCCAGGGTGGTGGTCTTCAAGGACACCGTGCTTGCCGAGAAGCGGCCGGACCTCTCCTATACAAACGGGGGGCAAGTGTGGAAAAACGGCCGGAAAGAGGCGTTTGTGAGCCCGTTCATGAAGGAAGTCTGGGATTACAATGTTGACATTGCCATCGAAGCCGCCAAGATGGGATTCAAGGAAATCCAGTTTGACTATGTCCGATTCCCGGAAGGTTTTGAGACCAAGGCAGACACTCTGCAATACAGTTTCGGGGAGTACGAAGACTCGGAGCTGGACCCGGTCCAGCGGCGTGTCCAGGCGGTCACGGATTTTGTCGCCTACGCGAGGGAGCAGCTTCAGCCGTATGATGTGGACGTCTCCGTAGATATCTTCGGTTACTCGGCCACTTTGCCTGAAGCCCCTGGAATCGGGCAGAACTTCTCGAAAATCTCGGAGAACGTGGATGTGATCTCTTCGATGATCTATCCGAGCCACTGGACCTCATATTTCGGAATTGCAAAGCCGGACCTTGAGCCATACCGGTTAGTGGCCGAATATGCAAAGGTTGAAAACGAAAAGCTGGCAGCCCTCGAAAATCCGCCGGTATCACGCCCTTGGCTGCAGGACTTCACTGCCAGCTATCTGGGCAGCGGGAATTATAAGCGATACGGAAAGGCGGAAGTGGAGGCACAGATCAAAGCCCTCAATGATGCAGGGATTGATGAGTTCCTCCTTTGGAACGCGGCGAACAACTATACGGAAGGCGTGGACTACACGCCGTGACACCCAGAGCACACACCAATTTATTTTCCGGTGTGTGCCTTTTTTCGTTTATCCGCAAATGATATGGGAAATAGTACAAATAAAGCGGAACTTATTTCTTGCCGGGACGTACTAATAGGTGGGTAGAGCAGGCAGGTTCCGCTATGATACTTATTTTCAATCAAATTGCAATAAATGAGAATGTATTGTTGAACTGTGTTTGTACCTATTCCGGAATGGGTATAACAGTTATGAAGCAAATGCCTGCCTGATTAATGCTGGAAATATAGCGAAGATGTGAAGGTTGCAGGCTAAATGAAAACTTTTTTCAAAACGGTGTATCGCTATGGTCAAATATGGTGTATAATAAAGACATCACATTGATAATTAGAATGATTTTAATCAGATAAATTTAACAGATTCCAACTTCCTACCATTGAAAGGACGTGTTATGGATGAGCGTTACCCTCTTTACATCCCCTAGCTGTACTTCCTGCCGGAAAGCGAAAGCCTGGCTGGAAGAACATGAGATTCCATATACTGAACGGAATATATTTTCCGAATCCCTGACAATCGATGAAATCAAACAGATTCTCCGAATGACAGAGGACGGGACAGACGAAATCATCTCGACCCGTTCGAAAATCTTCCAGAAGCTCGATGTCGACCTGGAAAGCCTTCCGCTCCATGAGCTTTACGAACTGATTCAGGAGCATCCGGGCCTTCTGAGGAGACCGATTATCCTGGATGACAAACGACTTCAGGTCGGATATAACGAAGATGAAATCAGACGGTTCCTTCCGCGTAAGGTGAGGGCGTATCAGTTGCTCGAAGCGCAGCGGATGGTCAACTGAGGAAAAAAATTGACTGACGGGGATGATCCGAATGACCTGTCAGTCTTTTTCGTTTTTTCTCTTGCTTTCCTGCATCCTGTCCCATACAATGCTAATACTACAAACAGCCGCTCCGCATGGACACGCCTTTCCAGATTTGAAGGGGACGGCATATACTGACATCAGGACACTTGCCATCGGCGGAATGTATTGTCACACCTTGTTTACGGAGAATACCGTCGGAAGGGAGAGGTGTAAAAATGGAAATCGAACGTATCAATGAAAATACTGTAAAGTTTTTCATTTCGTATATTGATATCGAAGAGCGCGGATTTTCCCGCGACGAAATCTGGTACAATCGCGACCGCAGTGAAGAGCTGTTCTGGGAGATGATGGAGGAAGTCGATGAGGAAGCAGACTTCACCATCGAGGGGCCGCTTTGGATCCAGGTCCATGCGATGGATAAGGGACTCGAAGTGACCGTGACCCGTGCCCAGGTGACCCGTGACGGGAAACAATTGGAGCCGCCATTCGGCCAGGAGGGAAAACGGATGTTCCAGGAGGATGAATCCTCTTACGCCGACCTCCAGAACCTTGACCAGTATGTTCCCGGTTTCCGTCAGGAAGAGGACGACTGGGAAGATGCAACTTTCCTCGTCGGTGAATTTGATGACCTGATCCCGCTTTCGCAAATCCTGAAGGAAGAGTCACTGCGGACGTCACTTCACTTATTTGAGGACAGCTATTATCTCCATGTGGGCTTTGACAGTCTCGCTGGCGATGAAGAAGACCTCGACGATGTGATCAGCGTGCTCACTGAGTATCTGCAGCGGACAAATGTAACGATCCATCGGATTGAAGAGTACGGGAAAACGATCATCGCCGAAGACGTATTCGGCACAATCGCAGAACACTTCTGATTTCAAGGCTGCACGGATCTGCCGTGCAGTTTTTTATTTTGCCCGGAAACAGCTTAGTCTTGAAAAACAGCTGCAGTTTGAAAAATTCGCAACTTTTTATTTTGGAGGCATTTCCGGCACCAAAATTTGATTGTGGATCAATTTTCAATATCAAAAACTGAAAGTGGCATATCAAAAGAGCGCAGGCAGTGTTGATTGAAATCTTGAATACGCTTACAATCCCCGTAGGAAGGGGGGAGCGGTCAGAATATGTTGGCGGCCATCTTGGAAAATGAGGTACAGATCATCATTACTCAGGATATGACGAGGGAATCACTGCATCAGCTGAAAAATACTCACCACTTTCGCTGTCCGCAATGTCGCAGTAAGATGTGGCTGAAAATCGGCGATGTCAGGATTCCCCATTTCGCCCATGCGGCAAGGAGCGATTGCCGAAGCATGTTCTCGGAAGGGGAGACGCCGGCCCATCTGGCCGGCAAGCAGCAGCTCTATGAGATGTTCACAGGACTGGGACTCAGGACAGGTATGGAGACGGCCCTGACATCGATCGGACAGAGGCCCGACCTGCTTGTCGAATATGATGGCAGGGCTCATGCCATTGAATTTCAATGCAGTAGGATCCCGCCGGCGCATGTCCGCAAACGTACGAAGGGTTATGAGGGGGCGGGAATCATTCCTCACTGGATACCGTCAACTCCGACAGGCTGGAGTCCGACAGGGCAGCCGGTCAGAACCCTGTCCATTCCTGAGTTTCTGCAGCTGTTCATCCGCCGGGATGCGAAAAACGGGAACTTCTTGATGACCTATGATCCGGTGACCAGACATTTCTATTACTTTGTTCATCCAATTCATATCAGCGGTCATACATTTCTGGGGAAGATGGTCGCCATACCTTATACATTACAGCGGTTTCCGTTTGCCGTTCCGTCTCCCATCGATGAGGATACTTTCACGGCATTTATGCGGGTTTATTCATCAAGGCGCAGGTCCTATCTGAAGAGGAGGGTGCTGTCCAACAGGAAAGGTATTCACGATCCATTGCTGAGGGCCTGTTATGAGAACCGGATCCATGTCGATCGGCTGCCTCCCCTGATAGGCGTTCCGACTTCCGGGGCGGATGCCTTCAAGGAGAATGATGCGGAGTGGCAGGCCCTTTTCGTCTTTTTTGCATTTGGTATGGAGAGTGTGAAAACGATAGATTCCGACTTGATCAGCGAATTTCTGAGACGTGTACCGGCGGAGAGAGGGGACGGATTCGCTGCCGTGTCAGCCTACTTGCAATTCCTTGAGGCATCCGGCATCACGGGACTTCGGGACATCCTGGATAGCCGTGAATTGACGAAAAGCTCGGTCAGGTATCTTTGGAAGGAATTCCTTGCAAGCCGTAGTGAATATTGAGAAAATGTTCTTGAGTTTATTTTGGCTATCGAAGGAAGGAGCTTTCCAAATGACGACCGAACCGAAAACCGATGTGCTGACAAGAGACCAGATCACGGTTGAAGAAACTTGGCGGCTTGAAGACATCTTTGCATCCGATGAACTTTGGGATGAAGAATATAAAGCGATTGAAGTGCTATCAGAGAAAGCGGATTCATTCCGTGGATCACTCGGCAAAGGTCCAAAGGAGCTGCTTGCGGCACTGCAGTATCGTGACGAGATTTCTGAGCGGCTTCAGCGTCTCTATACGTATTCACATATGCGATACGACCAGGACACCGCAAACAGCACATACCAGGCGATGGACAGCCGTGCAAAATCCCTCTACGTCAGGGTCTCCACGAGCCTTTCTTATCTTGTTCCTGAACTCCTCTCCATTGATGAAAAGGAAGTGGACCGTTTTATCGAGGAAGAGGATGGGCTGAAGGTTTACCGGCATGCCCTTGAAGAAGTGAACAACCAGCGCCCCCATGTACTGCCGGCAGAGCAGGAAGCACTCCTCGCGCAATTCTCGGAAGTGGCAAATGCATCTTCAGAGACGTTCGGCATGCTCAATAATGCCGACCTTGAGTTCCCGACAATCAAGGACGGCGAAGGCAAAGAGGTAAAACTCACTCATGGACGTTACACGACTTTCCTTGAGAGCAGCGACCCTTCCGTCAGGGAGGCTGCGTTCCGGGCGATGTACGGAACGTACGGGAAGTTCCGCAACACCTTTGCCTCGACACTGTCCGGCGAGATCAAGTCCAACAATGTCAACGCACGCATCCGTAATTACACTTCCGCACGGGAAGCGGCGCTTTCGAACAATCATATTCCGGAAGCTGTCTACGACAATCTCGTTTCGACGATCAACGACAATCTTCACCTCCTGCACAAGTACGTATCGCTGAGGAAGAAAGTGCTGGGCCTGGACGAGTTGCATATGTGGGACCTCTACACGCCGCTCGTCAAGGATGCGGACATGAAAGTGCCGTACGATAAAGCGAAAAAAATGATGCTTGAAGGGCTTGCGCCGCTCGGAGATGAGTATGCGGAGATCTTGAATGAAGGCTTGGAGAACCGTTGGGTGGATGTCCGGGAAAACAAGGGTAAGCGTTCGGGAGCCTATTCGTCGGGAGCCTACGGAACAAACCCTTACATCCTGATGAACTGGCAGGACAATGTGAACAACCTGTTCACCCTTGCCCATGAGTTCGGCCACAGTGTCCACAGCTACTATACGCGCAAGAACCAGCCGTTTGTTTACGGCGATTACACGATCTTTGTCGCTGAGGTTGCTTCGACCTGCAACGAGGCCCTTCTGAATGACCATCTCCTGAAAACGCTGGATGATGAGCAGAAGAAAATCTATTTGCTGAACCACTGGCTGGAAGGCTTCCGCGGCACGGTGTTCCGCCAGACAATGTTTGCGGAATTCGAACATGCGATCCACCAGCTGGATCAGCAGGGAGTGGCACTGACCGCAGATAAACTGACAGAAGTATACTATGAGCTCAACAAGAAATACTTCGGCGATGACGTCATCGTTGACGAAGAAATCGGCCTCGAGTGGGCACGTATTCCGCATTTCTACTACAACTACTATGTTTATCAGTACGCAACCGGCTACAGTGCAGCGGTTGCTCTCAGCAACAAGATCTTGGAGGAAGGGGAACCGGCGGTCGAACGCTATATCAACCGCTTCCTGAAGGCCGGCTCCTCTGATTACCCGATTGAAGTCCTGAAACAGGCCGGCGTGGACATGACCTCCAGCCAGCCGATCGAAGAAGCCTGCAGGGCATTCGGCGAAAAACTCGAAGAACTTGAGAAACTGCTCGGCTGAACGGGTATGACGGACACCGGAAGAAATTCCGGTGTTTTTTTTGTTCCAAATAATATAGATTACAGACAGATCCATTTCACATCTTTCAGAACCTTTTGCCGTAATAGCAATATTTAAAGTGAAAACGTTCACAATATGACAACCCTGTGAATTATCTTGTGAAATCTTGCGCAAACAATTATTTCGTGATAAATTAAGAGCGTGAAATATTTCACGAAAACAAACACCCCTTTTGTTTGAACGTGAACATTTCCCCCATCCCCTTCGTGTAATACGAAAATGGCACCCGCTCCTCCCCCGGAGCGGGTGCTCTTTTTTGTCTAAATGACCGGCAAGGACTTTAGCACATAGAAATCCAATCTCACTTGTATATTGAATACACGAGAAAGCCGGGATCCTGAGGATCCCGGCCGAATTCATTATAAGTCCATTTTTCTTCGCCAAAGGGTTGCGCCACGGACTGGCATGCATTCAACCCGCCGCTGGAGCAATCTTTTTTTCAGTTCACGCTCCGCCGTCCGTATATTCACCTTATAGATTGCTGCGATTTCGCCGGTTGTCAGAGAGTCATACTTGCTGAACAGCTCATCGAGAGAGGGCGGAACCGACTTCTCCATCTGCTCCCCGAGCAGTTCCTCCAAGACTTTCACATAGATATCGTAATCATGGATGCCTTCCACCATGAGACCCTCGTCTTCAAAGTTGTTATTAAAGAAAACGAAGCTTGGAGCCTGGTGGACTTCCATCTCACGGGAGATGTATAAATCACACTGGAATGATTTGGCGGCATTGACCGAGCGGAAATCTTGGGTGAATTCGGCAATGTCGATTCCGATCAGTTCGGCAATCTCGAGAAGGACTTCCGGTGTCGTGACATCGCGCCCTTTCAGGAACCGATAGTCGAGAAGCCTGGAAAGATATTTAAAGCCTGCACGCTTGCCCTGGAACTCGGCCGCCTTGACGGCCACTGCCGGCAGGGCAGGGTGCGGTACATGTGTATCTTGCGGACTCTGGCATAGGGTCTTCTGTGGCGAAAGACAAGTTTTCATGATGATGCGGTAAGTGAAGTATTGTTCATACTCCACCTGTAGGCGGCGGAGGATCGGAACCAGTCCATAGCAGTCCGCATCGATCGGATCGATGAAGACGTACAATTCAAGCGGTTTGGCCGAGTTCTCCGTTTCCAGCATTTCCGAAGCATTCGGCAGGAAGCTCAAGCGGATCCCTCCTCATCCGGCCCGGTCCTGTTGACCATATGGTTTGCGGTCAGGATCAGCCGGTTATAGAAGTTTTCACGGATATTCCCTTCCAAGCCGACCTCGTCCATCGCTTCGGCCATGCATTCGAGCCAGGCCTGGGCGCGGTCGTAGGTAATCGGGAACGGCATGTGCCGGGCCCGGAGCATCGGGTGTCCGTGTTCCTCGGTATATAGGTTTGGCCCACCCAGGAACTGGGTGAGAAACTGTTTCTGCTTTCTGGCGGTTTCAGTCAGGTCATCTGGGAAAATTGGATAGAGCATCGGATGCCGGGCGACTTTCCCGTAGAATGTGTCGACGAGATCGGACAGCAGCTCCGGGCCGATCTCTTCAAAAGGAATGATGGGTTTCCGGGTCATGGTGCATGCTCCTTTGCTAACTCCATTGCCTGTGATTGTAGACCCATTCTATCAACCGGATTCGGGTTCTACAAATAAATCGATTTCCGGCCCGGCGGCGGGGACTTTTGTACCCGATTGGAACTGCGTGCAGATGCAGGCTGTGATAGACTGAAGTGAGATGAATTGTATATAGGGAAAGGACGAAAACATCGTGATGAATCAGCCAATCGTTCAGAGTGCCGGGACCTCCGGCAATGTAACCGAATTCTACGTGCGGGAAGGTGCGGAAATCTCCGCCATGAAGCCCGCGGGAAGAATGATTACGGACACCGACTCCGGAACGTTCGTCTACTTGTTGGATGACGGAGAACGGTTTGTCCATATTCATTTTCCCGAAGAAATCTGGCCGCAGATGGCGACAGCACTGCAAGCCGGACAGAATCCTGTTCTATCCGCCGGGGAACTCAGGATCGAGCTCGTGAACTTCGCGGACGAGCTTGAGATGCTGGTCTTCAATATCGAAGGCAATGACAACTACGGCGAGGCATTTTCGACAGCAGTCGAGAAGGCATTCAGTCAGATCCTTGGCGCCTGAGCTGCGCCTGACCGAAACGGGGGAGTGACCAATGGGACAATGGGAACGGTTTCTCGGGCCGTACAAGCAAGCGGTCGACGAGCTGAAGATTAAGTTCAAAGGCATGCGTACACAATTCGCTACCGAGATCGAACACGCGCCGATCGAATTTGTGACGGGACGGGTCAAGCCGCTCGCAAGCATCTACGACAAAGCGCTCGAGAAGGGAATTGCATTTGAGCCCTCGGAACAGCTGGCGACAGAGATTCCGGATATTGCGGGAATGCGCATCATGTGCCAGTTTGTGGATGATATCGGAGCGGTCGTTGAATGCATACGAAGGCGCAATGACATGACCGTGACGGAAGAGCGCGACTACATCTCGAAGAATAAACCGAGCGGCTACAGATCCTATCATATGATTGTCGAGTATCCGGTCCAGACAATCCACGGTGAGATTGTGATTCCCGTAGAAATCCAGATCCGGACGCTCGCGATGAACTTCTGGGCCACAATCGAGCATTCGCTAAATTATAAGTACAAAGGAGATTTCCCCGAGGAGATCAAAGTGCGCCTGCAAAGTGCAGCAGAAGCGGCATTTTCACTGGATGAAGAAATGTCGAAGATCCGGGATGAAATCCAGGAAGCCCAGCGATATTTCAGCACATATAAGGGCGATTCAAGGGACAATCTCGGAAAGTCGGAAAAAGGAGGCAGCGGGAGATGAGGTATTCGATCCAATCACGGGGCGATGACCTGTCCAATGATCTTGCGGAACGTGCAAAACAATATCTGAACGACTTCGGCCTCGTATATGACGAAAAGGGACCGGATATTGTTCTGACGATTGGTGGGGACGGGACGCTTCTCCATGCCTTCCACCGATACCGTGACCGGCTCGCGGAAACGGCATTTGTCGGCGTGCATACCGGTCACCTGGGGTTTTATGCCGATTGGCAACCGCCCGAAATCGAAAAACTGGTCATCTCGATCGCCAAGCATGACTATGATGTGATCGAGTATCCGCTCTTGGAAGTATCCATTCAGTACAGGAATGACATGAATGATGCCGTTTATCTGGCGATGAATGAATCGACTGTCAAATCACCGGACGTGACGCTCGTCATGGACGTGGAACTCAATGGAATGCCTTTCGAGAGGTTCCGGGGAGACGGGCTATGTGTCTCGACGCCTTCCGGAAGCACAGCGTACAACAAATCGCTGGGCGGGGCGATCATACATCCTGCGCTGCCTGCGATGCAGCTCACGGAAATGGCATCGATCAACAACCGGGTGTTCCGGACAGTCGGCTCGCCACTAGTCCTGCCGGCTCACCACACTTGTGTGTTGAAACCGGTAAAGGGACCCGACTTTATGGTGACAGTCGACCATCTTCATCTACTCCACAAGGATGTCAAGACGATCAGTTACCGGGTTGCGGACGAACGGGTGCGCTTCGCGCGATTCCGCCCGTTCCCGTTCTGGAAGCGGGTCCATGACTCCTTCATCGACAGCGATGTCCACTGATAATCGATTCCGGCTTTCGTTTACGGTGGAGACGGATGGTGTCGGATTACGGGACTTTCTGGCGGACTGCGGCATTTCCCGCAGGACCCTTACTGCCGTCAAATACAAGGGCGGTGAAATCCTTGTGAACGGCGAGGAAAAGACGGTCCGGCATGTAGTCCGGACCGGAGACAGGGTGATGGTCATTTTCCCCCCGGAAAAACCTGCGGAAGGCTTATTCCCGGAAGAAGGAGAGCTTACTATTCTCTTTGAGGACGATGCGCTGCTCATTCTGGACAAACCGGCCGGACAGGCGACCATCCCTTCCAGGGATGCGCCGTCAGGCACGCTGGCCAACCTTGTCGCGGGAAAGTTCCGGGCGGAAGGGACGCCGGCGACCGTACATATTGTCACACGGCTTGACCGTGAAACGTCCGGAATTGTCTGCATCGCAAAAAACCGCCACATCCATCATCTGATGTCGGAGAAGATGAAGGCTGGCGGTGTATGCAAACGGTATGAAGCGATTGTGCGCGGCAGTTTCAGCGAACAGCATTTTTTCATCGATAAGCCGATCGGACGGAAGGAAGGCAGCATCATTGAGCGGACGGTGCGCCCTGACGGCCAGCGGGCCCTCACGGAAGTCAGTGTGCTGGAAACAGACGGGATTCCCGGGAAAGAGATTTCCAGGCTTTCGGTAATCCTACATACGGGAAGGACCCATCAGATCCGTGTTCACCTGGCCCACATCGGTCATCCGCTTGAAGGTGATACCCTGTACGGCGGCTGCGCAGAGCGGATCAGCCGCCAGGCGCTTCATTGTGCAGGGCTTTCATTCAGTCATCCTCTCAGCGGTGTGGCTATTGAGGTGACCAGCCCGGTACCTGAAGATATGAGGGCAGCTGGCGGATTCCGCAGATAGAATGGAAAGTCAGCTGAATTCACTGAACTTCTCCGGCTGGAACGGCTGCCGGGACGGTACGCTCACGACCGTTTTTTCGGGATAGCGGAGTGCGCTCAGTTTTCCGCCAAACACACACCCCGTGTCGATATTGACAGTGTTGTTGACGAACCGGCATTCGGCGACGGGCGTGTGACCGTACACAATGAAGGGCTTCCCCTTGTATTGCTTTGCCCAATCCCGCCTCACAGGGCGGCCGTCCGGCAGGGTTTCGCCGGTAATATCTCCGTAAAGGACAAATGTGCGGAGGCGGCTGCCATCTTTCCTGCCGATCAGGTCCTCGCGGATTCCTGCATGGGCGATGATCAGTTTTCCATCATCCAGCATCTGATAGAGCGGGAGCGATTCGTAAAAGCGGATATAGCGCTTGCGGATATGCTCCCGCTCCTTGCCTGAGAGGGCGCCAAGCTCCGCTACAGTCGTCTCAAGCCCGTGCTTTTCTTGGACATTGTTGCCGAGCATGTAACGATAGAGTTTGTTGCAATGATTTCCCGGGGAATAAATTAGCTGTCCGGCATCCTGCAGCCCAAAAAGGAATTTCAGCATTTCGACTGATTTCGGTCCACGGTCCGTCGCGTCGCCGACAAAGGCGGGAAGCCGGCCTTCCGGATGGACACAACGCCCGCTTTCGATGCGGTAGCCCAGTTTTCCGAACAGTTCCAGAAATTCATCATAACAGCCGTGAAGGTCGCCGAAAATATCCAACTTAACCAAGAAGACACCCCATTCCGCACTCAAAATCATTATCCTTAACTTGAGTCTACCCCGGACGGCCGTTCTCCAACACAGTCACGGGAGATTTGCGGATGGATTGATCGAAAGGAGGGCCCGGCATGCCGGAAGCACTGAATGAGCAAGAAGAGACCTATATTGATGGAAATCTGGTCACCCGTTTATTGGAGGAAGGGGACCCCGAGGCATTCAGGAAAGAATTTCTCGCAGGCCACCCGTACGACCAGGCGAAATACTATGAAAAAGCCGGGCCCGAGCTTCGCCGGAAAATGTATGAATTTCTGTCACCGAAAGAACTGGCGGAGATTTTCGAAGTATCCGAGATTGCGGATGACGAGTTTGATGAATACCTGAGTGAAATGGACACCCGATACGCCGCAGACATGTTCGCAGGCATGTATGCGGACAATGCGGTAGACGTGCTTAATGAACTCGATAAGTCGAAGGTCCTGACGTACCTGACCCTCATGGACGACGAGGATGCAGGCGAGATCAAGGATCTATTGCACTATGAAGAGTACACGGCCGGCGCAATCATGACGACGGAATACGTCACGATTCCTGAAAATTCGACGGTGCGATCTGCAATGACCATTCTCCGGAATGCGGCACCTGATGCGGAGACGATCTATTATATTTTTGTAACGGATGATGAAAACCGCCTGGCGGGAGTCGTTTCACTGCGGGATATGATCATTGCGGATGAAAATGCGATTATATCGGATATTATGAACGAACGCGTCGTCAGCGTTTCGGTCAGCGACGACCAGGAGGAAGTCGCACGGACGATGAAGGATTATGATTTTCTGGCGATGCCGGTAGTGGATTTCCAGCAGCATCTTCTCGGAATCATCACGGTCGATGATATCATGGATGTTCTTGAGGAAGAGGCCTCAGATGACTACTCCAAACTCGCGGGTGTCTCGGATATGGATACTCTTGACAGGAATCCGATTACGGCGGCCAAAAAACGCTTGCCCTGGCTGATTTTGCTGACTTTTCTCGGAATGGTGACAGCGAATCTGATGGGCCGGTTTGAACAGACCCTCGACCAGGTCGCGCTGCTTGCGGTCTTTATCCCGCTTATTGCGGGAATGGCCGGAAACAGCGGGACACAGGCCCTGGCTGTAGCCGTAAGGGGGATTGCGACCGGCGATATCGAGGAAGAAAGCAAAATGAAATTGCTGATGCGGGAAGCCGGGACCGGTCTGATCACCGGAACGGTCTGTGGCATCTTCGTCGTGGGTCTTATTTATTTCTGGAAGCACGAACTTGTTCTCGGGCTCCTGGTCGGGGTGGCGATTGTCGGTTCGATTTTTGTGGCGACGCTTGCCGGTTCGTTTATCCCTTTATTGATGCACAGGCTGAAAATTGATCCTGCCGTCGCATCGGGTCCGTTTATTACGACGCTGAACGATATCATCAGTATCCTGATTTATCTGGGGCTTGCAACGGTCTTCCTTTCACAACTGTGACCATTGTGCGCCACTGGGCATACGATGGGGAAAAAGGATGTGAGCCCATGGCAGAGCGAGACGGAGGACCATTGCTTTTCGTTGATGCGCCGCCTGCTTATTTTGTTTCAGAACCGGTCTACAGCCGGGAGGCAGTGGCTGAGGCAGAGGTTGAGGTTGACGGGGAAGAAGAGAGCACATCGGTCTATGAACTTCCTAAACGTCCCGAAGAGACGGCCAGGCTGCTCACACAGCTTCGATTTTTGTCGCGGCCCTTCCAGCGTGAAGTTTACCGTCCCATTCAGTTCAGGCTCAAGGACGGCAGCGAGGTGATCGGCGAGATCGAGCAGCTTGAAGACGGCAGACTCTTCATAAAGGAACAGATTGAGGATGAACAGCAGCGGGAACTCTCCGTCGACGAGTTGGAGGCCATCTGGTGGAAAGGCAAGCCGTTTCCGTATGGATCCTAAATAATAGAACACCCTGAAAGCTGACGGATCGACATCCGCCAGCTTTTTTTAGACTTCACATCTAAAGGCAAATAAAAAACCGTCCGGACAATTCCGGACGGCGGGACACTCCATGCGGCGGGCGGTCAGTCGTACGGGCACAAGTCAACGAAGACATCGGCGACGCAGATGATTCCGCAGAAGCAGCGGATATCGACAGTGACGCAAAGATCAGTCGCTTTCCAGGTATAGCCGTCTTTAAAGACCGCGCGAAGCATCACGCAGCAGTCTCCGATGATCTTCTCAATCCGGAAGCATGTGAAAGATGGTGGGTACGATGAAGGAGCATCCTTGTCACACATTGGCTTGTGGACCTTGAATGCATCTCCGGTCTTTGTCAGCAGATTGATGACCCGGGTATTGAAAGCAGTCGGGCTGCCGAGACCACCGAGCGGCTTAGTGAAACAGCTGGTCGGGCAGTCGTCGCACATATCATCCGTACCGGCGTCCTGGATGTGCTTCACGGCTTTAACCACGTCGCAGAGGCAATGATCGAAGGAAGAGGAATCAAAATCTTTCTTTCCGCAACAGCTCATTTCTGAACACCTCCTCCCTGTTGGTCTCTGTCTACCATATGCGCCACCCAGACTGACGACCGGGCGAACGCACAGATTGCATAGGCATTAGCAGTGGCGGACATACTGAATGGAAAATGGGAGGTGGCGCCTTGAAGCGGATGATTGCAATAGCTGGGGCCAGCCTGCTGCTTGCGGGCTGCGGTGCCGGTGCCGGAGAGATCCGCGTTTCGGGCGGAGAACCCGAAGAAAATCAAAAGGTGGAGGAAGTGCTCAAAGAAGAGGACGGCAGGATCGTCTCAGCCGTCGCCGTTTTCGTGGAGGAAGATCTTTTGGTCGGCATACAGGTTAAACCGCTTAGCCGGTTTTCCAAGACCAAGATTGAAGAAGAGCTCACCAAAGAAATGGAAAAGGCGTTCCCGGAAGAGACTGTCACCTTGTCGGCTGATCTGAAGATTTTTTGGGAAACAGATAAGCTGGACGAGCTCGAGGAGGAAGACAAGTTGCATAAAAAAGTGGAAACGATTAAATCTCTCTCGAAGGAAGAAACCTGATGGACCGACAGGCATATTCACAGCTGGAGCAGCAGATCACGCCTAAGGCGCCGCTTGGCCTGAATCTGCTGAAGGCATTCGTTACAGGCGGATTCATCTGTGTCATCGGACAGGCAATCATGTATTTCTATATGTATTTCTTTGACTTCACGGAACGCACCGCAGGCAATCCTACGGTGGCCACGATGATTTTCATCGCCATGCTGCTGACTGGATTCGGAAAATATAAGCGGATCGCCCAGTTCGGCGGCGCGGGTTCCGCCGTGCCGGTGACCGGATTCGGGAATGCCATGATTTCGGCAGCAATCGAACACCGCACGGAGGGGTACGTACTGGGAGTCGGCGGTAACATGTTCAAGCTGGCCGGTTCGGTCATCGTGTTCGGTGTCTTTTCCGCATTTGTCGTGGCTCTGATCAAGACGATTCTGGTGAAGTTCGGGGTGGTCGGATGGTAGCGAGAGGTGTTATCCATTTTGGAAGCAGACCGACCATCCGTGCGGCTGCAGTGGCAGCAGGTCCAACTGAAAAGAAGAAAAGCCCGTTCAGTCATCAGTTCGATCGCCTGTATGACTCAGACCTGTGCGGCCAGAAAACCAATGAGCAGGCACACCGGCAGCTTATCGAAGATGTATGCGACCTTGCACTGAACAAAGCAGGGAAGACGATCAGTGATGCAGATTATCTGGTGTGCGGGGATCTGGTAAATGAGATGACTCCTTCCAATTTCGCGGCCGCCTCGACAGGCCTGCCCTATGTGGGGCTGTTTTCGGCATGTGCTACCTCAACATCAGCTCTTTCCTATGCTGCTCTGCTCACGGAAGCGGGAGCTGCTTCACTCGTGCTGGCGGGAGCGGCAAGCCATCACAGTGCGATTGAGCGTCAGTTCAGGTATCCGGTCGAGTACGGTTTCCAGAAGCCTCAGAACGCCCAGTGGACGGTGACAGCTGCAGGAATCGCAGCCATCACCCCTCACGAGCCTGGCTATCCGTCGATCGTTCAGGCCACTGTCGGACGGGTCGTCGACTATGGCCTGACCGACCCGCTGAATATGGGTGCGGCCATGGCTCCTGCCGCGTTCGACACATTCAGGAGACATCTGGAAGCGGCCGGCAGGGAGCCTGAGGATTATGATGTCATCATCACCGGCGACCTTGGGGCCATCGGTACCGAGCTTTTCAGGAAAATGGCAACAGAAGCGGGATATACAGTGGAAGGTGAACGCTGGAGGGATGCCGGAAAAGAGTACTACGGAGGGGATCCTGCTTTCTTCTCCGGTGCAAGCGGAGCGGGTTGTTCCGCTGCGATCTATTTTTCAGATGTGTACAACCGGATAATGGACGGGGAATATAAGCGCGCGCTGCTGATGGCGACGGGTGCTCTTCTGTCCCCGCTTTCCTTCCAGCAGGGGGAAAGCATCCCTTGCACCTGTCATGCTGTCGAGCTGGTGATGGGAGAGGGGGAGAACGGATGACGGCTTCTTTTTTGATTGCATTTGTCGTCGGCGGACTCATCTGTGTCATCGGGCAGCTGCTGTTTGATGTTGCCAAGCTGTCCCCCGGCCATACGCTTTGCCTGCTTGTTGTCTCTGGCGCAGTCCTCGACGGATTCGGGCTTTATGAGCCTCTCATTGATTTCGCGGGAGCCGGTGCGACCATTCCAATCACTTCTTTCGGAAACTCGCTGACGCACGGCGCGCTCCAGGAAGCAGAAAAGCATGGTATTGTCGGTGTCATCACCGGTATGTTCGAAGTGACGAGCTCGGGCATCAGTGCCGCCATCCTGTTCGGCTTTATCGCTTCACTTTTGTTCCGTTCCAAAGGACGGCCATAACCCAAACCCTGCTGCCGACAAAGGCAGCGGGGCATTTTCGGTATAAATGGATGACCGGGCAATCGCCCTTTCACACACCCCACCACCGCCATACCTTACAAGGAACAGGAAAGGGGGGAGTGCAATGTTCGGTTACAACAATTACGGCGGCGGCGGCTTCGGCGGTGGCTGGGGCTGCGGTTACGGTGGCGGTGGCTACGGCGGTAAGTCCAATGGCGGTTCGATGTTCGTGCTGATCGTCATCCTGTTCATCCTGCTGATTATCGTCGGCAAGAGCTATAACTGCTAAGGAGGAGACGGGATGAACGAGTCGCTTTTCAAGAAAATCGAGAACAAGACCGGCGTCTCGATGGATGAATTATTTGCACTGGCAAATGCCATCCAGCATGCCAATTTCCAGGATGAGCGACAAGTCAGAAAGATCATCCGGAAAGTTGGAAAGCTCGCGAAAAAAGACGTATCGAAGCAACTTGAAGATCAGATTGCAGAATCCATCCTGAAAAATGGCAATTCCCTGAACGTCGGGGATATCCAACGGATGATCGATAAAAACGGCTGAGCCGAAAATGAAAAAATCCGCGTCAGACGAAAACGTCTGCGCGGATCTTTCTTTTTAAATCGGTTTTTCCATCACGCGGTGAGGGATGCCGGCGTCCATAAATTCCGGAGAAGTCACGGAGTAGCCGATTTTCTCATAGAACGGGACGGCATGGTTTTGTGCGTTGAGCCGGATTTTGCTGAGGCCGACTTTACGTGCATGCTCCTCCAGCATGACCATCATCTGCTGGCCGAGACGCCGGCCGCGATATTCGGGGAGGACGCAGACCCGCTCGACTTTGCCGACACCGTCGCCGATGTCCCGGATCCTACCGGCGGCTATCGGCTGCTCTCCGTCGTAGGCGATAAAGTGAACAGCTTCCTGATCCAAGTCATCAAGCTCGATATGGATCGGCACGCCCTGCTCCTCAACAAAGACCGCTTTGCGGACGGTGAAAGCATCCTCACGTTCCGTTTCAGTCGAAGCGAGCTTCAGGCTGACCATCGATCACTCATCTCCCGACAGTGTAAAGGTTTCATACACAGTCCATGGACCGTCCTCGAGCTGATAGAGGAGATGGACCCGGTCGATCGTTTCCGTATGCTCGAAGTTATCCATCTTGACCTGCCCGATAATGTCGTCGTGCTCGCCGTCGGACATTTTCTGGGCAATTGTGATGTGGGGCACGTACTGATGGTCTTCAATGTTCTTGATGAAATCAAGACTGAGGGCCTCGCGGAGTCCGAGAATTTCATCATTCGGCTCGATCTTGAGATAGATTGCATTCGTAATCGGAGCGAACGTGCTGGCTCTCATCACTTTCAGCTCGAATGGTTTTTGTTTGGCTGCGACCTCCAGCAATTCGGCGGCCGCCTCCTTCATCTCTTTCCCTTCAAGCGTGAAAGGTCCCAGGACTGTCATATGGGGCGGGATCAGGGCGTAGTGTGCATCATAGCGCTTGCGATATGTGTTGGCTCTGTCCTGCAATTCTTTCGAAGGGAATGCAACGATTCCGTATTTCATGCGAAGACCTCCTTTATATGTTCTCCCTTAAGGATATCAGAAAGTTCGCCGATTGGTTAATCTTCACTTTCCGAAAGCAAACCGGATGGCGCGTTCAAGATCGCGCTGCCAGAACTTCCAGGTGTGCTTGCCATCAAATTCTTCATAGAATGACGAAAACCCTTTTTTCTCGATTAAGTTCCTTAATTTGCGGTTAGGATTCAGGAAATCATCAATCTCACCGGTTGTTGTGGGAACTTCCGTCTCGCCGGTACCAATGACCTGATAGATGTCGAAGGTTGCGGGGTCTGATACATTTTCGACAGCCGCCATGACCTGCTCATCCACGTATGGAGAGTGGCAGACGACCTTTCCGAAGCTGTTCGGGTACTTGCAGGCTGTCATCAGTGAAACGGTGGCCGCGAGAGAATCGCCGATCAGACCCCGCCCTGCACCCATCTGGTAGGTCGGGAACTCGGCGTCAATGAACGGCACGAGTTCATGGGCGATAAACCGGATGTAGTCGCTGTTCCTGTCGCCGTCCGGATGATACATCCTTCTCCGCTCGCTGACGCTCTTATAGGGAACGCCGACGACGATCAGCCTCTCGATCGCATCCTCTTCGTAAAGCTTTTCAAGAAGCCTAGTCATCCGGCCGTATTGGAAATAGTCTTTCCCGTCCGATGCGATCAGCACCGAGTGTTTGTAAAGATCCGAGTAGTTCTCGGGAAGATAGACAAGCACCTCCATCTCTTCGCCGAGCGCTTCGCTTACTAATGTCAGTTCGTTGATGCGTCCTTTTTTCAAGCTATGCCCTCCTCATGGAACGTTTAGATAAAATTGTAGCATACTGAATATTGCAGGTATAATGTGTGCATGCGTCCAACAAAGAAAGGGGAAATTGACATGTTTGACCACAACAGGAAAGTCCCGTCCGCTACCGTTACAAAAGCTGCGAAAGATGCCCTCACACGCCGCGGGGTCAGCATCGAGGCCATTGCAAAAATCGTCTATGAGATGCAGGCGCCATACAACGAGGGCCTGAAGCTTGCCCACTGCATCGAGTCTGTCGAAAGCGTCCTAGAGAAGCGGGAAGTTCAGCATGCGCTTCTGGTCGGCATCGAGCTTGATGTACTGGCGGAGAAAAAACAGTTGTCCGAGCCCCTCCAGTCGATCGTCGATTCGGATGAAGGTCTTTTCGGAGTGGATGAGACGATCGCACTTGGTGCGGTCTATACGTACGGCAGCATCGCGGTGACGACATTCGGCCATCTGGACAAAAACAAAATTGGTGTCATCAACCACCTGGATACGAAAAAAGGGATCGGTGTCCATACGTTCCTGGACGATCTCGTCGCGAGCGTGGCAGCCTGCGCTTCGTCCCGGATTGCGCATCGCACGCGGGATCTCGAGGAGAAAGGGGAAACATTCAAGGAACTGCCGCCGGAACAGACAGCGCCGGAAAGCGATATTGACGGGGCGAAGTAAGCTGAGAACGTTTCCAAGAAAGCGTTGACATGCGAAAATAGTCTCAGTAGAATGAAAACTAGCACGATTAACTAAATAGAGAAGGGGAGGACTAACCATGAAAAAGAAATTCCGATTCTTGGCTTTCATCGGAATCATCTCGCTATTCATGCTGGCGGCTTGTGGGGGCGGCGAAAATGCTGACAGCGACAGCAGTGATGGCGGAGGAGATGAAGGATCAAGCGATGTCAAATTCCTCAGTATCCTGACCGGCGGAACACAAGGGACATACTACCCGCTTGGCGGATCGTTTGCAGAATTCATTTCAGAAGAGACCGGTATCAAAACAACAGCCGAAAGCTCGCAGGCATCCGCTGCCAATATGACTGCGCTTGCGGATGACACGGCTGAAATTGCCTTCGTCCAGACTGATATCGCTTATTACGCGAACAAAGGCGAGCTGATGTTCGACGGTCAGGCGATCGATAACGTCTCGGCGCTTGGTGCCCTTTATCCGGAGACAGTCCAGCTTGTCACAACAGAGAAGTCGGGGATCAAGTCTTATGATGATCTGAAAGGCAAGAAGATCTCCGTTGGCGCACCGGGTTCCGGTACGTATGCGAACGCGGAGCAGCTGCTTGAAATCCACGGCCTTACAATGGACGACATCGATGCGCAGAACCTGGACTTCGGCGAATCAACAGAAAGTCTCCAGTCCGGCCAGATCGATGCGGCATTCATCACTTCGGGCACACCTACGGGCGCGGTCGAGGGCCTTAACGCAACGACGCAAGTCTACATTGTGCCTGTTGAAGATGCAAAGGCGGATGAGCTGATCGAGAAGTATCCGTACTATGCGAAAGAGACGATCCCATCCGGAACTTACGGCCTTACGGAAGATATTCCGACTGTATCCGTAGGTGCGATGCTCGTCATCCAGAACGATATTCCTGAAGATGTCGTCTATGACATCACAAAAGCCATCTATGAAAACACAGACAAGATCACTCATGCAAAAGGCCAGCTGATTAAAGCCGAAAAGGGCCTTGAAGGCATCGGTATTCCTGTACACCCTGGTGCACAAAAATACTTTGATGAAGTGAACGGCAACTGATTTCGCCGTCAACATGCAGTGAAGCGATGAAGCCGTGCTTCATCGCTTCACTTTGTTCTATTTGCCTGTGGCCGGCAGGAAGGGGGGCGTGATGCGGAAAGTAGTCATCGCTGCCGTACTCATTGCAGCTATTGCCGGAATTATGACTGTTCCGTTATCGGATGCCTTCGTGTTCACAGAAACCCGATCAGAAAATCCGGCCATCCACTACATACGGCAGACGGAAGATGATCGGTTCGTGATCCGGTATACCCATTCGATCCATCTGTCTGACGTGATTGAAACTTACGAAGTCACCGGAGACCGCCGGATCCGACTTGTGCAGATGGAGTACGAAGATTTGGCGATCGGCTTGCCCGGCCACGGGGAGGAAGGGGAGACCTTCACCGCTGAGGACGGCCGTTACACACTTGAATACGAAAACCGTGTGATCGACTCGTTTGTCCTCTTTGTGGCTGATATCGATACGGATCTGGAATTCCGGTATGACGGCCGCGACTATAACCTGAAGAAACTTCTTGAACGGGGATCTTCCTACCGTTTCGAGTTAAGAAAACTGTCGCTATTGGAATTGATGAGGGGAGTGAAAATGAATGGCGGATAATCAAATCAAGAAGGATAATCTTCATGACCAGTTATCAGAAGAAGAGCAGCTTGAACTGCTGAAGAAATATGATCCCGAATCAAACACACGTGATGTAAAGGGCATCATGAAGAAAATCGTGTTCATCGGGCTGTTGGCATTCTCGCTGTTCCAGCTGTACACAGCCATATTCGGACAATACACGGCCTATATCCAGCGCTCTGTCCACCTTGGATTCGCGCTGTCGCTGATTTTCCTGCTGTTCCCGTTCCGGCGGAAGATGGTCAGGAAAGACAAAGTGCCTTTTTATGATATTATCCTTGCCCTGCTTTCAATTGGCGTGGGGCTGTATTGGCCCCTGATGTACAAGGATCTTGTCCTCCGGATCGGCAGAATGACCGATCTTGATATGGCCGTCGCCATCATTGCCGTCCTGCTGACGCTCGAGGCTGCGCGCCGTGCGGTCGGCCTGCCGATCACGATCATCGCTTCGGCATTCCTGATCTATGCATTCACGGGGCCCTATTGGCCAGGCTTCCTTGCTCACCGCGGGCAAGACCTGACTGCACTGTCCCAGCTGATGTTCTATACAACAGACGGAGTGCTCGGTACGCCGATCGGTGTCTCGGCCACATTCATCTTCGTCTTCCTCCTGTTCGGAGCTTTTCTTGTCAAAACGGGAGTCGGCCAGTACTTTAATGACCTCGCCGTGGCGATTGCCGGGAAGCTGACGGGTGGGCCCGCAAAGGTCGCCGTATTCTCAAGTGCCCTGCAGGGGACCATTTCCGGGAGCTCTGTCGCAAACGTCGTCACCTCCGGTTCCTACACCATTCCGATGATGAAGAAACTGGGCTACCGCAAGGAGTTCGCAGGCGGTGTCGAGGCGGCAGCTTCGACGGGCGGTCAGCTGATGCCTCCGATCATGGGTGCGGCAGCATTCCTGATGGTCGAATTCATCGGCGGGATCACTTATTGGGAAATTGCCAAGGCTGCAGCGATCCCCGCCGTGCTATATTTTGCGGGGATCTGGATCATGACCCACTTTGAGGCCAAACGCCTTGGGCTTGAAGGTCTATCGGATGACCAGATGCCAAACCGTAAAGAAGTCTTTAAAAAAATCTATCTGCTTCTTCCTATTCTCGGAATTATCGTCTTCCTGCTGATCGGAATTCCGACGATGCAGGCAGCGCTCTGGGGAATCGTTCTCACGCTGGTCGTCAGCGCGTTTGATAAAGAGACACGGCTCAACTTCAAGGACATCATTTTGGCACTTGTGGACGGTGCGCGTTCCGCACTCGCGGTCGCTGCCGCCACGGCCTGCGCGGGAATCATTGTCGGTGTCGTCGTCAAGACCGGGCTCGGGCTGAGCCTGGCAAACGGCCTGATCTCCGCATCGGGCGGCCATCTGTTCCTTACGCTCTTCTTCACAATGCTTGCGGCCATCGTTCTGGGCATGGGATCACCGACCACCGCAAACTATGTCATCACCTCGACCATCGCGGCACCTGCGGTCATCGCCCTGCTGATGATCGATGAGCCGACAGGAGCCGCGGTTCCTGTCGTCGTAGCATTGTCCGCGCACCTGTTCGTATTCTACTTCGGCATCATTGCGGACATCACTCCGCCTGTTGCCCTGGCAGCCTTCGCGGCATCCGGCATATCGGGCGGAGACCCGATCCGAACCGGGATCAATGCATCCAAGCTGGCGATTGCGGCGTTCATCATCCCGTATATGTTCGTCTACAACCCGGCGATGCTCATGGTTGATGCTTCGGTGCTTGAAATCGCCTGGGTCACGCTTACGGCATTGACAGGGATGTATGCACTCAGTGCTGGCCTTGTCGGCTACTGGTATAAGAAGCTGAACTGGATCGAGCGGATCATCACGCTTGCTGCCGGTGCCCTGCTGATCATACCTGAGGGCATGACCGATGTATTCGGATTTATCCTGTTTGTTGTCATGCTGGCCATCCAGTACATGACGAGGAACAAAGACGGAAAGGAACCTGTTTCCGCCACATCATGACAGCAGAACCCCTGCAGAAAAATCTGCAGGGGTTCTTTTAATATTCTTCAGTTGGCACCGGTCAGTTCCATGCCTCGTTCTTTCATCAGATGCTGAAGCGCGGAGCGGAAGGTCGAAAATGATTTCAGCTTATTTACGAATGGCAGTCCCGACAGTGCCACTTCGCGTGCGAAATGTGGAGTGAATCCGACAGTGATCACTTCTATACCCATCAGGCTTAGTGAAGCCGAAAGTTCTTCGATCGATCTTCCGAAAACAGAAAGGCTGTTCTGGCTTTCGATGGAAAGAGCGGTAAAGTCGAGAATCGCGATTTGCGTGCCGGACGTGGCGACGTGGTTCAGCACTTTTGAGACGACATCCTGTGAAAATTCAGGGGTCAGTTCTCCGGAAAATGGGACCAGGATCGTATTCGGCAGGATGGAAGGGATGATCGGAACCATCATCTGGCTGATCAGATTCTCCAGTTCCGCTACTTGTCCTCTGAGCTGGTCGATGATTTGCTGCATTTCTTCCCGTGTCAGTTGATCATTCATCGTGGGTCCCTCACTGGTCTGTATTTTTGGTGGTATCAATCTATGACTATTATACGGAAATTCTGCAGATTAGCCATCTTTAGCAAGAAGGAGTCACCGGCTGGGGGCTTAAAGAAAAGCGTAGCCTGATATGATCTCTCTTGAAGGGAATTTGGTTTTCGTGTCTAATAAGTTCGACAGTATAAAAGTGTAAGGAGATATGGAGCGTGGAAATAGGAAACCCGGAGGCTGTCACCTATTTGGGGAATAGCCGGGAAAGGATACGCAGGAAAGTTGGGCTGCTTCTCGAGGAGATACCGGTCGGAATTGAAAAAGCGCAATCAGGGGATGCAGAGGCTGCCGCCCTTTATCTGTCTGCGATGTATAAGGTATTATCAGCTGCAATGGAAGAAGAAGCGATCGCCTATGAGAAATACTTGAGAGGGCATAACTGAAATTGTGTATTGCACATCAAGGGGAACGTCTGGAGAAGATCAAACAGACAATAAAAAAAGTCCAGTTCCCTGGGGGAATCGGACTTTTTTTGTGATGATTCCGACTGGGCTCGAACCAGCGACCTCTACCCTGTCAAGGTAGCGCTCTCCCAGCTGAGCTACGGAATCATTTCTGGGATGTTTGCTTGTTGTTCTCTCAAGCACATTTACAATAATACAAGGCAGGAAAGGGAAAGTCAACGGCATCATTAAAGTAAAACTTTTCAGACTTCACCGGGCGCTGGTATTCACAAATGGATAAGGACCGTCCCCGTGACTAGTCGGCACGCTGGACGGTCCTTATGTATGCACTGCATCATTACCGGCTGACGGCAAATATCGCATTGTCACTAAGTTATTGCTCCTGCGGGACGGTTTCTTCCGCTTCCGAGAAATAAAGGAAGTTTTCCTCTTCCAGCTCTGTAAGCCGCTCGCGGTTAAGTCCCATCTCAAGATTTCCCGTAAACATATGATCCCACCATTGTTCTTGTTTCATCATGTCATTTCCTCCTTGATCTTTTCGTTGTTTGATCTTCTATACCCCGCATGATCGGAATCCGAAACAGAGTGAGGAACAAAACAAGCCGGAAGACCTATTTTTCTATCTAGCCGGAAAAGAGGAGCTTATGAAACTGAAAGGTGCGATATTCGCCGCCTGGAGGCCGGGATGCATGGCGGGCCGGCAAGCATTTTCCTGCCCGTATCCAAAGGTTGCCCGAGACGCCGGCTGTTTATGAGCTTCGATAAAAAATTTACAATACAGCAGGTCCGGTCATCCGAAGGGGATTAGGATGACCCGGTTAATGTTTTGATATCCATGCCTGCCGGAGATAAGATGTAGAAAGAATGAAAGGAGTGGTTGAACATGGCATATACGGAGGCGCAGGCTGGCGGCATCGTTGCCCGTCAGAGGAATTTTTACTGGACAGGCACGACGAAGACGGCCCGGTTCAGAAAAGACCGGCTGATGGATCTGCACAGTGCAATCCAAAATCGGGAAAAAGACATTTCGGATGCTCTGGCGTACGATCTTGGCAAAAGCGAATTCGAATCTTACATGACAGAGATCGGCTTTGTTTTATCCAGTATCCGGGAAATGGCTTCCAGCATCGGAGATTGGATGAAGCCGGAACCGAAAAAGACGCCGATGCATTTCCAGCCGGGAAAAAGCTTCGTCATCCGGGAGCCATGGGGGACGGTGCTGATCATCGGTCCGTTCAACTATCCGTTCCAGCTCGTCATCGAACCGCTTGCTGCAGCGATTGCAGGCGGCAATACCGCTGTCCTGAAGCCTTCCGAGACGACACCGAACGTGTCTGCCGTCATCCGAGACATGATTGCAGAGACATTTCCTCCTGAATATGTGGCAGTCGTGGAAGGGGGCAAGGAAGAGACTTCCGCTCTGATTCACGCTCCGTTTGACTTTATGTTCTTTACAGGCAGCGCCAAGGTCGGTTCGATCGTCATGAAGGCTGCTGCCGAGCGGCTTGTACCTGTTGTCCTTGAGCTGGGCGGCAAAAGTCCCGCCATCGTCGATCAGACGGCAGATCTGCGGACAGCAGCGGAACGTATTGCCTGGGCGAAATTCACAAATGCAGGACAAACCTGTGTCGCCCCGGACTATTGTCTCGTCCATCAATCTGTGAAAGACGAGTTCCTTGAAGAATTGAAAGAGGCAATCAGAGGCTTCTATGGGGTTGATCCGGCGCAATCTCCTGATTATGCAAGGATTGTAGATGAGCGTCAGTTTGACAGACTCAGGGAGATGATCGATGAGGAACGCGGCCGGGTCGTAACCGGGGGACAAATGAACCGTGATACACTTTATATCCAACCGACAGTGGTTGACAGTCCGCCAGCAGGAAACCGGGTGATGGAAGAAGAGATCTTCGGCCCGATACTTCCGGTCTATGGCTACTTCAGTTTGGCCGCGGTGATCCGGTCGATACGCGAGCGTCCCAAGCCGCTTGCCGCTTATCTGTTTTCAGAAAACCGGGATGCGATGGATTACTTTCTGTCTGAGTTGCCATTCGGCGGCGGATGCATCAATGACGCCTTGTCCCATGTCGGCAATACGGCATTGCCATTCGGCGGTGCGGGCCCTTCGGGTATCGGCAGCTATCACGGCAAATACGGGTTCGATGCGTTCACTCATGAAAAAGGCATTCTGAAACGGGGAACGGCCTTTCCGGTGAGAATTGCCTTCCCGCCGTATGGCAACCGGCTAAAACTGATCAAACGATTTCTGAAATGATGCCGGCGAATCGTGACGGACAACTTTTGTAGGCGTATAATGAAAGCTGGACTTTTTCAGCGGGGGGATCATATAAACATGAACATACCGTTTGAGCTTGAACACTCACTGACAATACTTGAAGAACTCGTTAACACACCGAGCCCATCCGGCTATACGAGGGATGCCATAAAGCTGGCAGAAGCCTACCTGGCCGAAAGCGGGGCGGAAATGACCCGTACCAACAAGGGGGCTGTTATCGCCACATTCCGTGGTGAAGATGACAGCAAAAGCCGGCTGATCACTGCACATGTCGATACACTGGGCGCAATCGTCAAGGAAGTGAAACCTTCCGGCAGGCTTAAACTCGATAAGATCGGCGGATTCAACTGGAATGCTGCGGAAGGTGAATATTGTACCGTCCATACGGCGGACGGCAAGAAAGTCCGCGGAACGATCCTGATGCATCAGACGACCGTCCATGTTTACCGGGATTCCGGAAAAGCAGAGCGGAGCAGCGACAACATCGAGGTTCGGCTGGATGAGCGGACCGGCAGTGCTCCGGAGACCCGTGCGCTCGGAATCGAAGTGGGGGACTTTGTCTCCTTCGACCCTCGTTTTGAGCGGAGCGGCGGATACGTGAAATCCCGTCACCTCGACGACAAGGCGAGCACCGCTCTCCTTCTCGAATTGGCGGCCAGGCTGAAGGAAAGCAACGTGAAGCTGCCGCATACCCTGCATCTTTATATCTCCAACAATGAGGAGATCGGGTTTGGCGGCAATGCCTCGGTGCCCGAGGGAACCGCTGAGTATATCGCATTCGACATGGGCGCAATCGGTGACGGGCAGTCTTCCGACGAGTACACCGTCTCCATTTGCGTGAAAGATTCAAGCGGACCGTATCACTACGGCCTTACCCGGCATCTGGCCGGTCTCTGCAAAGACGAAGGCATTCCGCACAAGCTCGATATCTATCCTTATTATGGCTCTGATGCCTCTGCGGCAATACGTGCGGGATTTGATGTCCGGCATGCGCTTTTCGGCCCGGGAATTGAATCATCCCATGCACTTGAAAGGACGCATACGGACTCTCTTGAGGCGGCGGCCCGCCTGCTGAGGGCTTACATTCTTTCGCCGCTCGCGGAAGATTGAGGAGGAAACAATATGGAAACAACAGAACTGCTTGCGCATCTGCCGTTCAAGACAGTGATCGGCACACTTCCCGCCGAAATCACAGACATTACAACCGACTCCAGGGCAGTCCAGCCGGGCGGCGCTTTTATCTGCATCGATGGATACACTGTGGACGGCCATGACTATGTGCCCCAGGCTCTGGCTGCCGGTGCAAGGCTCATCATCTCAGAAGAGCCGATCGAGGCCGATCCCGACAAGGCGGCCGTGGTCATCACCGATGACACGGCAAGGGCGGAAGGGCTGCTTGCCTCGGCCTTTTTCGGACATCCATCCAAGTCTGTCCGCATGATCGGCGTCACCGGCACGAACGGCAAAACCAGCGTCGCCAATATCATAGACGGCATTCTCCGAAACAGCGGCCGGAAGTCAGCTTCTTCAGGCACCATCGGTTTTAACCTGAACGGTGTGCTCTACGAGTCGGCCAATACGACGACCGATGCCCTCACAACGCAGCGCATGATCCGGCAGGCATCGGCGGAAGGCTGCGAGGCGATGACGATGGAAGTCTCCTCCCACGGTCTTGTCGAGGGACGACTGTCCGGTACGGAATTCGATATCGCCGTTTTCACCAATCTGACCCACGACCATCTGGACTACCACAGGACGATGGAACATTACGGATACGCAAAAGGGCTGTTGTTCGCGCAGCTCGGCCAGGATACATCAAAACCGAAGTTCGCTGTCCTGAATACGGACGATCCCTGGTCCGAACGGTACCGGCAGATGACACCGCATCCTGTGCTTACGTATGCTGTGGACTCGGAGGCGATGTTCCGGGCGCGCGATATCCGGCTGGAGGCCGGACGTACCGTCTTTCTGATGGATACGCCGGAAGGGGAGCGGCACGTTGCAATGAACCTGATCGGCGGGTTTAATGTCTACAATGCGCTGGCCTCCATTGCCGCCCTGTATGCATACGGTCTGGGACTCGATGAGATCATTGCCGGCATCGGCGGATTGCCGGCGGTAAAGGGACGCATGGAACGGGTGGAGACCGATCTGCCGCTCACCATTTATATCGACTATGCGCATACACCCGATGCCATCGAGAAAGCGATCGCTTCGGTCCTTCCATATAAGAAGAACAAACTCATTTTCCTTGTTGGCACCGGCGGTAATCGGGACCGCTCAAAGCGGCCGATCATGGCGGAAAAGGCATCCGTTGCGGACTACGTCATTCTTACGACTGATGATCCGCGTCATGAAGATTATGAGTCCATCACATCAGAGCTGGCGGCAGGCATGACACATGAAAACTATGCCTGCATCGGTGACCGGGAGCAGGCAGTCCGGCACGCGGTGGAGGTTGCGGATGAAGGGGACATCATCCTTTTCGCAGGCAAGGGACATGAAGATTTCCAGATTATCGGAAATACCAAATACCCGCACAGCGATGCACAAATCGCACTGGATGAAGCGGAGAAGAAATTCGGGCGCAAGGCAGGCGCCCGGGACTGACACGGAAAGCAGTTGATTGTCCTTGATGATCCGGCCGGAAAGGTGCACCTTTCCGGCCTTTTCCGTAAATATCGCTTGAAATTCGCTTTTCCGGTCCCTATGATGGGAAAAGCTGAAACAGATGAGGAGAAATGAAAATGGAAGACCAATTAAAACAAGAGATTGCTTCACGCAGGACATTTGCGATCATCTCCCACCCGGATGCCGGGAAGACGACGATGACCGAGAAACTGCTGTACTTCGGTGGCGCAATACGGGACGCAGGTACCGTGAAAGGCAAGAAGTCCGGCAAGTTCGCTACATCTGACTGGATGGAAATCGAAAAGCAGCGGGGCATTTCCGTCACTTCTTCGGTACTCCAGTTTGATTTCGACGGTAAGCGGGTCAATATTCTCGATACGCCGGGCCACGAAGACTTCAGTGAAGATACCTACCGGACACTCATGGCTGTCGACTCGGCAGTCATGATGATTGATTCGGCAAAGGGCATCGAGCCGCAGACCATCAAACTGTTCAAAGTTTGCCGGATGCGGGGAATTCCGATCTTCACCTTCATCAATAAGCTCGACCGACAAGGCAGGGAACCGCTCGAACTCATGGAAGAGCTTGAAGAAGTGCTTGGCATCGAGTCTTATGCAATGAACTGGCCGATCGGCATGGGCAAGGAATTCATGGGCATCTATGACAGGCACAATCGCCGTGTGGAACTGGCGAGGACAGAAGGGGCAGGAAGGTTCCTCGAAGTCGGGGAAGACGGCGACCTCTCAACGAGCCATCCGATGCAAGATTCTTCTTATTTCCAACAAGCGCTTGAAGATGTCATGCTCCTGGACGAGGCAGGAAACGACTTTGACGAAGAGCGCGTGCTGCGAGGCGAGCTGACTCCAGTATTCTTCGGTTCTGCGCTGACGAACTTCGGCGTGCAGACATTCCTGGAGACCTACCTTCAGTTCGCTCCGTCACCGCAGCCGCGGAATATGGCTGACGGCGGCAGTGTCAGCCCATATGATGATGAGTTCACCGGCTTTATCTTCAAGATCCAGGCAAACATGAACCCGGCGCACCGCGACCGGATCGCATTTGTCCGGATCGTTTCCGGGGAGTTCGACCGGGGAATGCAGGTGACTGTCCCGAGAATACCGAAGACTTTCAAGGTCAGCCAGTCTACGCAGTTTCTGGCGGATGACCGGGAGACGGTCAATATGGCGGTAGCGGGCGACATCATCGGCCTCTATGACACCGGTAACTATCAGATCGGCGACACGATCACGGGCGGAAAAGGAAACTTCGCTTTCGAACCGCTCCCGCAGTTCACCCCAGAACTGTTCGTCAAGGTGTCCCCGAAGAACGTCATGAAGTCTAAGCACTTCCATAAAGGGATCCTTCAGCTGGTCCAGGAAGGCGCCATCCAGTATTACAAGACGCTCCATACCGAGGAAGTCATCCTCGGAGCGGTGGGGCAGCTTCAGTTCGAAGTGTTCGAACACCGCATGAAGAATGAATACAATTCCGAAGTGATCATGCAGCACATCGGCCAGAAGGTCGCCCGCTGGATCGAAAACGAGGGAGATGTGAAAGAATCCATGACAGGGCCCCGCGCCATGCTGGTCAAGGACCGCTATGGCAACCTTGTTTTCCTATTCGAAAATGATTTCGCCCTGCGCTGGTTCCAGGATAAACATCCGGATATCAGACTATACAGCCTGCTCTGACCATTCTGGAGCCCATTTGGACGGCAGCTGACCGGCATCCCCGAAAAGGGGCCGGTGCAGCTGCCGTCTGTTTTGGATGTTTGAGCACAGGACGGTATTGCCGAACATTGAGGCAAGCACCCTGTTCCGGTATGATGGACATAGCTTTTTGAAAAGGGGAAAAAAGGATGAAGATTAGCGGTTTTTCGATCAGGCGCCCGGTCTTTACAATCGTGACGATGTTCCTCGTGCTCATTTTGGGAATTGTTTCGTTTGTAAAGATTCCGCTGACGCTCATACCCGAGCTGAATCCGCCCGTTGCAGTTGTCGTGACGAGCTACCCGGGAGCGGGCCCGGAAGAAGTGAGCGAGAAGGTCACCAGACCGCTCGAAAACAGCCTGTCCACGCTGCCGGGGCTGAAGTCGATCCAGTCTACGTCACAGGAAGGTGCGAACCTCATCTTCCTCCAGTTTGACTGGTCAACAGAGATCGATGATGTCCAGATGGATGTTTTGCAGCGGATCGACCAGACCCCTGTTCCGGATGATTCGGGAAAACCGCAGTTCATGAAGTTTGATCCGTCACAGTTCCCTGTGATTCAGATGTCGCTTCGCTCGGGGGATGAATCTGGAGATATCCGGGAGATCGCGGAAAGGCTTGAGACGGAACTGAGAAGGACGGAAGGGGTTGCCAGTGTCACTGTCTCTTCTTCGCTCGTCGAGGACGTTCAGATTGACTTGGATCCAGTGAATTTGGAAGAACACGGACTTGCCCAGCAGGATGTCGTACAGGCCATCCGGGCCAACAATGTTTCCATGCCCGGTGAGGCGGTGGAGACGGATGACGGCAAACGGTTGACGACTCGCATCATCAGTACGCTTACCTCTGCCGGGGAAATCGGAGACCTCGTCCTGACGGTCAATCCGATGGACGGCAAGGAGGTCAAGATTTCCGATATCGGCGAAGTCAGCCTGTCCGCCGATGACGGCGGAATGGAGACGAGAACCAATGATGAGCCGTCTGTCATCATGTCGGTCCTTCAGGAATCCGGTGCAAATACCGCTGATGTATCCACTTCCTTCAAAGAGTCCCTGGACCATCTCCTCGGACAGCCGGAATTCGAAGGAGTCACCGCGGATATTCTCTTTGACCAGGGGGATTATATCCAGCTGGCCATAGGCAATATCGGGCAATCCCTGATTCTCGGCGGGATTTTCGCCATGCTTGTCCTGTTCCTGTTTCTGAAAACGGTGCGGAGCCCGATTATCATTGGCGTGGCCATTCCATATTCCGTCATTGTTACGTTTGTGTTGATGTATTTTTCGGATTTTGCACTAAATATCCTGACGCTCGGTGCTTTGGCGCTCGGGATCGGGATGCTTGTGGATAACTCGATCGTTGTGATCGAGAACATCGAGCGGCATCTGGCGATGGGCAAAAAACGTGGACAGGCAGCGCTCGACGGCACAAAAGAAGTGGGCGGGGCCATCACAGCATCTACACTTACGACAATCGCTGTTTTCCTGCCAGTCATTTTCATCTCCGGTCTGATCGGCCGGATCTTTACAGAATTTGCAATGACGATCTCATTTAGCCTCGTTGCATCGCTGTTTGTTGCGCTGACCGTCATTCCGATGATGGCTTCCCGCATGCTGAAAAAGCCAATACGGGATCTGGAGACGAGGCGCAGACGTTCGAAATCCTATAGGAATTTTGAGCGCTCGGTGATCTGGTCACTGCGGCACCGGAAAACAGTTCTCTTGCTGACGACGGTTCTCTTGGCGGTCAGTGCTCTGGGGCTGTACAAGGTAGGGACCGAATTTCTGCCGGCGACTGACGAAGGATTCGTGAGTATAGCAGTGAATCTGCCGGATGGGGCGTCCGCAGAAGCAACCGGAGAAGTGATCCGGAAGATTGAGGAACGCCTGAAGCAGGAAGAGGATGTGGAAGTCTACGTCAGTCTCACCGGCGGGACCCAGCAGGGACTCGCTCAAGGGACTGGTGAGGCGGACAAAGGGGAACTTTACGTTAAACTGAAGCCTTTGGAAGACCGCAGCCGTTCGGTATTCGAGTTTGTCGATGACATACAGCCGGATATCCAGGAGTTCGGAGATGAAGACACGGAGATCACCTTCAACCTTCAGACGGCTGCCGGATCCTCACCGAACACCCTGACCTTCACGATGACGGACACGGATAAATCCCGCCTTGAGTCAGCCGCGGCACTGGCAGTGGACCGCCTCTCGGAGATCGAAGGTGTGACGGACGTTACCAATGACCTGACCGAAGGTGTGGAAGAGATTCTGATCGGGGTCGACCGTGAGGCGGCATCTGCGAACGGCCTTGCCCCGGCCCAGATCGCCTCCACTGTGAATGACATGACCCGTGGCGTTACGGCGACACAGATCGTCGGTGAGGAAGGAGAGGTACATGCCGTTCAGATCAGGACAGGCGGGAAACTCGACAGTGTGGATGCACTGGGTCAGCTGAAGCTCCGTGCTCCGTCCGGCGCATTTGTCACGCTTGAGGACCTTGCGGATATTGAGATTGCAGAAGGCCCGGCTGCGATCCGGCGGGTTGACCAGGCAAATGCGGTGCGCTTCACCGTCCACTATGCATCTTCCCAAACACTCGGTGAAGTGACTTCGGATGTTGAAGACACATTGGAAAATGCGGACCTGCCTGAGGAAACCGAAATCTCCTACAGCGGAGACCGCGAACTGTTCGAAGATGCGATTGACGACATGCTCATGGCCGTCATTCTCGCGGTAATCCTGGTTTACATTGTCATGGCCGCGCAATTTGAATCGTTCAAGTACCCGCTTGTCATTATGTTCACCGTGCCGCTCATGATCATCGGAGTGTCGTTCGGACTGTTCCTGGCAAACATGCCGATCAGCGTTTCTTCGGTTATCGGAATTCTGATCCTTGTAGGGATTGTCGTGAACAATGGGATTGTGCTCGTTGATTACATCAACCAGAGGAAAGCGGAAGGCATGCCGTCCCATGAGGCCATCATCGTATCTGTCAGAGACCGCGTAAGGCCCATTCTTATGACGGCTCTTACGACTATATTGGGTCTTGTGCCGCTTGCGCTGGGCATCGGGGAAGGGACCGAGATCAATCAGCCGATGGGCGTTGCGGTGATCGGAGGGCTGATCACTTCCACGGCTCTCACCCTTTATATCGTTCCGATTGTATACAGCCTTTTTGATCGGGAGACGAGAAAGATGAGAAAATCGGAGACATCCGGGCGAGCGATATGATACAATCATCCATAGGAAAACTGAATGATCTTTGACTTAGTGTCAAAGGGGAGTAGCTATAGGGAAACCTATTTCATAATCGTCATTACATGGCACTGCCATCGGTTATGATAGCTCGGATCCGGTAATAACTGGATTTGGGCTTAGCAAGACCTTTGCCCTTTTTGGGGGTAAAGGTCTTTTTTGTTTTCCATAAAAAGGGAGGTAACTTAATTTGGAAGCTATTTTACTTGAATACGCTTGGGTGCTCGTCGTCCTCGTCGTACTTGAAGGCCTGCTGGCTGCCGACAACGCGGTCGTCATGGCGGTCATGGTCAAACACCTGCCGCTTAAACAACGGAAGAAAGCACTTTTCTATGGGCTTCTTGGAGCTTTTGTCTTCCGCTTTGCTGCGCTCTTCATGATCACCATCCTCGTTGATGTTTGGCAGATCCAGGCGCTCGGTGCTGCATACCTTCTCTTTATCTCGGGCAAGAATCTGTATGACATGAGGAAAAAGCATGGTGAAGAGGACGATGAACTGAAAGAGCCGAAAAAACAGTCCGGTTTCTGGATGACCGTACTGAAAGTAGAGCTGGCAGACATTGCATTTGCCATCGACTCGATGCTCGCTGCCGTAGCCATCGCCATTACGCTGCCTGAGCTTGGTGACTTCGACATCGGCGGAATCAATGGCGGCCAGTTCGCAGTCATGTTCTTTGGCGGCCTGATCGGCCTGATCATCATGCGGTTTGCCGCGACGTGGTTTGTCCGCCTGCTGGACCGCTATCCGGCACTTGAGGGAGCGGCTTTTGCAATTGTAGGCTGGGTTGGAGTCAAACTCCTCATCCTGACGCTCGGTCACCAGGAATTGCAGATCATCGATCCTCACTTCCCGCACTCAACAGTCTGGAAAGTGACCTTCTGGTCTGTATTGCTGCTGATAGCTGTTGTCGGTGTGCTCATCGGTCTGAGAAACGACCGGAAAAAGCAAGCCTGACTGAACAAAGAGACTGCCATTCCGGCAGTCTCAGACTGTAGACAAAACGTACCCAGATGAAATCTTTCTGGGTACGTTTTGTCATTCATGT
>NZ_QUZH01000020.1 GCF_009761675.1 Bhargavaea sp. CC-171006
TGATATGCTCCCTTCAAAGCAGACAGAGGAAAAAACAAAACTCTGTTTACTTTGGAGGGAGCTTTTCCTATGGCTTACAAAGGATATTCTCTTGAAGAAAAGATGAAGGTCATCCGAGCTTATGAGAGTGGAATCTCGAAAGCCCGACTCTGCCGGCAATTTGGATTGTCAGAAAGCACATTAAAACAGTGGCTAATCCTATATAAATCGTTTGGAGAAACCGGTCTTAAGCCCCGTTCGAGATGGAATTCTTATTCAAAGGAACTGAAGCTCTCGGCAATTAAGGATTACTTAAGCGGTCGACTGACACCCAGTGAAATTGTTATCAAATACAGTATCAGCGACCGTTCTGTTTTGAGGGATTGGCTGAAAAAGTATAATGGTCATGGAGAAGTCCCCAAGGGACTTAAGGAACGGAGGGATCCCATGACCAAGGGAAGGAAGACGACCTTAAAAGAGCGGGTTGAGATTGCCCAGCAATGTATCGCATCCGGCAAGGACTATCAGGGAACAGCCGAAACCTACAAGGTTTCCTATAATCAGGTCTACCAGTGGGTGAAGAAATACGAAGAAGGCCAGGAAGAGGCACTGAAGGACGGACGCGGACGCAAAAAGGCAGACGAAGAGCTGACCAGCGAGGAGCGTCTGAAGTTGGAGATCAAGCGGATTGAGAAGGAGAATGAGCGCCTTCGGGCTCAGAATGCACTCCTAAAAAAGTTGGACGAAATCGAAAGGAGGCGTTTCTAAGCGGGGTCCGGCAGGAAAACTGTTATCTGGCTATCCGCGAGGTCCATGAGTCGGAAGGACATCCCATTGAATTATTGTGTGAACTCGCTGGCATTGGCCGATCTTCCTACTATCAATGGCTGAACCGAGTTCCCACGGAAGAAGAGCAATTGAACCAGGAACTCCTTACAGACATCCGGGAGATTCACAAGGAGCGCAAAGGCATCTACGGATACCGCCGAATGAAGATGGTACTTGAACGCAGGCATGGCCGCAAATTCAATCACAAGCGGGTATACCGCCTGATGAGACTTGGTGGAATCCAATCGGTCATCCGCCGTAAAAAGAAACGCTATTTTCTATCCACTCCGCAACACGTGGCGGAGAACATTCTGAACCGGGAATTTCTTGCGGACAAGCCCAATCAGAAATGGGTCACGGACGTCACGGAGTTCAAGTACGGTGTTGAATCCAAGGCATACCTGAGTGCAATCCGTGACCTCCATGACGGTTCCATCGTTTCTTATGTCCTGGGCCGTTCCAACAACAATGCATTGGTATTCGAGACATTGGATCAAGCCCTGCGGGCTGAACCAGGTGCCCAGCCGATTCTCCACAGTGACCGTGGATTCCAATACACCAGCAGGCAATTCAAGATCAAACTAGATCAGGCTGGCATCACGCAAAGCATGTCCAGGGTTGGCCGATGCATCGACAATTCGCCGATGGAGTCTTTTTGGGCTGCCTTAAAATGCGAAGAGTATTATTTGAGTACATATCAATCGTTTGATGAGCTTAAGAACGCCGTTGATGCATATATCCGTTTTTATAACCACGACCGTCTTCAGGAACGACTAAACGGCCTCAGTCCCATTGAATACAGGACTGAAGCCGCTTAATCAATTTTACTTATTTCCTCTGTCTGCTTGACCGGGTGCAGTTCAGATTTGGGATGGTGTTTTTTCATTGAATAACAGGTGATTCCGTATATTGCCAAAACTTGCCGGACCCCGTACAATTGATTCAGATTGTTCTTAATTGGAGGGGTTTATATGGCCTATATGATCCCGGAAACGATACGGTCATCAGCCACTGCGGGAGAGCGTTTGCTTTTCCGCACGATGAAACAAGTTCTTCCTGATGATGTGATCGTCTATTATGAGCCGGAAATCCACGGCCGCAGGCCAGATTTTGTGCTGATCGGCCCGGACTTTGGAATGATTGTTCTCGAAGTCAAAGATTATACTCGCAACACGCTCTATCATCTGAATATGGATGAGTGGACACTATTGACGTCCGGCAGCGTGCATACGACAGTCAAAAACCCGGCGTTGCAGGCAAAAGAATATATGTTCCATATCAAAAATGTACTGGAGAAGGACAAGTCACTTGTCCACCTTGAAGGGAAGTACCAGTTCCGTTTAAGATTTCCGTGCAGTTATGGCACGGTATTTACGAGGCTTCATGAAAAGGATATGGTGCAGGACCATCTGTATACCATACTGGAACCGGATCGGACATTCACAAGAGATGCTATCGATCCGGACCATGAAAGCTTTTCTGAAGATCAATTCATGGAAAGAATTTATGCGTTGTCATCGATGCCTTTCCCGCTTCGCGAGCCGCTGAAGCAGGAAGAAATCGATGCCATCCGTTACCACTTGTTCCCTGAAGTCCGGATCAGCGCGGAATTCCGTGAGCCGGTCCCTTATAAAGATCAGCTGTTGCTTTCTCTTCGGGACCTGAAGGCGATGGACCTGCATCAGGAGAACCTCGCCAAACAACTGGGAGATAAAAACCGGCTGATACGCGGGGTGGCAGGCAGCGGGAAAACACTCATATTGGCAAGCCGCGCCAAACTTTTGGCCAAAGAGCATCCTGAGTGGAAGATTCTCATTCTCTGTTACAACATCTCGCTTTCCCGTTCAATCGAGTCGCTGGTCAGGCGGATGATGAACGAGCCGGACAGCCTGTTCGATTTTGACTATCATTCCGGGCAGAATCAAAAAGGGTCTCCCGGTACAGGGAATATCGTCATCCGAAACTTCCATGCTTGGCTCCGGAATGACCTGAAAATCAGTGAAAAGCAGTTGCCATATTACATAAATAAATTGGAGCAGGGCGAGGCAGTGCTTCCGTCCTATGACGCGATTCTGATAGACGAGGGACAGGACTTTGAACCGGAGTGGTTCAGATTGGTCAGCAGCCTGCTGAATCCCGAGACCAAGTCACTGCTGCTGGTGGAAGACCGGGCACAGTCGATCTACAAGCGCAAGCGCTCCTATGTACAGGACACGGGACTTGATTTCCGCGGCCGGTCGAAGGTGCTCAATATCAACTATAGAAACACTGCCCAGATTGTCTCTTTTGCTTGGGATTTTTACCGCGCCCATTCCACACTCAAGAATAAAGTGGTCACGAAGGATTTTGAAGGGGAGATCATCGCCCCGCAGAGTACAAAGCGGAGAGGTTACGAACCGGGCATTGTGAAGAGAAAGGATTTCTTTGAAGAGGCTGCCTATGTCGTCAGACAGATCCGTCTTCTTCATGAACAGCGCAGTGTCCCGCTTTCCGATATGCTCGTCCTTTACCGGGTCCGCAAATGGGGAGGATATGATTATGTGGATGTCCTTCAAAAAGCGCTTGAAAAGGAAGGGCTCCCTTTTTATTGGCTGACGGAAACGCCGGAGTCCAAGCGGAATTATGACCGCAATACCGAAACTGTCACAATCAGTACGATCGACAGCAGCAAGGGATTGGATTTCAGAGCAGTCTTTATCGTTCACCTGGATATGCTGCCATTCCCATTGGAAAAGGATAAAGAGCGGGAAGCGTCTCTTCTTTATATTGCAATGACTCGTGCACAGGAGTATCTCTGCCTGACTTATTCGGGAGAATCAGCATATACCCGCTATTTTGCCGCGATTGCTGAAGAACGGAAAAAACTGCTTATCCGGGACAAGCTGAGCTGATGTTATAAGCGAATAAAATCATCGGTTCACCGCTCCGGCATGCAACTTTAAGCATGTCCGGGGCGTTTCTTTATTAAGATTGCTCATTGGCCGCCGAAATTGGGTAATACCATATAGAAGTACTGTAATTGGAGGGTCGGTCGATGGACAGTGTCATACGATGGTTTGAAAAGTTCCTCCCGTATCTGGACGGGCTGAATATAGAAGACATAAAAGCCAAGGGAACGGATTGTCCCCCAGGGAGCTGGATGCTCTGCAAAAAATCCGGGGGAGAACCGGTTGGCGAACTCCATTTGGACAGCAGGGGAGGCATCCGATATTTCCAGAATATCCATGCCGAGGACCGGACTCCTGTCGTCGCCCTGTCACCTCAAGCAATACGTGACCGCGCGGGGCAGTTCGTTGGCGAAGTATTCGGCGCGGAAGCGGAAGATCTCCAATTCTCCTCCGTCGTCGACCTGGAAAATGTGTATACGATTGACTTCGTTAGGGTAGATGAAGACGGATTGGAGCTCCCGAACTCGGGGCTGAGTCTCGCCTTTCAAAAAGACGGGGTTTTGTATGAGCTGGTCAGTTATCTCGGACCGCTTGTGCTGATCGATGAACAGAAAACAATCAGTTCGGAGGCTGCGCTTGATCTGTATATGGCCAACCTATCTGCGGAGCTGAAGATCAGCAAATATGATTCTGAGATCTATGTGGATGGCGACGACGAATTCCGTCTTATCTATGATTTCCTCACCGGCTCCCCGGATGAAGTCAAGATGGATGGCACCGTCATCTCGCTTGCGGAAGATCTGGGGATCAGGCCTCCGGATCACGAACCGCTGGGAAAGGGGACCCTGGAGGCGGAAAGCCGTGCAGACGATGCCTACAGAATTGCGCTTGATTCGGCAATCAAGGCACTGTTTAAACGATTTCCGGGCGCCGAACAGCGATTTCTCATGAGAAAAGAAAGCGGCAACTCTTCCGAATCCAGCAAATCGACTTTTTCATTCATTTTCGACCGTCACCAGAACGGAATCCAGATCGAGGATGAAGGTGTTGAAATAGAGGTGGACCGGAAAACCGGCGAAGTGGTCCGGTTTGAGATCAGCGATGCTGCCGAAAGGGACTTCAGCCCACTTTTGAAGGAGCGTCCCTTCAGTATGCGTGCGGCAAAGGCACTGTTCGTCTCAGATATCAGCATGCGTCCTGTGCGCACGAGAAATGAGGCGGCGGGGGGTGTGCCGGTATATGAGCTCGTTTACATCCCTGTCTTCCCGGATCCCGGTGGTCATATCCATGCCATTGATGCCCATTCGCTCGAAAAGTGGACTGTCGATACCGGATCGCTCCTGGAAGGATAGTTTACGCTTACATTCGGTTTTTAAAATTGTATAATGGATAACAGACAAGACGAATCAAATTACAGGAAGTCGGGATTCAGAGAGAATGATTGAGAACAAGCATGTAACAGTCAGACAGGCAGCGGAAACCTTTTCGCTCGAGGTGTTGGGCGGCAAGGAGCAGCTCGGGCGGATTATCGCCAAGCCACAGGTCAGGCGCCCTGGCCTTGAATTTTTGAATCATTTCAGTTTTATTGCAAAAGGACATGTCCAGATATTGGGCCGCAATGAGATCAGTTATCTGCGGACACTGGATGCGGAAGAGGCGAGGCACAGGATCGGGTATATGGTGACCTACGACCCGCCCTGCATCGTCATCACTTCCAATCAGAAGGAGCCGGAAGGGTTGCTGCTGCACTGCGGCGAAGCGAACATCCCGGTGCTGAGAACATCGGACTCGATGACCGATTTCGTGCAGAAGCTGAATCGTTTCCTGCTGAATCAGCTGGCTGAAGAAATTGCGATTCACGGAGTTTGTGTGAATGTATCCGGTATTGGCGTGCTGTTGCGCGGAAAGTCCGGAGTCGGAAAAAGCGAAACGGCCCATACCCTGATCGGGCGGGGACACCGGCTCGTCAGCGATGACATTGTCGTGCTGCGGAAGCTTAGTCCTCAGACGCTCCTCGGCACCCATGATGGCAGCAACAAGGAATTTCTTGCCCTGCGGAGCGTCGGACTGCTGAATGTCGTCCGGATGTACGGCCGCACTTCTTTCCAGGAAGAGACTCGGATCGCCCTTGATATTGAACTGATCGAGTGGCAGAAAGACGCCCTGAACAACGAACTTGAAGTGGATGTGAAGTACAAGGAGTATATGGGTGTCAAAATCCCCCATATCCAGATTCAGCTGCAGCCGGGGCGCGATGTTGCTGGACTGATCGAAGCGGCTGCGAACAACTGGTACCTCCGGATGCAGGGCTACAGTGCAGCAGAAGAATTCAGGCACCGCCTCGAAGAAGCATTCCATGACGAGGAAGAAGAATAAGTGTCGGGCCGGGTGCCCGTTCGCGGCTTTGATCCTGCATTCCACATAGATGCGGGAGAAAGCCGCTTTCTTATATTGGGACCCGAGAGTGTAATAGGGTATATTCAAATAGGGTCCAAGTTTTCATGAGGAGGTGGGGCAGTGAACGCTCAATCCCGATACCGGCAATTAGCCAATCTTACACGGATGATCAACACTAAATTGGACCTGAAAGAGATGCTGCAGGCCGTGACGGATGCAATCTCCGAGGAAGTATTTCAATGTGATTCGGTTGGCATCTACCTTCCGCAAGGGGACGGAACATTCAGAGGTTTCACCGGAAAGCCGGATATCCTGAACGGTATGACACTTGATATGCATGTGATCAGCCCGAAAGATGACGCGCTTGTCCGTGAAATCACAAGAACAAAAGGGGCAGTCTACATACCTGATACCAGGTCGGATGATCGGCCGAGTGACTGGGCGGTCGATTCGTTTCTGATCCGCTCACTTCTCGGGATGCCGATTTCATACGGAGAAGAACTGTACGGCCTCGTTTTCCTGTTCAACTACGGACAGCCCATGAATATCACTGACGAGCAGCGGGAAACCGTTGAGGCATTTGTCAACATGGCTGCCGTTGCAATCCGGAATGCCAACGACCTGACCCGCAAAGAGAAGCTGATCCGTGATAAGCAGATGCTCCTCGATGCGAACAGCGAGCTGTCGCGTGCGGAGACGATGGACCAGGCAATCCAGATCTGTTTCCGGTATGTCGGAGAACTGCTTCAGAACGATGACCCGGCTGTTCATTTGCTGGATCCTGTCGCAGGAAAAAAGATCAAGCCGGCCCATCTGTCAAAAAACAGTGATATGAGCGAGGAACAGTGGCTTGAGATGCACCAGGCGCAGTTGGATGACCTTCTCGAGGACAGGATGTATCAGGATGCAATCCGCACCCGACTTCCGGTCTACATTCCGGATGTGACAAAGGACGACCGTCCGAGCCAGGAGATCTGCCGCACCTTCGGGATAACCGGGATGGTGGTTCTGCCGATGATCGCGATGAATGAGATTCTCGGATTTATCGCTGTGCCGAACCGTTCAGGAAGGGTTATCGAGTATGCTCAGGCAACCATCGATCTTGCGCAGTCTGTCGTAGATATGACGGCTTCAACCCTGTCCAACCTTCTGTTTATTGAGAAACAGGAGATGATCATCAATCGGCGCACAAGCGAAGTCACGGTAAAAAATGAAGAACTTCAGCGCGTCATCACCGAACTGGAATCGCTTTCCCGTGAAAAGGAACTGATTCTGAAGTCGGCAGGAGAAGGCATTTTCGGAATCGGGCTGGATGGCAAAATTACGTTCAGCAATCCTGCCGCATTGAAGATGCTTGGCTATTCACGGCCTGAAGAGTTGGAAGGGGAGTCTTTTTCAAAGATTTTTCACGGAGAGAACCTGCGGAACGGAGAACTTCCCCGTCAAAATGATGAAGTGGACATTTTCCATAGAAAAGACAACACCGTGTTCCCGGTCGAATATGACATTTCGTTTATCCAGGAAGATGACCAGGTATTCGGCCAAGTAGTGATCTTCAAGGACATCACCGAACGGAGATATCTGGAGGAAGAGATCAAGTACTACGCTTATTATGACAGTCTGACCGACTTGCCGAACCGTCTGCAGATGAAAGAGCGGCTGGACGAGGCCCTGATGAATGCCACCAGGGGCAATGAAAAGGTGGCCGTTCTTTTCCTCGATCTTGACCGCTTCAAGCTGGTCAATGATACTTTCGGACACAGTTTCGGCGATCTGCTGCTGAAGGAAGTGGCGGTGAGGCTAAGTGAAGCCATCCCCGTGAATGGCATCGTTTCGAGGCAGGGCGGTGATGAGTTCATGATCATCCTGCTGGATGTAAAGAGCAGAAGTGAGGTCATCCGCTCTGTAGGAAAAATCAATAAAGCCTTTGCTAAACCGATTGTGATCGACGATCACGAGCTGTTCATCAAAAATTCAATTGGTATCAGCATGTATCCTGAAGACGGGGACACTGCCGAGCAACTCATTAAAAATGCCGATACCGCGATGTACCATTCCAAAGAAGTGGCAGGCGGAAGTTATCATTTTTACGATGAGAAATTCGGTAAGCGGACGATCGAGAGCGTCAAGTACGAAAATGCCTTGTACCGTGCTTTGGAGCGGGATGAATTTACTCTGTATTATCAGCCGCAAATTGATTTCAGCAGCCATCGCCTTGTCGGCGTAGAGGCACTGATCCGCTGGAACCATCCGGAAGAGGGACTCGTTCCGCCTGATATCTTCATCCCGCTTGCGGAGCAGACAGGGCTGATCGTAGAGATCGGCGAATGGGTGCTGCGCGAAGCCGTCTTCCAGCTTAAAAAGTGGCAGGATAAGGGTTACACAGATTTGGATATGGCCGTCAATTTGTCGGCCGCCCAGTTTGAACAAGGCAATCTGCACCGTATCGTCAAGCAGGTACTGGCGGAAACCGGAATCCGTCCCGGGCAGCTTCATCTGGAACTCACGGAGAACCAGATCATGAGAAATACAGACCTGGCCATCTCCACGATGAACAAGTTGAAGGAACTTGGCGTCCACTTGGACATCGACGATTTCGGCACCGGGTATTCGTCACTTGGCTATCTCCAAAGATTCCCGCTGACTACACTCAAGATCGACCGGACATTTATCCGGGACATTCTGTTTGATGAAGATGACCGTGCGCTGACGGATACGATTATTACCATGGCGAAAAACATGGGCCTTGAGGTCATCGCGGAAGGTGTCGAGACGATTGAGCAGGCCGATTATCTTGCTTCCCGTCAGTGCATGCTCATGCAGGGTTATTACTTCAGTCCGCCGGTACCGGCCAAAAAGCTTGAAAATGACTTCTTGACCAACAAATAAGGGGGAAGGTCCAATGAAAGCAGGCGTTGCAGTTCTGGAGTTACTGAGAAGTGTCGGGATCGACCGGGTTTTCGGAATACCGGCAGGCAGTGTGAATGTGCTCTTTGACGGGTTGAACGATTACGCGGACATCCGTCCGATCATCACAAAACATGAAGGTGCGGCAGGTTATATGGCGGCAGGATATGCGAAGTATTCCGGCGGCCCGGCTGTTGCCATTGGCTCCAGCGGGCCGGGCGCGATGAATATGATCACGCCAGCGGCAAACGCCATGCGGGAACAGCTTCCTGTACTGTTTTTGACCGGTGCGGTCCCGAGCAGCACAGTCGGGCTGAACTCTTCACAGGAACTGGATGCCGCTCCGGTTTTCGCACCGGTCACAAAATACTCGAAACGGGTTGAGCGGGGAGAGAACCTGGCGGAAGAAGTAGCTAAAGCCCTTGAAATCGCATTGAGCGGTGTTCCGGGTCCTGTACATATTGCCATGCCGCTTGATGTTCAGATGGCGGAAATCGATCCTTCCCGGATCCCTCACGAAGTGCGGCCCGTTGGTGTAAAAACGGATTTCGCTGCGGCCGGACAAGCTGCACGTGAGATCAAGGTCCGGAACTCAGGCCTGATATTCTGCGGGCAGGGCGTCAGGGGAATGGTGCCGGAAGTGATGCGCCTTTCAGAACGGCTCGGCTGGCCGGTAGTATCGACGCCTGTGGCAAAAGGGCTCTTTAAAGACACCCACCCCAACTTTGCCGGAGTTTACGGATTTGCAGGACATGAGTCAACGGGGCGCCTTGTCCAAGATGGCGAATTCGAGACGGTGCTCGTGCTCGGGTCCAGTCTCGGGGAAACCGCTACGAGCAATTATAATGCCGGACTCGCCCGTGACCGCATTGTCATACAATTCGACCGGGACGAAACGGTGTTCGGAAGGAAATACCCTGTGGATCTGCCTGTTCTGGGCGATCTGGAAGATACGATACCGGCTGTTCTGAAAGAACTTAAAATCCTAGGTGCGGGAGAAAAGTCTGTCAAGGTCCCTTACAACCCTGAGCGCCTGATTCCCGGAGAAGCGTTCACAACAAAGAATGTCATGCTGAAACTCCAGCAATTGCTTCCCGAACAGACTAGATATGCAGTCGATATCACAGAGACGGAAGCTTATATCATTCACGACCTGAATACTCTTTCGCCGGATGCCTATGACATCAACGTCCACTTCGGGGCGATGGGGAGCGGTCTGTCCGTCGGAATTGCCGCCAAAATGGCGGAACCCGAACGCCCTACGGTGATCATCACGGGGGACGGCTGCTTCCACATGCACGGCATGGAGATTCTGACAGCCAAAGAATACCAGGTCCCTGTCCTGTTCATCGTCATGAACAATGCCCGGCTGGGTCTGGTCTATCATGGGCATAGTCTGCAGTTCAAGCGGGTGCATGAAACCTTCTCAACACAGCCGATGGACTTCGCCAAGATGGCAGAAGGGTTCGGTCTACCGGCCGCACGTGTTGCGTCGATGGAAGATCTGAACGGAGAAACCATCGCGGAACTGATGGCTTCAGATGGACCGGCACTCCTTGAAATCGTCCTGACCGACGACACCCCGCCTCCGATGGGAGACCGAGTTAAATTCCTTGCAGGATTTGCGGAGTAAGAGTGGGAGTCAATGCAATATCCGTTTCCAATAAACCTGTCCGAAAAGCCCTGATCCATTAATGGATCAGGGCTTTTCCGGTTCAAGTTATTGATAGGGGTTTTCGTCAAAGTACTCGGTAATCGTCCGGATTGTCATCGTCTTGAAGTCATCCGCCACGGGCCTGCCTTCAGGGTCTGCATAGAAGGCATGGCCGTTCCGGTTCTCATAGCCGATTTCGATAAGGCGCATCAACAGTTCTTCAGGAAGATATTCATTGCCGTTGACGGTCATGAATTCCTCGGTAGGTGTCACCAATACATCAAGGTCCTCGAAGCCGCCGGTAATCATGACGAGATCCCCCTCATGGCGCTTGACCCAGTTTTCCTTGGAACGGATGGAAATCCGGGATTGTTCAATAGAGACGATGCCTTGGAGATTTGTTCCAAACATATGTAAGAGGAGCGGGCAAAGGTGCTCGACATCCAGAGCAGGAAGCTTCCTCAACTCTTCCGAAAGCATTTCACGATTGGTCAAGCCTTCTTTTCTGCCCCGCAGAACCGGAACAACGTCGTAATCAAATCCGAACAGTTCCTGCACTATATCATGGACTGCGTCTCCAACATCCCGATCTCCAATCGCCGCTAACCGTCTCTCCATTTCATCCATCCGGTTCAATTTTCTATCCGTCACTTCATCCACCATCCCGAATGCCTCTGTTTTGTATTATTATGACACATCCTATGAGCTTTGTAGACTAGGATCAAGAAATGATAAACTAAAGTGATTGTACATAGAGAAGGAGCCAGCACGTTGAACGATAACGAAGAGAATTATTATGCATTTCTGGAACACCGGCATCTCGCAATGGTCGCGGGGGAGCTGGAACAATCCGTATATACAAGCCCTCGAACGATGCTTACTCACGCCCGTGTGCTGATTGACTCAGTCCTGCAGCTGGTCATGAAGGAAGAAGGGATTCCGGATGCCCAACACATTTCACTGAAGGAGCGACTCGACGAAGTCAGCCGGCAAGAACTGCTTACCGACGAAGTCCGGGATGCGCTTCATGAGATCCGGATGGCGGGGAACCGCGCAGCTCATCAGCCGAGAGCGTTCCGGGTGACCGAGTCTCTGGCTGCATGGGAACACCTTTATATTGTCATGAAATGGTACGTGGAAGTTTACGGAGACCCTGATTTTACGTTTCCCGAATACCGGGACCCGGCTCCGCCGAAAGAACAGACCTTCGAACTGCCGGAATTGGAATCCCGCCTGGGCCGTCTGGAAGAGCTGCTGAGAAAAACGCTGAGCGAAGACTTGAAGGAAGTCGCACCTGAGAAAACACCGGCAGCCGTTTTGTCACAGGCGCAGAGAATTGAGGAACCGCCGGGTTACACAACTGTGCGTAAGATCCGCTTCAGAGAGAGAACGCTCGACATCCCTTATTTTTTGCGAGATGCTTTTCTCTTGCCTCAGAGATTCGAAAAGTCGGTGCGCTTTCTCGTCAAGCTCCACGGAGCCGAAGAAGCGCGGATCATGAGCGAACTGCCGACTGACCTCACAGGTCTTCATCTTTCGGTTTCGCGGTATACAGAGAAAAATGATCAGTTGTTATTCGAGGAGCTAACGGACTTCATCGAAGAGGAAAAAGCCCGCCGCAAGATCCGCATCGAGCGGCCGGGTGAGCTGTTCTTTTTCCATAAAGGGGATTCCATTATCGTGACGGAGACTCTGGCCAAGGCAGAGCTGAACAAGGAAAACTTCCCTTCGCTGACGCCGGGATTCATCCGTCAACTGGAGGAATCAGGCATCCGCCGGGCAGGGCAGCTTCCACAGGAACTAGTCATTCTGGCCAAGTATAAGAATGTAGGCGCGGGAACAATTGAGAAATTGTTTGATGACTTGAAAAACTCACAGAACGAAACCGCTGAAGCAGTGAGCTGATTCAATTGCCGGTATGCGGATGGTCTCTTGGGGCGGTGTTTGATTGGTATATCTTCTGTTTGCGCTTAACGAATAAATGTCGCCTTGACCCGGCGGCTGGAGGCGAAGTAGAGGATCCAGACCATGAGGATCCCGATGCCCAATAAACCGCCGGCTCCCACAAACCAGGCATAGAGAGTCAGCAAGATCTCAACCAGATAAGCGATGATCATCAGGAGAGGCAGGCGCTTTTTCCTTTGCACCCAGCTAAGGATAACGAAAAGATAATAGAAGGTTAGAGATAAATATATTATGTAGACCCAAAGATCCTGTCCGCTCATTTCCAACGGATTGAAAGACAGCACCACCGACGAAACCATAAACAGGCTAAACAATAGATAAAGTGCGGGGAGGATCAGCCATCCCGCCACGACCGCATACCGGAAGTCCGTCTTGAATTCCGGGCGGCTGCCGGAAGTTTCGTGATTCATTGAACTTACACCTCCTGTAAACTCCTTCCAATATAACAAACACCCGCCTCCAACTCAATGCGTTGCGAAAAAGGGAACACAGCCATTCGTGTCGAAGTGTGGAACAACCCAATATTTGGAGGGATCAGGATGGAAGAACATTATCCGGTGCTGAAAGAAGCCGAACCTTACTACAAGGAGGGCGGTAAGGAAGGGGTCCTTATCTCGCATGGTTTCACAGGATCCACACAAAGCATGCGTCCGCTTGCGGATGCAATGGCGGAAGCAGGTTTCACGGTGTGCCTTCCACGACTGAAAGGGCACGGTACCCACTATGAGGACATGGAGCGCACGAGCCGTCATGACTGGATCGGATCGGTTGAGGAGGGGTACAGTTGGCTGAGCGAGCGGTGCGATACCATTTATATGGCAGGCCTTTCGATGGGCGGCACGCTGACGCTCTATATGGCTGAGCGCCATCCGGATATCAAAGCGATTGCACTCATCAATGCAGCCATCGACATGCCGGCACTTCAAGAAGTCGGTGATCCGGAAGAGGTCCGTTTCCTTGACGCGATCGGATCGGACATCAAGAAGCCGGGCGTAACCGAATTGGCCTACGTAAAAACACCGGTCAGGTCGGTGAAGGAGATCCTTGCCTTGATGGAAGAAGTGCGAGCGAACCTGAGTGAAGTGAAATGCCCGGCGATTATCCTGGTATCTGATGAGGACCATGTCGTGCCTCCTGGAAATTCCGTCATTATCAGTGATGAGATGTCATCGGAAGAGAAAGAGACCGTCCGGCTGGAAGATAGCTATCATGTGGCCACACTGGACAACGATCAGGACCAAATCATTGAAAACATACTTCGTTTTTTCAAGAAGAACAGTTGAGAATCGGAAGGTTGACCAGGCCGTCGTAAGGGGCAGAAAACACCCCTAAGCATGACATCCTCACTCTTTTGATATGTTACGATATTAAAAGGAACATGTTGAACTTCTTGGGCCGTTCGCGTGAACCGATCATCCGGGTCACATCATCCCGCTTTCGTTGAGCTGAAGCATTTTTCTTTGAACCGGGAAAATAGCGGATCAGGAAGGACGGCTGTCAAAGACGGAGGAAAAGAATTGGATTTTTTCATCAAGAGAAACTGGAAGATCACAAAGGAAATCGCCACGGAAACCAAACGGAATTGGAACTTGTTCCGGGAGCAGGCAGCACGCGCTGATAAAGCCAAGATGTTTACGCTCGTCTATATGAGTGCCGTTTTTCTTCTGGCTTTTCTGGCAAGTTGGTATGTCAGTGCCCTGTTTGTGGTTTTGGGAATTGGCATGGGACTGTATCTCGGAATTACGGATCATCCGGGATTTTTCGCATTGCTTTTGCTTCCATTGGTCGGCGTCGTGACACTGAAACTCACGCAACTCTATTGGACCCGCTTTTATCCGGCATACCGGAAGGAATTTTTCAACAAGATGAACCTTCAATAAGAATCTTCGTGACATGAAAAGGCACCCTTCGGGGTGTCTTTCTCTATGAACTCGGATTCCGATTGGTATACTGAAATCGGAACAATCAGTCAGATTCAAAAAAGGGGGAAGGAAAATGTCCTTTTTCAAAACGAGTGACGGAGTAAAACTGTTTTATGTGGACAAGGGAGAGGGAAGGCCGATTGTGCTCATTCACGGCTGGTCGGGTGATCATACGACATTTGCCGAGCCCATTGAATCCTTAAGCAGGGATTTTCGGGTAGTGGCTTATGACCTGAGGGGACACGGCCAATCTGAGCGGCCGGATCAGGGGCTGACGCTCCGCCGTTTCGCTCAGGATTTGGAAGAACTCATGGAGCAGCTTGGGCTGACCGAAGTGACATTGGCCGGCCACTCGATGGGCGCATCTACCGGTTTCGAGTACATCCGCAACCACGGCACGGACAGGCTCAGCTCCTTTACGATCTTCGATATGACACCAAAACTGGTCAACGGAGAAGGGTGGAACCATGGATTGTGGCACGGGGAGTATTCCCGCTCGGACGCCGACCGGGATCTGACACAGATGTACGAAGAATTCGTTGGCTTCTCAAAACCCTTCATGAAACGCACTGTCCCGTATCTGAGCGAGTCTGAACTTGAGGAGCTGCTGAAGCTGTCCGCCACCAATTCTCCGCATGTGCTGGCTGCCATGTGGCATGCCATGGTGACGGCCGATTACCGGGACATGCTGGATGACATCAGGGTGCCGGCACAGATTGTCTACGGTGACAAAAGCACGCTGTATTCCAAGGAGACCGCAGGCTATCTGAACAAGCAGATTCCCGATTCGACGGTGATTCCGTTTGAAAACTGCACCCATATGCTGACGGCCGAGAATCCGGGCAGGGTAGAGGAAGTCATCCGGCAGGCTGCCAGCACGCCCGCATCCAAAGCTTGATTAACCGAATGGCGATTGACCGCAGACAACATGTCTGCGGTTTTTTTCGATTACTACTGTAAATCTTTCGTTAAGCTAAAAACGGGCCTTTAGCAATTCTTAACAACCCCTTCATATGGCAGCAAAGGTCGAACCCCTATAATGGACGGGCACCAGAAAGAATTGCCGGATGGGCTCGGGAGTCCGGACAGAAGATACATAGAGGTGAACACGTTGCAGGTCCGGTTTGAAGAGGTCTCCGTGTCGTATGGGGACAAAAAAGTGCTTGAGAACATCAATTTCACATTTCCGGCTCATTCCCTCGTTTCGGTACTTGGACCGAGCGGGTGCGGGAAATCGACGACCCTGATGCTCATCTCGGGATTGATGTCGCCGACGGAAGGGAGAATTTTCTTCGGCGACCGTGAAGTCACCAAACTTGATGCGGTCAGGCGCAAGGTCGGAATGGTGTTCCAGAACTATGCGCTTTATCCGCATCTGTCGGTTCTGGACAACATCATGTTCCCGCTCAAGATGGCCAAAGTGCCTAAAAACGAGCGCCGTGATCGGGCGCTTGAGCTCGCCAATCTTGTCCAGATTGATGAGCATATCGACAAAAAGCCGAAACAGCTGTCAGGCGGCCAGCAACAGCGTGTGGCGATTGCCCGCGCACTGGCCAAGGAACCGTCGATTCTGCTGATGGACGAACCGCTCTCGAACCTGGATGCCAGACTGCGGCTTGAGATGCGCGAAGAGATCCGCCGAATCCAGCAGGAAACCAACATCACGACAGTCTTTGTCACCCATGACCAGGAAGAGGCACTCAGCCTTTCTGATCAGGTGATGGTGTTGAACGATGGCGCAATCCAGCAGATGAGCACGCCACGTGATCTGTATGAGCGTCCGGACAATCTGTTTGTGGCCCGTTTCCTCGGTAAGCCTGCCATTAACACACTGACGTTTGATCCGAACGGAAGAATCAGAAGGATGATGAACATCCCGCAGCCGTATGCGGGCCAGATCGAAACAGTCGGCATCCGTCCCGAAAGCATCATGGTCACTGACCGTCCGGAAGACGCTCTGTTCCGCGGTGAAATCACCCATCTTGAGCGGATCGGAAGGGACGTGTCCGCCAAAGTCCGGCTTGGCAGTGCGGAAATGGTGGTGAGCGGCCTGCCCGCTTCAGTGGAGGAGGGCCAGACAATCAATCTGACAGCAGTTGATGACGAACTCCTCTACTTTGACCAAACCGGCCGGTCCGTCCGGTGGAGTGATGTCGGGACGGCAGCGGGGAGTGCAGGTGCATGATACAAAACCCGACGCTGAAAAGCACGATGAAGGCATGGCTGTACATCCTCCCGATGATGCTCATCATCTTCACGTTCAATCTTTATCCGATCGTCAAGTCGTTTGCGATGAGCTTTTATACGGATTACAACTTCTATGAAGATGTGGTTCATGCTTACGGGCTCGGCAATTTCGGGATGATTCTGCAGGATTCTGATTTCTACCTTGCGATCAAGAACACCTTCATCTTCGTTCTTGGCGTCGTTCCGATCTCGATCGCCCTTTCTCTCGGGATCGCATTGCTGCTGAATCAGATCAAGTTCCTTTCAGGCTTTTTCCGGACCGTGTATTTCCTTCCATTTGTCACGAGCACGGTCGCCATTTCGCTCGTCTGGAATTGGTTGTACCACCGGAACTACGGGCTGATGAATTACTTTCTCGGCTGGTTCGGCATCGAGCCGGTCCACTGGATCACTGATCCCGACTACTCGATGCTGGCACTCGTCATCATGGCGGTCTGGAAGGGGCTCGGCTTCAACATCATCCTGTTCCTGGTCGGGCTGAACAATATCGATGAGACCTATTACAAGGCAGCCAAGGTCGACGGGGCCTCAGGGTTCAAACAGTTCCGGAACATTACATTGCCGCTTCTCGGGCCGACGGTTTTCCTGGTGTCAGTGCTTGGCGTGATCAACAGCTTCAAAGTGTTCGATGAAGTGTATGCCCTGTTCCAGGCAAAGCCAGGACCGGCCAAATCGACGCTGACGGTCGTGTACTACCTGTACGAGAAGTTCTACACGGAGTATCAGTATGGCATCGCAGCGGCTGCGGGCGTCGTCCTCTTTGTCATCATCCTGGCCGTTACACTGATCCAGTTCGCCTACAACCGGAAGTTTGTCCATTACTGAGAAAGGAGGCAATGAGGCATGAAACAAGTGCTGGAGACCCCCGCCGGGCTGCCGCCGTCCAAACGGGCAAGCTGGCTGTTGGCCGATGCGGGAATGGCGGAAGTGATGAAAAAGGGACTCATCTATACCGCCCTGTCAATCGGGGCCATCATGATGCTGATCCCGTTCTACTGGATGGTGGTCACGTCACTGAAAACACCTGCAGAGGCTGTTGCGATGCCACCGGTGTGGATGCCGGATGTGCTTCAGTTCGGAAACTACGGGACAGCCCTTGAAGCCGCTCCGTTCGGGCAGTACTTTCTGAACAGTGTGCTCGTAACCGCGGTTTCGACGATCGGGGAACTGTTCACGACGATCCTGGCAGCATTCGCCTTCGCGAAGATGAAGTTTTACGGGCGGAGCCTGCTGTTCACCGTCCTGATCGCGACGATGATGGTTCCCGGTGAGCTTCTGATCATCCCGAACTTCGTGACGCTTTCCAACTTCGGGCTGATCAATACGTATGCGGCGCTGATCATTCCGTATCTTGCGAGTGTGTTCTCAGTGTTTATCCTCCATCAGAACTTTGTGTCTGTGCCTGATGAGCTGTATTATGCCGCAAAGGTTGATGGATGCAGCGACTTCCGGTTTCTCTGGTCGGTTATGGTGCCGCTGTCCAAATCCGCCATCGTGGCCATCACGATCCTGAAAGTGATCGGCAGCTGGAATTCATTCATGTGGCCACTGATCGTTACGAATGACCGGATGCTCCGTACGCTGCCGGTGGGCTTGCAGGCCTTCACAACCGAGGCGGGGACGAAGTATGAACTGCTTATGGCCGCCTCGACACTTGTTGTCCTGCCGATGATCATCCTGTATCTGTTCCTGCAGAAGTACATCATCATGGGCATCTCGCGGAGTGGGCTGAAAGGTTGAGGAAGTGAGATGGGGCGTGGTTGATTTCCGTTTCGAGCCCTCGCATACTGCGGGCGTTGCCTTAGCCGGCGCCAGTACGGAGACTGGCGTCTGTGTGCAACGCAGAGAGTTGCAAAACATCCACGGGGTCTTCGGCTAACGCTTTTCCCGAAGGTGTCTCAGGCCCTTCACAATAATCAACCCAAAGGAATCCGGATAGATCATTTGTCCGGATCAAGTTTCACTATTAAAAGAAAATTAGGGGGAGAGAAGACAAATGAAGAATCGTAAATTCACACTTGGGGCAGGGCTTTTCCTTTCTGCCAGCCTGCTTTTGGCGGCTTGCGGAGGGGAAGCAAGCAGCAGTGACGAGGCCGATGCTGCAGAAAAAGATAACGGAGAAACGGTTGAGGTGACGTTCTGGCATGCGATGAACGGGCCGCACCAGGAGGCGATCACGGCGCTGACGGAGAAGTTCAACGAATCCCAGGATGAGATCATCGTGAAGGAAATGAACCAGGGCGACTACAGCTCGCTCCAACAGTCAATCATGGCGGCGGGCGTATCCAAGGACCTTCCGACAATGTCGCAGCTGACGCCGGGACAGGTGCCGGATCTTGCCGAAAACAACCTGCTTCAGCCGCTTGATGACCTCATCGTCAGCGACACCGCATTTTCACAGGACGAGATTGACGATATCTATGAAGGTTTCCTGGACGGAGTGAAATACGACGGCAAGATGTATTCGATGCCATTCTCCAAGTCGACGCGGATCATGTTCTATAACCAGGAAATCCTTGATGACTACGGCATGGATGTCCCGGCTAGCTGGGACGAAGTTATCGAGCTTGGCGAAAAAATGACCGAAGCCGGTGACGACCGCGTCGCCATGGGGCTTGAGAACGGCTTCGAAATGGAATTCGAGACAATGGCCCGCCAGAACGGCTCGGCTTTCATCGACCAGGAGACACTTGAAGTCGACATCGATTCCCCTGAAAGTGTTGAGGCACTGCAGTTCCTCATGGATGCGTTTGAAAACGGACATGCGCGTACCGCCGGGGAAGACGGCTACTTCTCCGGTCCGTTCAGCCGTGGTGAGTCTGCACTCTATATCGGTTCCAGTGCAGGCGTGGCTCACGTTCAGCCATCCGCCGATGAAAACGGGCTCGACTGGGGCACTTCTGAAATCCCAACGTTAAACGGCGAACAGCTGACACTCCTTGCCGGTAACGATCTTGGCGTCTATGCCTCCGCCACTGAAGAAGAAAAGGAAGCGGCCGTGACCTTCATCCATTTCCTCCTCCAGCCTGAAAACACGGCCTTCTGGGCGATGGAAACCGGCTATGTGCCGATCACCCGTGCCGCTCAGGATGTCCCGGAATATCAGGCCTTCCTGGAGGAGAACCCGACCGCCGAAGCGGCTAACAAAGAACTTGAATATGCAGCGAACTCCGCCATGTTCAAAGGCCACGGCGAATACCGGAACGCATTCATCGAAACGCTGGATGACGTCCTCGTGAACGGCACGGATGTGCAGGAAGCACTGACCGAACTGGACCAGCAGACAGAAAGCATCATCGGAAACTGATAAGGGGGAATGCTTGATGACACGCTACCGATTCTGGGGTGGTCTGGACACCATCGGCGGCAACATCGTGGAAATCCTCACCGGACAGGCCAGAGTCATTTGTGACTTTGGCTTGTCATTTAGCGGGGATCCTGAAAAACAGCCAGGAGAAATGTCGAAGACAGAACAGCTGATCATTGATGGAAGCCTTCCTGCCATCCCGGGACTTTACAATACGGAAGGATTCCTATCCGATGCGGCCTCCCCGGACCAGGAAGAAATGCAGCAAACCGCCATATTCATTTCCCATCTTCATCTGGATCACATGGGCGGACTGCCGCACTTACCTGAAGGGACGGACGTCTATTTGTCCAGGGAAGCCTTCCGCCTCTACAACATTCTTGTTAAAAGCGGAGAGGAACAGCCGGCGAAGGTTTCACTCCACCCTGTCGGAGACAATGAAACCGTCACGGTCGGGGATATCCGGGTGACCTTTAAGCCGTCAGACCATGATACACCGGGATCATCCGCTCTCTTCATCGAGACGGACGACCTGAAACTGATCCATTCCGGTGATCTCCGCCTGACAGGCAATCATCCCGGAATGGTGATCGATTGGGTCAAGGAAGCCGAAGAATGGGAGCCGGATGTACTGCTGCTTGAGGGAACCAGCTTCAGCTCGGACCGGGATCAGGAAAGGAAATCCGCAGCATTTCCAACTGAAGAGGCGCTGATCGAGTCTCTGGAAACACTTCTTAAGAAGGAGACGGAGGCCATTGTCTTCGTCAACCTGTATATCCGCAACATTGAGCGGATGAAGGATCTGGCCGAAGCAGCTGCGCGGCGCGGAAGGACGTTGGTATTTGAAGAAGCCTATGCCCGAGTCCTGAAAGCATTTTATCCCGAGCTTCGACTTGCAGTTCTGAAAGAAACGGTGATCGGAAGAGAGATCTCCGAAAAAACGATCTCTTTGCAAGAGCTTTCGGAACAGCAAGGACGCTATGTTCTTCAGAACAGCTATCCGAACACCCGGTTCCTGGCCGCATTTGACGGGGGCATCTACTGCCACAGCAACGGTGAGCCACTGGGCAGTTATGATCCCCGCTATGCAGACATGCTCGCTCTTCTTGATAAACATGCATTCAGTTTCAGGGAACTGGGCACGAGCGGACATGCCGGCCAGATGGACCTGCTTGCCATCGCCGAGGTGATCGGGGCAGGCGTGACCATTCCCTGGCATACATTCCGGCCAAAGGTGTTTCATCAAGAACTGCAGCTGGCCGGTGTCCCGTCATTTCTTCCAGAGGCGCATGTCTGGTACGGACAGGAAACGGCAGAAGAAGGAGCGGAGCTTCCGGTGCATCAGTAATAGCAGTCATCAGAAGGAAACGGAGGCGGACGCATTGGACAAGCTGACACTGACGATTCTGGAAACAAGTGATGTGCACGGGTATCTCTTTCCGGGAGACGGAAGGAATAAAGAACAGGACCAGGACATGGGCCTATTCAAGGCGGCAACGGTCATCCGGGAAGAAAAGCAAAAAGCGGATGGCCCTGTTATCGTGATCGATAACGGAGACTTCATCCAGGGGTCGCCGCTCAGTACTTATATGGAAAGAGAACGGGGGACAGCGGCACCGCTTGTTGGAGCATTGAATACGTTGAAGGTCGACGCCGGCATTCCCGGCAACCATGAATTTAATCACGGCCTGTTCTATATGATGGAGTCGGTCCGTGCAGCAAGCTTTCCGGTGCTGGCCGCCAATATCTTGGATGAGACCGGGGAACCGGTTACGGGGAAGGCCTATGAAATCTTTGAAAAGGCCGGTGTACGCATTGCCGTCCTCGGCCTGGTGACCCAGTATATCCCGCATTGGGAACATCCCGACCACTGCGCAGGCCTTACATTCCGTTCGGCGGTCGATAGTGCGAAAGAATATGTACCGATGCTCCGTGAAATTGCAGACGTCGTAGTTGTCAGTTACCACGGAGGCTTTGAATGCGATCTTGAGACCGGGGAGCCGACCGAGATACTGACCGGGGAGAATGAAGGCTATGCGCTTCTGACAGAGGTTCATGGGATTGATGTGCTGCTGACCGGACATCAGCACAGGAAAATTGCGGCCGTCAAAAACGGCATCCCGGTGCTCCAGCCGGGCCATAGGGGAGAGTCCGTCGGTAAAGCGACGCTTGAAATGGAGCGGCAAGGAGACAGCTGGCGCATTATCGGCAGCAGAGCAGAACTGGCAGAGGTGAATGGAAAAGAAGAAGACCTGGATCTGACGGAGCAGTTCTGTATGCTGAAAGACAATCTGGACGAATGGCTCGAAAGGCCGGTCGGTGCAATTGTCGGTGATATGTCCATCGCGGATACGCATTCTGCAAGGATCAGCGGACATGCCTACGTCGACTTTATCAACCAGGTCCAGATGCATCACAGCGGATGCTCCATATCCGGAACCTCTCTCTTCAGTCAGAGCGCGGCGGGTTTCCCTCCAAGTGTCACGATGCGGAATATTGTCACCAATTACCCTTATCCGAACACCCTTGCCGTCTGCCGGGTGACCGGGAGTGACCTCAAGGAAGCACTTGAACTGTCTGCCACCTATTTTGAGCTTAATGAGGATGGCGAGATTGGGATCAACTCCGAGTTCATCTATCCGAAGCCGCAACACTATAACTACGACATGTATGCGGGAATTGAGTACACCATCGATCTCACACGGCCTCCCGGCGACCGCATCTCGGTTCTGATCCACGACGGCCATCTCATTCAACCAGATGAAACGCTTGAGATCGTACTTAATCAATACCGCGCTGTCGGAGGAGGCGGGTACCATATGTTCGGACCTTCCAAAATAGCCCGTGAAATTCGTGTACCGATGACGGAGCTGATAGCGGGTTACTTTAAAGAATATCCGGTTGTCATGACAACACAGAACCGCAATTTTGAAGTAATCCGGACAGGGTTCGGCAGAGAGGAAGATGAGGCGCTGGATTTGCAGCTGGAAAACAGAGCTTAACGGAAAAATTAAAAGGACGCTCCGATTGGAACGTCCAATGAAGGCGAGTGGGTAGTCTCCTGCTTGCCTTTTGCTATTGGGTTCAATCCCCAAGCGGGGCTGCCGCAGGAGTTGGGTCCGAGTCCGAAACGGCAGGCTTCCGGATGAACAGCCCCGCAAAGTGGGATTTGTAGTGATATAGGAGCAGCCCATGAAGCAGGACAACAACCAGGGCAAGCGCCAGCATCGACGGGTCGACGAACAGGTGAAGAAGGAAAATGTTTGCGACAACCGGACTTAAAGCAGCAATCGCCATAGGCACAAACTGATTGGTGATCAGGAGGATCCCGCAGACGATTTCGATGGTTTTCTCCACAAACAGCAGATAATCAAACATAAACAGTGCCATGGCTTCAGGACTCGTTGCGATAAACGGATCATATCCGAAGAAGACCACATACCCGTTGATTCCCGCGCCAAGGAAGATGATCCCCAACAGCAATCTACAGAACAGGACCAACCGACGATTCATGCAATCGCTCCTTATCAGTATATTATCTGAATTATAGTACAACAATCCACTTCGTTATGCGTGGAATTCAAAAGGCGAGTGTCTGCTAATGAAAGATTTCGACTATAATTTTGAGGGTTGCGTGATTTAGAATAGCGGTGTATAGTTATCAACGTTGCGTTTCCAAGTAACGCGGCGAACGGAAAGAAACAAAAAGTTGTTGACGAGACGAACGCGATATGTTATATTAAGCAGGTCGCTGATCAATGCAACGACAATTAATGAACCTTGAAAACTGAACAGCAAAACGCTGATGAAATGAGTTCCCGGAACCCGACCCGTC
>NZ_QUZH01000021.1 GCF_009761675.1 Bhargavaea sp. CC-171006
TGAACTGCACCCGGTCAAGCAGACAGAGGAAATAAGTAAAATTGATTAAGCGGCTTCAGTCCTGTATTCAATGGGACTGAGGCCGTTTAGTCGTTCCTGAAGACGGTCGTGGTTATAAAAACGGATATATGCATCAACGGCGTTCTTAAGCTCATCAAACGATTGATATGTACTCAAATAATACTCTTCGCATTTTAAGGCAGCCCAAAAAGACTCCATCGGCGAATTGTCGATGCATCGGCCAACCCTGGACATGCTTTGCGTGATGCCAGCCTGATCTAGTTTGATCTTGAATTGCCTGCTGGTGTATTGGAATCCACGGTCACTGTGGAGAATCGGCTGGGCACCTGGTTCAGCCCGCAGGGCTTGATCCAATGTCTCGAATACCAATGCATTGTTGTTGGAACGGCCCAGGACATAAGAAACGATGGAACCGTCATGGAGGTCACGGATTGCACTCAGGTATGCCTTGGATTCAACACCGTACTTGAACTCCGTGACGTCCGTGACCCATTTCTGATTGGGCTTGTCCGCAAGAAATTCCCGGTTCAGAATGTTCTCCGCCACGTGTTGCGGAGTGGATAGAAAATAGCGTTTCTTTTTACGGCGGATGACCGATTGGATTCCACCAAGTCTCATCAGGCGGTATACCCGCTTGTGATTGAATTTGCGGCCATGCCTGCGTTCAAGTACCATCTTCATTCGGCGGTATCCGTAGATGCCTTTGCGCTCCTTGTGAATCTCCCGGATGTCTGTAAGGAGTTCCTGGTTCAATTGCTCTTCTTCCGTGGGAACTCGGTTCAGCCATTGATAGTAGGAAGATCGGCCAATGCCAGCGAGTTCACACAATAATTCAATGGGATGTCCTTCCGACTCATGGACCTCGCGGATAGCCAGATAACAGTTTTCCTGCCGGACCCCGCTTAGAAACGCCTCCTTTCGATTTCGTCCAACTTTTTTAGGAGTGCATTCTGAGCCCGAAGGCGCTCATTCTCCTTCTCAATCCGCTTGATCTCCAACTTCAGACGCTCCTCGCTGGTCAGCTCTTCGTCTGCCTTTTTGCGTCCGCGTCCGTCCTTCAGTGCCTCTTCCTGGCCTTCTTCGTATTTCTTCACCCACTGGTAGACCTGATTATAGGAAACCTTGTAGGTTTCGGCTGTTCCCTGATAGTCCTTGCCGGATGCGATACATTGCTGGGCAATCTCAACCCGCTCTTTTAAGGTCGTCTTCCTTCCCTTGGTCATGGGATCCCTCCGTTCCTTAAGTCCCTTGGGGACTTCTCCATGACCATTATACTTTTTCAGCCAATCCCTCAAAACAGAACGGTCGCTGATACTGTATTTGATAACAATTTCACTGGGTGTCAGTCGACCGCTTAAGTAATCCTTAATTGCCGAGAGCTTCAGTTCCTTTGAATAAGAATTCCATCTCGAACGGGGCTTAAGACCGGTTTCTCCAAACGATTTATATAGGATTAGCCACTGTTTTAATGTGCTTTCTGACAATCCAAATTGCCGGCAGAGTCGGGCTTTCGAGATTCCACTCTCATAAGCTCGGATGACCTTCATCTTTTCTTCAAGAGAATATCCTTTGTAAGCCATAGGAAAAGCTCCCTCCAAAGTAAACAGAGTTTTGTTTTTTCCTCTGTCTGCTTTGAAGGGAGCATATCAATCAGGACGGCGGTCTTGTTTAATTTACGATTAAGCTTTTGCTTTTTCATCTTTGGCACGCTGTTTCCCTTTTCTCCACACCATGTAGATGAATCCGATGAACGTGGCATAAACGAGAATGGCGGCAATGATGTAAGGGATGTTGAGTCCGGTGTCTTCTTCGACAATGAACAGGTCAGCCGCCTCCCTGTCAAGGACAATCCGGTATTCACCGCTGTCCGCCTGGCTGACCAGGTTATTATCAATCAGCGCACGGAGCCTTTTCCCTTCCCCGATCTGTTCTGCAGTCAAATCGATGCGCTGTGTTTCACTTGTGTTGTTCAGGACGATGACCCAAGTTTCCTCGTCACTGGATCGCTCGTATACAATCAGGCCGTTCTCATTATGAAGGAGTTCAAAGTCCCCTGTACGAAGCGTTTCCGACTGGTTCCGCAGGCCGTTCACGTCGGCAATATGGTCCTTCAGCTCTTCATCCGTCTTGAAATTGTGGAGAGGGTGCGTTCCGGGTGCTTCCGTGCCCGTAACCGCAATTTCGGAGCCGTAGGTCATCACCGGCACTCCAGGCAGTGTGAAGAGCGCAGTGGTGGCCACATTCCAGCGGGTAGGCGGGAACATGTTCCGGTTCACCATCTCAGACGTGAACCGTGTGGTGTTCAAGTCATCAAAGAACATCATTGACGGCGGGTCAGTCAGCCCGATTTCGTCCATTCCTGAAGAATCAGGATCCATCTCCACAAATGCTGACCGGAGAATCTCCATGACGGCCGGATCATAAGCCAGATCGAAATCAGCTTCGGTCGGTGCATCAGCGAAAACTGTAACCGAAGGAGATGCTTCCTTAACCGCATTGATCACCCTGTCAAGAAACGCCGGGTCGGCATCACCGAAGCTTGTCAGCCGGACGCCGTCAATTTCTGTTTCTTCCGTGAATGTGATCGCTGCATCTATCAGTGCGTCCTGCACGTCTTCGTTTCCAAGGTCCCAGTTGATTGTCTCGCCGTCTTCAGATGGGATGGCCCACCCTTCGTGGCCTGTTGTCCACTCGTGATCCGGGCTGACGCCGCCCAGCGGGAAATCCGCGTAGACTTTCATATCGGCATCGTGGTATGCGGATATCATATCCTTCAGCTCTTTGTCCGTACCGAAGCGGTCCTCAATCTTTCCGTAGGCGAGGACCGCATGGCCATCATAGGATGCCGTCTCGAAAATCGGGCCGATCGACACGGCTGTGAATCCCATGTCCTGGATATACTCCAATTTCTCCTGGAGACCGGCAAAGTCACCGCCGTTGAAGCCGTCGGTATCGGTCGGATCGGCCCCCTGGTCATTTTTCGTCGTTCCGTTGAAGAAGCGGTCCACGAGGGTATTATAAATGCTCTCGTCCAGGAGCGTCCGCTCCTCCGCAGAAGCTGCCGGCAGGCCGGCGGTCCCGATAAGTAAAGCCGCACTGATTGCGGCAACTGTTTTCTTGAACACGAATATCGTCACTCCTTGTTCCATCATCCGTTATTTTATCACTCCATCACGGACCCGGCGACCCGTTTGGAAACCCGGAAGATGAAAATCCGGCGAAATGGGGCAAAAATGTGAAGTTCCCTTTCTTATTCAATACCTGAATATGAATAATCAACGTCTCACTAAAGTTAATCAATGTCTGATCTTATCTTCAGTTTCCCCGGACAATTAGAAAAAGCCGGAAACAGGTCCGAAGACCCGTTTTCCGGCTTTTGTGTCCGCTCAGAAGAAATCCATGCCGATCGGCAGGCTCATGCCGATGAACATCGTCGCGAGCAGGCTGATGAAGAATAGCGCCCAGAAGACGTTGGTCGGCTTGTCTTTGTTTTGGCGGATAAGCACCATCTCCATGAATCCGATCGTCACGACGCCAAGCAGGAATTTGACCCCATACAAGGCAGGATCGGAACTGGACCAGGCGAAGAACAGGAAAGCCCCGCTCAATATCACGAGGATGTAGAAGAGACGAAGAATCATATGAACAACCTTGCGTCCCTTGCTTCCTTTCGCCATGACCGCTGCCACCAGGAAAAGAATGACTGCAACGACCCAGGTGAAGATGTGCAGATGTGTCGTATCTGTAAAGACGCCCAACTATTCCACCTCATTTTCTATGATTGCCCTCTTATCCTACCATAAGCCGGCACCGGCAATCACGCACAATGGTCAGGCGAATGTGTTCGACAGTGTCCCGATCCCCTCTATCGATACCTTCACCGTATCGCCGGGCTGGATGAAGGCCGGCGGATTCATCCCTTTGCCTACACCCGAAGGCGTTCCGGTGAGGATGACGTCTCCCGGCTCGAGCGTGACATAAAGGGAAACCTGGGCGATCAGTTCGTCGATCGGGAAGATCATGTCTTTTGTGTTGCCGTTCTGCCGTACTTCCCCGTTCACTTTTGTGACAAGCGACAGGTTCTGCGGATCCGGAATCTCATCTTTCGTCACGAGATATGGTCCCATCGGACATGACTTGTCGAGGCTTTTGCCGAGGAAGAATTGAACATGGGCCGCCTGGACGTCTCTCGCGGTGATGTCATTTGCAATCGTATAACCGAAAATATGGTCATAGGCAAGCGCCTTTTGGATGTTCCGGCCGCCCTTCCCTATGACGATCGCCAGTTCACCTTCATAGTCCAGGCTTTCCGTGATGCCGGCATGGGCCGGCAGTTCTTCTTCATCTGCCGCAATGGCAGTCGGGGATTTTGTAAAGACGATCAGTTTTTCCGGCGGGCGGTCACCGCCCATCTCGGCAACGTGTTCCGCATAGTTTTTCCCGATGCAGATGACGTTTTTAGGTGTTCTCGGAATCGGCGCAGTCCATTCGATTTGATCAAAGCCATGCTTGTAGGTGTCCGGATCCCCTGAGGTTTCCGCACGCTCGACCAGCCGGCGGATCCCCTCGACGAATTCATGGCCGGACGCGATGCCGTCGATGACATGTGCCGGGAACGGCTCCCTTTCCCCCAGTGCTTCGTGGATGGCCGCAAGATCCCATACGGCCTCCTCCTTTTTCACCTTGGGGCCGAAGCGCTGTTTTCCTTCATACCGGAACGATAACAATTTCATCTTGACGCCATCCTTTCCATTCTGGGTTGGTTGATCTTATATAGATACGACAAATATATGGGGAATCCTTTATATTTCGTCATTTTCCATATGTCAGCCTTCGCCAGATGTGCTCGAACGGCCCCTGCCTGAATTTCTGGAAGTACAGGTCGGCCAAGATGCACTGGATGGCGAATATGGCCACCGCCAGCCAGGTTCCAAGAGATACCGACACTTTGCCGTAATAACCGAGTCCGTAAGAGTAGAAGATCAGGGTCGCGATGATCGACTGGGTGAGGTATACGGTCAGCGACATCCGCCCTGCAGATGCCACCGGATGAAACACCTTCCGGACCAGGCCCGACTGCAGAAGCAAGAGGACGATTCCGACATAGCCGACGGTCAAAATCGGCCCCCCGATCGAATCCTGAAGCATCTGAGTCGTGTAGCGCAGCTCGGCAAAATACGGAAGCGACTTGAGGGAAAGCCCCACAGCCGTGAACAGTATGGCGGGAATGATCCACTTTTTCCAGTTAGCGGACGCCTTCTCGATAAGCCGCGCCTTTCCTGCCGCGGCTCCAAACATGAAGAGCGGCAGGATCATGAATATCCCCATCGGGATCGAGACCGAATTCATGAACAGCCAGTCCGCGGTACGCTGCGCGGTCACTTCCCCAAAAGAACCGCCGGCGTAGGCCTCAATCGAACGGTTGATATTGGTGATGTCGGCATACGCTCCCATCATCCCGCCCGGGTCCAGCTTCTCGGCCAAAAAGGTAAGGAGCGTCAGCAGTCCCATCGGTACGATATAGACAACAGCCCCGATGGCCGTAAGTGCCGCTGCCGGCAGACGGAGCATCCACATGAAAATCAGGCCCATCAGTGCATAAGTGATCAGGATATCACCTGGCCAGATGAGAAAGGCATGGATGATCCCGAAAAGCAGGAGGATGCCCATCCGTCTTGCGGCCGTCGGAACAAACGGCCTCCCGAGACGGACGGCCTTTTCATACTGCATATTCATCCCGTAGCCGAATAGCATGGCGAACAGCGGATAAAAGCTGCTCTGAAACAGGATGTCCACCCACATATGGGAGACCTCGTCGCTGAGCGACCGGAACCACGTGAACGGATCAATATAGACGTACGGTGTATGGAAAAACAGCATGTTTGCGACGAAAATGCCGAGAAGGGCAAACCCTCTCAGGTAATCCAGCGCCGCAATCCGCTCAGAAGATGCGGTCGGTTTCAGTGTCGGCAAAATGATCCCCCCGGATGGTTAAAACTCTTTCTCCGTCAAACAGGTATAGGAGCTTCTCTTTTATGTTGATGTCAAGAATATCACCGATTGCCTGTGCGTATAGCGAAAGCTGCACGCCGTACCGCTCCGTCATTGCGGCCTCTAGAGACGCCTCCGAACGGAACATACCCGTCCGGTCGGTTTTATAGTCCAGCAGCACCCAGCCGTCCTTTTCGCGGAAGAGACAGTCGGCGATCCCCTGCAGGATCTGACGGTCGCCGTCCCCCGCGTCAAGCCCATAGGTGAACGGCAGTTCACGGCGGATATCAGAGGATTTCCGGAGTCGTTCGTAGATAGGCGTACCGTAGAAGCGGGCGACGGCCGACGCATCCACTTCCCTCGCCTCCTCATCCGTGATGAGTTCCCTGCGGCACAGTTCGGTGATGAGGTTCTGCACATCCCTCACGGTCTGAGGCCGTGACAGGTCGATGTGCTGCATGATCGTGTGCATCGCTGTCCCGATTTCAGCGGCTGTCAGCGTCCTTTCCTGCATGAATTCGGGCCGGTCGTGCAGGTACATCGGACGGATTTCATCGGAGCGGGTCATAAACGGTTCCGGCTCTTCGGCATTCTCCAGCAGCCACATCCGCTTCACTTCGCTGACAGACTGCTTCGATCGTTTCCGGACAGAGGAACTGTGCGGATAAGAGGCGGTGAACCGCCTGATCACCTCATCCTCCGAACCGCTGTCCTTTTTCTCCCTTGGCCGGTCCGTTTCCGCGGCGATTTCCGCAGCCGGCCCGGTCTCAGCCGACAGGTCTGACGGAGCGAGGAACTCGATGTTCCAGACAGAACCATCATCAAGGAGCTGCCCGCCCTGAACCACTCCATGAGGGGCAAATGCCCGGTGGCGCGCAACGGCTGGCCCGATCCAGTCGAGATAGCCCGCTGCACGCGAGCGGATGTACTCCGGCAGCCGCTCGCCCGGTGCAAGCTGGCCCTCCTGCCACTTCATGATCGCCGCGTCCAGATCCTTGACGGATCCTATCAGGTGAAGGGCCTCCTTGGCGCGTGTCATGGCGACATAAAGGACCCGCATTTCCTCAGCCCGCATCTCGAGCTCCTTTTTTTCCCGGATTGCGAGAAACGGCAGTGACGTGTACTGGATGCGGTTGTCCGGATCCACCGCCTTGACCGCGAGTCCGAAGTGCTGGTCAAACAGATACGGCTGGTTAAAGTCCATCTTGTTGAACTGCCGCCCCACTCCCGCGACGAACACATGCGGGAACTCCAGCCCCTTGGATGCATGGATTGTCATGATCCGGACGACATCGTCCTGCTCGCCGACCGCTTTTGCTGTTCCCATATCATCCCCGCGGCGCCTCATCCTGTCGATGAACCGAAGGAAACGGAACAGTCCCCGGAACGATGTCCGCTCGTACTGGATCGCCCGGTCGTGCAGGGCGCGCAGGTTGGCCTGGCGCTGTTTGCCGTTCGGCATGGCGCCGGCCATCTCGTAGTAATGGGTGTCCAGGTACACTTGCCAGATCAGGTCCGCAAGGGATCCCCGGCGTGCCAGGTCCCTCCACTCTTCAAAGTGGACGTAGAAACGGCGGATCTTTTCTTCCGTCCCGGACGGTATGCCGGCGGAAGCCCCGTTCCGGACATATTGCTTGAGCGCCTCATAGTACGGCTCGTCGGGCGCCGCCAGGCGGATTTTCGCCAGCTCGTTTTCGCCGAGCCCGATAAACGGTGCCCGGAGTACCGCCGCGAATGGGATGTCCTGATACGGATTGTCGATGACCCGGAGCGTGTTCAGCATGATCATCACTTCAATGGCATCAAAGTAGCCGCCGGACGTTTCGGCGTAGACCGGGATCCCCGCATGCTTCAGCTCTTCCGCAATCTCACCGGACCAGGTCATAGAACGCATGAGGATCACGATGTCCCGGTAACGGAGCGGGCGGGTGCTTCCCGTCCACGGATCGGTCACCTCGGTGCCGGACTCCCTGAGCCGGCGGATCTCCCGGATGATCGCTCTCGCTTCCAGCTGCGGCTGCTTGAGTTCCTCGTCGGGCTCTGCCGAGTCCTCCCCTTCTTCCGGTTCCTCATGGATGACCGTCAGCGTCGCCGGCCGGCCCGGTCCCGGGTACGGAGCACCGGGCTTGAGTGCCGCGGCTTCGTCATACTCGATTTCACCCACACGCTCTCCCATCACCTGACGGAACACATAGTTCGTCGCGTCAAGCACCTCCCTCCGGCTGCGGAAGTTGGCGTTCAGATCGATTTTCATGCCGGTACCGTCAGCTTCACCATTGAACTTGAGGTACTTATTGAGGAACAGCATCGGTTCGGCCAGGCGGAAGCGGTAGATCGACTGCTTCACATCCCCCACCATGAACAGGTTGCCGTCCGCGTTTTCCCCACTTTTGACGAGCGAGACGATGGTCTCCTGCAGACGGTTCGTATCCTGATATTCGTCGACCAGCACCTCCCGGAAACGGTCCCGGAAGTCATGGGCGATTTCCGACGGTACAAGCGTCCCGTCCCGATCTTCCGAAAGGATGGCGAGCGCCAGATGCTCCAGGTCGGAAAAGTCGACGATGCCCCGGTTCCTTTTCACCTCGGCGTACCGCTCGCCGAAACGGATCGTAAGTTCGACAAGTGTGTCCATCATCGGTGCCATGAGCCGCATCTCTTCCAGCAGACGGGCCGGCGTCCGGACAAAGTACGCTTCCTTCAGCCCGTTGACAAGCTTCTTGATGTCATTCCGTTTTTTCTTTGCCCTCTCCGCCAGCTCTTCATCACAGCTGTCTTTGCGGATGGTGCCGGCCTTGCTCCACTTGATGGTGGAGAAGGCATGGTATGCCTCTTCCCATGTGCCTGTTTGCATGATCATGAGAAGCGAACCAATCAGGGCACCATCTTCTTCCGAGGTCACGGCTAGTGGTGCCGGGCCGTCCGAAAGACGGGCAATGCGGCCCACTTCCGTGGCCATCGATGCCGCCTCTTCCAGCTGATGGCGGATCGCCTCCTTGAGGGGCCCGATAAAAGGCAGGCTGTCGATGTCCGCATCCGGCGGAAGATGATACTGACGCGGGATGTCCCTTAGCCATTCCTCCGGCTGCGGATGGACTCGGGAGTAGTCATACAGCTTGTCGATCAGCACTTCAATCGCCTGATCGTCACGATCGGATGTGAAGCTGTCCGCAAGCCGGTAGACCGGTTCCGGGTTTTCCGATCCGTATGCTTCCTCCAGAACCCGGCTGACCACGTCATCCCTTAGCAGGGCCGCCTCTGCGGTATCCGCGATGCGGAAGCCCGGATCGAGGTCCAGCACATAGGCGTACTGCCGGACGATATTCATGCAGAACGAGTGGAGCGTCGAGATCTGCGCTTTGTTCAGAAGGCTGAGCTGGCGTCGGAGACGCGATGAAGACGGGTTCTTTTCAATCGCTTCCTCAAGCGCGGTCGCCATCCGGTGGCGCATTTCTGCAGCGGCCGCATTGGTGAACGTCACGACGAGCAGTTCGTCGACATCGATCGGATCGTCCGGGTCGGTCACTTTGCCGATCAGGCGGTTGATGAGGACGGCCGTCTTTCCGGAGCCGGCCGCAGCCGAAACGAGCAGGTCGCTGCCCGAGGCGTGGATGGCCCGCCACTGGGCATCTGTCCACGTCGCGTCAGCGGGTTTCGCCGGTATCTTCATCTCTCTGCACCTCCTTCTCCATCATGTTGATCGACTCTTCGGGAGTCAGTTGGCGCAACGCCTGGTAGCGCTGGGCAGGATCTGCCGGATCGAACTGGCAGACCGACCGGTACGCGCACGTCTGGCACGGCATCTTGTCCTTCATCCGGTACGGGAGCACGCGGGTGTCGCCGTCAATCATGGAGTCTCCGGCCTGCCTGTATTTGTGGCGCACATACTCGCGCATAAGCGAGAGGCTTTCCGGTCCAATCACCTTGGACGTTTTCGAGAATGTGCCGTTTTTATTCATCCGGACAGGAAGCAGATCGGAAGAGCCATCAAGGCTTTTGTCCATTTCAAGTACGACATCCGGATTGTCCAGGACATATCCCCTCATCCTGTAGGACTTCATCGCCTCGGCCTCAATCTCCGCATCGTCCATTACGCCCGACTCGGCACGGATCATCGGGTTGTGTACATGCATATACAGGACACCCGCAGGTAGCGCCTCCCTGCCGAACCACTCGTCGGAATTGAGGAGCGCGACGTCCAGATAGGTCAGCATCTGGAGCGACAGGCCGTAATATACTTCCGCAAGGTCCAGTGCCCTGGCCGACGACTTATAGTCGACGACCCGGATAAACGGCTTCCCGTCCACTTCCGCGGCATCCACCCGGTCGATCCGTCCTCTCAGCTGCATCGTCCTGCCTCTCTTCAAAGGAATACGGAGAGGCGGGAATTTCTCACCAGGGCCGAATGCCGCCTCGATGGCCACCGGATTGAACCCGGAGTGCTTGGCCTGTCTGGAGAGGCCGAGGAGCGTACGCTGGATGATTCTTGTGATCTTCCTCTTGATATAGGCATACCTGTTCGAACTCAGCAGAATCTGGTTGAAGAAATACGGACTGATCGACTCTACGGCATCCCTTGCCAGCGTCAGACATTCGGTCTGACTGAGCGCGCCCCAAGACAAGTTCCGCTGCCCTGTTTCATCGGAGATCCACTTCAGCGCGGCATGGAACAGGTCGCCGAGCGCCGGCGGGTCCAGCGTGAACTCGCCGCGCTCGCGCAGTTTCAGTCCGAAGCTGGCATAATGCTGGAACGGGCAGCTGAAGTAAGATTCAACGCGTGAGACACTCGAACCGATCTCTTCGCCGTATAGGGCCGACGTGACTGCCGGTTCAAGCCGTTCAGTGTCTCGCTTGCGGGAAGGACGGAACACTTTGCCGAAAATCATCGACCAGTACGGGTCATTCCTGTAATAGTCAATGGCAGTCCGCCATGGGCCGGACAGTTCGCGTTCGCTTTCTGTAAGCCTCATCTGCGCGGATGCGTACCGGAGTGTCGCCCTCGGGTGGCTGATGTATTCCTGCCAGCTTTCCTCCTCCGGCAGGCCCGCCGGATCATTGAGAACATCGGATTCGGCCACATCCGGCAAGATCTGGCGGATACGTTTCAGGTAAAGCGAGGGAATCAGAGCCTTTCCCTCGGCGTCGGAAGCAGGATAGGAGAGGTACAGTTTCGAAGAAGCTGTCGTGAATGCGCGATAAGCCATATACATCTCGTCCATGAGTCTCATCTTCGTCGTTGGTGCCAACTCGAGCCCGATTTCCATGAACCATTCCCGTTCGCGGTCTGAGAGGAGGCCCTCCTGGTCGATACGCTTCGGGAATACTCCGTCATTGACGCCGATAATGAAAACTGCCTCCATATCCATCAGCCTTGAGATGTCTACTGTCGTCACCGTGACCTGGTCGATTGATGGCGGGATGCGGGCAAATTCGAGTGTATCGAAGCCCTCATCCAGAATCCGGATCAACTCAACGAGCGGACGCTCCTGGTCGCCGAACATGAGAACAAACTGGTCCAGCACTTCGATCCAGGAATTCCAGGCCTGGTCATGCTCCGCCGCCTCGAACAGCCGGCCGGCCTCTTCCTCCCGCCTTCTCAGGTCAACGATCTTGTCAAAAACTTGGAGGTCCTCCATGAACGTGAAGAGGGTCTCTGCGATGTCACGCCCGGTCCTCCCCCTCCGGAGGCGTGCTTCGAGGTTAGCGAGCGGCTCGCGGACGGCATCCCTGATCAGGCGGATGTCTTCCTGCATCGCGAGTTCCTCGTCGGTCTGCACATTGCGGTGGAACTCCAGGCCGCGATAGCGCTTTACCTGCCACCGCTTTTCATCGAACCAGCGTTCCCCGCGGATGCCGTTAGCCAGCACGAAATTCTCAAGCCTGTCCGCACGGTCACGCCACTCCGACGGGTCTGCCCCGTGAGGGAAGAACAAGTCGGTCTTGACGGCCCGGAAGATGTCTTCATATTCCCATCCTTCCGCCACCGCCTCAAGCACCGAACGGCTGAACTCGATCAGCGGGTGATGGAGCATCGGCTTTTTCCGGCTGATGAAGACGGGAACGTCATAGAGAGGAAAAACCGTCTCGATCAGTTCGTCATACACTTCCGGCTGGCGGTACAGGATGGCCATGTCACGGTAGCGCATCCCGGACATCATAAGGCTCCGGATCCTTCTTGCCATGGCATGGACTTCCGCCCGGGCATCCGCTGCCCGGATCAGTTCCACATCCCCTTCGGCAGATGCGGTCGGAGCCGGATATTGGTCAAACACCGTCTCCAAATGGGCGAGTGCCCGGCTTTTGAACCTGCGGGGCATTCCCAGGTGAATTCCTTCTTCAGTTTCCACCCCGTTCCTTTTGGCGGCATCCATCAGCCGCGCGGCGCTTCCCTGCGCATTAAAAAACAGCTGTGAACCTGCCGGCGCCCCGTACGGATCTTCCATCGGCAGGACGACCGTCACGCGCCTCGCGTGCTTCATCAGCTCTTCGACGATTTCCAGTTCCCGTGTCGTGAACGTCACGAAGCCGTCCACGTACACCTCAGCGTCCTTCACCAGATCAGAGTGCCGGATCTGGGAGGAGAGGAGCGCCAGATACCCTTCGCTGTCCACATAAGCGGTGCCGAGCCGTTCCTCGATCTTGCTCATAAGCAGTTCCAGATCATCCGCTTTATCCAGGAGTGCTCGGGGAGCACCGGCCTGTTCGAGCTCGCCGTGCATATCGGTCATCGTCGTGCAATCGAGGCAATATCTGCTGAACTCCTTCAGCAGATCCTCCAGCTGTTCCGTGAACCCCCGCTTGTCGGCCGCCTGGCGGAAAAGTTTGAACTCGTCGCGGTTTTCTGCAAGCAGGCTGCGGATCAGCATCCTGTATCCAAAGCCGTTTACTTCTGTCCGGGTGATTCCGCCCGTTTCCTGGAGAATACGCCATGCGAGCCTCTTGAATGTCGCCACCTGGGCACGGATCGTTCCGCGAAGGCCAAATTCAGTCGACAGACTCTTCTCCATGGAAAACGACATCTGGTCCGGAACAACGACAAAAATCGGCGAACCGATAGGACTTTCCTTCAGTTTGCCGGCAATCTCTTTCCGGACCATCGTGGTCTTGCCGGAACCGGCCCGGCCGGTAATCAGCCTGAATGACATCGGCAGCCACTCCTTTCTGTTGGTGATTTCAATTATAATAGAAGAATCAAAAGCGAACAAACGTTCTTTCTTTATGTAACGAAAAACTGTGCCGGATAAAGGGGCCAAAATAGGCTCAGCTTTCCTTTTCCCGGCGCTCCTCTTCTCCGGCCGCAGTCTGTTCTTCGCCAATCGTACTGAAGTGGTCTTCGACCCGCTTGTCTAGCCGTTTCTCCAGTTGCTTGCCGCCAAGCCAGAGCAGGAAAATGACGATTGCGACAACCGCCGTACGTCCCGGCTGGGTGATCAGGGAACGGAGGTCATGGCCGATAAAACTCGCGATGGCGATCATCACCATTTTTCCGGCCATTAAAGTCAGCAGGTACACCTTCTTTTTCAGATTGGAAAGGCCCGCCACGAGATTCACCAATGCTGACGGCGTGAAGGGAAAACAGAGCAGCACGAACAGCGGTCCGAAGCTGTTTCGTTCCACCCATTTGATCAGTTTCCGGACACGCTCACTTTTTGTGAGGAACCGGAACACTCTCGCATCGCCGTATTTCCTGATGAGGAGAAAAACCGTATACGACCCTGCGACCGTTCCACCCCAGCTTAACAGGAAACCGAACAAGAACCCGTATGCATTGGCATTCGCAAGGACGAATACAAATAGAGGCAGAAATGGCAGGAATGCCTCGATAAAGGGCAGCAAAAAGCCCAGAAGTGGTCCCAGCGCCCGGTATTGTGATGTGAGTTCATACAAAGTGTCAAGATCCAGCCAATTGTCCATGTCCTACCCCCGACCTGGTTTGAAGTGTCATTTCCCTTATTTTACGCTATTCAAGCAACTCTACAAAATCGGGCGCCCGCAGGGAAATGTTTGTAGTATAATTCTAATTATAATCATGCAAGAAAGATGGGATATTATGCAAAAAGAAGGCCTTGCCGCCGGCCTTAGGGCGGGGCTTACCATCGCCATCGGCTATTTCCCGGTGGCGCTCACGTTCGGATTGCTGGCAAAGACGACCGGGCTGTCCCTTGCAGAGACAGTCGCCATGAGCATTTTTGTCTTTGCCGGCGCCGCACAATACATATCCCTCAGCCTGATAGCAGCCAAGGTAGACCCCGTCCTAATTGTGCTGAATACGTTCATCGTGAACATCCGCCACTTTCTTATGACGGCTTCGCTCAATGAAAAGATGCAGCCCGATGCCAGATGGAAAAAAGCGGTCTACGCATTCGGCATCACCGACGAAACCTTTTCCGTGATCTCCACTACCGGCGAGGGTCGTGTACGGACTTCCTATGCGGCCGGGGTCATCATCCTGTCCTACGCAAGCTGGGTCATTTTCAGCGGAATCGGGCATGTGATCGGGGCCAACCTGCCGCTTTTCCTGCAGGCCGCGATGTCAATCGCGCTTTACGCCATGTTTGTTGCGCTCCTTATCCCTTCCCTGAAAGGCAATCGGAAAGTCGTCCTGCTCGCCCTGACCGCGGCTGCCATGAACGGATTTTTCTTCTGGATGGGACTATTGTCCACCGGCTGGGCGATCATGGTGTCAACGCTCGCCTCCGCCGTGCTTGTCGAAGTGCTTTACGCCCGCCGCGGAAATGTACTCCGCAGCGCGGTTGAACGAAAGGAGGGGGCCTGATGGGCAGCTGGTACTGGTGGATGCTTCTCGGCATGGCGGTTGTAACCTACCTGCCGCGAGCCATCCCGCTGACCTTCCTGGAAGGGAAGGAACTTCCGCCCGCGGTATCCGGTGTACTCCGGAACATCCCGTATGCCGTTCTCGGTGCGCTGATCTTTCCGGCTATTCTGTACGCCCAGCCGGATGACCTGCTGTTCGGATTGATCGGTTTTGCATCTGCCGCTCTGATCGCCTGGATAGGCGGCGGCGTCATGGGAACCGTCCTCGGCACCATTGCCGTTCTGGCAGTGTACAGCCTGCTTGTCGGCTGAGAGAAACTGCAGTTTTCTGCAGGCTCAACAAAACGGACTCAGAAGTAATCATTCCGGGTCCGTTTTGTCATTATTGTGGTTACTACCTGTATATTAAATTCTTTTGGAATGACCGGCCGTCAGGCTGGTTCCGGTGACTCCCAGGTCCAGCCGGCTAATCTTTTCAGATTCAAGGCAGAAAAGTAAGCATCGAGGGTACCGTTTGCCTAATAAGCCTTATGGCGGATTGAAGCGGAGGGCCCGGGACACCTGCGGGAAAAGCGTTAGCCGAAGACCCCGCAGAGCGCAGCTTGAGGAGTGCAGCTAATGCTGCTCAATGCTTTCGCTTTTGAGTGCAGACGCCAAACTGCGCATTGGCGCCGGCAACGCCCGCGGACTAGCGGACGCCGTCACGAAGAACGGCGTCTGTGCCCAAAGCTCAGCTTTGGGCAACAAGGGCCCGCAGCGGAAATCCGGAGGATTTCAAGGTAAAGAAAAAAACTGCAGACAAAGGAGCCATACACTCACTTTGACTACAGTCTGAACGTACCCAGATGAAATCTTTCTGGGTACGTTTTGTCATTCATGTGGATTTTTCGAGTGTTT
>NZ_QUZH01000022.1 GCF_009761675.1 Bhargavaea sp. CC-171006
TGAACTGCACCCGGTCAAGCAGACAGAGGAAATAAGTAAAATTGATTAAGCGGCTTCAGTCCTGTATTCAATGGGACTGAGGCCGTTTAGTCGTTCCTGAAGACGGTCGTGGTTATAAAAACGGATATATGCATCAACGGCGTTCTTAAGCTCATCAAACGATTGATATGTACTCAAATAATACTCTTCGCATTTTAAGGCAGCCCAAAAAGACTCCATCGGCGAATTGTCGATGCATCGGCCAACCCTGGACATGCTTTGCGTGATGCCAGCCTGATCTAGTTTGATCTTGAATTGCCTGCTGGTGTATTGGAATCCACGGTCACTGTGGAGAATCGGCTGGGCACCTGGTTCAGCCCGCAGGGCTTGATCCAATGTCTCGAATACCAATGCATTGTTGTTGGAACGGCCCAGGACATAAGAAACGATGGAACCGTCATGGAGGTCACGGATTGCACTCAGGTATGCCTTGGATTCAACACCGTACTTGAACTCCGTGACGTCCGTGACCCATTTCTGATTGGGCTTGTCCGCAAGAAATTCCCGGTTCAGAATGTTCTCCGCCACGTGTTGCGGAGTGGATAGAAAATAGCGTTTCTTTTTACGGCGGATGACCGATTGGATTCCACCAAGTCTCATCAGGCGGTATACCCGCTTGTGATTGAATTTGCGGCCATGCCTGCGTTCAAGTACCATCTTCATTCGGCGGTATCCGTAGATGCCTTTGCGCTCCTTGTGAATCTCCCGGATGTCTGTAAGGAGTTCCTGGTTCAATTGCTCTTCTTCCGTGGGAACTCGGTTCAGCCATTGATAGTAGGAAGATCGGCCAATGCCAGCGAGTTCACACAATAATTCAATGGGATGTCCTTCCGACTCATGGACCTCGCGGATAGCCAGATAACAGTTTTCCTGCCGGACCCCGCTTAGAAACGCCTCCTTTCGATTTCGTCCAACTTTTTTAGGAGTGCATTCTGAGCCCGAAGGCGCTCATTCTCCTTCTCAATCCGCTTGATCTCCAACTTCAGACGCTCCTCGCTGGTCAGCTCTTCGTCTGCCTTTTTGCGTCCGCGTCCGTCCTTCAGTGCCTCTTCCTGGCCTTCTTCGTATTTCTTCACCCACTGGTAGACCTGATTATAGGAAACCTTGTAGGTTTCGGCTGTTCCCTGATAGTCCTTGCCGGATGCGATACATTGCTGGGCAATCTCAACCCGCTCTTTTAAGGTCGTCTTCCTTCCCTTGGTCATGGGATCCCTCCGTTCCTTAAGTCCCTTGGGGACTTCTCCATGACCATTATACTTTTTCAGCCAATCCCTCAAAACAGAACGGTCGCTGATACTGTATTTGATAACAATTTCACTGGGTGTCAGTCGACCGCTTAAGTAATCCTTAATTGCCGAGAGCTTCAGTTCCTTTGAATAAGAATTCCATCTCGAACGGGGCTTAAGACCGGTTTCTCCAAACGATTTATATAGGATTAGCCACTGTTTTAATGTGCTTTCTGACAATCCAAATTGCCGGCAGAGTCGGGCTTTCGAGATTCCACTCTCATAAGCTCGGATGACCTTCATCTTTTCTTCAAGAGAATATCCTTTGTAAGCCATAGGAAAAGCTCCCTCCAAAGTAAACAGAGTTTTGTTTTTTCCTCTGTCTGCTTTGAAGGGAGCATATCAATCAAGGGATGGTGTTTTTCCTTAGAACAATTTCTTCAAATCATTCGCCCACATCTTCTCCGGCTGCTGCCCGGTATACTTTGATCTTGCCGGCGAGGCGGCGTTCATAGGTGGAGAATGACTGGCGCCTGATCGCCTCGAAATCAAGTTCGCTGATCAGGCGGTGTTTTCGGTTTAATTCTGCTGCGTTGTCCCATGCCGTCTTCTCGGCAATCAGATTCCGCTCTTCTTCATAAATAATCTTTGCCATATTTTCAGGATTGCGTTCAAGGACTTTAGGCGGCGTCGATTTCTTCATCTGATAAACTTCCCGTGAAAGCGGCAGCCCTGCAAGAAGCGCCCTGCGATCCAATGCATGGCCTAGTTCGTGCATCGTAATTGCAGCCACATATGTTTTAAGTGAAACCGTTCGCTTCTGCTCTGCAACTGCCTCAGGAATCCGGTCAGGATCATACGTGATATAGTCATGGATAAAGTGGTAGGTCATGTTAATTCCGTTCCTCTCTAAACGGACTTCACGCGTTACCCCGACACGGACCATCGTCTCACGGATGATCTTCTCTATTTGGTGTCGTTTCACTTTCTCATTTCCCCATTTTTTATTCTTTTTGTTTAGCCTAATGTTATTTTACTATAAGTTCCTGTTTCTCGCATCTAGATGTAATTGGCAATAGAATTAAAAGAATCAATAACTTGTGACTTGTTAAATATAGTGTTGTTTCAAGATGTCCAAAATCGTTCAAATCCATTTTAAACCGCGGTATATTCATATTTATAGTATATGACTGATAGATTAAAAATATTACAAATGTTACGGTTCTTCTTCTTTAGTTTAGAAGTCACAGAACCGGAAATACAGAGGGTGAGGCTGCGATAGCTTCTTTCCAATAATAATATTTGAGGAGGAATGCAACATGGCAGACAACAACAAAAACAATAAGATGTCGAGAGAGGAAGCAGGCCGCATGGGCGGTGAAGCCACTTCCCGCAATCACGATCGTGATTTCTATGAAGAAATCGGACGTAAAGGCGGAGAGGCCACTTCTGAAAACCATGACAGTGACTTCTACTCTGAAATCGGCAAAAAAGGCGGAGAAGCCACTTCTGAAAACCATGACCGCAGCTTCTATGAAGAGATTGGCGAAAAAGGCGGCAACGCACGCAACAACAACAACAATAATAACAACTGATTGAGCACTCCACTAACCGATTAATAAAGGAGGAATCAACATGGCAAAGAACAACAATAACAATAACAACAACCGCAAAATGACAGTTGAAGAAGCAGGCCGAAAAGGCGGCGAGGCGACCGCGGAAAACCATGGCCAGGAGTTCTACGAAGAGATTGGACGCAAGGGTGGAGAAGCCACTTCCGAGAACCATGACCGCAGCTTCTATGAAGATATCGGCGAAAAAGGCGGCAAGGCCCGCAACGACAATAACAACAATAATAACAATTAATTAACGATGTTGCAAAACACGGGTGAGGTTCTCCTCCCCGTGTTTTTTCTGTCTTTTGATGTGAAGAAAAACCGGAGAGCAGCTTAAGCTACTCTCCGGCCAGTTGGTCGGCAGGATAAATTATTCAGATAGATAAAGACATGATTAATACTTGCGTTTGTCGACCACCTCGTGTGCTTCATCACAGATCTCGATCTTGCTCGGGCTGTTTGCCTTGGCCAGCATGATGGCTTCGGCAATCGCCTCGTCCTTATAAATAAAAAGCTCTTCCAAATCCTGATTGCCCATGGTAATCATCCAGCGAGAAGCTTCCTTGTCCGGTGCAACACGATAGCACTGCATGAACGGTTTCCACTCCTTGTAAAATGGTCCCGGCTCGGCCGGGTTTAAAGCTTGTTATTATTTTGTATCCTATTCACCAATTTGTCAAACTTTTTTTAGGACTTTTGGACATGGCATAATTGTATGTAAATCCAGGTTGCCATGTGAAATTTTTCCCAAATTCACCCTTGCAGTCACTCATCCCTTGAAAGGTATAGAACTGTGAGATTTTCTGTGTCTTATCCAACCACTCCATCATAGAAGAAAAACCGGAATCAGGGTATCGGGCAAGCGATGGAGAACGATGTTGCCACCCGCGTGATTGCCCTTTCCCGGTTTCTCATTCGTCCCGGATTATCATTTACTGAGTCTTTTTCGGCATTCAGCCCGACATCCTCCTTTTCGATGTCTGCAACTCCCCTGAAGCAGGAGATCGCAAATAGAAAAAGCACCCTGGATCTTTGGATCCAGGGCGCTCTCTCCTCAATCGATATTGATATAGATCTTGCCGTCCGCTGTTTTGCGGGCTTCGTTTCCGAAGTCGTCCTTCACTTTTACTTCCAGTTGCGCGCCGTTCGCCTTCATGTCTGCCGGTGCGGTCCAATAGCCGACATAGTGGCCCGGCGAGGCTTCCGTCATCGGAAGCTCAGTCGCATTGGCCGGAAGATTCGTCAATGGCATATGAATGACGAAGCTTGCCTTCAGTCCAGGCTCACTGTCAAACTCGAACTTGAAGGATTGGCCTGTTTTCAGGTTGACGTCTTCAGCAGGAACCAGGTTCTCAATGGCCGGTGCTCCATATTTAGCCTGGATCGTGACGCTTTTCGTCACTTTGTTTCCTGCCGAATCCTGTGCGACCACGCGAATCACATTTTCCCCATTATCGAGGAGGATGCGCTTGGAGTATTTACCGTCGCTCACTTCAGCCTTCTGTCCGTTTACCTTTACCCAATCAAGATTGGCATCGGACACAGAACCTTGGACCGTGACGGTCTCGCGGTTCGTCTTTTCGCCGTCAGCCGGGCTATCGATCGTGAGCTCAGGCTTCTCGGTGTCCAGCGTCACAGAGACCGGAGCGGAAACGCCGGTTTCCTTGCCGTTCAGTAGTGAAGCAGCCGTGAACGTGTTTTCGCCTTCGGCAAGCGTTACGTCAAACGAGAACTTCCCGTCGTCGCCCACTGTAGCCGTACCGACTTCTTCACCATTGTTGTCGAGGCGGATCTCGGTTGTAGCCGATGCCGTGCCCTCGACAGTGATGTCCGCTTCGTTCGTCAGTTGGCCATCGGATGGGCTCGTGATGACCGGAGTCGCGACTTCATAATCCACGCGTGCGCGGATCATATAGTTGCCCTCTGCCGCAGGTGCCGGGGACCATGCACCACCGACGAACTGATAGCTGCGCTTGGCATTCGGTCCGTTTTCATCCGTTGCGAGACCCGGAGTGTTCGGGTTCGGATTCGACTGAATGTAGACCATGTAGAAGTCTTTGCCGACATTGATGCCATGTTCTTTAAGGTCGACAACCGTCCATTCCCCGTTGCGGAGAGCTGTCGCATCGAATGGTCCGGCAAGTTTCTTGCCAGGCGCTCCGTCAGCGCCGGAAGCATCCCAGACTTCAACTGCAAAGTCTGTTCCGCCCGGCACCGGCCATGAAGTATCCCAGAAGCGGAAGACCCCGGCGGAGACGATGCCTTGCTCTTTGCCTTCAGGTAGGGACATTTTAACTGCCCAGCCGTTGCCCGCATCGTAGAATGCACGTGCGTTCTCGCCTGTGCCGTCATCATAGCCGATTTCCCCGCCCGGTACCGTGTAGAACGGCTCGAGTGTAATGTCTTGTACAGCCGGTTCGCTGCCGATTGTGACATTCTCTTCTTTGCCGTGGTAGCCGGATGCGACGATTTTCAGCGTGTAGTCGCCTTCATAGGCTTCGATCTCGTAGCGTCCTTCCGCATCGGTCGTGACCGGAGCGATGTTCGCATCTTCCACAAGGATTACGGTCGCGCCTTGGACAGGCGAACCATCCGAAGAATCCGTGATGGTACCGCTGACCGTGTTCATCGGAATTTCTTCAAGGGTGAAATTGGCTGTCGCCGTTTCATCCGCACCGACGGATACGCTTTGGTTTTCAGAACGGAATCCGTATGCTTCGGCTACAAGCGTATAGTCGCCTGCAGCAGTGCGCATCGAATATGTTCCATCCGCAGGATTCGTGTAAACCGAAGAACCTGTTTCGAGTACGCTCACCTGTGCATTAAGAGGGAGAAGAGTTGGAGCAGGCTTCTGGCCGTCTTCTACAGGCTTCACTTCATTTTTCGGCATGACCGGCTTGATCGTTGTCGGATCTATCGGATCGCCTTTCTTCAGCGCTTCGTTTTCCTTCTTGATCACGCCGAGCTGGTTGCCGTTATTTTCGGCTTTGGCATTGCCCTTGGTCTTGCCTTTGGCTTTGCCCTTGCCTTTGACCGCCGCGGATGTGGACTCGGATGTGTCAGAAAGGGCGACATCATCGAGGTACCATCCATCACGGGTCACGCTGCCGTCCGAATAAGCATTGAAGCCGATATAGACACGCTGCCCGGCATACTCGGAAAGGTCCACTTCAACATCCGTCCAGCCATCTGACTGGCCCTGAACCATGTGGAGCTGTGTCCAATTCTCGTAATCCGTGGAGATGACCACATGGCCATAGTCCCATGCGCGTCCAGTGGACGTGGACTGTTCAAAGTTGTGCCAATGCTTGAACTGCAGGTAGCTATTGCCTTCCGGAAGGTCGACCGGAGGCATGACGAGCGTCGCATTCATGCGGTTCGCATACTGGCCAGCGAGATTGGTTGCATAGACGTTCTCTCCGGAGGCCGCATTGCCCGGCCCGGAAGTCGGTACGCCCTGCTCCCAGCTATTTTCTTCACCGAACGATACCCATCCGGTCGCGTCCGCTTCAAAATCTGTCGAGTAACCGGTTGTGATGCCCGGCTTGACTATCACCGAATACTCGTCGGACGTCACTTCGTTGTTGCCGAAGTCATTGATTGTGAATGAGTAGTTGAACTGCTCGCCACCGATATGGTCACCCGGTACGGTGATGGCATAAGTGCCGTCCGTAAAGCTGCCCGACGTGCGGACGAGTTCTGCAGACTGCGCGTTGCCTTCTGCATCGGTGTAGTTGATGACTGCCGAGCTGACCGAGATGTTGTCGGTGATCCCGACAGCAAGAGTGAGGTCCATGCCGGCATATGTCTCAGTAGGTGCCGTGTGGCTGAACTCAGGTGCTTCCTCGTCATCGCCTTCCTTCATGACCTGGCCTTCAATCGTGCCGATGCCTGACATGAGAGAGGACACGGCAGCCATCGCGTCAACAAGACCATAGCCGTAGCCGTGGTTCGGAACTGTCGGATATTGGCTGTCCGTCAGAGGAACCGCTGTGTCGAGAAGGATCTGTTCCATTTCATCAACAGTGATGTCAGCATCCACCTGGCGGAGCAATGCCGCAACGGCAGAAACTGCGGGACCTGCCATCGATGTACCGTTCCAGCCGCCCTCATAGCCGCTGCCCGGAACCGAAGAACGGATATTTACGCCAGGCGCGGAAACGTCCGGCTTGATTTCGTCATAAGGAGAAGGTCCGCGGAGTGAGAAGCTTGCGACTTTGTTGTTGATGTCAGTCGCACCCGTTGCGAAAGATTCAGGATAGTTGGCAGGTGCAGCCACAGATCCCGGTCCGCCAGGATTGAAGAGTGTCGTATTGCCTGCGGAGAACTCAGGGAAGATCTGAGCCGCGCGCCAGTTTTGGACGACTTCGCGGTACCATTCGTCAAGGCCCGGTCCGCCGCCCCACGAGTTGTTCACGACATCTGGTGCCATGTCGACGCGGGCATTGCCCTCCGAATCAGTCGGTGCAAGAATCCATTGTGCCGCTGCCAGGAGGTCACTGTCTGTGCCGCCCGCTGCAGTAAAGGCTTTGACAGCGATCCACTTCGCTCCCGGTGCGACACCGACTTGGTTGCTGCCGTCCGGCTCAGCGCCGACCATCGTACCGGTCACGTGCGTGCCGTGGCCCTGGTCATCATAAGGTGTCGTGTTTCCGGCCGTTGCATCGAACCAGTTATAGTCGTGGTCCGCTTCGCCGGTCGCCGTGTTATAGCCCCGATACTTTTCCTTCAGAGCCGGGTGGTCCCACTGAACACCGGTATCGATGCTCGCGACAACCGTACCCGTACCGTCGATGCCAAGGTTCCATGCTTCAGGAGCCTTGACCCGCTCGACGTTCCACTCGACGTTTGCAATTTCGGCCTTCGGCGTTTTAGCCTCAGGCGTCTTCGTCACGAAAAGCTGGCGGTTTTCATCCGGAAGAATCTTTTCGACTTCACTGAAGCTTGCGATCTTCTCGGCCACTTCCTTCGTCGCTGTCACCGCCATGCCATTGACGATGTGGTAAGAGCGGACGTTTTCGGCTTTACCGCTCTTCTCAAGCGTAGTCAGATACTTTTTGACATCTGCCTGCGATGTCTGCGCGGTCGCCTTAAGTTCGGAGACAACTGCCGAACGGGTCGCCATCTTGGTCTGGTGCGAGGACAGCTCAGCTTTCTGTGCTGATTTCCTTGCAGCGGTCGCGGCCTTGACAGTATCGGCTTTGTCCTTGAACTTGATCAGGAATGTGACTTTCTCATCATCCTTGAACTCAGTCAGGAGCCGGTCGCTGAGTTTAGCCTGCATTTCCTTGGCAGTGTCAACCGCCGACACACTCGTCCGCTTTTCCGCGGACACGAGGCCCGGCGCGATCAGTGACGACACCATCAGCACCGTGGCGGCCATGCTCAGTAACTTCGTGGATTTCTTCTTCGATCCCGGCATTGCGTTTCCTCCCCTTCGAATGGTGTTGCCCGGTCCTGTTCAGGCCGTCCATTCCCCGGGAAGAAAAAAGACGGCCCATGCCCCACTCCTCCTTTCTGTTCTCGAGTGTCCGATCATGCTGCCGTCTTGCTTCTGTGTTGTTAGCACTACTATACATCCTAAAAACTGATATTTTTGAATAGTCAAAAGCCAATCAAAACAAATGCTTCATTAGGACCGTTTGGCACTGGGAAGAAAGCATTATCCAAAAAATGACTGATTCAGAGAGGTAAACATTTATTTCCATACAGGGCAAGGGTTTAACGATAGGACTTTCGGATATGCAGGAATGCATATTTTTCTTTAATTTGGAAAATGAACCTTTTGGAGGATTCTCCTAATTTTTGCAAGAGGCACTCCATTTTGCGCGATGGGACAATCGGGTCCTAAAGTAATCGGTCATTGTTTCCGAATGAAACTATTTACATACCGTCTGCAATAACAGAACATCATAGAGTCCTTAATCTTTGGAAACTCCGACTTATGTAACAGGTACCTTTTCTGTTGCTTTTAGGGGAGGCTTGTCATCTTTCTGTAACACCTTTAATTTCAATCCTGAATAAGGCAAACAAAAAAGCAGGCCCCGAATTCGGAGACCCACCAACTTAGCTTAAGTTTGTCTGATATGAAACAGTAAACTCCTCAATCCCTCAGTTGACGCAGCAAATTTGCCATCTCAATAGCGGCTGTTGCGGATTCGGCGCCTTTGTTTCCTGCTTTTGTTCCTGCACGTTCGATGGCCTGTTCGATCGTATCTGTAGTGATGACGCCGAAAAGTACCGGGATGCCGGTATCTGCGGCGGCTTTGGCAACACCTTTTGCAGCTTCCGCGCATACATAGTCGAAATGGGCTGTAGCGCCGCGAATGACGGCTCCAAGAGTGATTACGGCATCATATTTACCCGAGGCTGCCAGGTTCTGTGCGGCCAACGGGATTTCAAAGGCTCCCGGCACTTTTGCCACATCAATATCTTCTTCAGCTACGCCGTGACGGCGTAGTGTATCCAAAGCGCCTTCAACCAGCCGGCCGGTGATGAATTCGTTGAACCGCCCGGCGACAATAGCGATTTTCAGATCAGTTCCTACGAGATTTCCTTCCAATACGTTAACCATTATTTTGTCCTCCTCATACGTGGAGCAGATGCCCCATCTTGTCCATTTTCGTATTCAGGTAGCGATGATTCTCCTGCACGGGCTCCATCTCGATCGGAAGCCGCTCCGTGATGCGTATTCCGTATCGGATGAGCCCTTCCACTTTTCTCGGATTGTTCGTCATCAGACGGACATCGTCAATTCCCAGGTCTCTCAGCATCTGCGCCGCGGCTGCGTAATCCCTCATGTCATCCGGAAAACCGAGCCGTTCATTGGCTTCCACGGTATCAAGACCTTCTTCCTGCAGTTTGTACGCCTTCAACTTATTGATGAGGCCGATTCCTCGCCCTTCCTGTCTCATATAAAGCAGGACCCCTGCCCCTTCTTCCTCCATTTGGCGGAGGGCGGCATGGAGCTGGGGACCGCAGTCGCATCTGCGAGAGCCGAAAACATCCCCGGTCATGCATTCCGAATGGATGCGTACAGGAACGGACTTGCCTTCCCGAATTTCTCCCTTGATCAGCGCAAGATGCTCCTGGCCGGTCAGCCGGTCAGTATAGCCGATCATCCGGAATTCCCCGAATTCTGTCGGCATCCGGACTTCCGCTTCCCGGGAAACCAGGCGTTCATTCGTTTTCCTGTACTCAATCAGTTGCTTGATCGTGATCAGCTTCAGTCCCAACTCCCCTGCCATTACAGTCAGCTCGGGAAGCCGCGCCATCGTGCCGTCGTCATTCATGATCTCACAGATGACACCGCCCGGGGAGTGACCGGCCAGTCTTGCCAGGTCAACAGCAGCTTCTGTATGCCCCGGCCTTTGAAGAACCCCGCCCGGTTTTGCAATCAGCGGGAAGATGTGGCCGGGACGCCGGAAATCTGTAGGTTCCGCATGATGGTCCATTGCGTGGCGGATCGTCTCTGCCCGCTCCCCGGCACTAATACCGGTAGTCGTATGAATGTGATCGATGCTGACGGTGAAGGCAGTGCCAAATGTGTCGGTGTTATGGTCAACCATCAGCGGGAGATGCAGGGCTTCCGCCTTTTCTTCAGTGATCGGCATGCAGATCAGGCCACGGCCGTATTTCGCCATGAAGTTTACCGTTTCTGCATTCGTCAGCTCCGCAATAGAGACAAGATCTCCTTCGTTCTCCCGGTCTTCGTCATCCGTTACGATGACGGGCCGGCCAGCTTTCAATTCTTCCAGTGCTTCCTCAATCGATGAAAACATCTCATTCTCCCCTTTCATCAGGCAAAGCCGTTTTCCTTGAGCGTGCCGAGTGACAGGCCGTCTGATCGTCCGGCTGAGGGCTGCAACATCCGTTCCGCATACTTTGCGAGGATGTCACACTCCAGGTTGACCAGTTCCCCCGGCATTTTTGAACCAAGGATTGTGGAGGCGCTTGTATGCGGGACAAGCGAAACAGTGATAGAATCTGTCCCGGCGTCGAACACAGTCAGCGAAGTCCCGTCCAGCGCGACGGATCCTTTACGGACCAGGTAGAGCGAGAACTCATCCGGTATAGCAAGCTCCAGGTAAATCGCGTTGCCTTCCGGCCGCCTGGAACGTACCTTCGCCGTGCAATCGACATGACCGGAAACGATGTGGCCCCCAAGACGCCCGTCGGCCCTGAGTGCGCGTTCCAGGTTCACCCGGGTTCCGTTTTTAACGGACGCAAGTGACGTAGCCTTTAGTGTTTCCGGCATCAGATCAGCCTTGAAGGCATCCTGGGTGAATTCGGTCACGGTCACACATACACCGTTGACTGCGATGCTATCGCCCAGCCGGACGTCTTCCAGTACGATAGATGCGCTGATTTCCAGCGTAGCTGCGTCCCGCCCAGGTTTTACCGACCGGACAGTACCGATTTCTTCAATAATTCCGGTGAACATTGAATCATCCTTTCTTTGGAGGTGAGATGAGAGGCGTTCTATCCGGAACTGCGGTTGAGCCCGGAAAAAACACGGAACGGATGCCGTCTTCTAACCGGCGATCCGCTGCTCCGGTTCAGGGATATGAACTGGAGCAGCATCGCGAATTCGGGTGATTCGTGTTCATTAAAACTTAAATGGGGTTTTTCCTCCGCGGGGCAGACGGGAGGTCAGGAGAGGATAATTGTGAAGGTTTAGTTAAAGTCCCGATCAGAACAGCCTCGTGACGGCTTCTGAGCAGGAGTCTGACTATGCGATCTTGTTCGTTGCGGTCGCCGGGTCCGTGATGGACTGGGATCCTGCCATCGGCTGAAACGGCAGAATGGCTGTAAGAGAGGGTTTCTATCGAACAGTAAAGCAAGGACGGCCATACCATTACCATGGACCACCTATTTTTTCGAAATGATTGGTCTTTACGCAGTGGAGCTTCTGCCGGCTGATCAGGAAATGCCTGGCCGACAGGCTGTTCAGCAGGTGGCTTTAATTGCTGCATTCAGTAATCTTCAGTCAAAAAAGCAGCACTCCTTTTAATCTATAAACAATCAGCCCTGGTTCCGCAAGAACGCAAAAGCCCCGCATCAGAAACGATACGGGGCAAAAAGCATAGCTATATAAACGTCGAACACTGGTGTGTTCAGACGCGGCTCCTTCTCCCATCCAGACTTTCACTGTCGGTCCCGGAGTTGCACCGGGTCCACCGTACGAATACGGGTCACGGACTGAGGGCATGCGCCCATCACCGCCGGCCGGGAATTTCACCCTGCCCCGAAGGATTGCCTATTCAAGTATGCTGTCATTGTTTCACAATTAAATATACAGTACAAGAGGAAATAACTGTTTTGGTGCGATTGAACCATAAAGCTTAATCCAAATATTTAAAACCGGAAGGCAATTAGCCTTCCGGTCTGATGGGCAGTCACCCCATAATATGATAGCCGCCGTCGACATAGATGACTTCGCCTGTAACACCCGTTCCCATATTGGAAAGGAGCGCAACAGTCATGTCGCCGACTTCCCGCTGATCCACATTGCGCTTGAGCGGTGCGGTTTCTTCGATCTGGTGAAGAATGGTGTTGAACGAAGGAACTCCCTTCGCCGCCAAGGTGCGGATGGCACCTGCCGATACTGCATTCACACGGATGCCGTCCTTGCCGAGATCGTTTGCAAGGTAACGCACCGATGCTTCAAGAGCTGCCTTCGCGACACCCATCACGTTGTAGCCATCCAGGACACGCTCCGCACCAAGGTACGTCATCGTCACGATTGCCCCGCCTTCGGTCATGTAAGGTTTCGCTTCCCGTGCGACCGCGACCAGTGAATACGCGCTCGTGTCCTGTGCGAATGCATAGCCGTCCCGGGATGTCTCAACAAAGTCCCCTTTCAGGTCTTCCGCTTTCGCGAATGCCACCGAGTGGACGATACCATGGATTGTTCCGACTTCTTCCCCGATTGCGCGGAAAGCTTCTTTGACGCTTTCGTCATCATTCACGTCACATTGGACGATCAGGCGGGCATTGTACCCTTCCTTGTCGAGTGCGCGCTCCAGCTTCGTGCGGGACCGCTCCTGGCGGTTGGTGAAGATCAGGTTCGCGCCGGTTTCATGCAGTTGCTTGGCGACTCCCCATGCAAGGCTTCGCTCATTTGCGACGCCCATAATCACGATGTTTTTTCCTTCCAGTTTCAGCAGATCTCCCATTCTGAATACCTCCCGGACATTAATACCAGTCATTAGCATCTGGTGCTAATGAGAGTATAGCATAGGAATACGGACCAGAGTGCAGAAGAAATAAAAAACGCACCGGATATTCGGTGCGCGGCAAATCATGATTTACTTTTCTTATACTCCTCAGCGGCTTTGATAAATCCTTCGATGATTGATTTCGAGGGCTCATGACCGTTGAGTGCGAAATTCTCCGGGTGCCACTGGGTTGCGAGGACAAAACGCTTATCCGTCATTTCGATCGCTTCGACCAGTCCGTCCGGTGACTGGGCCGCGATTTCAACGCCTTCCCCGACTGTCTTGATCCCCTGGTTGTGGGAAGAATTGACGCGTGTCCGGCCGCCAGGGAACAGCGGCGGAAGAATCTCGCCTCCGATGATATCCACATGGTGGACCGGATGTTCACGTCCGTGTTCCTGCTTGTGCTTGAGCGGCTCATCCAGCTGCTTTTCAATGCATTGATAAAGCGTGCCGCCGGTCATGACGTTGAGCATCTGCGCCCCACGGCAAGTACCGAAAAACGGCATATCCCGGGCCAGAACATTTTTGATGACACACGAATCAAATTCGTCCATCTCGAAATTTAGCTGTCCTGTTTCCGGCATCGTCTCCTCCCCGTAAAGGTTCGGGTCGATGTCCCACCCGCCCGTCATGATGACACCATCCACCATGTCCAGCACGTCGTCCAGATACTCGGAGGGGACGATCGGAAGCATAATCGGGATGCCGCCTTCCTGAATCACTACTTCAGGATACACGGGCTGCAGTTTATAGTCGTATAGGTTTTCCTGCTGTTGAGCAGTTATGCCGATAATCGGTTTCATATCAATCATCTACTTTCTGAGTTTATGAATACTGATTATGTTGTTCCCGCTTTCAGGCATCCGGTAAACTTGAAAAAATACCCTGATTCCTCGGAATATTCCCGCTTCCGTTGACGCTCAATGTCGGTTCATGTATATTGAAGGGTAGTTCCGGCCATGCTGGACAAAGACATTTGCGCTTTGGAGGGATGGGCATGTACCAGGGCAAGGTGAAATGGTTCAGCAATGAAAAGGGCTACGGCTTTATCGAACTCGATAATGGCGAGGACGTCTTCGTTCACCATACCGGGATCACCGGTGAAGGCTTCAGGACTCTCGACGAAGGCGAAACCGTCTCGTTCGAAGTGGTGGAAGGCAACCGCGGTCCCCAGGCGGCAAATGTCGTGAGATTAGACGCACAATGATATGAACAAATCCCGCTTTGCACAGACGCAGAGCGGGATTTTCATTGGCCGAGCTTATTCAGTTCCGAACCGAGGAAACGGAGCTGCTCCCCTACGGTGCATTGTTTGATGCAGAAGCGGTGGGCAGTTGACTTTCCCTTTTCCGTCCGAAGCTGCTTTTTCAGAAAGCACCCGTCGCAGTATCGGTCCAGCAGCTCATCAATGTCCTGGATCAGGTCAATTTTATTCAACAGCGTTCACTCCAGTTTACTGATTCCCATATTGTACCGGCTTCCTGCTCCTATTTCAAGCGGACGGGGCTTCCGGTTCAGAAAGAGAAGGTGCTTTTATGCTTGAAGTTTATATAGACGGAGCGGCAGCCGGCAATCCGGGTCCTGCCGGCATCGGGGTCTTTATCCGTGGCGAAGGCAACGAAGTCAGGATATCCGAGCCCATAGGAGAACTCGATAACCATACCGCTGAATTCCAAGCACTTGTCAGGGGTGTCGAGGAAGCATCAAAATTGTCGAACGGTATGGTTTCGGTGCGCTCAGACTCGAAAGCGGTCGTCACCGCAGTCGAAAAACGTTATGCGAAAAACCCCTTACATATGGATATGCTCAATCAGGCGCTCCAAATCGCGGACGAGTTCGACTTTTTCTTCATCAAGTGGATACCCGACAGCCAGAACCGGGCCGCGGATTCGCTTGCAAGGGCTGCCATCCGGAGGAAGTGATGTTTAGTATGGCCCGGGAATAGCAGGCGGATTCGTGTGGAACCGAACAGAAAAAAAGGAAGCCGGGGATTCCCCGCTTCCTTTTTTCTCTTAGTCCATGACTTTCTTGAAAATGGCGGTCCCTGCATCGGAGTCGTAGAGCACCCAGTTGCGGTCTCCGACAACGGCACCGACATTCACGAATGTACGGCCTTTCGTTACATCGTACGGAACACCGAAGCCAACCTCTTCCACCTGATTATTGATGGACAGCCCCGAATCGTGACTGTGACCATAAAAAATCAGATCCGGCCCGGTTTCAGGAAATACGGGCATCCAAGGATCTCCCCCCCATTCCCACTGGTGTCCATGGATCACTATAGCCGTCTTTCCGATGCCGATCCGTTCTTCCATCATGCGGATCCTCTGCAGGAGCGGCTCGTCTGATTCAGTGATCTGGGCGATCCGCTCTTCCTGATTGCCCCGGACCGAAGGAAAAGTCAACATTCCGATCAGCTCATCAGAAAACAGCATGACGTCCTCGAGCCTGCTGAATCGCTCAAAGGGCGCACGCTTTTTGCTGATGATACATTCAAACAGATCACCGGTGCCGATCAGCTCGGCATCCGGTGCATATTTTTGGATATCATTCAGGACATCCTTCAGATCCTCCACGGATGAATGGATGTCTCCCAAAAGTGCGTACCTCATTCTCTACCCCCAGCATCAGTCGTATCGGCGTAGGTACGGATATAAAAGCCTTCTGTCTCGGACCATTCACAATATAGAATTTGATCTAGATCGTGATACCCTTGGTCTGCGAGTTGGTCATGGAGCCACTGTTTGTTTTTGCCGACCAGCTCCAGCATATCCTCTTTGACGAATCCGCCATCGATCAGCAAGACGGACGGATCTTCCTCCGGCTTTTCAACATTCAGGTCTGCGGCAGTTGCCGGCTTGTACTTGGCATACGTATTGATTGAGACGGAACCGCCTGGCTCGATCACCAGGTCTTTTACCTCTCTCAATGAAAATACACCTTTTTGCCGCAGCATGATTCGGAGCTGCTCCATTTCCATCATATTGCGGTCCATCCTCTTCGTGTTCAGCTTGCCATCCTTGATGATGTAGTCCGGCGTACCCATGAGGGCAATCCGCGCCCTGTCGGACTTCTCAGCGATTTTCTCAATGGCGAAGACGATAAGTCCAAATAATATTAAAGCGAAGATAAGCATCCAAATAGAAACTTTATCGTCATAGATGGATTCTTCCAGAATCCCTCCGAATATGAGGAGATAGACGATATCAAATGGTGTCATCTCCGCGAGTTCCTTCCGCCCGAGAATGCGGATAATAACGAGCAGGAATGCAAGCCCGATGACGAGTTTTCCTGCAATGAGTAAATAATCCAAGGCAATCCCTCCGTGACAATGATTCTTCCATTATCAAGGTAGTTACCCTGTTACTAAATATTTAAATCTGGCACAGTTTGGAAGAGTGTCAGTCGCTCTTTTTATCTACAGGATTATCCGGATCGGACACCCAGTCGCTGTAGCTTCCGACGTAGAGACGCAGATTCTCCTGCCCGATATGGTCCAGCATGGCGAAGAGCGGAGCGGCGGTCACGCCGCTGCCACAGTATACCGTCACTTTTTCGTCGACGGAAACGGTTTCTCTAAGAGATTGCTCCGTCGCTTCTCCGGTATCAAAGTAACCTTGTTTTTTTAGACGTATCCAGTCGAAGTTCCGGGCACCGGGTATGTGGCCGGCGACCGGATCCAATGGTTCATGCTTTCCAAGGTAACGCTCGGGGGCACGAGCATCCAGCAGGACACCGTCTTCACGGCCTTCCGAGATAACCCTTACGTCTTCCCGGGATGCCAACAGATGTTCCTGCCAGTCCGGCTTCACCGCTGAAACCTGCGGACGGCACGGCTCGGCATCGACCGGATAACCGGCTGTCCGCAGACCATCGAACCCTTCTTTTAGGATATAAGCCTGAGTGAATCCGCCATACCTTAGAAGAAAATAAGCCCGCGCTGCGAACGGCTCGCCTCCTCCGTCATAAATCAGGATCCGATCGTCCAGCGACAGTCCGCTCCGTCTGAAGAGTTCTGTAAGCTGCTCGCGCGAAGGCATCGGGTGACGTCCGCGATCCGATACCATGTCCGACATGTCTTTTTCAAGGTCCCAGTAAACAGCACCTGCAATATGGCCTTCTTTATACGCATTTTTGCCTTCTTCAGGGTCACTGAGCGAAAACCTGGCATCAATCAGCTTGTAATAGCCTTCCGACAGGTCGTCCACCGATTTGAATACGTGCGTCACCTGGATCCCTCCATTTCACAGATGGCTTCATAAACCTCTTTCCATTCCTGCAGATTCACAGTCTTTTCAAGCACTTCCCGCTCGGAAGCGATGCGGGCAAGCGCGCCTTGCAGCAGATGCTGGCGAAGACCTTCCGCTTCAAGTTCCGTCCATTGTGTAAAGTCTTCGATCATCCGCTTCTTCTCTTTCTCCACGTAAGCCTCTGCATCCTCCCTCGCAACGGCTTCAAGTGCATCCCGGAGCTTATCGCGCCCGCCCCCCTCGAAGAAGTCTTTATCATTCTTATACAGTCGGTTGACAGAGGCGTACTTATCCGGTTCCGGATAAACTGCCGGGAATGCAAGACTTCCTTTGTCCCGGGGCTCGTACGGTGTCAGTGAGAACATGGCGTCCATGTCACGGAGTCTCCGCTGTTCCTCGGTGAACCGCAAGCCCAGACGCCGGATGGTAAAGTTCATAAGCCGGAAGTCGGTAACCTTCATTTCTTGTACAATGTCGAAACCTACCGCATCAAGTGCTTCGCGCAGTGCGATGGAGAGGGCTTCCCTGGACGGCTTGGACGCGAAGGTCGCCGGGTTATACGCTTCTCCGAAAAACTCATTGAATCGGAAGAATACCCGCTGAAGCACATAATACAGCAGCTCGTCCAGCTCGGCCTTCGAGTCGTTGAGGATGACCGGTGCAGCCGATTGCACATAGCGTTTCCGCAGTTCCTGCTCAAAACGGCGGAGCTCTTCCATCCGTTCCGCTTTTCTGGACCGGTTCCGCTCTGTCCGTTCGATCAGTTCGCCGAGCCGCTCCGCAGTCTTGCGGCTTTCTTCATTGAGTGCCTGGACCGCCAGCCCGCTCAATTCATCGCCGAGGAATCGATGGAACGCTTCTTCGAATTCCGGCATGCCGGAGGCGAAATCTGTTCGCTCCTGCTTTTCTTTTAATGCAAGCAGGCTAGAGATGCCGTAGAGCCGCGGATTGCGGATGCCAAAGCGCTGAAGTTCGCTGCCGACATATTGCTTGACCATGTCCGATTCCTCTTCATTGGCGGCGAGGTCGATCGCGTTGACGAGGAAGAACATCTTGTCCATCTCGAACGCATCTTTCACACGGCCAAGCTGGATAAGGAATTCCCTGTCCGCAGCCGCGAACGCATGGTTATAGTAGGTCACGAACAGGATTGCGTCTGCATTGCGGATGTACTCAAACGCGACATCGGTATGCCGGGCGTTGATCGAGTCTGCCCCTGGCGTGTCCACAAGCGTGATGCCGCGCCGCGTAAGTTCGCAGTCATAATAGAAGTCGATCGATTCGACAAAGCAGCTTCGGCTTTCTTCGGCCACATACTTGCGGAACTCGTCTTCCTCCACATTTACCGTCTGGCCGAGGAGCATACCGCGTTCCGGATAACCGTCGCGGAATGCCCGTATAAACGAGCGGTGCAATTGCTTTCCGTCTTCGATGTCTTCCTTGCCGATTGCATTATCAGCCTGCCGGAATGCTTCATCGAGCGAGCGGACGGTCATGCCGAGCTGGGCGAACGCGCGGGTGACGTCATCCGTCATGGCTTCAGTTGATTTCAGATGGATGTCTGCGGTTCCGCTTTCGTGTTTGGCGCTCGCCGGCCGGATCCGGTTGATGGCGGCGGTGGTCGGATTCGGGGATACCGGAAGTACCGATTCCCCGATCAGGGCATTGGAGAACGACGATTTCCCGGCACTGAAAGCGCCGAACAGGGCAATGGTAAAGTCCTGCTTACCGAGCCGCTCGGCTTTCCGCATCAGGTAATCAGCGGTTTCCTTAAAGCCCGGAATTGGCCGGACTTTCTCGGCGATCAACGATGCCTGGCTGATGGCCCCTTCGGTGTCGACATGTCCGATTTCTTCCCGCACGGCTTCATCTTCTGTCCCTGTCTGTTCCTCTTCCTTGTCAGGTGCCATTGACGGGTCGAATTCAATGACCGACTCCATCATCGTACGTTCTCTGGCCTTCCAGTCTTCGGCGAGCTCGCCGGCTTTCTTCGCCAGTTGCCGATTTGGTGCCTCCAAGGATTTGCGGAAGTTCTCAATCTCATTGTCGGCTTCTTCGATCGCGCGGATCGCATCCGCTTTTCTGCCGAGCACGGAAGACTGTTGAAGCTCGGAATCCGTGCGCTCGTTGGCTGCATCGGCAATCCTCTCTGCCTGCCCGCTTTTCCATCCGTCGGTTTCTCGGATAAACCAGCGGATGGTGGACTGCCGCACCGATTCCGTAAAGTTCAGAACGGTATCCCCCGTGACGAGGGCCCCCTGCGGAACCTGGCTTTCGATGACCGAAAGCGGCAGATCAAAATCCATACCGTCGATTCCGAGCGCTTCTTCATCAGTCAGCAGGCCTGCTTCCCTGAGTGCCGTCTTCATCAGGCCGCGGAGGTGGACCGACACTTGCGCATCTGCAGTTTTCCGGTATGTGGCGAGAACCGCTTCCGCCCGCCGTTGCCGCTCCTCCTCGGTCTTTTTCCCGCTGAACAGGAAGCCGACCTTGAACGACTTGGATTGCGCTTCCAGGTAATCCTTCATGAGATCGCGGACTTCAAAAGGCATGAGCCCCGCATTTTCAAGTAAATCCTTCCGCTTTGACTCGAAGTCATCCTGCCAGCGCTCAGGTGACAGCAACTCGACCCGCCTCGATGCATCGGCCGCCTCTTCCTTGATTTCCTCTCGGCGGGTCCATTCCTCTTCGGACAGAATATCCGCATAGGTCGACTTCCGCTCTTCCCGCTCATCCTCAAGGAACCGGATATGCTCATCGGCAAGCTTCCGGAGTGTGCCCTCAGCCGCTGCCTGAAGCGATTCCTCACGATTATTGATGGATGTCGCGACCAATGACTTCACCTTTTCAAAATCATTGTTCGGAAGGTCCTTCTCGCGGAGGGAGGTGAAGAAGATCCCTTTCGGATGGACGCCCCACGAAGCGAACGATTCACGTACGGAGTTCCTGAAGTCTTCAAAACTCAGCTCGGCCTCCCGGTGCTTATCAATCTGGTTGACAATCAGGTAGACATTCTCGTTATAGGCCATGAGGTTCTTGGTGAACGTGAAGTTGAGCCCAGATTGGACATGGTTGTAGTCCATGACGTAAAACACCAGGTCCGCCACGTGCAGGGAAGATTCCGTCGACAGCCGGTGGGCATCATCAGTTGAATCGACGCCCGGGGTGTCCATGACGGTCACGCCTGCCGGAAGTGCGGAATCTTTATGGCCCACCTCGATTTCGGAAACGGCCTGGCCATCTTTCGAAAACTCCTTCACATATTGGACGTCAATATCACCCGAGAACCGGATCGGCGCCCCGTCCGTCCGGTGGATGATGGCGAAATCATCATCTGCTTTATGTACATTTACGATATTGGCACTTGTCGGGATCGGCCCGGTCGCCAGGATGTCCACCCCGGTCAGGGCGTTGATCATGCTGGACTTACCCGCAGAGAAATGGCCCGCGAATCCGACAATATAATCGTTTCTCATCAGTTTCCTTGCAAATCGCTCCGCCTTCTCAGCGCGCTCCCGGTCCCCGTTCTTGCGGAACAGTGCTGCCAACTGTGCAGCCTGCCGGATCAGTGGTTCATGATGCTGTTCAAATTGCGCCATTGGCTACAAATCTCCTCTACGTCTGTTTTCTTGTGCTATCATATCATTTTTTCACTGCACCGTGGCAGAGCGGGGATATTTGGGATAGAGGCGCCGCGAAAACGTGGGTGGCGGTCGCGAATTCAGGACTTGCCGACGCGAAACATGGACTTATGGACGCGAATCCCGGGGCCGTCGCAAAAACGTAGGTTGCGGTCGCGAATTGAGGACTTGTCGTCGCGGAACAGGGACTTGCGGTCGCGAATCCCGGTCGTCGCGAAAGCAGTACTTGCCGCTGCAAACACTCGCACACTTACGCGTTCCTGCCAGCTCTAACAACAAAAAACCTTCCGCATCACGCGGAAGGCAGGCTGTCTGGCTGGACGGGAAGCACCTTTAGGATCTCCCCTTCAGCCTTAATGTCATTTTCATCAAGCAGCAATTGAATATCTCCATGGTCCTCGGATGTACGGATCAGGCGGCCGATGCCCTGGCGAAGGCGCAGCAGCATGTACGGCAGGTCGATGTCGCGGTAGGCATCCTCAGCGAACCGGCGTTTCGCTTCGAATAGCGGATCATCCGGCGGGTATGGAAGGTCGTGAATGATGACGCGTGTGAGCGCTTCACCCGGAATATCGAGACCCTCCCACAGATGCCAGGAGCAAAGTACTTGCGCTTTGCCCTCCTGGAAGTCCCTGACCATCGCGGACAACGCACGGTCCCCTTCGAACAGGAAGCGCGGGTCGTGTCCCACGGCTTTCCTGAAGGCTTCCATCGAAGATTTCGACCGGAAGAGGATGAGCGACTGCTGTCCATCATCAGCGAGGCGGAGTACGTCCGCCGCCTTGTCTGCGGCACGCTTCACCCTGATTTTCATCACTTCGTCGTAGTCAAACGGCGACTCAACGGAGAAGGACTTGAAATCTCGGATTCCGAGGGAGCCAGCGAGGAACGAGAAGTCTCCATCCACAGACATGGTCGCAGACGAGAAGATGACCGGCATTTTTTTAGAGAACAGGAGTTCCTCCAGCATATCCGTCACAAGACGCGGCATGATGACAAGTGTCTCGTCGCCGTTCTCATCTTCCAGCCAGTCAACCGCTTCACCGTTTTCACAGAAAAGTTTCATCGAGTGGATGTACTGCTCAAGATATTCCTCGGCCAGCTTCAGATCGTATTCTGGAATCACGTAAAGATCCGCATCGAAAACCAACTCTTCAAGAATATCAATGGAAAGCTTCACAACGGCAGCGGCGCGGTCACCGATCGCCTTGGAGCGAACGATGGCACGACGGTCACTCTCCCCTTCCGCGGATTCATGGAGCAAGCGGAAAAGTTCCGCATGATGATCAATCAGCGCCTCCATGAGGACAAGTGTCTTTTCGCGGACGCCGTCGACCATGATGCGGGACAGTACTGTATCGATCGTGCGTTCCTGTACGCGGTACGTGAATGCCTTCTGCGCCGCATACTCCAGCAGGTGGCCCTCGTCGAATACGACAACCGAGGATTCCGGCAGCAGCGGAAGCTGGCCTTGCCGGCTGCGGGATTCTTTCGTCCAAAGATGTTCCATATAAAAGTCCTGAGAGCATATGATCAGGTCGGTCGACGCCCGGTAATGATTCCGGTGAAGCGTCTGGCCGCAGCGGTTCCGGAGTTCGCATGAACCGCACTGATAAAGCGGATGGTAGTTGACAGAACTCCAGTCTTCGTCGGACAGATCCGGGTAATCGGAACGGGCCCCATAAGGATCAAGCCGCATCATTGAACCGTGGCCGCGAACAAAATCCGGCAGTCCCGCGTCGATGTCGTCAGCGACGTCAGTCACACCTTTTGATTCATCCAGCCGCTTCAGGCACAGATACTGTTCACGGGACTTGGCGAGCCGGACGTCAACAGTCAGGCCGAGCGCTCGCTCGAGCTTGCCGATGTCCCCGGTTTCCTTGACCAGCTGATCGATCAGCGTTTCGTCGGCACACGCGATGATAGCGGGTTTCCCGGTATACCGCGCATACGCGACCGCCGGCAGCAAATAGGCGATCGTCTTGCCCGTGCCGACCCCCGCTTCCGCGAATAACACCGATTTGTCCTTGAGCGCCTGGCCGATCTGAAACGCCATGAACACCTGCTCATCCCGCAGGTCAAACCCCTTCTCGGTCAGCTCATCGTACAGCACGTCGCCGATCCAGTCGTCAAGTGACTCAAAAAACGACCGCTCCCGGTCCAATGCAAACGGAATCGCCTGTTTCAATCGAAAGCCCCCTGTAAACGTAATGAAAGCATTTTTCCATTCAGGCGGAAAAATGCACGATTTTATGAGTATAGCACGCCATGAAAAAAGTGGGAAGCATTTAAGTCTATGCTTCCCATCAGTTGTCCGTTTCATTCAAGGCGGATCGTCACGTCGCCTTCGATGTAATTCGGATAGGCGAAGAATTTGATGGTGATCGGATTCACATAATCTCCGTTTTCGAACTTCATATCACCGTAACTGAAATCGTCGATTTGCCAGGAACCGCTTGAAGTAAGTTCGATTGATTTCCCTTCCGCGTCAACTGCTTCCTGAAGATAACCGTAGCCAAATTCATGACCTGTTTTCAGCTTCGTTTCAACCAATGTCGGCGATAGCTCCGTCACTTCAAGCTTTCCGTCTGACGGCGTCTCCAGAACTTCACCGGTAAGTGTGTCAACAACGAGACGTTCAGTTTTGCCGATGGCCTGTATGCGGTTCATGCGGAAGACCATCAGATCGGGTTGCTCAAAATAGTTGCTCTGCAGGAAATAGATATCAGTGCCTTCTTCGTCCCGCGTTGCAGTCATTCCGTTTGCAATCCGGCTCCACACTTCCCCGTCTCCGTTCTCTATCCGGAGGTCCTCATACTGCAGGACGTCCATCGTATTGTCCGGATCTTCCTTTATTCTGACGGTGACTTTCAGCGGATGGACGGTAATGGATTCAATGGTGAGTTTTTGCCCATCTATGGTGACGGACCGGTTCAGGTCATATATCTTGCCCTCGGCGACCGGTTTCCGGGTCGTGAACGGAAGGCTGAATTGATGGTCTTCCGTATCACGAATACTGAGTTTTAATTCGAATTCCTGACTATCCGTCGGCAGCGGTTCGGTAAAGTTGTATTGGATCAGTTGCTCATTGCTCATCTTGCCGTCTTCGGACGGATAGTTGAAGCTGATGCCCTGGTGTTCGAGCAGTTCATTTCCAGAATAAAGTTCAATCTTGTCGATCTGCGGATCTTTCATACCGGTTGTTGAATCAACCGTGTAGGAAATGACCATCCCGGACTGATCGACAATGACGCCGTTCAGGGTTACCGTGACCGTTCCATCCGAATCGGTCGAATGGATTTCTTCATAATACTCATTGTCAATAATCGCCCTCAATCCTTTGTCATATTGGATCATTTCTACGATCATTGACATGCCCGGGAGGCTGGAGACGGCATGTGCAAATGCCGGCGAGATTCTGATGGTCATGACAAACGCCAGCAACAGGACGGCAACAGCCGCTGATGGCCAGATAAAACGCTGCGTCGTTTTTTTACGGGCATACTGATTTTCCGCCTGCCGGACACCCGCCCTGATTGCATCCGACAGCGCTTCTTCCGGAATCGGAATAATATCCAGTTGTTCCTTCATGCTCCGTAGCCGCTCCACTTCACGCTCAGTCATCTGCACGCCCTCCCTTCCCGTTCATGAAATCCCGCAATGACCGCAATGTCTTGTTGAGACGGGACTTAACAGTGCCCTCCGGAATTTTCTCGATCGCCGCGATTTCTTTGATCTTCATGTCCTCGAAATACTTCAGATGGATCAGCCGGCGTGACGGGCCAGGCAGGGTGTGAAGGGCCTCCTCAATGATAAGGAGGTCGTCACCGGTATGCGCGATGCTTTCCGGTATCCGGTCGGTCACCGGTTCACGCCTCGCCTTTTTCAATTCATCCTGGCAGTAGTTGATCATAATCCGCGTCAGCCACGTTTTTGCATACGACGGCTCTTTCAGCCTCCGGATATTTCGGAAAGCCCTTGCCGTCACTTCCTGCACCGCCTCAACGGCGGCATGCTCAGATTTAAGAAAAGCGTACGCCGTGCGGTACAGCGATGCCTTATGCAGCTCCATCAGCTGGACGAACGCCTCAGCATCTCCCGATATTGCACGCTCAGCCAATTCTCTATCCTCCATGGCCTTCCCCCGCTTCCAATCTCTCTGTACTCATTAGACAGGCGAAACGGAGAAAAGTTCAAGGGGGATTGTCAAAATTTAATTTTGTGGTTTAAGAAAGGACCTCATTTTGCCGACGCAAAATGAAATTTGATACAGAATTAAATAGTGAAATTGAAAATACGAGGTTTGCCCGACATTGCTTTTTCACTCGAGTCTAAAAAGGTGAACGACTAACTATTTAATTGTATTAGGAAGAAAGAGGGAGCAATTGAATGGCTAGAAGAAAGGGAGTTCATCAGTTTGAACGACGAGTGCTAAAGTGACTTCGGAGAACATTACACCCAGTAACGATGCTTTTATAAACATACAATTACTTGCGATGGGCCAGGTAAATTAAGTAATATGATGAGCATGTCAGCTGACCTGGCTTCGATCTGGATTCCAACCAAGCGAAATCATTAGCCGAATCCTTTCGAGGAAGTTTCTTCCTCATGAAAATACATAATATGAGATCCAAATGACCAAGCCAGGGCGCATGATATTGTGAAACGTACTTCTTACTTTGAGGAGGATCTTATGAATCAAAAGATTTTTTATGGTGTCGATTTAATTAAAGTGATTGCCATACTGAGTGTGGTCAGTGTTCACTTCCTTCTGAACACCGATTTTTACAATTCCCCCATTATTGGGACATCGTTGACTCTCCAAGTTTTCTGGCGGCAATTGTTCATTGTTTGTGTTCCACTTTTCTTAATTGCAACGGGATTCCTTCAGTGGAAGAAGGAATGGAATAAAAAGTATTTCAAGAGCGTTCTCAATGTTATATATATTTATTTGGTTTTATCAGTTGTCATCATACTTGCAAGAGCTTTATATTTTGGGGAAGAGCGTACAATTCTGGAGTGGATCCAAAGCGTATTTGAATTCAAGGGTATTCGGTATGCTTGGTACGTTGAAATGTATATCGGCCTTGCTTTGCTGATCCCCTTTTTAAATAACATCTGGAAAGCTTTTAAAACTAAAAAGGAATTCCAGGTCTTCCTGCTGATTCTTATATTCACCACATCTGTTCCTGGTTTTTGGAATGTTTTTAATAACGACATCCCCTACTTGTCTGTGATCGAGTTCCCGGATTTTTGGATGAGATTGTACCCAATTACTTTTTATTTTCTGGGAGTATATATAAGAAAACACGGTTTAAGCATTTCTCCTATGCGCTCCTTTTTCATGTTTTTGATTGTTACTTCTATCGAAACAGCAATCATTTGCATCAAGAGTGGTGATGGAACCATTGTGAACGCCGTCGGTGGTTATCACTCCATTTTAATTGTTGTCCAATCAGTTTTCTTATTTGCTGCCTTTTATAAAATGGAAGCTCCCGTCTCAAAAATCGGTAAAGTGATGTCAATACCCATCACCTCAATTTCTGTTTTGACATTAGATATTTATCTTGCTTCTGCAATTACGGACAAGTTTGTCTATCAGTATTTCTATGAACACTTCTTTACCACACAAAAATACGCCATTCTGTATGCACCGCTATGCGTCATTTCCTCTTTTGTCCTCGCTTATTCTATAGCGCTGTTGAGGCACAGACTGTTGCCCCTAAAACGACGCAACAAAACAGGGAAATAAGCAGTAACTATCAAAAAAGACCTCTCATGTTGAGGTCTTTTTTATTACAATCACGATCCTAGAAAGCATAAAAAAACCGGACATCCGCCCGGTTTCCCCACTTAAAATCAATCTCTTTTCTTTTGTCCCCAGAATTGGTAATAGTCAGTGCGGATGAAACCGTTGAAGAGTTTACGCTTCTTGGTTGCTTTCCGTCCGAAGAGATCTTCGAAGTTCTCCATGGATGAAAGCATGTAGACCGACCATGTCGGGTACTGTTTCATCACCTGGCCGAGTCCGCGGATGACTTGTTCAACTTCCTCGACTTCGCCGATCCGCTCGCCATATGGAGGGTTGGAGGCCATGACGCCATTAGCTTTGTCAGTAGTGAAGTCGGCAGCCTGCATCTGTTTAAAGTGAATGAGATCGGCAAATCCGGCTTCAGCGGCGTTGTCTTCGGCGATTTTGATCATTCGGTGATCAATATCGGTACCTGTGATGTCGAGTTGGACATCGTAGTCGGCGACGCTGTCTGCATGGGCCCGGACGTCTTCCCATACGGAAGCGTTCATCCATGGCCATTGTTCGCTCACGAATTCCCGATTGTAGCCGGGGGCGAGGTTCTGGCCGATCATGGCCGCTTCGATCGCCAGTGTACCGGAGCCGCAGAATGGATCGTGGAACGGCCTGTCAGGGCTCCAGCGAGTCAGCTGGACAAGTGCAGCGGCAAGCGTTTCCTTGAGCGGCGCATCTCCCTGCCCCACCCGATAGCCCCTTTTGTGGAGACCGGCTCCGCTCGTGTCAATCGTGAGTGTTGCCACGTCTTTCAGCACGGACACTTCAATTTTGAACAGCGCTCCGGTTTCCGGCAAAATGCCTCGCCGGCCATAGGCCCCGTTCAGCCGTTCGACGATGGCTTTCTTGGTGATCGCCTGGCAGTCACGCACACTGCCGAGCTGGGATTTGACGGACTTTCCGCTCACCGGGAACTCGGCGTCTGCCGGAAGGTAGTCCTCCCACGGGATCGACTTGACACCCTCAAACAGATCGTCGAATGTGATTGCCTTGAACTCGCCGGCAACGATTTTGACACGGTCGGCAATACGGAGCCACAGGTTTGCCCGCGCGATTGCGGTTTCGTCCCCTTCAAAATAGATCTTCCCGTTTTCAACGGTCGGCTCATAGCCGAGCGCGCGGACCTCGTCGGCAACAGGCTTCTCCAGACCCATCGCTGCGGTCGCCACCAGTTTGAATATAGTCATCGTATCGTACCACTCCTCACCGCCGGGACGTTCCCCGGCGAGTCTGCTGTATGTATCGTACAAAAGAAACGCCCTCCTGTCATGGGAGAGCGTTTCGTTACATGCAAATATACCGTCGCCATTCGATAAGCCATGTTTTGTTCCATCGTACTCAGACGGCTTACGCCTCGTACTCCGGCGGTAATCATCTATCTACAGGCTTCTGCCTGTCCCTTCCTCCGTTCGTTTCCTTCGGAAGGACGCCCCTACCAAAATTTGGGTTTCTCGCTCGAGGGGTTTACCCGTTCCACCCGCACCGTTTCCGATGCGACTACGTCACTGTGGCACTTTTCAGGGGATCTCTGCCATATCCCAAAGGACTTAGGCATTATCCCCGCCGTCAGACCCGGAAGGATCTGCCCCGGCTTATGACTTTGCCGGGCACGAACACTACGGTCATCTCAGAACCGTGCGAGCATGGACTTTCCTCTACAACCCGAAGTTGCAGCGATTACCTGAATGGCGACTTTGGCAACGATCATCATACCATAAACGCGCCCCGGAATCAAATGGAACATCCTTCCACTCGTTTTCATTCCTGGGCGCGTTCTGTGCATCAGTCGTTCAGTTTATTTCCGAATACATGGCGCTCGAGATTCGACAACCGCTTCAGGATGTCGAAGTTCGTTGTGCCTGTCTGCTGAGGTGCCGGTGCGGATGACCGGCTTTTCAGCTCTTCGATTTCCTCGGTAAGCCGCCTGTTTTCTTCGGTCAGTGCGGCAATCTTCTTGTTGAATGCTTCATAGTCTTGGATGATTTCATCGAGAAAATGATCAACTTCGTCCGGCTTGTATCCCCGGACTCCAGTTTTGAATTCGTGTTCGAGGATTTCCTTGGCGGTGAGTTTAGTCTCCATGACTCTCGTCCTTCCGTCTTTGCTTGCTTCCTTAAATTATAGCATATTTTGCCCGCGCGTGTTTAACTCTGTCGGAAAGAATAGGACCTATGTCGGAATCTGCGCTTGCCCGGGAAATAGTCGGAAGACTCCACTATGAATATTTCCCCGCTCCGATTCTTATTTTCCCTGTTTTCTGCGTACGCGGGCCAGGCGGCTTTCAAAACGTTCCTGCCACCGCTCTTTCCGGAAGGGTTTCAGCGCCTTCATGTTCTTCAACAGCCCTGCGGCACGGAGACAGTTCATCTCCGCTTCGGGCAGATTGCCCAGGCGATGTTCCTGCAGCTTTGCCAGCTCCTCGAGAGCCTGCAGGGTTTTCCCTTCATCAAGCCCGCCCTTATAGGCTTGCAGAAAAGCGGATTCCGCATCCTTATAACGCTGCTCTTTCTTCAGGAGGAAACCGAGATAATAATACGCTTCATCGGTTTCATCGAAAAAGACATTCGTCACTTCTTCGAGCACCTCGCGGCTTTTTTCGTATGCTTTCAAATCACCGAACCATTTGCCGATGTTTGTATGCGGAAGCGGGGTCTCTTCTTCATTCTCTTTCATGAGCAGGGACGTCAGCTTGGAAAACAGCGTTACAAGTGACAGCAGGTCCCACTCATTATGACGAAGGACGCGGAGCAGAAGGTCCGGGTTCCCGCTGCGTACTGCATCGGTGTATATGATCGGCGCAAGGAAGCCCGGCACATCGTCTTCCCGGTGAAAGTCGAGTACTTCTTCCTCGACTGATTTTAACGAGAAACTGTCCAGGCTGCCCTTCCAGATGCGCCGGGTCCCCTGGAGCAGGTCGATATGCGCGGGGTCGGGAAGGTTCGGCAGATGATCCCGGTTCATCGTCCAGCGGGTCTGGAGCTGAGGCCAGTCAAAACTCTTTCCGTTGTAGGTGACAAGGGTGCGTCCCGGTTTCCAGAGGCCGGTCTCGAACAAAAACGCCGTTTCGTGTGCCGGATCTGCCAAAACATATTGGTCGAGCGTGAAATCCTCCCCGTCCGTCGAAAGAAGGCCGGCCATGAAAATGAGAGACCCGGTCCCCTTCAGGCCAGTCGTCTCCGTATCAAAAAACAGAAGTTTCTTCTCATCTCCTTCAGCGAAGGGATGGATGCCGTCCGATCCGGACCAGACCGATGCCGCTTCTTCGAGCATGCCAAGCGCCAGTCCGCCATGCACGGTATCCGCTGGATAGTGTGTCCGCTTCAGGAAGACCGTGCCGAATTGGTTGTCGATGCGCTTTAATCCGGCCGTCTCCCACCGCTCCGCATATTCCGGAGCGGACGGCTTCTTGTAGGCCGTTTCCTTCACTTTTTCGGCAGGTGCCTTTTTCAGCATCTTCTTCATCTGCATCAGACGGTTTTCATAGGACATCGCGGCTCACCCCGCAAGCTTTCTGAGAAGCTCTGCGACACGGCGCTTAATGTTGCCGCCAGATTCCTGGGCGCCGATGCAAACCGGACATCCGGACTCGCACGGACATGACTCGACGTGCCCCGCCGTCTGTTCGAGGAGATCCGGCCACATGCCGTGGATGCGTTTGCTGAGGCCGATACCGCCCGGATAGCTGTCGTACACGAAGAACGTCGGCCGCTTGGTGTGGACAGCTTTGACTTGCGGGACGACATGGATGTCGGAACGGTCACAGCTGACGAACATCGGGATGAACGAATGCATCGCATAGGCGGCGCCGGTCATGGCGTCGGTCAGGTCGGATTCCGTCCAGTCCCCCGGCCGCTCAAACGACAGCCAGGCGGAAGACGTGTGCATCTCCTCTGCCGGAAGTGTGATCGGCCCGGAACCGATATTGTCATGGGTGTCGAACCGGATCTTCTTGAAGATGGTCGGCATGGCGAGTACGGCGATGTCTCCGAACGACTCGGTATGGTCTCCCCGGTCCTCGAATTCATCTTCCGCAATGACCTTGAGCTCGACGGCCAGGTTGGCATCGGTGAAGTAATCGACATCGACTTCCCGTACGTATGCCTTCTTTTCTTCCCAGTCGAGTTCCTCGACCTGGTACTGGGTGCCCTGGTGAATGTAGATTGCTTCTTCGTGAAGCAGCGTCATTGCGCTGTAGCGGTCCATCTCACCGATGACTGTCGTGTCGCGCGGGACCGACTTGTCGATGATGATGACGTTCTCCTGGGATGCTGACCGCAGGCTGATCTCGCTTGCCGGGAACCGCTCGCTCATCCAGTGCCACTTGTCTCCCGCCTGGACGAGGATGCCCTCTGAAGCAAGGAAGGCGAGCAGCTCCTGCACGTCAAACTCGCCGTACTGTTCGTCAAGTGTGAACGGCAGCTCGAACGAGGCGCATTTCAGATGGTCCATGAGAATCAGGATGTTGTCCGGATGGATGCGCGCCTCTTCCGGAGACTGGCCGAACAGGTACTCCGGATGGTCAATCACATACTGGTCAAGCGGCAGCGATTGCGCGACATAGATGATCAGCGCCTCGTCCTGGCGGCGTCCCGCCCGTCCAGCCTGCTGCCAGGCACTTGCGATGTTCCCCGGATAGCCCGTCATGATGCACGCCTGCAGCTGCCCGATATCCACGCCGAGCTCAAGCGCATTTGTCGAGACGACGGTCTTGATGTTCCCGTTCCGGAGGCCCTTTTCGATTTCCCTCCGCTCCGACGGAAGATAACCGCCCCGGTAGCCGCGGATCGTCGTGTCCGACAGCTTCTTCTTTGTCATCTCTTTCATATACGTAACTAGCATCTCGACGCGCACCCGGCTTTTGGCGAAAACAATGGTCTGGATGTTCTCTTGGTAGAGCCTGCGGGCAAGATCACGCACCTCCAGCACCGCAGATCTGCGGATTCCGAATGTCGGGTGCACCACGGGGGGATTATAAAAGATGAAGTGCTTTTTGCCCGACGGCGCGCCGTTGTCTGCGATCAGCGCCATCTCCCGATTCGCGAGCGACTCCGCGAGTTCCTTCGGATTGGCGATTGTGGCGGACGTACAAATGATGACCGGGTCACTGCCGTAATAGCGCGCAATCCTTACCAGCCTGCGAAGCACATGGGAGACATGGCTGCCGAAGACCCCTTTATACGTATGAAGCTCGTCGATCACGATATACTTAAGATTTTCAAAAAGCGAGACCCACTTCGTATGGTGCGGCAGGATCCCCGAGTGGAGCATGTCCGGATTTGTCATGATGATATGGCCGGACTTCCTTACTTTCTGGCGGATGCCCGGGCTCGTATCCCCATCATACGTGTGGCTGAGGATTTCCTCTCCACTTTCTTCGATGAGCCGGTGAAGGTCCGCCATCTGATCCTGTGCAAGGGCTTTTGTCGGAAACAGATAAAGCGCACGGGACGACCGGTCTTCCAGCACCGACTGCAGAACGGGCAGGTGATAGCAGAGGGACTTTCCCGAGGCGGTCGGTGTCACTGCAGTAAATGACCTGCCGGAAAAGGCCAGGTCGAACGCTTCGCGCTGGTGTGTATACAGCCGTCTGATCCCGCGTGACTCGAGCGCTTTCCGGATTGACGGATGAAGCCGATCGGGGAAAGGGGCGTAGCGGGCCTCCTTCCCCTCAATCACGCGGTGATGCCGGACCGATTCCTGCATTTCCGGATCGGCCAGCCACTCACCGACCAGTTCACCGATGGTCTTTTGTTTGTTCAGCACCATCCGTCCCCTCCTCCATTGCCGCGATCATGGTCTTCAGCAAATACTCCGCTGATTGGATTGAATCATAGAACCGCTTCTTGCCGGTTTTCGGATAAAACGATTGAACGATGAACTGCGTCATCATGTCAGCCGCATTCTCGATTTGTGCCTCGTGCACATGTTTCGGCCGCTCATGCCGGATCCACTCTTCTGACATTACCTTCCAGTCGGAAATCAGCTGGTGCACAGGGTCCGCATACGGCTTCACTTCTCCGAAAAAGTCCGGCTCCCGCTCCTCTTCCCTCATACGGGCGTGGCGGGGCCGGCATTTTCCGCATTCGTCCAGAAGCTCTTTGGTCATTTCATAAAGTTTCATATATATGGTCTTCCTTTTTTATTGGTTTTCTTCATCCTACCAAATATGATGATCAGTGACCACCTGGAGGGGAACAGACATTCTTCGAATGGAGATTGTAAAAAACATCCTGCCCGCTTTCCGCAACCCGGCGGTGCCATAAGACGTCTTATGGATGTGGTATGATAAGTGAATGCGAGGTGAGAAAGATGGCAATTCGCTATCCCGGCGGAAGAAAGTATACCCCGGCCGAAAAGCCCGCGGTGAAGTCTGCAAAAAAAGACTACTCGTTCAGCAATAGGGGTAAGACATTGGAGGACGAGTTGGACGAGTCCAATGCCTACTATCTTGCAAACGGCATCGCGGTCATTCACAAGAAACCCGTACCCGTGCAGATTGTAAAGGTCGACTATCCGTCAAGAAGTGCCGCGGTCATCCGTGAAGCTTACTTTAAGACACCCTCGACGACCGACTACAACGGGATCTACCACGGCCATCATATTGATTTTGACGCGAAGGAGACCGGAATCAGTTCCTCCTTTCCGCTGAAAAACATCCACGAGCACCAGGTCGAGCACATGCGGAGCGTGACCGACCAGGGAGGCACCGCTTTCCTGATCGTCAAGTTCACCGAAACCGAACGTTATTTTATTGTCCCGTTCGACCTGGTTGACCGTGCCTGGAAGCGGATGAAGGAAGGCGGCCGGAAATCCATTCCGGTCGCCGAACTTGAGGAAGATGCCGTCGAGTTTCACGCCGGATTCCGGCCGAGGCTCGACTATCTGGGCGCCATCGCGAAATTAGGCATTTCTTAACGCAATAGAAAGAGAGGAAAACCTATGAGTGACCAGATTCAATCCCGCTCCCAAAGGCGGCAGCAGCAGGAGCAGGCCCGCAAGACGGACCGCAAAAGCTCCAAAAAGCCCGGGGGCAAGAAACAGCCGACCTGGAAAAAGATCCTGAAAATCGCTGTCCTCGTGGCGGTGATCGGCTTTGTATTCGGCGCCGGTCTGTTTACCTATTACGCGGCGACTGCGCCTGAACTTGACGAGGAGTCGCTGAAGGATCCCCTGGCCTCTGAGCTGTATGTGGAAGGCTCGGAAGAACCGCTTATTACCCTGGGGCCCGAAAACCGGGAATTTGTGGAATATGAACAGATTCCGAAACTAATGGAAGACGCCATCCTTGCAACCGAGGACGTGCGTTTCTACAAGCACCACGGCATGGACCTGTGGCGCCTCGGCGGGGCGGTGCTTGCCAACTTCCGGGACGGCTTTGGTGCACAGGGTGCCAGCACACTCACCCAGCAGGTAGTGAAAAATTCGTTTCTCCAAAACGAGAAAACGCTGAAGCGGAAAGCACAGGAAGCATGGCTTGCATTCCAGCTTGAACGGAAATACGAAAAAGAAGAAATCTTCGAGATGTACTTCAACAAAGTGCTGATGACCGATAATATCTTCGGCTTCGGTACAGCAGCCGATCAATTCTACGGCAAAGAACCGGAAGAGCTGAAGCTGCATGAGGCCGCCCTTCTTGCCGGGATGCCGCAAAGTCCAAACCGCTACAACCCTTACCGACATCCGGAGCGTGCTGAAAAGCGACGGAACATTGTTCTCGGCCTGATGGTCCAGCACGGCAAGATCTCCCAGGAAGAAGCGGATGCGGCAAAAGCGGTGCCTGTCACGGAAGGACTGGTTCCCCCTGAGAAACAGAAACATCACGGCAGCAACAAATATGCAGCATTCGTAGATATGGTCAGAGAAGAGTTGGAAGAACATGATCTCTCCATCGCGGACGGCCTGAAGATTTATACCACTCTGGATCCGGCCGCCCAGGAAAAGGTCGAAGCCACAATCACCAACGATAATATCCCTGGCGAAGCATCTGCAAGCGCGGCAGTGATCGATACGCAATCAGGGGCCGTCAAGGCGGTTGCAGGGCGCCCTGATTATAAGACCGGGGACAAAAACCTTGCACTGGTCAGCAGCCGATCCGTCGGGTCGGCAATCAAGCCGATCCTGGACTATGGTCCGGCCATCGAACACCTTGACTGGTCAACCGGACACACGGTCAATGACGAACGCAGGACTTACAAAGGCAGTGACCAGATCATCAGAAACGCTGACGGACAATACCGCGGCAAGATGACGATGAGAAAAGCGCTGTATATGTCCCAGAACGTACCGGCTGTCGCGACATTCGAAGAAGTCGGAGCTTCAAAAGCGTCTGAGTTCGCAAAAAAAGTCGGCATCAATGTAGATAACCCAAATTCATCTTCTGCTCTTGGCGGCGGCGTGGGAGCATCTCCGCTTCAGATGGCGGGTGCCTATGCGGCATTCGGCAACGGCGGGATGTATACCGAGCCTTACACCATTAACAAAGTCGTCCTGCGCGACGGAAAAACGGAGCGCGATCTCCGTCCGAAACCGGTAAGTGCCATGAAGGATTCCACTGCATATATGATTACGGACATCCTGAGAGACGTGGTTAAAAACCCTCAGGGAACAGCATACAAAAATGTAAATTCGCATGGCCTTGATGTTGCGGGCAAGACCGGAACAACCAACTATGACGCAAAAACATTCACCGAACGATTCAGCGGTGAAGAAATGGCCGTCCCGGACAGCTGGTTTGTCGGTTATACTCCGGAATACTCCATTGCAGTCTGGACCGGCCATGAGGACTACTACAAACCGCTCACCAAATGGGAAGAGCGCTGGTTCCCTCAAAAAGCATTTTCTGAAATCCTCGGGGATCTCGCTCAGCGCGGTGATAACTCGTCGTTCCAGAAGCCGAAATCCGTCGTGGAAGCGACCATCGAGATCGGAACGGATCCTCTTCGGCTCGCGAGCGACTGGACACCATCGGACAAAAAGAGCACGGAACTCTTCGTACGCGGCACGGTGCCTGAACGTGTGTCCAAGACATATGAACCTGAAGAAGAGGAAAAAGAAGCGCTGCCGGCACCGACCGGGCTCAGCGCGGACTATGACGAAGCACAAAATCTTGTCCGGCTCAGTTGGGAACATGAAGGCGGAGAAGATGTGCAGTTCGCTGTCTCCTATAGCGTCGATGGCGGCGGCGCACAGAACCTGACGACCACCACAGAGAAGACCGCAGCGGCGACCGGCGTTGAACCGGGCAAGACGTACACCTTCTCGGTAGTTGCCAAGTCGGGTGATGCTTCCAGTGCCCCTGCCTCTGTCTCCATCCAGATCGGAGGCGCCCCTGAGGAAGAGCAGCCGGCAGAACCTGACGAAAACGAGCAGGAACCGGATGAGAACGAGCAAGCTCCGGACGAAAACGAACAAGAGCCGGATGAAAATGAGCAGGGTGACGGCGGCAATGCCGGTAACCCTGGCAACCAGAATCCCGGCCAGGGTCAGGGTAACGGTTCCGGCAACCAAGGCAACCCGGACGACGGTCAGGGTGGTCAGGACAACCAAGGCGGAGGCCAGCAGCCTAGCCCAGGCGGCCCGGGAGGACAGACCAATCCTGGTAACGGCAATGACAACGGGACCGGTGACCAAGGCGGAACCGGCGAAGAAGACCAGAACCCTTGATGAACAGACGGTCATGCGTGAAATCGCATGGCCGTTTTTTCATGCGTCAACACGGTTGCGCTAGTTTTTCATAGAGGAACTTCTTGGGTTCGTAAGCGAACTCAGGACGGCCTCCCTCTTCGTACGTAAACTTCTTAGATTCGTGCGGGAACCCGGAACACGCTCCTTTTTGTACACGAACTTCTCGGGTTCGTACACAAACCCGAAGCGCACGCCATTTTTGGTAAGCGGACTTGGGAAATGCCCAGCTTTCCACGGAAAAACTCTTGCTGAACTCTTGCAATCAAGCAAATGAAAAAACCGGAATTGCCTTTTCATTGGCCATTCCGGTTTTCTGTGTTTATTCCGCTTCTTCATCTTTGTTGTTCAGTTTCATACGCTTACGCCCTTCGCGGCACATGTTGAGGATTGGGCAGATGCCGCATTCGGGACCTTTCGCTTTGCAGAAATATCGTCCGAAGAAGATCAGCTGGTGGTGGGTCTGCGACCATTCGTCTTCCGGTGTCCAGCGCATCAGTTTCTGCTCAACCTCAAGCGGGCTGTCTTTCCAGCGGTTGAGGCCAAGTCGCTTGGAAACCCTCTCCACATGGGTGTCGACTGCAAATGCCGGCACGCCGTATGCAACGGAGACGACCACATTTGCCGTCTTCCGGCCGACACCGGGCAGTGTCGTGAGGGTGTCCCGGTCGTCGGGGACGATTCCGCCATGTTTCTCCAGCAGGATCTCGCTCATCGCCCTGATGTTTTTCGCTTTGTTCCGGAACAGGCCGATCGAACGGATGTCATCCTGTAGTTCCTCAAGAGGTACCGCCAGGTAATCTTCCGGCCGCTTATACTTTTGGAACAGATCCTTTGTCACCCTGTTGACCAGTGCGTCAGTGCACTGGGCTGACAGCATTGTCGCAACCAGCAGCTCGAACGGATTGTCATGGACGAGTTCACAGTGCGCGTCCGGATACATGTCGGCAATTTCTTCTCGGCATACATTCCATTGGGCTTTCGTCAGCATGTCCTGGTCCTTTCTGAAACGGCCGGCTCCCGCTTGATGGGAGCCGGCCGGCCAATTAGTGGTCTATCGGTCAGTCCCGTTCTTCCAGCCAGTTGTAGAACGGGACTTTCCGTTTGGATTCGTTGCCGGATGCGTGCCGGGAAGGCTGGGCATGGCCGCGGAAATTCCGTGCTTCCCCTTCCGCCTCCTGGACGGTCCGGATGTTTTTCTTTTTCCACTCAAACAGAATCCGGTCGATGTAGCGGAGGCTCACTTTCCGCGCAATCACTGCTTCGCGGAGAGCCGCCTTGATCAGATCGGCGGAATGGCCGTCCTGGTCAAACCACATCGAGATCGTCTCGCACTCCATCGGGGAGAGAAGCCGGCCGAACTCCTGCTCGAACATGGCGAAAATCTCGCCCTCTTCCGCCTGCCGGTTTTCTTCCTCCTTGCCGGAGCATCCGAGTACCTGTGCATCGACCAGACGCGTCCAGAGCGGCTGAAGGCTGTAGTTTTCATTCAGCACGCCATTTTCGTCCATCGTCCGTTCAATCGTCAGGAACCCTGACTGCATCAGGCGCTGGAGGCCGTTGCCGATTTCTTCATCGGACAGCGACATCCTGGCTGACAGGTCCGACGGTCCGGGAAGGCCCTGACCATTTTCGGCAAACGACATCAGCTGCAGGACAAGAAGGGCATCGAGGTCGCGAATGCCGAGCTGCTTATAAGAGCTAAAAAAGAGCTGGGAAATGGAGACATTCCCCTGCTCAATCCAGATGCGGAGCCGATCCTGACTAGTCACCGAATCAACCTCCTTCATCTTCATCATGGGTAGAGCCTGTTCAGCAGACGCGGGAACGGAATCGCTTCACGGACGTGTTCGGCTCCGGAGATCCAGGCAACTGTCCGCTCAAGGCCGAGACCGAAACCGGAATGGGGCACGGAGCCCTGTTTGCGGAGCTCGAGGTACCATGCGTAGGCCTCTGGGTCCAGCTGATGCTCTTCGATCCGCTGCTTCAGGAGGTCATAATCATGGATCCGCTCGGAACCGCCGATGATCTCACCGTAGCCTTCCGGTGCGATCAGATCCGCACAGAGCACGACATCGTCGCGGTCCGGATGCGGCTGCATGTAGAACGGCTTGATCGCCGTCGGGTAGTTCACAATGAATACCGGCTTGTCATGGTGTTCAGCGATCGCTGTCTCGTGCGGTGCGCCGAAGTCGTCGCCCCACTGGATGTCGTCGAAGCCCTTTTCGTGGAGGAATTCGATCGCTTCGTCGTATGTGATGCGCGGGAACGGGGCCTGAATCTTTTCAAGTTTGGACGTATCGCGACCGAGTACGCCGAGTTCCAGCTGGCAGTTTTTCAGCACAGACCGGACCAGGTGAGAGACATATTGCTCCTGAACCTCAAGGCTTTCGTCGTGTTCGGTGAACGCCATTTCCGGCTCCATCATCCAGAACTCGATCAGGTGGCGTCGGGTCTTGGACTTTTCCGCCCGGAATGTCGGCCCGAACGAGAATACCTTGCCAAGTGCCATCGCGGCTGCTTCCAAATGGAGCTGGCCGGATTGGGACAGGAATGCATCCTCATCAAAGTACTTGGTGTGGAACAGTTCCGACGTGCCTTCCGGTGCTGAACCGGTCAGGATCGGAGGGTCGATCTTCACGAAACCGCGGTCATTGAAGAATTCATAAGTCGCGCGGATGATTTCGTTCCGGATCTTCATGATGGCATGCTGCTTCTTGGAACGGAGCCAGAAGTGGCGGTTGTCCATCAGGAATTCGGTGCCGTGCTCTTTCGGTGTGATCGGGTAGTCCTCAGCCTCTCCGATCACTTCGATGCCGGAAACCTGAAGCTCGCATCCGAAAGCGGACCGCCCGTCCTCGATGACGGTACCGGTCACGTACATCGACGTTTCCTGGTTGATCGATTTTGCCGCAGCGAACACGTCTTCCGGAACATCTGCCTTGACGACGACCCCCTGCACAAAGCCGGAACCGTCGCGGAGCTGAAGGAAGGCAATCTTCCCGCTTGAGCGCTTGTTCGCGAGCCAGCAGCCGATGCGGACTGTTTCTCCGACATGCTGCGGCATTTCTTTAATCATGATTTTATCCATAAAGTAAACCTCCGATTATCGTTTCAGTCTTGCCAGCGGGCCTCCACAAATTCACGGATCCGCCGGACGGCTTCCTTGAACTGCGAGAGTTCGGTCGCATAGCTGAGCCGGATCGTATCCGGTGCCCCGAAGCCGCTTCCCGGAATCACTGCGACCTTTGCTTCTTCCAGGAGCGCACGCGCAAAGGCATCGGTGTCTGTGAAGCCGGTGTTCCGGACTGCCTCCGACACGTCAGGAAGCAGGTAGAAGGCGCCCTGCGGCTTCAGGACCTTGAAGCCCGGAATATCTGAAAGGATCGGATAAACGGCATCCAGGCGCTTTCCAAAGTCCTTTCTCATCGTCTCGACCGCATCCCACGAACCTTCATATGCCTCAATCGCCGCATATTGCGAAGTTGTGACCGGGTTGGACGTGGAATGGCTCGCAAGGTCAGTCATCGCCTTGATGACCGCCTCGTCGCCGCATGCGTAGCCGATTCTCCAGCCTGTCATCGAGTGGGACTTCGAGACGCCGTTAATCACAATCGTGCGGTCTTTCGCATCATCTGAAAGCGTCGCAATGGATACATGCTTGGCATCACCGTAGATCAGTTTTTCGTAGATCTCATCGGAGATGATCCAGATGTCCGCTTCCCTGCAGACTTCCAGGATGGCACGCATCTCGTCTTCGGTATAGATCATCCCCGACGGGTTGCTCGGTGAGTTCAGGATAAACGCTTTTGTCTTTTCCGATACTGCTTCTTTCAATTGTTCGGCCGTGATCTTGAATCCGGAATCCACCGATCCTTCTATGTGTACAGGAACGCCGCCGGCAAGTTTCACCTGTTCGGGATAGCTGACCCAGTACGGGATCGGGATGATGACTTCGTCGCCCGGGTCCAGGATGACCTGGAAGAGCGTATACAGAACGTGCTTCGCCCCGATGCCGACGAGTACCTCGGATGGCTTGTATGTAAGTCCGTGGTCCCTTGCCATCTTGCGGATGATGGCATCTTTAAGCTCCGGAAGACCGCCTGCCGGCGTATATTTTGTCTTGCCTTCCTTCATCGATGCATAGGCGGCTTCAATGATATGGTCCGGCGTATTATAATCCGGCTCCCCGGCACCGAGTCCGATGACGTCGATGCCCTCTTTTTTCATCTGCTTCGCCTTTGCTGTGATCGCAAGCGTCGAAGATGGTGTAAGCGTTTCTGTCCGTTTTGCCAGTCTGCGGTCCATGCCGGGAACCCCTTCCTATAAGTTCAATATTTTCGTCCGTGTTTTGCCGTCCCCAAAATTCAAAAGAACATAGTTCAGCTTATCATCAGGCCCGGTAAAGGCCACTTCCCAGTAAGGTCCGGATTTGTCTGTTCCAAGGTGGACATGGATCACATCCGAAACGTTCATCTCCTCACGGACTGCCGAAAGCGCTTCTTTCGGACTGATGCCTTCTGAAAGGAGGACGCCCTGGATTTCACCTTTTTTGCCGTCCGGAACAAATACCGCCTTTGATCGGCCCTCTTTGTCCTTGCCCAGCACCGTAATAGACGGTCGGGTCCCGTTCACAGGGTAGGATCTGGTGATTTCGGTAAGTTGACCTTCCGCGATTGCACGCGTCTCAGCCTTTTCTTCCGCTTTCCCGATCGGCTTCTGGGCCTGATAAAAAACGATAACCCCGATCAGCGTAAATAGGGCGAGCGTGAAGATGGCAGTGAATCTGATCCAGTTTTTCATGACACGGTCACGTCCTGTAGATTGTGAAAACAGCCGTCTCATGATCATCCGGGTCGAGGGCAAGCCCGAACATCAGGTCGTCTTCCTTCAATGTCCGGTTAAGCGCGTCGACAATTTTATATAGATCCGGCTGATACTTTACTTTGATGGTGTTCACAATTTCAATTCTGCTTTCCATATTAGACCTGCCTTCTGTCTTCATACTTCGTCATTATACCAACTTTCCAATTCAAGCACCATATCACCAAGGCCGACTTTCTCGACAGGGACAGGCGGTAGCGCCCGGATGAACTCTGCACCGTAAGATTTCTTCTCGATCCTGCGGTCAAGCACAATATAGGCCCCGCGGTCGGATGTCGAGCGGATCAGCCGCCCGAACCCCTGGCGGAACTTGATGATGGCCTCCGGCAACGAAAGTTCCTGAAACGGATTTTTCCCCAAAGCTGCCACTCTTGCGGCCCTTGCCTTGAACAGAGGGTTCTCCGGTGAGCTGAATGGCAGCCGGACAACGATGACCGCAGCCAGTGCTTCACCCGGTACGTCCACCCCCTCCCAGAAGCTGTCCGTGCCGAACAGCACGGAATGATTGAAACGCTGGAAAGACTTCAGAAGCCGCATCCGGCTTCCCGGTGTGATGCCCTGGGCAATCAGCATATATTCTGCCAGCAGTTCGCTGTCGACGATCAGCTCGTAGGTTTTGCGCAGCATGTCATGGGAGGTGAAGAGAACAAAGCACCTTCCCCCAGTCGCGATCACTGCCTGAACAACTGCGTCTGCGACCGATTCGATGTATTCTTGCTGCGGCACATTCAGGATATCAGGCATATCACTGACGATGTACATTTTTGCACCCCGGTAAAATTCCGGCGGTGCGGTGAACTTCCGGATTTCGACCGTCCGGGGAAGACCGATCTGATCGGCGATGAACCGCTCCCTTCCCGGAATTGAAAGCGTCCCGGATGTCCAGATCACCCCGAAGCGCCCATCCGGATTGACCGCTTTCCGGATCATGCCGGAAACATCAGCAGGCTGCCGGACAATCTTCAGGCTTCCCGGAATGCTTCTCATGTCGGCCTCTATCCAGGCAGCCGCATCCTCAAGTCCTGCCGGGCCGAACAGTTCCATCCAGCCGGCAGCCTGCAGACGGATTTCACGGATCCAGTGCTGCCACTCAGACAGGAACCGGGCTTCTTCAGGCTGGTGTCCTCCTGCGGAAACAAGAGGCGAAGTGAGTTCTGTGACTTTATCCAGATAGGCATACAACTGCTCACCGGCTTCCCTGCAGCGCGGGAGGAGCGGTTCGAGATCAGCGAGCGCATAGGTCCGTTTTTGTTCATGCGGACGGTCTTCACCCAAAGTCTGAATAAGCAGTTGGATGCCCTCGAAAGCGCCATCGAATGCATCCATCGCCCTGTCATACATCTCCCCTGCCCGCACGGCCTCCCGCTCGCCCGGAAAGCCGGTTTTACGGGCAAGCGAAACAAACCGGTCTTGAAGGAGCCCTTCACCGGATCTCCCCATCTGGCCAAGTGTGTATTTGAAATCAGTGTATGAAAAGAGCGTTTCTGCATGGGAGCGTGCCGCCGTGATGAACTGATGGGCCTCATCAATGACCATTCCCGACAAATCCGGAAACGGTGAATGGCTGCGCTCCTGCGCCGACAGGAGCATGGCATGGTTGGTGACGATCAGATCCGCATTCCTTGCAAGCTCCAGCGTACGGAGGTAGTAATCGATGTTCTCCAGTTCCCCATCGCGGACGGCGGCCCGGTATTTGCGGATCTTATCAAGGAAAAGTCCGCCCCCGCCTGACACATTGAGTTCCTCCAGATCTCCGGTCTCAGTGCCGGCCAACCAGACCACCACCTGCAAGATGGCGAGGGTCTCGTCATAGGACTCATCCGCCGCCGCCAAAATGCCTGCAAACCGCTCAAGGTCGATATAGTGCCCGACGCCTTTCAGGAGCGCTGTCCTAATTGGCACTCCGACGGCCCGCTCCACCTTTTCCACATCATTGCCGATTATCTGCTCGGTCAGGTGGTTGGTATAAGTGCTGATGACTATCGGTTTGCCTTCTCGGAGGGTGTGGACCACTGCCGGAAGAAGATAGGCAAAAGTTTTGCCGATACCGGTCGCTGCTTCTGCAGCGAACTCGGATTTTGTTTCGAGTGTGGTATAAACGGTATCCATCATAGCGGATTGTGCCGGCCGATCCTCGTAATGCTCAAATGCATGGCGGAACCGGGATTCTTTCTCCTGCGGATTCCCGGGATAGGCGATATTTGCGGAAATGCGTGACTTTGGCGGTACCGATTTTTTCATTGCGATACCTTTCCAGATCCGGTAGCCGCCTTCTCCAATGGCATGACGCCGTTTTTCCTTAAGTGCACTATAAAACAGTGAACTCAGGTCCGACTTGAGCCGGAATGAACGTTTATGGAGTATGGAAAGCGTCGGCTCCGGCAACCGGGCGGTCTCTTCCCGGAGCCTGATGAAGAGCTCCGCCGTTGCCTTGGCATCCTCGATGGCACGATGGGCATTTTCCAGAACGATGCCGAATTCCGCTGCAATATCCTGCAGCTTGAAGCTTGGCGCGGACGGACGGATGATTTTCGCAAGTTCCACGGTATCGACAGTTTCCCCGCTCCACTTCGGAAGGCCTGCACGCTGGAATTCATGCTGCAGGAAAGGCAGGTCGAACGATACATTATGCGCGACGAACACGCAGCCCTCAAGCCATTCCCTGATTTCGGCCGCCCGTTCCTCGAACATCGGGGCTCGGGACACATCTTTGTCCCGAATTCCTGTCAGGCTGCTGATGAAGGCCGGAATCTTCCGTCCGGGATTCAGGAAGGTGGAATACGTTTTTGTCACGGTGCCGTTTTCCACAAGGGCCATCCCGATTTCAATCATCCTGTCTCCACTTTTCGGTGAATGTCCGGTCGTTTCAAGATCTACGACCGCATATCGTTTTCCGTCCATCTATATCATCTCGCTGTCCGTCGGTGTCTTACCGAAATTGTACCACATACCCGGGCTTTGAATCGTCTGTCCGGCGGCCTGAAATATGCGCAGGTCCACTCCAAACAAAAGAACTCCCGAATAACAGGGTTCGGGAGTCCGGCATTTTAATAAACCGTCGCTTCCGGCTCGTGACCGATGACGTCGTCGATCCGGTTGTCTTCGCCCATCAGGACGATATTCGGCTTATGGTGTTCTGCTTCATTTGCATTGATATGGACATAGCTGAGAATGATGACCGTATCACCGGGCTGGACAAGGCGGGCGGCGGCTCCGTTGACACAGATGACCCCGCTCCCGCGCCGGCCCTCAATGATATAGGTTTCAAAACGCGCGCCGTTATTGTTGTTCACTACCTGGACTTTTTCGTTCGGCAGCATACCGGCTGCGTCCAGGATGTCACGGTCGATTGTGATGCTGCCGACATAGTTCAGGTTCGCTTCTGTGACTGTGGCGCGGTGGATTTTACCGCTCAGCATGATTCTCATCATGATCGCTTCCCCTCCAGATTAACCAGGATGTTGTCAATCAGGCGTGCACCGGAAAATTGGACAGCCGCGGCGATAATCGCTTCCCGAGACGACGCGGAGAGTGGCCGCAGTGACGGATACTCAAGTATTTCCGCATAGTCGGTTTCCGCTCCCGGAATGTGCCCGAGGCTTTTACGGAGAGTGCCGAGGGCAAGGTCAGGATCTCCCGATTCCCTGAACATCCTCGCCCCTTGCTGCAGAGATTCGTAAATAGCCGGGGCTTGCTCCCGCTCTTCGGGAGTCAGCCGGACATTCCGCGAGCTTTTTGCAAGTCCGTCCTCTTCACGGACAGTCGGCACGCGGCGGATTTCCAGCGGGAAGTTATAATCTCTTACAAACGTTTCTATGATGGCCAGCTGCTGTGCATCTTTCTGGCCAAAATAAGCACGCTCCGGCATGGTCAGATGGAACAGCTTGGTGAGAACTTTCAGGACGCCGTCAAAGTGGCCCGGACGGCTTGCGCCGCATAATACATCCGCCTGCCGGCCGGGCAGGATGCGGATTTCACTGTTTTCCGGATACATCTCCTCCGGCGTCGGATGGAACAGGATGTCAACACCCGCCTTTTCCGCAAGTTCCGCATCCCGCTCAAGATCTCTCGGATAGCTGTCGAAATCTTCACCGGGGCCGAACTGCGCAGGATTGACAAAGATGCTCATGATCACGACGTCATTTTCTTTCCCGGCTTCCCGGGCCAGTGACAGATGCCCTTCGTGCAGATAGCCCATCGTCGGAACGAACCCGATGCTTTTCCCTTCCGAAGCGAGGCGCCCCGACACTGCGGCCATATCTGTGACTTTCTCAATGCGTTTCAACCGGGTCGCCTCCATACAGTTTGCCTGCTTCTTCCTCTTTCATCGTGAAGCGGTGGGCATCCGCCGGGAAGGAGCCGTCCCTTACCGCTGTCGCATAGGCGGTGATGCCATCTCGGATCGGTGTGCCGGCGTCGGCAAACCGGCGGACAAACTTCGGTACATGATGACTTCCGTAGCCGATCAGATCATGGAATACAAGCACTTGTCCGTCCGTTTCCGCACCGGCTCCGATTCCGATCACAGGGATGGAAAGCTCTTCGGTAATCCGGCCGGCAAGCTGATGGGGAATGCATTCAAGGACGAGCATGCAGGCGCCTGCTTCCTCCACTTCCTTCGCTTCCCGGATCAGCCGGAGCGCATCTTGCGCCGTCTTTCCCTGAACCTTGTAGCCGCCCGTAACGCCTGCCGACTGCGGCAGGAGCCCGAGATGCGCAACCACGGGAATCCCCGTCGACACGAGTCTCCCGATTGCTTTCGCCACAATGCCCGCACCCTCAAGCTTTAGGGCGTCCGCACCGGTTTCCCGGAACAAGCGGACAGCTGCTTCAAGTGTACGGTCGATGCTCCCGTGGTAAGTGCCGAACGGCATGTCCACAACTGTGAATGCATCTCCAGCCCCCCGTTGCACCGCCTTGCCATGGTGAATCATATCCTCGAGGGTCACCGGCACGGTTGAATCATAACCGAGCACGACCATTCCGAGTGAATCTCCGACAAGCAGTACATCCATTCCGCTATCGGCAGCCATCTTTGCCGTCGGATAATCGTACGCCGTCATCATCACAATCTTTTCGCCGTTCTGTTTTTTCTTCATCAGGTCTGCAGTGGTTGTCATTATTCTTCTCCTTTCCTGGAGAAAACCAAAAGCCCTTCCGCCAAAAATGGCAGAAGGGCTGAATATGCATTCCGGTCTTCTCCGTCCCTGTCTTTTCGGATCAAGGCGGACCAAGTCTATTGGCGATCCTTCCCGTCTTGGGAATGGCTTCGCTTTTCCGGCCGTTCAGCTTGTTTCAGGTGCAGTTCAGTTACGATACCGCCCTTCTCCGCCTCCAATATAGCAGAAAGCGGTTTCCCTGCGCAAGCGGTTATTCTGCGGGCTCGATGTCCGCGGAATAAATGCCGCGGATGCTGCCGTCTTCTGTCCGGATCTCCAGAACGCCGTCTTCTGTGATGCCGACTGCCGTCCCGGTAACTGTCTCCCGCACCATGACCGCATTCACTCTTCGGCCGATCGTATCAGAGTTTTCCTCCCATAGGAACTTGATGGGTGCAAACCCCTCTTCAAGATATAACCTTGAGTAATACCCGAGATTTCTCAGTACCGCGGCCGCAAGCGCAGCGCGGTCAAGCGGCTGGCCGGATTCCATCCGGATAGAAGTCGCGATATCCGCCAGTTCTTCCGGGAAGTCTTCCGGCTCCTGGTTTACATTGATGCCGGTGCCGATGATGATTGCCTGGACACGGTCGGGGTCTGCCTGAAGTTCGGTCAGGATGCCCGTCACCTTCCGGCCGCCGATCAGCAGATCATTCGGCCACTTGATGCGTGCTTCCACATCCGCCAGCTCGCGGATGGCCCGGCAGATGGACACAGCGGCAATCAGCGTAAACTGTGGTGCCCGGTGCGGCGGGATGTCCGGTTTGAGGATGATACTCATCCAGATTCCCTTGCCGGCGGCGGATGTCCAAGGACGCGCCAGCCGGCCGCGTCCTGCCGTCTGTTCCTCAGCGACGATCACTGTCCCGTCGGGTGCGCCGCTTTGCGCTTCCCTGTGGGCGATTGGCATCGTCGATTCGACTGATTCAAAGTGGATGATCTCACTGACGAATGGGTCATCCTTCAGGTGCTTCCGGATCAGTGCGGGCGTAAGCCTGTCCGGTGATGCCTCCAGCACATACCCTTTTTTCCGGACGGAGCGGACAGTAAAGCCGTCCTCCTCCAGTTCACGGACCCACTTCCAGACGGCCGTACGGGAAACACCGGCTTCATCAGCCAGCATCTGTCCGGAGACCGGCTCTCCGCCGGCCTCCATGAGCCGCCTGAGCAGGCTCTCTTTATCTTTTACTTTCGATTCCATCTAAAAACCATCCTTTGATGTCTTCCCGGGTGTTCTTGAGATGCCCGGTGACGACCGCTTCCTCGATGTTTGACAGCCACTCTTTCACCCATGGTCCGCCCTTTTTGCCGGACCATCCGATCAGATCATTTCCGGTAATGGCGAGGTCCCTCAGGGAAGAGATGGGGAGCCCGTTTTTCAGGGACCTGATCTTCCCCGGATCTTCCGGATCACCGGATTTCCCCGTCAGATGGGCGAACTTCGCGCCTGTGATGAGCGCATGCTCCGGCAGCCGGTAGGCATCCATCGGATTATACGGGCGCTCCGAACGGATTTTGCACGACTTGAGAATATCTCCGACCGACCGCTTCTCCGCGTTCGACAATTTGTACGGATTGCCTTCCGGAAAACCGGCCAGAAGGTAGAGCAGTGCCCAGCCCTCGACCGTTTCTGCCGGCTTGCCGAATTTCTGCCAGATGCCGAGGTTCGTTGCTGAGAATGCCCGCTCCATTAGCGGAAGATGTTCCGCAAGGCCTGTCTCCGCCATGAGTTGCGCAGCAAGGCCCGCCCGGCCGCTTGCCCAGACCTTGTCCATTTCCACCTTGATGCGCTCCACGGATACATGGTGGATGCTTGCGGCTTGCCTGCTGATCGCCGCTTTTGTTCCAGGTTCAATTTCAAATCCGGTCCTCGCAGCGAAGCGGACGGCACGCAGCATCCTGAGCGCATCTTCCCCGAACCGTTCGTCCGGGTCGCCGACAGCACGGATAATCCCCCGTCTGATGTCCTCTTCCCCTCCGAAAGGGTCATAGAGAGAGCCATCCCCCCGGATGGCGATGGCATTCATCGTGAAATCCCGGCGCCGAAGATCTTCCCTGAGCGAAGTCACATATTCCACATGATCGGGACGGCGGTGGTCAGTATAGATGCCTTCTGTCCGGTAGGTTGTCACTTCGACCGGCGGAGACGGATCAAGAACCATCACCGTTCCGTGGGCAATGCCGACATCTGCCGTTTTGGGGAAGATCGTCTTGACCTCCTGCGGCAGTGCCGCCGTCGCAACATCCACGTCATGAGCCGGCAGTCCCATCAGACGGTCACGGACCGCCCCCCCGACAATCACCGCTTCATGACCGGCTTCCCTGAGGCGCCCGACAATTTCAAATGCCGATTGCCAGTGTTTGTCCGTCAAGATTCCTTCCGCTCCAGCAGCTCGTAGTAGGCCGACTCGTATTCACGGACAATCCGCTCCGAACCGAACCTCTCCCGAACCGAACGGATGGCATCTTGGGAGAATCTTGAGGCCAGATCGGAATCCTTCAAAATGCGGATCGCCGCCTCTGCGTACCCCTCGATGTCACCGAGAGGTCGGATAAAGCCGTTTCTCCCGTCCTCGATCACTTCAGGTATGCCGCCGATGTCCGAGCCGATGCACGGCACGCCGCAAGCCATCGCCTCGATCAGGACGAGTCCAAATGCCTCTTTTTCAGAGACGAGCATGTTCAGGTTACTGATTGAGAACAGATCAGGCAGGTCGTCGCGCTTGCCCAGGAACAGCACTTCCGTCCCAAGCCCTTCTTCTGCAACCAGTGCATGGATTGGCTCGACTTCCGGTCCGTCTCCGACAAGGAGCAGCTTTGACGGCACTTCCCTGTTGATGATGGCAAAGCTCCGGACGACATCCTCGATACGCTTGACCTTGCGGAAGTTGGATACATGGATGACAATCTTGTCCGCCTCGGCGATGCCGAGGCCCGCCTTCATATGGTAGGCATTGACGGGACGGTAGCTGCGCTCATCAATAAAGTTGTAGATGGTCCGGATCTCGTTCGCCGGCCGGATCAGTTCGTATGTCTCTTCCTTGAGGGAATCCGAGACCGCTGTTGTCATATCGGATTTGTTGATTCCGTATTTCACTGTGCCGGATAGTGTCCGGTCATGGCCAAGAATGGTCACGTCCGTCCCGTGCAGCGTCGTGATGATCGGGATGGGCACACCTGCCATGTCGCGCCCGAGCGCGGAGCAGATCGCATGCGGGACGGCATAGTGGGCATGCAGGATGTCGAGTTCTTCCTCGACGATGACTTCCGATATTTTATTGGCTAGGGCGATGTCATATGGCGTGAACTTGAATACGGCATATTGACTGACCTCAACTTCATGGACTGTGATGTTGGGCTGGTCCATGTAAAGGCGGAACGGACGGCCGGACGTGATGAAATGGACGTCGTGGCCCCGCTCCGCAAGAAGGATGCCGAGTTCAGTTGCAACAACCCCTGAACCGCCGAGAGACGGATAGCAGGTGATGCCGATTTTGAGTTTTCTCATGCCATGCCACCGCCTTCAGGGTTTTTGTTGAGCCGCCAATCGAGATGGTCCTCCGAAAGTCCGCGCAAAAGCACTTCGGCCGTGCCCATGTTCGTGGCAAGCGGCACCTTGTATACATCCGACAGGCGCAACAGTGCCGAAACATCCGGCTCGTGAGGCTGGGCGGTGAGCGGATCGCGGAAGAAAATAATGAGATCGAGGCGGTTCTCCGCAACCATCGCCCCGATCTGCTGGTCGCCGCCGAGCGGTCCTGACTTGAAACGGTGAACATCCAGTCCGGTTGCTTCTCCAACAAGCTTGCCTGTCGTGCCGGTCGCAAACAAAGCGTGTTCCTTGAAAATTGGCAGGTAGGCGATGACGAATTGGATCAGATCATCTTTCTTCCTGTCGTGTGCGATCAGTGCAATATTCATCCGAACCCCTCCAGTTACCCGATAATCTTGTCTAATCCGTCTATGAGACAGTCCCTATTCATGACCTCTTTCACGGCAAGCACCATTCCCGACATGTAGGACTGCCTGCTGAAAGAATCATGCCGGAGCGAGAGCAGCTGCCCTTCGCCGCCAAACAGCACTTCCTGATGGGAGACCAGTCCCGGAAGACGGACGCTATGAACCGGGATTCCGGCAACATCCGTCCCTCTGCCATCCGGTGCATCGCCGCCTTCTTGCGATCCGGCCGCTTCAGCCATCATCCTTGCGGTCAGCGACGCCGTCCCGGACGGATACTCTTTTTTGCCGTCATGGTGCAGCTCAATGATTTCCGCGTCCGGCATATACTTTACAGCCATTGCGGCAAACTTCATGAGAAGAACGGCACCGATCGAGAAATTCGGGGCCAGGATGCACCCGATTCCGTGCTCCCTGGACAGCTCCGAAAGCTTCCCGATCTGATCCACCGTCAGCCCGCTCGTCCCGACAACGGGCCTGATCCCGTTCATGATGGCGTCCCGTGTATTCGGATAAACCGACTCATGGCTGGTCAGTTCGACCAACACATCCGGTTTCGCCTCATCGACGAGGGTCAGCATATCCGTATAGATCGGGACGGACCCTGCAAGCATGTTTGAACTTTCCGCCATCTTTCTGTCCAGAACACCAACCAGCAAAAACTCACGGCCGGTGATCATCGTCTCCACCGCGAGTGCGCCCATGCGCCCGCGGGGACCTGCAACTGCAACACGGATCATCGTCATTCCTCCCCGATTTTGGTCCACCGCCCGCTGTCGCGTCGGTTGAACTTCTCCATGACCCCGGCAAGCGCCCGGTCAAGGTCGATCCCGTTCGCATTGGCGAAACAGACGAGGACGAAGAACAGGTCGCCCGTCTCCTCCTCAAGTGACTTCTCAGCCTCTCCGGGTTTCTTCTTTTTCGTGCCGTATACATGCTGCACTTCCCTCGACAGTTCCCCCAGCTCTTCCGTCAGCCTGGCGAGCATCTCCATCGGCGGGAAATACCCCTCCTTAAACTGGGATATGTAACGGTCCACTTCTTGTTGCATGTCCTTCATCGTACGAGATTCATCCATACATGCATCACTCCTTTGTCAATCGTATATAATCCCCTGCTCTATTGTCAAAACTAATTGAATCAAGGATACTTGACGTGGGGTAAAGACTTGTTCGGAGGGGTGATGCATTTGTTCCGGGGGATCAAAATCAAAAATCTGATCATGATTCTTTTTGGCGCGGCCATCTTCAGCTTTGGCCTTGTCCATTTCAATATCCAGCATGAGCTTGCGGAAGGGGGCTTTACCGGCCTGACGCTGATTCTGCTGTTCGTATTTAAGCTGGACCCGGCCATTATGAACCTGGTCCTGAACGTGCCGATGTTCTTTATCGGATGGAAGCTGCTCGGACGGAAAACGTTCATCTATACAGTCGTAGGTACTGTGGCTGTGTCGGTCTTTCTCCGCATCTTCACAACATATCAATATGACATCCATATGGAGAACGACCTCCTTCTCGTCTCCCTGTTCGCAGGCGTCTTTATCGGCATCGGGCTCGGAATCATCTTCCGTTTCGGCGGAACGACCGGAGGCGTAGACATCATCGCCCGCCTGGCGAACAAGTACTACGGATGGAGCATGGGCCGCACGATGTTCATCTTTGATGCAGGTGTCATCCTTCTTTCCTGGGCGACCTATCTCACGATGCCGAAGATGATGTATACACTGGTTGCGGTCTATGTCGGCGCAAGGGTCATCGACTTCGTACAGGAAGGCGCCTACTCGGGACGCGGCGCCTGGATCATCTCCGAATGGCAGGACGAGATCGCGGATAAAATCACGGCGGAGATGGACCGGGGTGTAACTGTCATGAAGGGCCGCGGCCACTATACCAAGCAGGAGCGCGAAGTGCTGTACTGCGTGGTCGGCAAGAACGAGATCGTCAGGCTGAAGAACATCATCAACAGCGTGGACCCGTCAGCTTTCGTTTCTGTCACGGACGTGCATGATGTCATGGGCGAAGGGTTTACACTGGATGAGGAAAAAAAGCCGCTTGACTGATTTTTCGGCAGACCAAAATGGAGATCATACAAAAACACCCCGTCATTCCTTCAGAGGAAAGCCGGGGTGTCTTGCATGCAATTATTCGCGGTTCTGGAAAATCAGGACCAGTCGCAGGAGTTCGAGGACAGCGACTGCGGCTGCCGCCACATAAGTGAGTGCAGCTGCACTAAGCACTTTTTTGGCATGGGGCTCCTCTTCGTTCCGGATGATGCCCAGCTCGACGATCTGGTTCATCGCACGGCTTGAGGCGTTAAACTCGACCGGCAGCGTCACAAGCTGGAACAGGACGCCGACCGCCATGAGCACGATACCGATTCCAAGCAGATTGTTCATGCTTGAGAAGAACAGGCCTGCCATGATGAAGATCCACGACGCGTTGGATGTGATGTTCGCAACAGGGGCCAGCCGGTGGCGGAAGCGGAGGAATGCATAATCCTGCGCATCCTGGATGGCGTGGCCGACTTCGTGGGCTGCGACGGCCGTACCCGCGACGGAAGCGTTGTGGTAGTTGTCCGAAGAAAGCGCAACCGTCTTGGTCAGCGGATTGTAATGATCGGACAGTACACCCTGCGTTTCGACAACTTTTACATTATCAAGGCCGTTGCGGTCAAGGATCATCCGTGCCACTTCCCTTCCGGTCATGCCGGACGTGGAGCGGACACGGGCATACTTGTTGTACGTGTTTTTGACTTTGAACTGCGAATAGAGGGGCAGTGCAATGATGATGATCAGATAGATCAGGAACATTCTTCTTCCTCCCTTTTGTCTCTCTCTTTATTTTACCGGCTGAGGAGCTTCTCCGGCAACTGATACGTTCCGGCGGCGCCAAGCATAAATCGCCAGCGAGATGCAGGCAATAGACAGCCAGAACGTGAAGTAGCCGATGACCCGGATATGCTCCATGATCCGGCCGTAGATCGGCATCTGCCCGAACACATAGTCGATCACATCATTATGCAGTGTCCAGACAGCAGCGATGGCGATATGCCAGACGCCAAACGCATACTTCGGCAGATAAAGGACCGCCTGGACCGCCATCAGGAAGTGGGAAGCGACGAGCATCCATCCCGTGGCACCGATCTCGCCGACTTCCACAAGTGTCCAGATGTTCATGACGACCGCCCATAAGCCGTATTTGACAAGCGTGATCAGGGCGAGTGCCTCAATCAGCTTCCAGTGCCTTCCCCAGATCCAGGCGGCAATTGCGAGCGTGAAGAACAGGCTGGCCGTCGGGCTGTCCGGCACGAACAGGAGGAAAATCGGTTCGGTGATCCGGAGCTGGGACTCGTACCAGATATAGCCGTAGATCGTGCCGCCCAGGTTGATGAAGAATAGAAGGGTGAGGAAACGCCGGTCTTCCAGGACCGCGCGGATGTATGGGATCACGGATTGCATGGGAAACCTCCGGGTAAGAAAAAAGAGCCAGTCCCCTGGCTCTTTCTTTCGGAATTATTGTTGGGTAACAGTAGAGAGGAACTCAGCAAGCTGCTGAAGCTCTTCGTCACTGCCTTCGAATGCGTCAGCCGGCATGACCTGCTGGCCGTCTTTGACGACGCCGTTTACGGCGATGTCCGCAACTTCTTCAGGTGTATGGCCTGTACCCGTGAGCGGAACCCCGGCAGGAGTCCCTTCGAAGTTCTCGCCGTGGCAGGTGACACACGATTGGCCCATATAGATTTCATAGCCCGGATCAGACGTGTCAAACTCTGCTTCTTCGACGATTTGACCTTGTGCTTCTGCCGCTTCCCAGTCATGGTTGACGACAGATTCCCAAGTGAGGTAAATCATCGCAAACAGTGTGAGAAGCATGAAAGCTGTAGGCAGTGGGCGCTTGAACGGACGGCGCTCTTTGGACGTATCCAAAAATGGCATAAGCAGGAGCGCGCCGATTGCGAGGCCCGGGATAATGATGGCACCGACAACGTTATACGGGCCGGAAGCAAATTCATATTTCAGGAGCTGATACATCTGAAGGAAGTACCAGTCAGGCAGCGGGATGTACCCGGTGTCTGTTGGGTCGGCCTGCCGCTCAAGCGGCGACGGGTGCGCGACCGTAAGAATCAGGTAACCGACAAGGAAGATGGCGCCGATGATCCATTCTTTCAGAAGGAAGTTCGGCCAGAAAGCCTCCGTCTTGCCAGGATACTCTGAATAGTCTTTAGGGATCCGGTTCTTCTCGTAAGAACGGATACGGGAATCCCCGACAAATTTCATCCCTTTACCGCGATGCATAGTGTCCCCTCCTCTATAAGGATCTTAGTGTCCGCCAGTCTTACAACGGACCGGAAATACCTTGTCTCCGGATCATGATGAAGTGCGCTGCGAGCAGTCCGAGCAGGGCAGCCGGCAGGAAGAAGACATGAATCGCGAAGAAGCGTGTCAGTGTCTGCGCACCAAGGATCGTGGCGTCCCCTGCAAGGAGGATCTTGATCCAATCCCCTATGAACGGTACGGAAGCGGCAATCTCGATGCCGACCTTAGTAGCGAACAGGGCTTTCATGTCCCATGGGAGAAGGTATCCTGTAAAGCCGAGTCCGAGCATGACGATGAAGATCAGGACACCGACCATCCAGTTCAGCTCACGCGGCTTCTTGTAGGAGCCTGTGAAGAATACCCGAAGAGTATGGAGGAACATCATGACAATGACAAGAGAGGCTCCCCAGTGGTGCATACCGCGCACAATTTCTCCGAATGCCACTTCGTTCTGAAGATAGTAAACGGATTTCCATGCATTTTCAATGTCCGGCGTGTAATACATGGTGAGGAACATTCCGGACAGGATCTGGATGACCGTAACGAAGAATGTCAGGCCCCCGAAACAATAAATGAATGCAGAAAAGTGATGCGCAGGGTTTACGTGCTCAGGTACTTCATGGTCGGCAATATCGCGCCAGATCGGCGTGATATCCAACCGCTCGTCCACCCAGTCATAGATCTTGTTCAGCACGGTTGTCTTACCCCCTAACTAGATTAAATCAACGTATTCGGTTTTGTGGCCCCAAGGTAGAGCAGGTCATCTTCGATTTTTACATCAAATTCGTCCAGAGGTCCGGTTGGTGGCGTTCCCGGAACGTTCTGGCCGTTCTTCTCGTAGCGGCCTGCGTGGCATGGGCAGAAGAACTGATTCGGGTGTGCCGAATCCCCTGCCCAGTTGACTGTGCAGCCAAGGTGCTTACATACAGGCGAAAGAGCTACGACTTTATCGCCTTCTTTGTAAACCCATGCTGTACCGGTCACTTCGGACTCGTACCAGCCGTCAACCTGATCGTACGTGAAGTCTACACGGACAGGCTCTTCTGTCAGCTCGCTCACCTTTTGGCTTGTCGGGATGTAATCTCCCGCAGCGCCGGCTTCGAGGACAGGGTCCACTGCGAAACGGATCATTGGCATGAGCATTCCGGAAGCCATGAATCCGCCGACGCCCATAAGTGTGTAGTTCAGGAATTGGCGCCGTGAAACTCGAGTATTGCTCATCATGTTCCCCCCTCTTACTAAAGGTTCAGTCCATCGGACAAACTTTTACTGAATAGCTTAGCTAGGACATATCTATGATATCCCAATCAAATTCGAAATTCAACAAAGCATTTGGCGGTATGTGGAGATTGTGAACTTTTTTTGTCGGCTTTATTCGCTTGTCCATCTGGCGGTGAGAACCGGGATGATCTGCCGCACCTGATCTTCAAGGACGGACTGTTTCAATTTCTTGTCCATGCTCTCCAGCGGAATCGACGGAATCCAGATGGCATCCGGGATGATGCCCTCTCTTGACCAGGAAGGATCAGTCGTCAGGTGGAACACATGCTTAAACGGCATGTCCGAGATCGAGGCGGACCATTCCGAAGCAAGCCGGCTCTTGTCATTGCCATCTGTATAGCTGAATGGCGGAAACAAGACGACCCGCCCCTTGAACTGCCGTTCGATGAATGCGGCCAGGTTCATGAGAAACTCGGCCGAAGACGCGCTCTGCTTCATAGCGCCCCCGCTTCCGATATGGACGAGGGGAATGATGGCGGTATCGATATATTCCTGCTGCTGCATATAAAGATCAAGGTCATTCGCTGTCCAGTTCATAGAAAAACTCCTCCTAAAAGCTTCCATTCAAACTTTCCTGCCTTTTCACTTTACCACAAGCAAAAGAAAAAGACTTCATCCGGGAAGATGAAGTCACTTGGAGCCAATCTCCTTGATCGACTGGAGCGTCTTGGAGAGGGCGAAAAATTTATCTTTGTCGTTCTGGTCGAGCGCCTCGTCGATCTGGCGGAGAAGCTGCTCCTCGCGGAAGGCCAGGACGCTCTCTTCGAGCAGCTGTTCGGCTTCCCTGCGGTCCTTGTCGCTGATTTTGATGTATTCCGGTACGTACGGATTGTCCTCCAGCACTGCCGCATACTCTGGGCATGCATGCCGGTTCGGGAAGTTGAGCTGGAGGTACATATGCTCTTCCGGATGGAGCCGCAAGTCATGGAATGACTTCTCGGCATCCGCAGTCATCAGATTCCCTTTGTAAAAGCGGAATGGGATGCCGTCCGAATCGGTTGTGGACATTACCATCGCCCTCGGGCAGTAGTGTGCCTCATCAACGAAACGCACATGATTCAGCAGCTGATCGTGGCTCAGGAGATAATTCAGGATCCAAACGCACTCCCGCCGTTTTAAATGGTAGGTTTTCAGAAACCACCTGACAAACTCCTTTTTCTCGGCGACCGGGACTGACGCTGTCACACCATCCCCTCCTTTCCCTTTACATTTCCGTCTCCAGGAATGAAGACCATCTCGGATCGTCCGGCATGAGGACGGCGAGTTGCTTTATCAATTCGATGGCCTCTTCCCTTTTTCCTTCATCCAGCAGGAAAAGGGAGAAATTCTCAAGGAACTGCGGGTCTTCCCTGAAATCATTATATGCAAGCCGGTAAAAATCATATGCCTCATTGAACTGTTCTTCGCGCTCGTGGGCGGCCGCGGCAAACGGATAGAGTGCCGGCCAGTCCCGGCCCTCATCCCGCAGCTCTCCGATCATCGAGATGATTTCTTCATTCCGCTCCTGATGATCGTAAAGCGACATGAGTGCATGGAGGGCATCCATATACTCGGGATCGAGTGCGATCGCCTCATTGAAGTGGGATTCGGCTTCTTCCGTGCGGCCGGTTTTGAGTGCAAGCTTTCCGGCCGAAAAGTAAAGTTCCTTGTCGTATTTATCACGGGCAAGCCCTTCCTGAAGCGTCGTATAAGCGGACTCGTCCTCCCCTTCCATCGTCTGCGCCTGGGCAAGCAGGGCATAAGCGGAAAAGTAATCGGGGTCCATTGCTTTCAGTTCTCCAAGCTTCTTTATGGACTCTCCGTACTGTTTGCTCTGGTAAGCGGCATAGGCATAGCCGAACAGCATATCGGGTGTTCTCGCATCTTCCAGCGATTCCGCATAGTATGGCAGGGCTTCCTCAAATGCCGCCCCGGCCGCATAGGCTTCCGCAATCCGGTCGGAAAGCCGGACACCCGCCAATTCCCTGGTGGCCTGGCGGACCTCCTTATAAAGCCTTGCCGCCTCCGCATAGCGTCCGCCATCCAAAAGAAGCTCGGCTTTGGCGAACTTCACCGCGGGCTCGTCCGGGAGGATCCCTTCGGCTTCCTCGACCTTCCTCAGAGCCGCTTCCGCCATTCCGGCCATCTGATAGTAGTCTGCGAGAACAAGAAGTGCCTGCGGATACTCTTCGTCCTGCGGTCCCACAGAAGTCAGCAGCAGGAGGGCCTCATCTTCCTCACCGAGCTCGATAAGCACCTGTGCCCGGTCGATCTTCAGCTGTGCCTCTTCCGGCATCAGCGACATCATGCCCTCATAAAGCGTGTCCGCCTCCTGAAGGAACCCGTACTCGGCCAGAAATCCAGCAGCCATATAGCGAGTCTCCATATCGGGGGAAGCCCCGATTTCGAGAATGAGCGATTCCGCTTTCTTGAATTCGCCATCCAGAATATATTGTTGAAGTTGTTCGATTGTCTCCATCAGTATTCACCCGTCCCCGCATTTTTCATACTTCAATGCTACTGGAAGCAAGGCTTCCTTCACAAGAAAAAAGCCCCTCCAGGGAGCTTATTCTCCGCGGAGGGAATCCAGATGTCCGAAAAATTCCGGGTAGGAAATCGCGATGCATCCGGGGTCCTGAAGTTCAACGGGACCGTCCGTGACAAGCGCCGCAATCCCGGCCATCATACCGATGCGGTGGTCCCCCCTTGAATCAAGGGCGGCGCCCGACAGTTTCGTCGGACCATGGATGACCATGCCGTCGGCTGTAGGAGAGATGTCCGCCCCGAGTTTTCCAAGTTCTTCGGCAACGGCAGCGATGCGGTCCGTCTCCTTGACCCGGAGCTCTTCCGCATCACGGATCACGGTCGTCCCCTCGGCCTGTGTCGCCAGAAGGGCGATCACCGGAATCTCATCGATCAGGCGGGGGATCAGGTCGCCGCCGATTTCGGTCCCCTTCAGGGAAGACGAGCGGATGGTGACTGCTCCGCGCCGCTCAGAATCATCTGTGTCGGTCACGTCCACCTCAAAATCGGCGCCCATTGCTTTCAGGACGTCGATCATGCCTGTGCGCGTAGGATTCAGACCAACGTTTTTGAGAACCACTTCACTATCCGGCACCATCGCTGACGCTGCCAGGAAGAACGCCGCCGACGATATGTCGCCGGGTACATCCACATGGACCGGTGTGAGCTCCTGGCCGCCCCGCAGAGTAATGACGCCGTCCTCCGACTGAACGTCCATCCCGAAATTGCGCATCATCCGCTCCGTATGGTCGCGGGAGACTTCCTTCTCGCGGATGACCGACGTTCCACCGGCGCGCATTGCGGCAAACAGGATAGCCGACTTGACCTGCGCGCTCGCGACAGGCATCTCGTAGTCGATGGGGCTGAGAGGCCCCCCCAGGACCGAAATCGGTGTGTACTGGGCCCCCTCGCGGCCGCGGATATCGGCCTCCATCTGTTTGAGCGGGCCGGTCACTCTCTTCATCGGCCGTTTGGCGATCGACTCATCCCCCGCAATTACCGAATGGACTCGTGAGCCGGCAAGGATTCCGAGCATCAGGCGTGTGGTCGTGCCGGAGTTTCCGGTGTAGAGAATATCCGCCGGCTCCTGCCACCCGTCTATGCCGGGACTTTCGATCACCAGTTCCGTTCCGTTGCGGCTGATATCCGCTCCGAGCAGGCGGAAGCATTCGATTGTACGCAGGCAATCCTCGCCAGGCAGAAAACCAGAGACTGTCGTACGGCCCTTTGCGATTCCCCCGAACATGACCGCCCGGTGAGAGATGGATTTGTCTCCCGGCACGGAAATTGTGCCGCGTAGTGGTGCCCGCGGGTAATTCAGTGTCATCTTGTCCATTTGTTCCGGCCCCCTGCCCTGTTAGGTAATGTAGATATCGTAATTCGTCCGTTCGCTCAGCAGTATTCGGCCCTTTTCCCTGTCTTCGGTCGTCTGGAAGCTGACAACCATGATTCCGAAGACGTCCGTGCGCGATTCGACGATGCGCACGTTCGTGATCGAGATGCCTGCATCTGCCAGAGACCCTGCGATTTCGGAAATCGCACCCGGACTGTCCGGGATATTGACATTGAGGTCGAACGTCGTGTAGAGCGCACCCTGCGACTTGGCCGGCAGTGTGTCCCGGTATGCCTTCGCCCCGCCGTAGAATTCATGGATCGATTCGGCGTCACCCGACTCGATCATTTCTCGTACGGCATTCATCTCCTCGATCCACAGGTCGAGCTGATCGATCAGCTCATCGCGATTTTGCAAAGTGATGTCACGCCACATGACCGGATCAGAAGAAGCGATTCTCGTGATGTCGCGGAACCCGCCAGCAGCCAGTTCCCGTGTGAACGGCATCTCTTCCGTCTCCTGTTCAAGCCTGCGTACGAGGGAGGCCGCGACAACATGCGGAAAATGGCTGACGACGGCTGTCATGGTGTCATGTTCTGCTGCGGAGACAACCGCCGTCTTGGCCTTTGTCACCGACAGGAAAGATTCCAGCTTCCTCACAGCCGGAGCATCCTTCCGTCCGGCCGGTGTCAGCAGGTAATATGCGTTCTCGAAAAGGTGCTCACGGGCTGCGCGCACGCCGCTCTTGTGTGAGCCTGCCATCGGGTGGCCGCCGACAAAAACTGCATTGCCCCCGGCGAACCTTCCGGCTTCTTCCATGATCCAGGTTTTCGTGCTTCCCGTATCGGAAAGGATGGCGCCTTCTTTCAGATTCCATCCGGAAGCGGCTTCTTTCAGCATCCTCACTGTTTCATTTACGGGTGTGGCAAAAAATATGTAATCACAGCCTTCGGCAGCCTCTGCTGCCGATCCGGCCGAATGGTGGATCACACCAAGCGTCTGTGCCTCACGGAGCGTCACCGGATCGGCATCGAAGCCTGTGACTGTAACGTTTCCGTGGCGCTGGATCGCCAGGGCGAGGGATCCGCCAATCAGGCCGAGGCCGATGATTGCAGCTTTCAACTCAGACAAAACCCAACACTCCCATCAAACACTGCTTACGCTTCGGACACTCCTTGCGCAAGCACTTCTTCAAGCGCGGCAAGCAGTCCCTCATTATCTTCCCGGGTCCCCACGGTGATGCGCACATATCCCGGTGTCCCAAGCTTGTCGCCGCTGCGCACGATATACCCGCGCTTCAGCAGCTCATCTGCAGCAGCGTCGGCGCTTCCCTTCACTTCCATCAGCACGAAGTTCGCTTCCGAGCGTGGACATTTCAGCCCGTGCGCCTCCGCAAAACGGGCGTACTGTTCCTTTCCTGCCTCGTTCTGCTGACGGGTGCTGTCAATGAACGGCTGGTCCCGGAGCGCAAGGGCAGCAGCCTGCTGGCCCAGGACATTCGTGTTAAACGGCGGACGGACAGGATCGAGCTTTGCGATCAACTCTTCCTTTCCAATTGCATAGCCGACACGGAATGCCGCAAGTCCATACGCCTTCGAGAAAGTGCGAAGCACGAGAACGTTCGGGAATTCTTCGACCAGGTCAAGCGGATCCCCGTATGACGGATCCGTAACAAATTCATGATAAGCATTGTCGACAACGACCAGCACATGCTCCGGAACCTCCCGGATAAAGGCTTTCAGGTCCTTTTGGGGGATGATGCCCCCGGTCGGATTGTTTGGCGTGCACAGCCATACGATTGAAGTGTTTTCGTCGATGGCCTTCAGCATGCCGTCAAGGTCATGGCTGAAATCTTCAAGGAGCGGGACTTCTCTGATCTCCGCACCCTGAATGCGAGCGTTGTGCCGATACTGCGGGAACGAAGGCCACGGCATGACCGTATTGTCGTTTTCGGACAGCAGTGCCCGGGAAAGGATGACGATCAGCTCATCCGATCCTGCACCGAACAGGAGCTGCCGGGGGGTTATGCCCAGCTTGGCGGACAGCGCCTCCCGCAGGCCGGTCGCATAGCCATCCGGATAAAGTGCGGTTTCAAGTCCGGCTTCCGCGATGAATTTCTTGACTTCAGCGGAACAGCCGAACGGGTTTTCGTTCGAGGCAAGCTTGACGATGCGATGAAGGCCGAACTCTTTCTTGACCTCCCCGATTGTCTTACCCGGCTCATAGGCCCGCATGCCTTCCAGTCGAGGATTCCATCTCATCTTGCTCCCTCCTTTTCCGCAGCCGCACCGGCCAGATCCGGCCGCAGGCGGACGGCTTCGTTCCTGTAGACATGTTTGATTTCTTTTTGAGTCTTTACAGTATTCGCATGCATAAGCAGGCGGATGCAGAGAGGCAGCGCACCGGGCACATCCATCTCATGGGTGCACATGACCGGCACATACTCCCAGCCTTCCATCGTCCTGACAGCCTTGGCAGGGAATCCCGAAGAAATATCCGTTGTGGTCGAGATGATCACCGAGACGATTTCTTCCGGTTCCAGCCCATTCTGTTCCGCCATTTCCCGAGCGAGAGCGGCGGTCTCCTGCATGATCTGCTGCTCTTCATCTGCCGTGATGCATGTTGCACCGCGGATGCCCCTTACCATCATTCCGGTCTCACCCCCGTGCGTATTCTGAACTCCCTGTCGGCCTCCCGGCAGTCCTCTTCCGTGACACGACTGACATACGGCGCGCCGGCTTCCGGAAGGAGGACGAAGTGGAGGTCGCCGAAGGAAGCTTTTTTATCTTTTTTCATGTAACCGAACAATTCCTCAAATGAATAATCTTTAACCGACTTCAGCGGATAACCGTTTCTTGCGGCAAATTCCTGGAGGGCGTCGGTCAATTCCCTGCCGGCCCCGGCCTTTTGCTCGCTCAGGATCAGTGCGTAAATCATCCCGATCATGACCGCCTCTCCGTGGGTAAGCCCCCCATAGCCCGCAGCCGCCTCTACGGCGTGGCCGTATGTATGGCCAAAGTTAAGATACTTGCGGACGGAGCCTTCCCGCTCATCCCGGCCGACAATTTCCGCTTTCACGCGGATGCCGCGGACGATGTGGCGGATCAGTTCCTCTTCACCCATTTTGTCGAGCTCAAGCGTGTGGAGCATCTCCGGTGCGTCTTCCTTGGATGAGATCAGCACATGCTTGACCGCCTCGGCCATACCCGACCGGATTTCCACTTCGGGTAGCGTCCGGAGAAGCTCTGTATCGTACAGGACCGCGATCGGCTGATGAAATGCCCCGGTCATATTCTTGCCGCCGGGAAGGTTGATCGCGGTCTTGCCGCCGACAGAACTGTCATGTGCCAGAATCGTCGTCGGACACTGGATAAAGCGGATTCCCCGCATGTAGGCCGCCGCCGCATAGCCGGCAAGGTCACCGCATGCTCCACCGCCGAAAGCGATCAGTACGGATTTCCTCGTGCATCCCGCTTCCAGGAGAAATTGCTGTGAGTGTCCGAACCACTCGAGCGTTTTGCAGGATTCGCCTGACGGAACATCCAGCCAGGCGGCATCTCTGCCCGCTCCGCCCAGAGCCGAACGCAGCCGGTCTCCGTGAAGGGCGGACACTTTTTCATCCGCAATGACAGCGACCCGGTCAGCATCGGCAAGAAAGCTCTCAAGCTCCCGCAGCGCGCCAGGTCCCACCACCACGTCGTAGCTGCGTTCCTGCGTCTCTACCCTGACTGTCTCCATCTTCAGAACTCCCGTGCGTAAGCGAGGAATTCCCCGATGTTCTTTTTGAGTCCTTCGATTGTGTCACTATGGAATGTTTCGGAAATGGCTTTTGCCACTTCCCATGCAACAACATGTTCAGCGACAACGGAGGCCGCAGGCACCGCACAGCTGTCGGAGCGCTCGATGCTTGCCTTGAAAGGTTCTTTCGTATCGATATCAACACTCTCAAGCGGTTTGTATAGCGTCGGAATCGGCTTCATGACGCCGCGGACCACGATCGGCATGCCTGTAGTCATGCCGCCCTCGAAACCGCCCAGATTGTTCGTGCGGCGGCGGTAGCCGTCTTCTTCAGTCCATTCGATTTCGTCGTGCACTTCACTGCCCGGCAGCCGTGCCATTTCGAATCCGAGGCCGAACTCGACGCCTTTGAACGCATTGATCGAGACCATTGCGCCTGCAATTTTCGAATCCAGTTTGCGGTCGTATTGCACATAACTTCCGACTCCCGGAGGGCAGCCATCGACAATGACTTCAACAACGCCGCCGATTGAGTTGCCGGCTGCCTTCGCATCATCGATCGCCTGTTTCATCTTTTCCGACGCTTCCGGATCGATGCAGTAAACATCATCCGCAGACGCAATTTCTCGGATCTCATTGACCGTCTTGCCGTTCCGGAGGGTCATGTCGGCCTTCACGCCGCCGATTTCGGCCACATGTGCCGTCACTTCAATGCCCAGCGCCTTCAGAAAGCTCTTGGCAACGGAGCCGACCGCAACCCGCATGGTCGTTTCCCGGGCGGACGAGCGCTCAAGCACGTTGCGGAGATCTCGGTGGCCATACTTCATCCCGCCGACAAGGTCAGCATGTCCGGGACGCGGACGAGTTACACGGCGCTTGATGTCATCGGGATCGACATCTTCCGGCAGTGGTTCGATTCCCATGATCTTTGTCCAGTGTTTCCAGTCATCATTCGTCACGGTCAGTGCGACCGGTGCACCGATCGTTTTTCCGTGGCGAACACCCGCCGTGATCTCTACTGTATCTTTCTCGATCTGCATCCTCCGGCCCCGGCCGTATCCGCCTTGTCTTCTGGAAAGGTCCCGGTTGACGGCCTCCGCCGTCAGTTCAAGGTTGGACGGAAGTCCTTCTATGATTGCGGTCAGCTGCGGACCGTGGGATTCACCCGCTGTCAAATATCTCATTCTGCTACCCCCAGGCTCTAAATACATTTAATTTTCTTACCACTATAACATAACCCTCCGACCGAATCATTCGGATTTTCTCATAAAACACAAGGGTTCTGACACCATCCGCAAATGAAAACGCTCTCTTTTTAAAAAGTACCAAAAGAAGTAATCGGGGGAGCTTTTTCTTCCCAAAACCCGGTCCGGTTCAAATAAAAAAAGCCCGGCAGGCGCCGGGCATCGGGTCAGTTGACCCAGTTGTTGATTTGCTTTTCGTAGGAAACGAGTTCTTCCTGGTTGAAGAACAGATTGATTTCGCGCTCAGCGCTTTCAGGAGAGTCGGAACCGTGGATGATGTTTTTGCCGACTGTGACAGCGTAGTCACCGCGGACAGTGCCAGGTGCCGATTCTTTCGGGTTGGTTGCACCCATCATGAGGCGTGCAGTCGAGATGACGTTTTCGCCTTCCCAGACCATTGCGAAAACAGGGCCGGATGTGATGAATTCAACAAGCTCCCCGAAGAATGGACGCTCTTTATGCTCACCGTAGTGCTGTTCTGCGAGCTCCTGAGGGATTTGCATCAGCTTTGCTCCGGCGAGTTGGAAGCCTTTCTTTTCGAAGCGGCTGACGATTTCACCGATCAGATTACGTTGGACGCCATCTGGCTTGACCATGAGAAATGTTTTTTCCATTTGCATGTACACTCCTTGTGAGTTGAGGGTGTGCGGCGAAGCCGCCTTCAAAATGGTACCACTCGCACGGACGCACTTTCAACAAAAGATGCGCACGTGCGGTCAGAATTTCCGTTTTCCGATAAATTTCGCAATCCGGATAAGCGAATCCCGGTCAGGTATATCCGGGAGAGACTCCGCTTCACGCAGTGCTTTTTCCAGATACCGGTCGCTGATGCGCACCGATTCCCGGATCGCTTCCGAATCCTTCATGCTGTCAAGCAGCTTTGCTACCCCATCATTGCTGAGGCGGCCTTCCAGCGCGTCAAGCAGCCTCGGGCGCATTCTTGGATCTTGGAGACCGATGATGGCCGGAAGGGTGATATTGCCCGAAAGAAGGTCGCCACCGGCCGGTTTGCCCAGCTGCTTCTCCGTTCCCGTAAAGTCGAGAAGATCATCTGTGATCTGGAAAGACATTCCGACATAATAGCCGAAGCGTTTCAGCTTCCTGACCGTCTGGGGATCCGCACCTGCCACGAGACCGCCCAACTCGCAGCTTGATGCTATGAGCAGAGCAGTCTTCCGCTTGATCCTGCGAAGGTAATCCCTCAGATTCTGCTCCGTCGCGAACTTGTCCTCGATCTGGATGATCTCACCGACGCATATCTCAATCATGGTCTGCGAAAGAACACGATGGATTTCCGGGTCTTCCAGCTCGCCGATGATCTCAAGCGACCGGCCGAGCAGGAAATCTCCGACATACATGGCTGCATGGTTCCCGTACATCGACTTTACCGTCCGCTCGCCGCGGCGCAGGTCGGCATCATCAATGACATCATCATGCACAAGAGATGCCATATGGATCAGCTCAAGCGGAACAGCCGCCTTTGCCGTCACCGCCGGATTGTAGTCGCCAAATTTGGATGCGAGAAGCGTGAAGACCGGACGGATCCGCTTGCCTCCCGAACCGATCAGTGCCAGGCAGGCTCCTTCCAGCATGGGAGATTCCGAATGGACCGACCGATTCAGCTCTCGCTCAATATATTCGAGATCCGGACGGAACTCTGAGTAGATGGACTTGAGTTTCAACTTCTCCAAGAGAAAAACCTTCCCCGCTTTTAGTTCTCGTTATCTCCGCTTGTACCCGATATGCCCTGCAGCCGCCCCGCCACTGAACGGTTTGTAGCGGATGCCTTCGAATCCGGTATCCGCGAAGATTCCGGCAAGCGTCCGTGCGTCCGGGAACGTGTCCGCGGATTCCTGCAGCCACTGGTACTCTTTGTAGCTCTTGGCAAACAGCCGTCCAAAAAGCGGCATGATATGGTTAAAGTAGAGCTTGAAAGCCTGGCGATATCCGGGCAATGTCGGCTGGGATGTTTCCAGGCAGGCGACCATCCCGCCCGGCTTCAGTACCCGGTGTATCTCGGAAAGCGCCTTCCGGAGATCAGGAACATTGCGTAGGCCGAAACCGACCGTGACGTAGTCGAAGCTGTTGTCCGGGAACGGAAGATCCATCGCATTCCCTTCTACAAGACGGATGTTCGGACGGTCTTCGGTCTTCTCTTTCGCAACGCTCAGCATATTGGCCGAAAAGTCAAGGCCGGTCACTTCTCCTGATGATCCCGCAGCATCGGCCAGTGCAATGGTCCAGTCACCTGTTCCGCAGCATACGTCGAGTGCGGAAGCCCCTTTTGTGACTTCCATCTTTGCCATCATTTCTTTGCGCCATGCCTTGTGCATCTGGAAACTGATGACCGAGTTCATCGTATCGTAGTTATCCGAAATCTTCTCAAACACGTCATGGACCCGTCGCTCTTTTTGTGTCTCCAAACTGCTCAATCCTTTTTTCCCGTCTGTATGGAAGCCGGTTCGGTGATACGGTAGATTCCGGCGATTGCCGGCACCAGGTCTCCCGTACGGTTTCCAAACGTCGCGGTTTCTTCAATCAGCCGGCCGGCGTGAAACTGGCGGCAGCGGTCCAGAACCCGGGCAGCCTCCGCAGGGTTGCCGCTGATGCCTTCTGAACGCAGAAAGGCATTCAAAAATGGCGTGCGCCCCCCTTCACGGAGGATCCGGGATTCACCGTGAAGCCGGCAGGCGGTCAGCCCATGCCGCGCTGCCGCTTCATACTGCCCATACCCCCGTTCCATCAGAAAAGCGGAAACCGTCCCGGACTCAATCGTTTCGATATAAGACAAAAGCGGTTCCGGAGAATCTCCCTCACGGTGTTCATAAAGGCGGATTTTCCTTTCACTCATCTCAGTGACCGACGCTGAGAGCCCGCGGATCAGATGGATATCTTCCATTTCTGCAAGGATGCGGTAATGGACTCCACTGTAGTAGTCACCTGCCAAAACTGTCAGCTGTCCCTGAAGGTTTTCCGACGCCTCCCTGCCGATTGAATCGTGTGCGGAGAACGCAGCATAAAGTGCACCTGCCGCAACAGCAGACAGCCGGTCCTTTTCCTCCCATTGTTCGCCGAAGAATTTCGGCAGCAGAAGGGAGGTCAGGACCGGAACAGGGACAACCGGCCGCCCGGTATGCTTCAGAAGCGTCCGGTTCGCCAGCAGCCGGCTGATTTCATCGTTCAATTGTTCAACTTCTGTATGTAGATTTGTTGGGTTCATCTTCCGCCGCTCCATTTCCACACGGATCTGACGGTTTGCCGGCCTCCGTCCGGACAGCCGGACGGCAGCCCGTCATTTCCGTGATTCGCCCTTCACCATGCCATGTGCGGAGTGCACTTCTGCATCGCCCCGCACCTTTATGGCAGATACATGCTCGGTGAACTGGGCGACCAGGATTTCGCCGCTGTCCAGTTTCTCCGAATGACCGAATTTAGTGTCCGCCCCACGGGTAAGGCCGATGACCTGGACTCCGTCTTCCTGGGCTTTGATGACGATATAATCGTTTTGTGACATCTTCAGTCTCCTATCTATAATCTTTCCTATCATATCACAGTAAGGAACAGGCCCGCAAAATGCCGTTGTCAGGACATTTTGATGAGAGAAATGACCTCTGCCCGCTTGCTGTCATCCTTGTCGAAAACCCCTCGCGCAGCGGCTGTGACCGTTTTCGAACCCGGCTTCCGGATGCCGCGCATCGTCATGCACATATGTTCGGCTTCAACAACGATATAGACGCCGAGCGGATCGAGCATTTCGGTCAGTGCATCCGCCACTTCAGCAGTGATGCGTTCCTGGAGTTGCGGTCTGCGGGATACAGCCTCGACCGCACGAGCCAGCTTGCTCAGGCCTGCCACTTCCCCGTTGCGAGGAATGTAGGCGACATGTGCTTTTCCGTAGAACGGAAGCAGATGATGTTCACACATTGATTGGAAATGAATATCTTTAACGAGGACCAATTCATCGTGGTCTTCGTGAAATACGGTTTTAAAATACTCCCGGGGATCTTGGCCGATACCCCAGAACACTTCTTCATACATTTTGGCTACCCGTTTCGGCGTATCCAGCAGACCTTCACGATCCGGGTCTTCCCCGACCGCTTCAAGAATCAGCCGGACCGCTTCCTCGATCTTGCCGTGGTCCATTTTTCCCATTATCGTCCCTCCATATACGGAAAATACTCGCCTCAACCGGCTGGGAAGCCCGTTGGCTTCTTTTCCGCATCACTCCTAAATGTTAGCATAACCGGGGTTCGGGTACAATTCACCGGTTCTTCCGAAAAGCTGTGACTTCATTCCCTCTTTCGGGCGCATTTGGGGCACATTAAAGGACGGCCCCCCTCCCGGAACCGGAAGAATGGGACCGTCCTATGTAGTCAGGATATCATTTTACCGCATCTTTGAGAGCCTTTCCTGGTTTGAACGCAGGAACCTTGCTCGCAGCGATTTCGATTTCCTCACCCGATTGCGGGTTGCGGCCTTTGCGGGCTGCGCGCTCGCGTACTTCAAAGTTGCCGAAACCGATCAGCTGGACCTTCTCACCTTCTGCAAGCGCGTCGGAAATTGTGCTGAATACCGATTCAACTGCATTTACCGCGTCTTTGCGGGAGAGGCCAGTCGCTTCCGCTACGGAGTTCACCAAATCTGTCTTGTTCATACCATTCACCTCCTCTCAAAGAGAAAGTTTGCTTAAGCATGTTCAAACTGTATCATAACCAAACCCGCACCGCAACAGGTTTCACGGGCTTTCCGGACCTTTTGTGTCCCTGTTTCTCATGCTTCCCCCGATTGAAGGATGCTAAACTGCCGGATTGTCATTTTTCGTTCATAAAATGGCGGAAATGGAGGCTGGAAATCCGTCATAGTGTCTCCGTAGTGATTGGATAAGTGCTTGTTTTTGGTCAAAACAACAAACTGGCACTTTTTATTAAATCCGAAGGATATCTATCTGTATTTATTTCCGCAAACCCAAAAAAGGCACCTCCACGGGTGCCGGGATGAGTTCATAGGATGAACGTGACCATGCCTTTGTTTCCGTCGTTGACCATCTGCTCCATGGTTTCGCGGATCCTGTTTCTCGCCCGTTCAGGAACTGCCGTTGTCTTGAAACGGATACTTTCCTTCATCACCTCATGAAGCGGTGTGCCGAACAGTTGGGTGGACCAGAGGGCTGCCCTATCGTTCAGATAAGCCTCTTTCAGATCCTTGAGCAGTTGGAGACTGTGGAACTCCGACCCGATGAGCGGCGAGAACTCGGCCTCCATGTCGATCCTCATGATATGGAGCGAAGGTGCCTTAGCCTTCATCCGTACACCGAAGAAGTTGTTTTGCTTGATGAGTTCCGGCGGTGTCGGTTCGAAGTCGTTGATCGCAGGGAGGGTAACCCCGTATCCCGTTTTCTTGGCGGATTCAATCGCTTCTTCATATTGCCCGAACGCTTCCTTGGACTTGACCGCATCGCGGATAAACAGCAGCCAGTCTTTTTTCGTCCGGATCGGTTCGCCCATCATCTCATCGCACACTTCGTGGAATACTCCATCTTCGGTCTCGACTCGGATGTTCGCCTTGCCCTGCCCGGCGTCGACACTGACCACCTCCGCACGGCGGACGAAATCCTCTTCCTGGATCGAAGCGGCGAGTCGCTGGACGTCACGAATTTTGGAAACTGCGGAAAGCCCTTCGTCCAGCCTGCTTCTGATCGATGTATTCAGATAATGATCATCAGCCAGAACGTCCATCCACTCAGGCTTCTGAAGCTCGATTTCGGAAATCGGAAACTCGAACAGCGCTTCCTGAAGGATCAGCTGGATCTCGTTTGCATTCAGTTGATCTGCACTGATGGCGATGACCGGAACCTCGTACTTATCTGTCAGTTCGTCGCGGAGTGCGACGGTCTCCGAGTGCGCAGGCATCCGGCTGTTCAGGACAATGACAAACGGTTTTCCGATTTCTTTCAGCTTGCCCACGATCTCTTCTTCCGCTTTAAGTGCGGCTGCCCTTGGGATGTTGTTCACTGTGCCATCCGTCGTCATGACAATGCCGATTGTCGAGTGGTCGCGGATGACCTTGTCGGTACCGATCCGTGCTGCCTCCTCGAACGGCACAGGCTCATTGTGCCAAGGCGTATGGACGTATTTCGGCCCGTCGTCATCCATATGTCCCTTTACGCCATCGATCACATACCCGACACAGTCCGCAAGGCGGATCTGGAATGTCAGGTCTCCATCGCCGACCGAGATGCCTGTCCCCCGTGCCGGGACAAACTTTGGTTCTGCAGTCATGATGACCGGTCCCGGTGAGCTTTGCGGCAATTCGTCCTGCGCCCGGGTCCTGTCTGCTTCCTCGACCATATTCGGAATGACGACTTCTTCCATGACCCGTTTTACGAACGTCGACTTCCCGACCCGTACAGGGCCGACAACGCCGATATAAATATCCCCGTCAGTGCGTTTTGCCAATTCTTCATACAATGCTTCGCTCAAACCTTTCGCCCTCCTTTTCTGCGCAATTCATTGTATGCATGCAAAAAGCGCTTCATGCAAAAGCACGAAGCGCAATTATTTTTCGGTCATGAAGATGACATTGCCTTCATCGTCCACCGTATACGGCAGGCTGTACGCTGGGAGAACCGGGTTTTCATCGTAAAGAATATGCCGGATATCTTCTCCCGGCTTAACATCCGCTTCTCCGGAAACAACTGCATCGTGAAGGTCCGCCGTGTAGTCGATGTAGAAATTTCCGTCTGAAGAAAGAATGACCGGAAGTTCGCGGTCGCTGTATGGACTTTTCACTGTCGGTGCTTCACGCAGGCCCATCGCGGAGAAGTTCGGCAGGAATACATCTTTCGTCAGCATCTCTTCGATCGGCACGTGACCGTTTACGCTTTTCCGGAGATTCAATTCCCTGATCCGCTCGGGACCGTTAAGGTCGACGAGCTTCACGGTCGGATTTTCTTCAGCGTCCATGATGACATACTGATAGATCCCTCCGGTTTCATAGGCATTCGACGGAATCTTCTCGAGATGGGCCGGTACGATTTTCGAAAAATCAATCGGGTACTTGATGAACGCGTCCACGTCCTGGTCGCGAGTCTTGATCGGCAGCAGCCCTCCGCTGTTGTCACGGTACTGCTCGACTGCAGACTGGACGGCCCTCAGCTGCTCTTCGTAAGGAATCGTTGTACCGGCACGTTCGCTGTCCGGATACATGCACCCGGACAGCAGGAGAACTGCAGCGGCTGACAGGATGACCCATATTTTTTTCATGCCGTTCATCCCCCTGTCGGCCCATTGAAGACGAGATAGACCATCGAGAAGAATCCAAAGAGCAGCAGGAGAAATGCTGTGAGGCTGAAAACAAATTTCAGCAGTTTGTTTTTTATCTTATTGCGGCTGATCGTGACGAGGAGGATGCAGACGAACATAGCCCCTATCGCATAGAATGACAGCCACATTTTATCCAGGGATGACAAAACGGGTCCACCTTTCAGGACCGGCAGGCATCAGGACCAGCCGGTCAGATCTTCTGTTTCATGTTTTTTCATCCGTCCCATAAGAAGGTCTACCATATCGATCGGCTTCTTCCCTTCGAACAGGACGGCATAGAGCGCTTCGGTAATCGGCATCGGCACGCCGCATTCGACGGAAAGCTGATGGGCAGCCTGTGTGGTCCGGACGCCTTCGACGACCATGCCCATGCTGTCAAGCACTTCATCGAGGCTCTTGCCCTTGCCGAGCATATTGCCCGCCCGCCAGTTACGGGAATGAACGCTCGTGCATGTGACGATCAGGTCACCAAGGCCGGAAAGTCCGGAAAAAGTGAGCGGATTGGCCCCCATTGCAACACCCAGACGGGTGATTTCTGCAAGTCCACGGGTGATCAGGGCCGCCTTGGCGTTGTCGCCAAAGCCAAGGCCGTCTGTGACTCCCGCAGCAAGCGCAATGACATTCTTCAGGGCTCCGCCAATCTCGACACCGACCACGTCATCATTTGTATAGACGCGGAAGTCCTGGTTCATGAACAGGTCCTGAATCTGTCTTGCATGCTCCATGTCCTTAGCGGCGGCCGTCACGGTAGTCGGCTGGTTCCGGATCACCTCTTCGGCATGGCTTGGTCCGGACAAGACGACGATCCCTTCGCAGACCGCCCGGTCCAGTTCCTCTTCCATCACTTCGCTGATGCGCCTGTGCGTATCGGGTTCAATTCCCTTGGAAACATGGGCGAACAGGACAGGCCTGTCCAGTACGCTGTTCAGCGCCCGGCATACTTCCCGGACCCCCTTGGTCGGAACGGCCATGATAATGACCGATGCACCGCTTACCGCTCTGCCCAGTTCATGGTCCGCCTTGAGCTGTTCCGGCAAAACGGCGCCCGGCAGGTACTTCTCGTTCGTGTGTTTTTCGGTAATCTCTGACGCCTGCTCTGCCCGGCGTGACCAGAGCGTGCAGTCGTGACCGTTTGAAGCGAGGACTGCTGCGAGGGCGGTGCCCCAGCTGCCTGCCCCCAATACGGCGACTTTGTTCATTGTGTTCAAATCCTTTCCGTCAATCAGCTGCGTTTTCTTGTGATGAGCCGGATCGGCGTTCCCTCGAAACCGAATGCCTCACGGAGCTTGTTCTGAAGGAACCGCTCATAAGAGAAATGCATGATCTCCGGGTCATTGACGAAGACCACGAATGTCGGCGGCTTCACCTGGACCTGGGTCATGTAGTAGATCCTGAGCTTCCGTCCCTTATCGGACGGAGCGGGATTCCTTGTCACAGCATCCTCGATCACTTCGTTCAGGATGCTGGACTGAATGCGCTGCGCATGGTTTTCACTAACCATGTTGACCGTTTCGAGGATGGCCAGCACGCGCTGTTTCGTCTTGGCGGATACAAAGACGATCGGTGCATAATCAAGGAACTGGAAGTTTTTCCGGATCTCTTCAGTCATCCGGTTCATCGTCTTCTCGTCCTTCTCGACCGCATCCCATTTGTTTACAACAATGATGATGCCGCGGCCTGCATCATGAGCATAGCCGGCAATCCGCTTGTCTTGCTCACGGATGCCCTCTTCACCGTTCAGGACGATAAGAACAACATCCGAACGTTCAATGGCACGGAGTGCACGTAAGACACTGTACTTCTCGGTCGATTCGTACACTTTCCCCTTTTTGCGCATGCCTGCCGTATCGATGACTTTGTACTTCTGGCCGTCATGGACGAAATCGGAGTCGATTGCATCACGTGTGGTGCCTGCGATATCGCTTACGATAACCCGTTCCTCCCCAAGGAAAACGTTTGTCAGGGAAGATTTGCCGACGTTCGGCCGTCCGATCAGGGAGAAACGGATGACGTCATCTTCGATCCTCTCCTCCTCGTCTTCAGGAAAGCTGCGTACGGCTTCATCCAACAGGTCGCCCAGCCCAAGACCATGGGAACCGGAAATCGGGAATGGCTCGCCGAATCCGAGCGAATAAAAGTCATAGATCATGCTCTGCATGTCCGGATTATCAATTTTGTTGACGCCCAGGACGACCGGTTTCTTCGTGCGGTAGAGGATTTTCGCTACCTGTTCGTCTGCGGCAGTCACGCCTTCACGGCCGTTTACCAGGAAGATGATGACATCGGCTTCGTCCATTGCGATCTCAGCCTGTTGGCGGATCTGCTCCAGGAACGGCTCGTCCCCGATATCGATGCCCCCTGTGTCAATCAAGTTAAATTCATGATTCAGCCATTCTGCGGGGCTGTATATCCGGTCTCGCGTCACACCCGGGACGTCTTCGACAATCGAGATCCGTTCGCCGACAATGCGGTTAAAGATCGTTGACTTGCCGACGTTCGGCCGCCCCACGATCGCTACAATCGGTTTGGTCATCTGTTCCACCCTTCCGGTTTCTTCTTGTGTCATTATACAACAAAACGTTTCAGTAAACAGATGATAACATCCACTGTCACAGAACCTTGATATTACAGCTTTTCTGAACATTTATCACGTCAGACTGTTTTTCAGAAAATATAAATCGGTATTGGTGACTGTGACTGCCAATCAATGAGCTTTTAAAAAGTTCGATAGAGTGGCTTTTCCCTCAGGCTGGCTTTTTGCACAAGCTGCTGCTAAGTTTCGCCGGCCCTTCATACTCAATGGAGAAATTCTCGCATAACTGCTCAATAGCAGCATGGAATTTCAGTTCATCCTATAAATCAAACAAAAAGGTGATGGCTGTGGATCGCCATCACCGTGGATTGATTTGTTTGTCCTTAAATCTTAGTCCTGGAAGCCCTTCAGTTTGTCACCGATGACGTCACTGATGGAGAAGCCTTTTGATTCTTCCGGCATCTCGTATTCGTCAGGCTGTGCTTCGCGGCGATCTTCGCGCGGAAGTGTCTCCTTGATGCTGAGGGAGAGGCGCTTGTCCTGCTTGTTGACGTCGAGCACCTTCACTTGGACGGTCTGGCCTTCCTCAATGACTTCATGAGGCGTGCCGATGTGGTGTCGGGCCATCTGGGAAATGTGGACAAGTCCTTCCACGCCAGGGAACACTTCGACAAATGCGCCATAGGAGACAATGCGCTTTACAACGCCATCAAGAACAGAGCCCTTAGGCGCTTTTTCCTCGATGTCTTCCCACGGTCCAGGGAGTGTTTCCTTGATGGAAAGCGAGATGCGTTCGTTGTCGCGGTCCACGGAAAGGACCTTGACATTCACTTTGTCGCCTTCGGAGAGAACATCGCTCACCTGCTCGACGTGGCCGTGCGCGACCTGGGAGATATGGACAAGCCCGTCCACACCGCCGATGTCGACGAATGCGCCAAACGAAGCTATGCGCTGAACTGTACCTTCGATGACATCGCCTTCCTGGATGTTGTTCAGGACTTCACCCTTCTGGGCGTCCTTCTCCTCTTCAATTACAGCGCGGTGGGAGAGGATCAGGCGGTTTTTCTCCTTGTCCATCTCGACAATCTTGAATGTCATTTCACGGCCCTTGTAATCGTCGAACGACTCCACATAGTGGTCTTCAACAAGGGAAGCCGGGACAAAGCCGCGGACGCCGAGGTCCACAACGAGGCCGCCTTTGACGACGTCCTTCACTTCAGCAGTGATAGTTTCGTTGCTGTCAAACTTCTCCTTCAGGCTATCCCAAGCAGCTTCTGCATCGACTTTGCGCTTCGACAGGACGAAGTTCTCATTATCGTTTTCTACTTTGAGGATGATGAGCTCCAGGATGTCGCCAACCTGGACTGCATCGGATGCCTTTTCAATATGGAGGCTCGACAGTTCGCTGATCGGGATGACACCGTCAAATGGTGCCCCGGGGATTGTAACCGTCACCGATTTATCTTCGATCTTTTCAACTTTCCCGGTTACGCGATCTCCAGTTTTGAAATCGCGGATTTCTTGCTCTTCCATATGTTGCTCCATGTTATTCATCTCTTCACTCATGCCTAAGTCCTCCTCCATAAAGGTTCCTTACCCCATTTTATTAGAAAACGCCTGTAAAAACAAAATATTAAGCTTATTTGCCCGATTTTTCTTTTTCGATGAGCAGGCGTATTTCTTCCATGATTGCTTCCGTCACTTCTTCGGCTCCTGCTTTGCGCTCCCTGAATGGCGTCATATCAAGGGGTCTGCCATAGCGGACCTTCAGCTTGCGGAACGGTCGGTATGGGCCGATGATTGCGCATGGGACGACGACTGCGTCGCCGCCCTTTAATGCGAAAAAGCCGGCTCCGGACATGCCCTTGCCGAGGGTTCCATCTTTTCTACGGGTACCTTCCGGGAACATTCCGACGACCTGTCCTTCTTTCAGCAAGCCGATCGCCGTTCTGATGGCGTTCCGGTCACTGAGCCCCCGCTTGACCGGAAAGACGTGAAGGTTGGACAATAGATTCTTCAAAACAGGGGCTTCAAAGAGTTCCGCCTTTGCCATGAAATTGATCGGCCGTGGAGCGGTGATTCCGACAACCGGAGGGTCCAGGTCTGCGATATGGTTCGCACAGACGAGGACGCCCCCTTCCACGGGGAAGTGTTCGGTCCCTTTCACGTCAAGCCGGTACAGCGGTTTAAGTACGCCATAGACGACCGACTTTGCGAAATGATAGAAGTCCATCAGTCCACCTTCTCCCTGACAAGCTCCATGATCGCATCTGCCGCTTCACTGATCGACAACGATGTCGTGTCGAGCAGCACAGCATCCCCCGCCTGGGTAAGCGGTGAAACTTCGCGTTCGCTGTCTTTCTTGTCCCGGAGTGCAATTTCCTGTGCCAACTGTTCAAGGGAGGAGTCAAATCCCCGTCTCAAGTTTTCAGCGTGGCGACGGCGCGCACGCTCTTCAACGCTTGCCGTCATGAAGACCTTAAGTTCGGCATCGGGCAGCACAGCCGTCCCAATATCACGCCCATCCATGACGACGCCGCCTTCTTCTGCCATCTTGCGCTGCGCATCTACCATGTAGGCGCGCACACCTGCATGGGCAGAAGCGGCGGATACCCCGTTTGTCACGGCATCGGTACGGATTTCGTCCGTCACGTCTTGGCCATCCAGCCAGACGGATTGTCCTTTGTCACCGGCCTTTAGCACAATCTCGGTCCCCGGCAGAAGAGCCTCCACATCGGCGGCCTTGTCCAAATCTATGCCCGCTCTGATCGCTTTATACGTCAGCGCCCGGTACATGGCGCCCGTATCGATATATGTATAACCTAATTTCTCGGCTACTAACTTCGCAATCGTACTTTTTCCCGCGGCGGCGGGTCCGTCTATCGCAATGCGGATTTCGTTCGTCATCTCGTTCAACTCTCCTCAAGTCAATTCGACCTCATTGTACCATATCAAAAAACGAAAAGCCCCCGATGGCGGGGACTTTTCGCCGGTTCAGCGCAGGATTTCGCTCTTTAGCACTTCTCCGGTTTCTGTGTCGACCATGAGCCTGTAGGTGTCCGTCCTGCCGCCGGTCTTCTTGGTGACGACAAGAAGATGGCATAGGCGCTGGACAAGTTCATGGTTGGCAGTGTATCCGAGCTCTTCCGACTGGACCACCGTTCCGTCAGTGAAGAAATCTTTCGGATCGAACGGGTTGATCGGCTGGGCCTTAAGTTTTTCTTTCTGGATATATTCCATTGCATTGACACCGAGAACTTCTCCATCGTCCTTTGCAAGCTTTACCTGGATGCCGTCTGCAAACACCTTTCCGCCGGTATCCGGATCCACCCGCACAAAGCTAAGGTGCCAGAAATGGCTGTTTTCCCGGGATTCCTCAAAGACCAGATCCTCATACCCCGCCTGACGGAGGAATTCTTCCGCACGCTTGCGGATGTCCGCCTCAGGCAGGACATCCTCGCCGACAGGCCGCTCAACAAGCAGTGAAAGCAGGTGGCCGCCGCGCTCGGTAAAGTCTGCATAACCGATCCTCGCCCCGTCCTGGAAGCGGATATGATAAAACGGATACGGCGCATCCGGTTCGCTCTGGCTTACATGGACGGTGGCGTTGTCATACTCCGGGAAGAGTTCCTTGAACCGGCTGAGCGCATTGTCCCGTCCGATCGGCTCATCCTCAAGATGCTTCAGATCTTTTTTCTTCTGCTCATCATGTTCGCTGGCAGTCAGAGGGAAATCACTCTCGGAATAGGTTTTCACGGCCTGCCCGAGATCGGCCCAGCGCTTGTCCGGCTTTTCACCTTCCAATTGTGCAAACCAGCTTTCCGGGCCGGTGCCTCCGGCAAACATGCCCTTAGTCGCAGAGGACCATTCGGTTGAGAACTCATCAAGGTTCGCAGCTGCATTGCCAAGTGCCTTTCCCCATTTTTCTTGGGGAATTGCACCGGTTTTGGCCAGGTCTGCGTAATCTCCCAGCCTTGTAAGGTAATTCATCCATTCCGAAGAAAACTCACGGTCAAGCGGCAGCGAGGAGATGTTGTTGCGGATCTCCGAGGACAATCTCCAGATGTTGTCGAGCGGCTCCGTTGCCGCAGTTTGATCCTGATAAAGCAGGACCTTCCTGACTTCCTGTTCCAGTTCATTCATCTGTTCGGTCGCCTCCGACAGTTTGTCGGTATACTGGCCGTTCAAAAGAAGGGTCAGCCTCTCATTTTTGGCGTTGGCCGACCAAGAGAAGATGGCCAGGGCGGCAACCGTATAGGCGAGTACAAATATCAATTTTTTCATGGGGATCCCTCACATGCAGAAGATATGCTGCCCGATTTTTTTGATCTGTGGTCTCGACCAGATCCATTCGCTTGTTGCTGTGACCGGATTAAAGTAATAGATGGCATTCTCTGTCGGGTCCCAACCATTTATCGCATCGATGACGGCCTCTTTGGCGCGCTCGTTTGGCGTGAGCCAGATTTGACCGTCAGCAACTGCAGTAAAGGCGAGCGGCTGGAAGATGACTCCGCTCACGGTATTCGGAAAGTCGGCATGTTCCAGCCGATTCAGAATGACCGCGGCCACGGCCACCTGCCCCTCATATGGTTCGCCGCGCGCTTCCCCGTACACCGCATTGGCCATTAGCTGGATGTCCTGATCACTATAGCCGGGCGGGATATTGGCGGTTTGCCCGCCTCCCCCGCCTCCGCCGCCCCCACCATTGCCTCCGCCTTTTACCTGAGCCTCAAGCGGCGTTCCGCCATAATGGGTGAAAGCTTTACCCGCTTCGATATTGTTCATGACAAAGTCTTTGTGATACTTTGAAACAGACACAAGTTTTTCTTTCGTTCCTGCGCCGGCCACACCATCAATAGGAAGGCCATACGCCTGCTGGAAGTTCCGGAGAGCCCAGTATGTCCCATAACCGAACTTTCCGTCGATTTTCCCATCATAGAACCCCGTCCATTGAAGGCGTGCCTGCAGTTCGATGACATCATCGCCGAAAGCTCCGCGTCCGATATTCTGAGCGGTGAACGCGTCCTTGCCGGCCGGAACGGATAACGCCATGACCAGAACCAGCACCGCCAGGACGGGCCTGCGTTTTCGGCGCGCCGATTTCGTTTGCACATGAATCCCTCCTGTGATTTCCATCGCCCGACCCGAATGTTCCGGGAGGGTCTTTTGCATAGCGTGTGCAAAAATAGGGGGATTATAAACAGGGAAAGCGCAAATGAAAAAAGTTTACTTGGGGAAAAACGCTTTACGCTTAATCTGAAGCCTTGACCATTTTATTGTCACCGTAAAAGGTATAAAAAAACCCGGCTTTCGCCGGGTCATCGCACTGTGCGGTGTTTTCGGATATATTGGTCGACACTTAGGATGTGTGCACGCTTGACCCGCTTAAGGGCAAACCACCATAAGAAGAGCATGAATGGGATCAGCAGATACATTCGGATGCTTCCCGCCATGACAAGAGCATTGTAGACGAAGTGAAGTCCGAATGCGGTGAAGAATGCAAGGAACAGCATCGGCTTCGTTCCGGATTCTTCAACGAACTTGGCTCGGCCCAGGTAATAGCCCATGACCACACCGAACAGGGCGTGACTGGAGACGGGCAGCAGCGCACGGATCAGCGCTTCGTTCATACCGAACGTCAGGAGGAAAAGGATGTTTTCGACGGTCGCAAAACCGAGAGATACGGATGCGCCAAACAAGATACCGTCATAGGGATCCTCAAAGTCCACATGACCATAGACGACGACCAGCAGGACGAGCCACTTGAAAAATTCCTCGAGCCCGCTAGTGAACAGCACATCACTCACAAAAACGGAGTTGAAAACACCTTCCTCTTCGAACACGTACTGGACAAAGAGAATCGGAAATGTCAGCATCATTCCATAAATATAGGTCCGAAGCAGGCTCCGTGAAGGATCTTTATGAATCTGCTTGCGCAGGTAAAAGTAACTGAACAGCGCGAGGCCCGGGGCGATCGCCACCGTTAAAAGCATAAACATGGGCGTCACCCCCTCCTTGCGAACTACATCCATCATCCTATTTTAACATGTCAGAATCTACCGGGAGGTATCAAAATGACAAAAACCTTGCTTCTGGTCCATACAGGCGGCACGATATCAATGACCACCGACGAACAGGGGGCCGTTACGCCGGGCCTGAATAATCCTCTACTCGGTGAAATTGATAAACTCGGACTTGCGGATGAAATCATCGAGATCGAGGCCTTCAATCTCCCATCCCCGCACATCACACCCGCTCATATGCTGGAGCTGAAGAAATTGATTATGCGTATGATCGGCGAACAGCCGGTGGACGGTGTCATCATTACTCATGGCACGGACACACTGGAAGAGACCGCCTATTTCCTCGACCTGACTCTGGACCTGGAAATCCCTGTAGTCCTCACCGGAGCGATGAGAAGCGCCGATGAGATCGGATCAGACGGCGTGCATAATGTTCTTTCGGCCATAAGAGTCGCCTCCGACGATGAATCTTTGGGCATGGGGGTCCTCGTCGTGCTGAATGATGAAATCCATACTGCCCAGAATGTGACCAAGACCCATACATCAAACGTATCGACATTCCAGAGTCCCCAGTACGGACCGATTGGCCTGGTTGCAAACGGCCATATCCATTATCACCACGCCCCGCTCCACCGCACCCGTTTTCATGTGGAGGAACTCGGGGGTCGGGTGGCACTCTTGAAAGTGTATGCCGGCATGGATTCGGAATTCCTTTTTCACGCCGCAGATGCAGGCTACGAAGGGATTGTTCTAGAAGGGCTTGGCCAGGGAAACGTCCCCCCTTCACTAATGCCGGGGCTCCGGAGATTGCTGGAAGCCGAAATACCCGTCGTACTCGTTTCGCGTTGTTTCAACGGAATTGCCCAGCCTGTATATGGTTACGAAGGCGGAGGCAGGATGCTTCAAGAGGAAGGTGTCATCTTCTCTCATGGTCTGAGCGGACAAAAAGCAAGGATTCAGCTGCTTCTTGCCTTATCGTCCGGAATCAGCCCGAAACAGGTTGCAGATTCCTTTACGGGTCATTGAATTGCAGCGCTTCTTCCTTGTTAAAGAAGGGCTCTGGGGTTACATAAAAAATATTATGTTAATGATTAAGCCGGATTTGCGGGGAGTTCCCTGCAGATCCGGCTAGTTTACTTTAGATATCCGATTGCTTTTCTTGCGATCAGGCCGCCATGGAAGCGTCCATTTTCTATGAAGATTTCGTTTGCGTTGTTCCCCGCAGCGATGACACCGGCAATGAAAAGGCCGGGAACTGAAGTCTCCATCGTCTCCGGATCGTATTGCGGACGTCCGGTTTCCCCGTCGACCCCGATTCCCATGTTCCGGAGAAAGGTATGATCAGGATGGTAGCCTGTCATGGAAAACACAAAATCGTTGGGTACCGAGCTGATCCTTCCGTCCCGATCCACTAGCTCGACGGATTCTTCGGTAATCCGGACAGGAATCGTTTCGAACAGCATGTCGACCGACCCGTTCCGTACAAGCGCGTCAAATTCCGGCAACACCCAAGGCTTAACGCTAGGCGAGTATTCCGTCCCCCGATAGGAGACAGTGACACGGGCTCCCGCTTTGTTCAGTTCGATGGCAGCATCTACCGCGGAGTTTTTGCCGCCGATCACCAGGACGTCCGTATCGAAAAACGGATGTGCCTCCTTGAAATAGTGAAAGACTTTCGGCAGGTTCTCCCCGGGGATCCCCAGGTAATTCGGATTGTCATAGTAGCCCGTTGCAACGATTGCGACAGGTGCCCGGTATCGGCCCTTATCCGTTTTGATGATAAATCCGCCATCCTCTTTTTCCACACTTTCAACTCGTTCGAAGCGGTTGACCCGCAATTGCTTTATCCGTACGACTTCCCTGTAATAGACAAGCGCTTCGTTCCGTTTCGGCTTCAGCCGCTCCGTGATGAACGGGATATCGCCGACAGAAAGCTTTTCACTTGAACTGAAAAAAGTCTGGTGGGTCGGATAATTGTAGATCGCATTGACAATATTGCCCTTTTCGATAATGAGCGGACGGATGCCCTCTTCCTGCAATGCGATGGCTGCAGCGATGCCGCACGGTCCGCCGCCAATAATAATAGCTTCTTCCTGAATCATATTTACAACTCTCCATTACTGTGCTTCTTTTTCGCGCGGAGCCTGATGACATGGCATTCAGCAGGTGCTCCGAGCCTGAGCGGCACGAGAGAGGTCCCGTAGCCGTTGCTCACGAGTTCCACTTTACCATTATCCGACCGGAAGAACCCCTTTTCAAGCATCCCGAACCGTCCCAGCCGAATCTGGCCGCCGTGAGTATGCCCTGCCATCCGGACTTCCGGATCCCTGGACCCAAGCATCCTGAAAACGGACGGCGAGTGTGAGACGAAAATGACCGCGTCACCCCGCCTGACATTCCGGAAAGCCTGATCGACATCGACATTGGAAGAAGTTTCATCATCCGTACCGACAAGCATCCAGCGAATGGGACCTGCCATCAGTTCGGCCGATTCATTATCGAGCACTGTTCCTCCCTCATCGGAGATGACGGAGCGTATCAGGGCCTCCCCCACTTCACGGTCATTGTTCCCCCATACATAGAAAAGCGGACCAAGCGCAGAAAGCCTCCTGATGTTCAGGCGAATACGTGATTCCGGGACACCGCCCTCCGCCAAATCCCCGCCGATGACGACCGCATCAAACGGACCACCGGCTTTCCTGATGAGTTTCCTGGATACGCGGCGGCGGTGGATGTCCGAAATAAACAAGATCTTCGGGCCTTCCCCGTCCTGTTCAGTGTGGATCACGGCATCATGCTCCCTGAGAATGGCCACCTTGGCGCTTGCATACATCGCAGCAAGTACAGTGCCCGCCGCAGCAGCCAGCACTGCACCAACAGTTTTTAATTCCATTGCACCAACTCCCGTTCCAGGGACTTTCAGAACCCTATCTTTATAAGACGCCCGCCTTGGCCTAAAGTATGCAAGATAACGTCGGGCGCTTCAAAAAGTTAAGGATATCCCGAAAGGTTTCCCTACAAAAAAGCAAACGGCAGCAGCTCGGGTCGCTCACCGCAGGCCACTGCCGAATGCTATGAAATTAGCAGATTCAATCTTCCTCGTAAATATGCAGCACGCGGAACCCGATTTTCTCGAGCTGCTTCAGGAATTGGCCAAGGTTATCATTCTGCTCAACCTTAAGGACAATACGCCTGATAAGCTTGTCGGTCTCATCAAATGTGATCAGAGAGATGACTGTCTCGTGATACTTGTGCAGCAGTTCCCCCAGACGGGCGATCTGCCCTTCGGTTTCAACTGAAGTAAACGTAATACGGACACCCTTCCGGCTCATGCCGAACGCGCTTTTTACCTGGTTGACGATGTCCGGACGTGTGACGATCCCCAGAAACTTCTGACCTTCGGTAACGGCGATGATCGGAAAGTCGCTGATCTCGACGAACGATTTCTCGAAGACGTCATCAATCGTAAGCGTGATGTCTTTCCGGATAATGATATCGTTCAGCGATGTTTCCGACAGATACGATTGCCTGTCCTTGCCTGAATGGAAGTAGGCTTCATATGTCAGGTACTGATTGATGATGCCTTTATATTCATCGCCGTCCAGCACAGGCAATGCATCTATATCCTTTCGCCGGAGCAGTTCAAGCACATTCTCTAGCGATTCATCGATCTGGACGGTCACACATTTCTCTTTTGGAATCATGACGCTTCGTACAAACATCGTCCCACCCCATCCTATTGATATCACGTTCATTGGATATCCTTATTCTGCAGGAAGATCAGCCATTCCTTTATTTCTCGGGTGTTTAAGGAATAATGATTGTCTGTCCCACGGAAATTTCATTGGAGGACAGCCCGTTTGCACGCTTGATCTTCTCAACACCATCACCGGAACCGTAATAATTCACCGAAATGCGGTAAAGTGTCTCCCCCGGCTGCACGGTGTGGGAACCGCGCTTGGTCTGCTGCTTTTCCTTCGCTTTTTCCTGCTCCTGCCGCTGCTGTTCAAGTTTCTGCTGCTCTTCGCGTTTTTTCTGCTCGGCAATCCGGGCCTGTTCTTCCTTGCGTTTCTGTTCTTCAATACGCTGCTGCTCTTCGAGACGCTTTTGCTCTTCCAGCTTTTTTTGTTCTTCCAGTTTTTTCTGTTCCTCGAGCTTCTGCTGTTCTTCCTTGCGTTTTTGTTCCTCTTGAAGCTGTTTTTCCGCCTTTTGATCAGCTTCCTGCTCATCTTCATCAGAAACGGCGCCGCCTTCTTCCGGCGGCTTGGCATCTTTCCCGGCGACGGACGTCTCGACCTCGAGATTTTGTTCGAGTTCGGCTGCATTGCTGCTATCCATCGGGTCGTAAAATTTATAGACATAGATAAATAGCGAAATCGGAATCAGCATGAACAGAATCAACAACGTGTTGATCAGCGCGCTTCCTTTTGGCCTGTTCTTTTTTCCGGCTGTCTTGCCGGCATTCTGCTTTTTCTTGGCTGACTGTTCCTTACGGCCGAACAGTTCAGCTCTGGTCATCGGCTTGTCCTCGGCATCTTTGTCGTCGGTCACCGCGATTTCTTTGCGGTGCTGCTCGAATTTCTGCCTGAAGTCATCATTCGTCATGGCCGTCACCCTCCAATAAAAGGTACGTACACATATTATGACGAATGATGTCATAAAAGTAAATGTTATTCCTCACCTTAAACTCCGAACAAACTGTTGATGCGTTCCCTCCAGCCATGAAGGCCGGGGGTGTTTCCTTCGGATGTCCTCCCGGTTAGGATACGCGCATGATCGATGCCGCATTCCGAACAGCATTGCGCCGGACGGGTTGCCGGTGAGTACCCGAACAGGCCAAGCGCCCTTGAACGGATACACCCGCTGCCTTCTGCAAAATGGACCATCGAGATGATTTCTTTCCGTTTCGCTTCGGCTAGCCACCCCATCTGTGTCGCAGCCTTTTCCGTTCCCAGTCTTTCCAGCCAATAGGAAACAACGCGGAGCGCTGTTTCAGAAAGCCCGGCACGCTCCCCTACTTCAACAATGTCCATGCCTTCTGCCATGCACCTTCCGATAAACCGGACGGTTTCCGGCTCAGGCAGATCATCAACGGCGATAAATACCGCAGTATCGGCATCGCCTCGCGAATACAAGAGAGTGGCCAATGATTGGCCGCCATCTCTTCCGGCCCTGCCGACCTCCTGGATATATTGTGCTGCTGATGAAGGCAAATGGTCATGGATGATCCAACGGATATCTGACTTGTTGATGCCCATTCCAAATGCGTTTGTTGCGCAGATCCATTCCAGTTCCCCGTTCAGAAACTGATGCTGAACAAGGATCCGGTCTTCATTTTCCATGCCGGCATGAAACGCTGCCGTTCGCACCTTTCTGCTTCTCAGGAGATCGGAAAGCTCTTCTGCCCGCTTCCTCGACTGTACATAGATGATGCCCGGTCCTTTCCACCGGGAGAGGTTCTCCAGGATCCACTCTGTTTTTTCTTCCCGGTTTTCCAGATTGACGATTTCCATTGCAATATTGGGACGGTCCGGCGGGTGGATGAACATCTGCGGCTGCTCCATCAGCAGGTAGTCCGCAATATCCCGGATGGCCTTTTCCGAGGCGGTCGCCGTCAGTGCCAGGACAGGCGGCCTGTCTTCCAAGGTGCCGAGCCACTCTCTCATCCTGAGGTAGTCAGGCCTGAAGTCAAACCCCCACTGTGAGATGCAGTGTGCTTCATCCGCAACGATATAGGCTAGCCGGAGTTGCTTGATCCGTCCGGAAATATAGGGCTGAACCAGCATTTCCGGCGAGGTAAAGAGATATCGGTACCGGCCGAGATTGGCAAGCACTTCAGCCCTCTCTTTTGGAGTCAGGAACGAGTTCAATGCCGCGACCCGCTTTTCCCCTTTCATCTTCAACTGGGCCACCTGATCCTCCATTAGTGACAGAAGAGGCGAGACGATCAGCACCGTCCCGCCGAGTGCATGGACAGGCAACTGATAGCAGAGCGATTTGCCGGCCCCTGTCGGCAAAACGGCGATCGTGTCATGTCCACTGATCACCGAATGGATGACCTCTTCCTGACCTTCACGGAATTCATCAAATCCTGTGACCTGTTTGAGCAGGCTGTTCAGACTTTCCCGCATTGTCATGTCCATCATCGCCATCCTCCTTTCCGAGCCGTGCGAGGATCAGGCGCAGCTGAAAATAGCTGAGTCCGGGAAACGACCTTTTCAGAACGCTCAACTTGCGAGTGGCCAGGCGGCCGGCTTCGTTTCTGACAGCCTCTACGTTTTCCGTCTCCGTGAATTTGTGAAGCGGGAACTTCTGATCATTAATCGCGATTTCGACGAAATGATCTTCGATTGTGCTCATTTTCAAGTTTCTTTGCTGAGAAATTTCCTCCATGCTCAACCCGGCCCGGTATAGCTCTTCTGTTTTCTTGGCAGAACCGGTGAGCGGACTTTCCGCACGGACGCCCTGCGAGAGAGCGGAAAGCAGCGGAGTCGGCCGTTCTGCAATCCCATCTAGCCAGATATGGAGCGTTTCCACCCATTCTACCTTCAGATCCATTTCGGGCATACTAGTCAGTTCGGAAAGCTGACGCCAAGTCAAGCCGGACATGCCTTTTCCCGTCAGGCGGGAGACAAACCTGGAGAGCCGGTCGTCCCCCAACCCCGTGGCTTCCAATCCGTTGCGAACCTCCAATGCAATGTCCTCGGGCGTTCTTCCCCTGAGGATGGTCGCAAACAGATGCCTTACCTCCCGCTGAACAACCGGATCAGTGGTAACCGGCATGAACGTCCGGTCCCCCGCCGACAGATGGGAAACTGTCTGCACGGTAAGGGCGAGCCTTGCGAAAAACAGCTGCTCCATGCCCCGGTATACCCAGCCGTTCAGTCGGACCGGTCCGATTGACGCGGCCCTCGTTTTACCGGCCGTGGTCAGAAAAACGGTCTTATCCTCTTCTTCGGCAATCAGACCGGAAGAAAGCAGCCGCCGGTAGGCCAGGTCAAAATCATTTGAATGCAAAGAAGGCAGCATCCCGAAAAACGGATGCAGCCTGTAATACTCCGTGTCCTGGAGCGTCTGGCCCGACCGCTTCCCCTTCATAAGGTGGAAGGCGGCGTGCTTGTAGCGCTCGCCGTCCAGACGGCTGATGATGTTCAATAAAATGTCATCGAAGCTCATGGCACGCCTCCGCGGTATAAAGTGTTATCATTGGTATTGATGCAAAGCCGGTTCTGCCGAATGCAGGACACGGGATTCACTAGATAAAAGGAGAGACCCACTATGCCGAAGTACACGATCGTCGATCAGGATACGTGCATCGCATGCGGGGCCTGCGGCGCAGCCGCCCCTGATATATATGATTATGATGATATGGGCCTGTCATTTGTTATCCTTGATGATAACACGGGCACTTCCGAAGTTCCAGAACTGCTCATCGAGGATATGGAAGACGCCCTCGACGGATGCCCGACAGACTCCATCAAAATCGCGGATGCCCCGTTTGACGGAGATCCGCTGAAGTACGAAGATTGACCGGAATATTATCTGTCGAACTGCAGCCAAGGAGAGCGCAATGCTCCCTTGGCTGCAGTTTTTTCCATGTACATTTTTCTTAAGGGCGGTTCGTGCTTTTCGTACGCGGACTTCTTACGTAAACTTCACGATTTCGTGCATCAACTTGGGAGGCGCCCCCCATATTTTCGTAAGCGAGCTTCCCGTTTTCATGCGGGCCGCCATGCTCGGGAGCAGGCTGTGACAGTCCCGGGAAATGCGAAAAGGGACCGTTCCGGATTTATTCCGGAACGGTCCCTGAATAGGTATAGGTTCGTGGGCCGCTCCCGGGGGTTATCCCAGGAAGACGGCACGCTGCTTTTCGATCCAGCGATGCATGCTGCGGAACAGGAGCAGGATGATGGCTGCAAGGATGATCCCTTTCAGCAGGTTGAACGGCAAGATGCCGAGTACAATCATCTGGTACAGTTCCTCGCCCGACATGACCGGGAAGTTCATGAACTTCACATAAAGCGGAAGGAACAGCACGTAGTTCAGCAGGCTCATGCCAACCGCCATTGAAATGGTACCGAGGATCAGGCCGGTCGTCATCCCTTTGGCATTAGACAGGCGGTGATACACCCACCATACCGGAAGGATGAATAGGACACCGGTTGCGAAGTTGGCCATATGGCCGACCGGTACACCGGTCGGGCTGCCCGAGAACAGCCAGTCCAGAACGTTTTTCAGCAGTTCAACGAGGATACCGGCTACCGGTCCCATTGTGATTGCCGCGATGATGGCCGGCACTTCACTGAAGTCGACTTGCAGGAATGCCGGGAACGGCGGCAGCGGGAAATTGAACAGCATAAGCACAAACGAGATACTGCTCAGCATGGCAATTGCGATCATCGACCGCAGGCGCAAATTTTTCTTCATGATACTTTCTCTCCTTCTGTTGATCCTCTTCAACGAAGGAAGGACGACGGCCCCGATCACCTGCCCCAAATCAAAACCCCTGAACGGAAATCCGTCCAGGGGAGAAAGGCAAGCTTAATACAGGCGTCACCTGTCCGCAAAATGCAGACGGAAACAGCCGTGCCTTCACCTTCTCCCATCCAGACTTTACTGTCGGCTTTGGAATCTCACCAAATCCTGCCTTGCGGCTCGCGGGCTTAGGGGCATGAATGCCCCATCACCGCCGGTCGGGAATTTCACCCAGCCCCGAAGATGAATCAATATGTGGTTATTTTTAATTACAACCCTATCATACGAAAAGACAAAGGATTTGTAAACCGTTTTGTTTGAATTTGTTGCTAAATAGAGGAACCTTGATCCTTCTTGATGTCAGTCGTGATAAGAGTGAGCTGGAAGACCATCATATTCATGATGAAAAAAGTAACCGGCACGGACTTGATCGCTTACCGCATGAAGCGGATCTCGGCATCCCGTTTCTTTCTCGTGGGAGCTCCCCGCCTTCCATGCCGGTTTCTATATTATGAAGTTGTTCATTAGCCGGTCCCTGCATTAAACTCAGGATTAAATGAACCAGCTGATGATAAAGACAACAGAGAATCCGACCAAACCGATAATCGTTTCCATGACAGTCCAAGATTTTAATGTCTGAGCTTCCGTCATTCCAAAGAACCTGTTGACGAGCCAGAATCCCGAGTCATTTACATGGGAAAAGACTGTAGCACCGCTCGCTATGGCAATAGCAATCAGACCCAACTGAGGTTGTGAAACCTGTGCAAGATCTAGAAGCGGTGCCATAAGTCCGGCACCTGTCACCATGGCTACAGTGGCCGAGCCTTGTGCAACACGGACAAATGTAGTCATAAGGAACGCGATGACGATTAGCGGTAGACTTGTCCCGGCAAGCAGATTTCCCATAACATCACCGACTCCACTGTCTATCAGCATTTGCTTGAAAACACCACCTGCACCGGTGATGAGGATAATGATTCCTGCCGGTTCCAATGATTTGGTGGCTACTGTCTGGACTTCGTCTCTTGTATAGCCCCTTCTCGTTCCAAGCAGCCAGAAAGTGAGTAGGGCTGTGATGATAAGTGCGACAAACGGGTGACCCACAAACTGAATTGCGGTCGATACAGCGCCGCCACCTTCGCCGACAATCACTTCAGTCAGAGTAGAAGCGAGAATTAAAAGTAAAGGAATTAGTATGAGCGAGAACACCAAGCCGAAACTCGGCAAGTCTTTCTCCTCTTTTAATGTCGCCAGCTCACCATCTAATTTCTGATAATCAGGTACTTCGAGATGGATTTTATCAGCAATATATTTTCCGAACATTGGTCCTGCAATAGCCATTGCAGGTAATCCTGCAATCACACCGAAAAGAATCACCCACCCAAGGTCGACACCGAGCATCGAAGCAACCGTCATTGGCCCGGGTGTAGGAGGAACGAAACTATGGGTGACGGCCAGGCCAGCCAAAAGTGGAATTCCATAGTAGAGCAGAGACTTCTTTGTCTTTTGTGCGAGCGAATAAACGATAGGAATAAGAATAACGAGTGCAACATCAAGGAAAATTGGTATAGACACCAAGAATCCTGTAAGACCGAGCGCCCATTGTGAGCGCTTTTCCCCAAAACGATTTACAAGCGTTAATGCTAACCGCTCGGCTCCGCCCGATACTTTAAGCAACTCACCAAACATCGCCCCTAAGCCTACGACTACAGCAATAAACCCGAGAGTACCGCCCATTCCGCTTTCAATGGTCGCAACAACATCCATCACATCCATACCAGCTGCAACACCAATAAACAAGCTGGCAATTAGCAATGCGATAAACGCCTGCAATTTCACTTTCATTACAAGGAACAGAAGAAGTGCAATTCCGATTACAGTTGCCACAATCAGCCATGTATCGTGAGACATTTATGAATCCCCCCTTACCATTCAGCTATGCTGCCGTCTTCGTGTGTCCAAACCGGGTTCTTCCAGTTGTGACCAATCTTACTTCTTTCACGAACGTAATCTTCGTTGATTTCAATTCCAAGACCCGGACCATCTGGAATCTTGATAAAGCCATCAACGTACTCAAATACGGAAACGTCTGAAACGTAATCCAGAATGTCATTGCCCTTGTTGTAGTGAATCCCCAGGCTCTGCTCCTGGATCACCGCATTATGACAAGTAGCATCGACCTGAAGGCATGCCGCGAGTGCAATCGGCCCGAGCGGGCAGTGAGGAGCGGCCGCAACATCATAAGCTTCTGCCATGGAAATGATTTTTTTGCACTCTGTAATCCCTCCCGCGTGTGAAAGATCGGGCTGAATGATATCCGCATAACCGTCCTGAAGTAGCCGCTTGAACTCCCATCTCGAAAACATCCGCTCACCTGTTGCTATTGGAATCACCGTATGCATGGCGATGTCACGGAGTGCTTCATTGTTTTCCGGAAGGACAGGCTCCTCTATGAACATCGGGTTGAATTGCTCAAGCTCTTTTGCAAGAACTTTCGCCATCGGTTTGTGAACGCGGCCATGAAAATCAATTCCGATTCCAAAATCTTTCCCGCATGCTTCCCGAATTGCGGCAACGCGCTCTAGGACTTCATCCACTTTACTGTGCCTGTCTATGTACTGGAGCTCTTCGGTTGCGTTCATTTTCACTGCTGAAATTCCTTGGCGCTGAAGTTCAAGTGATGCTTCCCCGACTTCAGCTGGCCGGTCACCGCCGACCCAGGAATAGACCTTCATCTTTTCCTTCGCTTTCCCCCCCAGAAGCTGATGTACCGGTGCATTGTAAAATTTCCCTTTTATGTCCCATAGGGCCTGGTCAATCCCTGATATAGCACTCATAAGGATGGGTCCGCCCCTGTAAAATCCGGAACGGTACATTTCATTCCAAAGGCCTTCAATATTCATGGGGTCCTTGCCTATCAATGTATCCAAGATTTCAGACGTGGCCGCTTTGACAGTCTCTGCCTTGCCTTCAATGATCGGCTCGCCCCATCCGGTAATTCCCTCATCTGTTTCCACCTTAAGAAAAAGCCAGCGCGGTGGAACAGTAAACAATTCGTAACTTTTAATCTTCATATCGATCCAGCTCCTCTTTAAATAACTTCACCCGGCTTGCAAGGTCATCAAGAAATTCTTTACTGACAGCCTGTTTTGTTCTGACAAGCGACGAACCAAGCCCTACAGCCTTTGCACCTGCCTTTAGGAAATGGTTGATATTCTGATGATTTACACCGCCCGTCGGCAGTAGATTCAGCATGTCCAGAGGAGCCAAAACATCCTTGATGTAGCTTTCCTTCAGACCTCCTGCAGGAAAGACTTTGATGAGTTCAGCTCCGTTTGAATGGGCATTGTAGATTTCGGTTGGTGTGTAGCAACCCGGAATGTAAAGAACGTTCTCTTCACTGCAAAGCTGCAGGATTTCATGACTGTATACGGGAGCAAGAAGGAATTTGGCCCCGATATCAATACATTCTTTTGCATCTTCTTTTGTAAGCACGGTCCCTGCACCGAGAAGGATGCGATCACCGAACTCCTCATTCAAAACACGAAGAGTGTTTTTGGCATCGGGTGAATTCAGGGTTGCCTCAATAACCGAAAAATCGTTATGTACGAGTGTTTCTACAATCTTCACGGTATCTTCCGTTCCATAACCCCTGATAATCCCGATCATCCTGTGCTCAATGATTTGTTGAAGGACAGTCATTCAAATTCGCCTACCTCTCCACTGTTTCATCAGAATTAATTGTTTTCAGCAGCACCGACAGCTGTTTTCTTGACGGGAACCCCTCATAGTCACCGGTAAACTGCGTGATGTAACCGCCCAGGAAGCAAGCTTCCTTCACCGACTGCTCAGGAGGCTTCCCGTTCAGGATGCCGGATACGTATCCGGAACTGAAGGCATCCCCTGCCCCTACCGGATCGATTTCTTCAAAGATTTGGGGATTACTTACTCTTCCTGACTCGCCATTGACAAAGTAGGCAGCCCCTTCCTTTCCAAGCTTGATGACAACATTCTTGCAGCCGATATTCTTAAAATCTTCGATGGCCCGGACAGGATCATGATGACCGAGCAGCAGTGCCGCTTCCGCTTTCCCAATGATGAGGTCGTCAACATAGGGCAGGAATCGCAGTATCGTGCTTCTCGCCTCTTCTGCACTCCAGAGTTTCAGCCTGATATTCGGGTCAAAAACGACGCGGACATGCTCATCTTTCAACCGGTCCACGATTTCAAAGAGCATCTTTCTTGCAGAATCACTAATGGCCAGCGTAATTCCAGTCAAATAAAGGACTTTGGCTTTCCTGATCTGCTCGAAATCAAGGTCTGCGCCGGTCATCCGGCTTGCCGCCGAACCTTCACGGTAATAAGTCACACTGACATTGCTGTTCGGCAATATCTCCTTGAAAAAGATACCGGTGCGGTATTCCGTACGCCGCACTTGAGACGTATCCACCCCTTCTGCACGGACAGCCCGCAGGATCAGTTCTCCCAGTTCGTCAGAACCGAGTGCAGAAATCCAGGATACTTGATGGCCCAACCTGCTGAGTCCGATCAGCGTATTCGACTCTGCTCCTGCAATATGGGGCTTAAATGATTCGGCATGTCGGATATACCCCCTCGGCTCATTAATTAAAGCAACCATGGTTTCACCGATTGATACAACATCCACTTCACGCACCTCCCAAATACCCCTGAGTAATTGAAATTCTCTTTGCTGCATCTGTGATTTCATCAATCACCAGCTGGTGCTTTTCGAGAATTCTATCCTTTCCGCCGGCGCAGCTAAGTGCCGCAATAATCTTTCCCGATTCATCAAAAATCGGAGCGGCAATACAATAGATCCCCTGCTCACCTTCTTCATCATCAATGACAAAGCCTTCGTTCCTGTAGCTTTCTGCTGCTCTCTTGAGCTCATCAGGATCGGTGATGGTATTTCGCGTATGCCTTTTCATCTCAATTTCTTCAATCAGCCGATCCGATGTTTCACGATTTTCGAATGCAAGAAACGTCTTTCCCAATCCCGTGCAATAAAGCGGTTTTCTCGATCCAGGCTGTGCAGCCGTCCTCATCGATTGATCACTGTCAACTTTCGCAAGATAAATCACTTCTTTACCGGAGCGGATCCCCAGGAACAGGGTCTCACCGGTTCTTTGGATGGTCTGCTTTAAAACCGGGATGCTGACACTATATATGTCATTGCTGACCCTTGCCCTGTTTCCTGCTGTGATTAGCTTGTGACCCAACTTGTAACGGTTTGCCTGGTCTTTTGTCAGGTATTGCTTCCGCATCATTGTGCTGAGAAGCTGAGACATGCTGCTTTTGGGAATCCCCAGACATTCGGACAGTTCCATAAGAGTTGCGGGCTCTTCAGCATTCACCAGGTAATCGATTACGTCCATGACACGTTCTGCAGATTTAACTGACATCACTTCACCTCCAAGTTCACATATGAGAACTCCGTTCCTGTTTATGAACTTGTTAACTAATATAATATTCAGTTTTTCAGTTGTCAATAGCGTTAATGAAAACCTTTCCAAAAAAACGATCCGGCAGTGTATATGGAATCCTTCCCCGGCACTTGTGAGGTATTTTAAGTTTTATATCCGCTTAAGAGCGATGGCTTTCCTCATCTGTTCCAAGGCTTCCCTTCCTGCATCGCCTCTTGCCATCATGACGTTTGTGTACAGAGCATCCATCAGACTCAACTGGGCAATCCTCGAGGCGAGCGCCTCCGACCGGAAATCGGTTTCTTCTGACACCGTGAACAGCTTTACATCCGCTGCCTTGGACAAAGGGGATATAGCTTGGTTGGTGATGCCGATAATAGGAACTTGCCGTTCTTTGATGACACGGATGACATCGAGCGTATCTTTAGTCGAGCCTGTGTGAGAGACCACAATAGCGAGATCTTCACGCCCCAGTCGTGCAGCCGACATAATTTGCAGGTGAGAATCCATGTTGCTGAAGGCAGAGAGACCGGCCCTCAGAAATTTGTGATAACCGTCAAGCGCGACAATAGCGGATCCACCGTTCCCAAAAAACCCGATTGTCCGAGCTTCAACAACAAACTTAACGGCCCGCTCCATTTCCTTTTCATCGTGCACCGCCAATGTGTCTTCGAGGCTTTTCATATTTGATCGAATGACTTTTTCAGTAATTGCGCTGACCGAGTCGTCTGCATGAATCTTTTCATGAATGTCTTCGAGGGGAGTAATCACCTCTGACGCAAGTGCAATTTTAAATGACTGGAAACCACTAAAACCGGTTTTCTGGCAAAACCTGAAAACAGTAGAGTCAGCAACACCTAGTTCCTCCGATAACTGACTGATCGTCATATGAATGATATTTCTTGGATTCTCGAGTATATAAGCAGCAATGACCGCTTCCTTGCCCCTTAAACGATTAATGTTTGTACGAATCGAAGCAAGTGCCCGTTTGGGTTCCTGTGACAACTGACTTCCTCCAGTCATGCTTGGTATTGTAGATATTGTCATTATATCGAATAAATTTCCGTATGGGTGAATTGATTACAGAATTTTTTTTGATATACTTGATTAAATATAAAAATTGAGGTGAGCGCGAATGAAAGTAGCAGTGATTGGCTTAGGGAAAATGGGACTGAACTTGGCACTGAACATGAAAGATCACGGCCATGAAGTGATTGGATACGATCCGAGCGACCAGGCTTCGGATCTGGCCGAAAAAGAAGGAATTGAGGTAAATCGCTCCATCGGGGAACTGGTCGACCGTCTGCCGTCTCCCAGAACGGTATGGCTTATGGTTCCGGCGGGGGATGTCACCGAGACAGTCATTAATGAACTCACTCCCTTATTGGTGAAGGGCGATATCATTATCGATGGGGGCAATTCCAACTACAAGGACTCTCTCCGCAGAGCAGAGACTCTAAAGAAACAGGGCTTATTCTTCTTTGATTGCGGTACAAGCGGGGGCACGGAAGGCGCGCGGCAAGGCATCTGCGCCATGATCGGCGGAGATGAAACAAAGTTCAAGGATATTGAACCCCTTTTTGAAGATGTAGCTATAGAAAATGGCTACTTATATGCGGGGAAATCAGGAAGCGGCCATTTCTTGAAGATGGTCCATAATGGAATCGAATATGGCATGATGCAGTCGATTGCAGAAGGTTTCGATATTCTTGGAAAAAGCGGATTCGACTTTGATTATGAGAAAGTGGCTAATGTCTGGAACAACGGTTCAGTCATTCGGTCATGGCTGATGGAACTGACCGGAAATGCTTTTTCAAAGGATCCGAAGCTTGATGGAATCAAAGGTATTATGCATTCATCCGGTGAAGGGAAATGGACAATCGAAACAGCCCTGGATTTTCAGGTGCCTGCTCCTGTAATTACACTATCTCTGATGATGCGCTACCGTTCTCTTGAAGAAGATACGTTCTCCGGAAAAGTCGTCGCAGCGTTGCGAAATGAATTTGGAGGCCATGACGTCGTAAAGAAATAATAGAAAACCGACATAACAAAGCAAGGAATCCCGGCAGAATGAATGCCCGCCTCCAACTATCGGCAGGCATTCCCTTTTCCGGGATGGCCAGGAGGGATCAGATGGAACACGAAGCGTATTACCTGGGAATGGATATCGGCACGACAAGCACAAAAGCCGTTCTCTATTCCGCTTCCGGAGAAGTAGCAGGTCATCATACGTCCTTCTATCCGCTGCATACACCGAATCAGTTAACGGCCGAGCAGGACCCTGATGAAATTTTTCTTGCGGTCCTGACAGCGATCCGTGAAACGATCCGAGTAAGCTCCGTCCCAGTGGAAAAAGTGAGATTGGTGTCGTTCAGTTCTGCAATGCATAGCCTGATCGCCGTTGACAAGAATGGTAAACCGCTCACGAGCAGCATCACCTGGGCAGATACAAGAGCTGCTCATGCAGCGAAACAGATAAAGGAACAGCACAATGGCCACTCAATTTATCTCCGGACCGGAACACCTATCCATGCCATGTCCCCTTTGTCAAAGCTTGTCTGGATGAAAAATGATATGCCGGACTTGTTTACTAGGGCATATAAATTTATCGGTATCAAGGAATACGTGTTTTATCAGTTATTCGGTACATATGTCATCGATCATTCCCTTGCATCTGCAACCGGCCTGTTCAACATCCAGACAATGCAATGGGATGAGGAGGCACTTAAGATTGCAGGAATCAGCCCAGAACGTCTCTCCAACTTGTCGCAAACGACTGCGATATTAAGCGGAATCAAAGATGAACACGCCGAATTTATGGGTATCCCGCCTGATGTTCCCTTCGTTATCGGGGCAAGCGATGGCGTGCTATCAAATCTTGGTGTTGGAGCTATTGAAACCGGCGTAGTTGCAGTGACTATCGGTACAAGTGGTGCTATCCGGACAGTCTCGCCCGTCCCTGCCACCGATCCGAAAGGCAGGACATTCTGCTATACACTTACCGAAAACCATTGGGTGATCGGGGGTCCCGTAAATAATGGCGGGATTGTTCTTCGTTGGCTGAGAGATGAATTTGCAGCAGCCGAATCAGAGACAGCCAACAGACTTGGCATAGACCCATATGATGTGCTGACTCGCATGGCCGAACGTGTGCCACCGGGATCCGAAGGACTTCTGTTCCACCCTTATATGACAGGTGAAAGGGCACCTTTGTGGAATGAAAGCGCACGGGGCTCCTTTTTTGGACTTAGCGTACATCACAAAAAGCAACATATGGTCAGGGCCGTACTGGAAGGAATCTTATTTAATTTATATTCTGTCCTTCTAGCCCTTGAGGAACTAACCGGCGAGCCGGTGCAAATCCAGGCTACCGGCGGTTTTGCTCGTTCGGAAATGTGGCGTCAACTGATGGCGGATTTATTTGGCAAGCCGGTCATCGTTCCGGAAAGCTTTGAAAGCTCATGTCTGGGAGCAGCGGTTCTCGGGATGTATGCAACAGGGGATATTGATGATTTGAATGAAGTAAAAAAAATGATTGGAAAAACACATACCCATGAGCCGAAAAAATCTGAAACGCAGGTTTATCAGGAACTGTTCCCGATTTTCATCAGACTTTCGAGGATGCTGGATGAGGAATATGAAGCCATAACTGCTTTTCAGCGCAAGCACTTAAAAATCAACAAATAAAAAAGGAATCCATATCCGGATTCCTTACGACTGCAGGTAAAGGAGGACAACCTCCTACTATCTGCAGTTTTTATTTGTCTGCTCACATTGAGTGACTTTATTCAATGATATCCATCCCTAAACCATTCGGTCCCAAAGGCAGTTGAAGAGGTTCTTCAAGACGATACCCTTCGGGTGGATGAAATGCATTTTCTATTTGAATACGCAGATCATATTCAGCCGCGGTCAGGGCCATGCCATCAATCATCCGGGAGGCATCCTGTTTATCCAAACCGCTGAAATCAAACGGTTCTTCGAAACGGATGGTCATGACATCGCCGTCGTCCGGCAACTCCACCGTAAAATCTGCTTCCTCCGGGACGACCGGTTCATACAGATCATTCGTTCGATCCTTCATTAGCCCGATCGCTTCGGCTGCATCGGCAGGGCCGAGATGCCGGTCCGGTGCAAGGACGGTTGTGCCGTCACTTTTCTCATAGGCGAAATAGACTGCCCCCTCCTGCTCCAGTGGAATTTCCGGGAGCGGACCGACCTGGTCAAATTCTGCAGGAGCACCATCCTCACCCTGAACGATAACGGATTCTTCGCTCCTGAACGTTTCCTGTACCGACTCGGTAAATGCACCTATTGCCGCACTTGCGATATCGTAGGAGTGGCTGCCATTAAGCGTAAGGGTTACCTCTCCCTCTTCCCCGCTTACAGTTCCATCATACGGATGGTAGTCATCAAAGCCGAGGGCCTCTTCATCGATCTGCGGCGCATAGCGGTTGTAAAGTTCGACCTGTCCGGGCACTTCACTGCCGAAATCCGCTCCGATCTTCTCATCTGGAATCAGTATAGTCACAGGAATCACATTCGCCGCTTCGACCAGACCGATCCGGAATGGAACCAGACCCTCCAGTTTATCCGGATAAACCGCCCCGGATACAAGTCCGTCCATGGATGTCCCCGCACTAAAGAGTTCGGTCCCTTCATCCGGGCTCTGATCCGACAGCGCACTGCTTTCCTCCACCGAACCGGTTTCCGTCCGGCTGTCCGATTCCGTGGCCATCTGTACCGCATCCCGTGAGTTGCCGGTGGCCGCGTCATTCATGCTCATTTCACTTCCGCCGCCCATCAAAGATGGAATCATGACGCCTACCGCAAGAAGTGCCGCAACGGCAACTCCCGCCGGAATCCACTTCCGTCTCCGGGACTGCTGCTTTTCCCGCAGCCGGGGATCGTCCTTCAGCCGGGACAGGATTTCCTCACGGCTCCTCCTGTCTTCGGGCTTCGGCACGGACTTTAGCCAGCGGCCGACTTCCTCGTCATTCCAGTTGTCTTTACTCATCGTCCGCCACCTCCCTGTCCGTCCGATTTCTCCAGTAGTTCCCTTGCTTTTTTCACCGCCCGGTGCTGGGTCGTCTTGACTTTTGCTTCTGTCCAGCCGAGCACCTCTGCTGTTTCTGTAATCGACAGTTCCTGCAGGAACCTCATAATCAGTACCATCCGCTGGTCTTGGGTGCAGGCATCCAACACTCCGAATAACCTGACCATTTCATCTCCGTGGACAGCCGCTTCTTCCGGGGTCGGTCCCCTGTCGGCGGGCTGCTCCGTCTCCCAGTCATAGGACTCGTCTGTCCGTTTTCTTCGGACGGAAGCCCGTCGGAAATGATCAAACGCCACATTCCTCGCAATCGAAAACAGCCAGGTCTTCTCACTGCTTTTCCCCTGAAAGCTGCCGAATGATTTCAGTACACGGACATATACTTCGTGCAGCAGATCTTCGGAGAGCGTCCGGTCCTTTGTCAGATAGATGAGGAACCGGTAGACATCCTGGTGGTATTCCTCGTAGATCCGGTGAAACACGGATTCATCCATCAGCTGCCCTCCGTTCACTGGGATTGGTCGCCCGAATGGCGAAAAAGTTTCATTGCTCTTCATAAGGGATGCTGAATGTCATCGTTGTCCCTTTTCCGAGGGTGCTCTCTGCACGGATCCATCCGCCGTGGGACTCGACGATGTTCTTGGCAATTGCCAGACCTAGGCCTGTTCCGCCTTTTCCTCTAGTTCTGGCCTTGTCGGCCTTGTAAAAACGTTCAAACACGTATGTCAGGTCTTCCTCCGCGATACCGGATCCGGTATCGGCAACTGCCACTTCAAGCAATCCGTCGGAAGCGGAAGACCTCACCTCGACGCTGCCGCCGGATGGGGTGTGCCGGATGGCGTTGTCGATCAGGTTGGTCATGACCTGTTCGATCCGGTCCTCATCCAGATCGACGATCGCTTCCCCGGCGCCTGCCGTCTCAACTTTGAGCATGATATCGGCATCCCTGGCCTTCTGGACGAACTTGGACGTGATCCTCTCCACCATCGGCCGCACGGCAACAGGTTCCTTGTATAGGCGCATATATCCCGACTCAAGTCGTGTCAGGTCGAGTGTGTCATTGACCAGACGGCCCATTCGCATCGCCTCGTCACGGATGATTTTCATCATTTCCTCACGATCTTCATCCGTTTCGACAATCCCGTCACTTAATGCTTCAGAGTATCCGATCAGCATGGAAATCGGAGTTCTCAGCTCATGTGAAATATTTGCGAGGAAGTCGGTCCGCACCTTGTCCAGCCGGTGCTGCTCTGTCATGTCCCGGAAAACTGCAACCGCCCCGCGGATATAACTTCCGCTGTAGAGCGGGCTGATTGTAATGTCGAAATATTGTCCGTCCAGAGCAAGTTCGTCCTCAACTTCCTCAGAGTACATCACCACATGGTTCAGCATGCCGGTGATTTCGTCGGGGATATCGCCTTCCTGATTTTTCCTCGCATCCCGCCATTTTTTCAGCAGCCGGTCCGCAGGCGGGTTTGTAAGCAGGATGGAGCGATCACGGTTAAACGAAATGACTGCATCCGTCATCGAAGTGAGGATGTTCTGGAGCTGTTCTTTTTCCTGCCCGATCACTTCGAGATTGTGTTTGACCTGACGGCCCATTTTGTTGAAGGCAACCGCAAGGTCTCCGATCTCATCGTGCTGGGGTGTCGGAACTTCCGTATCATAGCGGCCTTCCGCAAGGCTGTTCGCCGCTTCCTTCAGCTTCCGGAGAGGAGACGTGATTCTGGAAGACAGGAAAAATGCGAAGAACGTCGTCAGGACAAATGCGATAAATGCGGACAGCAGGACGATATACGTCGTCTGACGGATGGTGTCGTGGACGGCCTGCATGCTCTGATAGACAAATACCGCTCCGTTCAGTTCATCCCCTTCATGAAGAGGGGCAGCCAGGATGGAATAGGTCTCCATACGGTCTGCATCTTCAGCGGACGGCAGATTCATCTCCTTGACTACCGGGGAGTCTTCACGGAACACGCGTGAGAGCTCCTTGTCTTTGAAGAGGATATCCCGGATTTCATCTCCATTGTCTTCTTCGTGAAAGGCACCGATCACATTTCCCGAAGAATTTGAGATGACCGCACTTGTATCCTCGCCAAGCAGATCATCGATGACATAGATCGAATTCGTCGGGTCCTCATGCTGGTCGACGATTTTGGAGATCGTAACGGCCTGCTGCCGGAGCGCATTCTCCGCCTGGTGTCCATAAAAATTCCCCAGAAACTCAAGGAGCAGGACACTGACGATAAACAGGACAAATGAAACGAGAAGCAATATGGTTGCCCATAGCTTCCCGACGATGCTGTTCCATATCCTATTCATTGCCGGCCTCGAACTTGTAGCCGACACCCCATACCGTCACAATCATCTTTGCAGCACGCGGAGAGACTTTTGTCAGTTTCTCGCGAAGCCGCTTCACATGCGTATCGACAGTCCGGAGGTCGCCGAAGAATTCATAGTGCCATACTTCCTTGAGGAGCTGTTCACGGTCAAACACTTTATCCGGAGTCTTTGCGAGGAAGTAAAGCAGTTCATATTCCTTCGGCGTCAGGTTCACTTCCTTACCTTCCGCCGTGACGCGGTGCGCATCGTTGTCAATCATGAGATGCGGGAAGACGACCAGATCCTTTGGCGCCTGCGGATCGACCGAAGCATAGTTTGCCGAGCGCCTCAGGACAGCCTTGACGCGAAGTACGACCTCGCGCGGGCTGAAAGGCTTGACGATATAGTCATCCGCGCCCGCCTCGAATCCCTGGACACGGTTCGCTTCTTCCCCTTTCGCCGTCAGCATGATGACAGGCGTCATTTTCTCTTCCCGTAGCGCGGTGCACACTTCCACGCCATCTTTACGGGGCATCATGATATCAAGTAGGATGCAGTCATAATCCCGGCCAAGCGCCATTTCCAGCGCCTCATCGCCGTCGACCGCTTCCTCGACTTCATAACCTTCACGCTCAAGATACATTTTCAGCAGTCGCCGGATGCGTTCTTCATCGTCGACGACGAGGATGGAAACCTGTTCAGTCACAAACCATTTCCCCTTTCAACTGCACTGCTCTTCACTTCCTATTGTACCGTCCGGAGCAAGAAAATGAAAACGAATCGTCTGTAATCGGACGGTTTGTATGAAGCTTGGCACAATCACCATCTGACACTGAAAAAAACAAAAAAGACCCTCCGGAAAACCGGAGGGTCCGCTGTGTATCAGGCATAGGAGTGGAGGCCGGCGATGACCAGGTTGACGGCAACCAGGTTGAACATGATGATGGCAAAGCCGACCACCGCGAGCCAGGCCGATTTTCGTCCTTCCCATCCGCGCGACAGGCGGAGGTGCAGGTACGCTGCATAGAACAGCCAGGTGATAAGCGCCCAAACTTCTTTCGGGTCCCATCCCCAGAAGCGTGACCATGCTTCATGCGCCCAGATCATCGCAAAGATCAGTGCCCCAAGGGTGAAGACCGGGAAACCGATCAGGACGGACCGGTAGCCGATCTCATCCATGAGCTGGGAGTTTGCCTTGACCGCAAGCGGTTTTACGAGTTCTGCGATGCGGCGGCGGGTAATCAGCCGGATGAGGAAGTACAGGATCGTGCCGGCGATGATCGACCACGTGAATGTTGTCAGTGTCTTCGCGTTGATGATTGCAGGCATTTCCGCCAGCGGCTGCATTGTGCCTTCGGTCTTCGGGCTGTATTCGTTCATACCGAAGAGCGCAGGCATGTGGTAGACCACTTCGGCCTGTGCACCGTTTTTGTCGACATAGTCGAACGCGGCCTCATAGCCCGCTGCACGGAAACCGACCGTGATGACGATGAACCCAAGAACAAGTACGATTGTATACATGAAAAATTCCAGCCATGCCCGTTCCTTTGACTTTTTCGTCATGTCGATATTCTTCAGCAGGTAGATCAGGCCGGCGACGGCCGAAATCGCGAGGATCGCCTCACCAAGTGCCGCGGTGATGACGTGGATTGTCAGCCAGTAGCTCTGCAGCGCAGGGATCAGCGGCTGGATGTCCCGGGGGAACATGGCCGCGTATCCGAGGATGACAATAGCGATCGGAAGTGCGAAGAGGCCGACAAGCGGCGACTGATAAAGAAAGTAGAACAGGATCGCCGCTCCGACTAGAAGCATGCCGAATGCCGTTGTAAACTCGAACATATTGCTGACCGGCGCGTGTCCTGATGCCATCCATCGGGTGATGAAATAGCCCAGGTGGGCCAGGAATCCGATGATGGTCACAATGATGCCGAGCCTGCCCCAGCGTTTATTGGAGGCGGAGGCCTCGTTCTTCGACCCTTTCACCGCGCCGCCGAACAGAATCGTCCCGACGAGATATGCGATAAATGCGGTGAAGAGAAGATTTCCGCTTAGGTCTACTAGGTTCATGAATTGGAATCTCCTTCCGGTTTATCCGTTTGTTCTTCTTTGTCGCGCTGGTCGGTGTAAGCGGGAAGGCCTGCATATTCAGTCACCGCGTCCAGTTCCCGCTGCAGGGCCACCCAGTTCTTGCTTGTGTGGCCGGCAACCTGGATCTTTCCGTCATCCGACTTTCTGATCCAGAACCTGCGGTGATTGAAGTAGGACCCCTGTACGACGCCGATCATAAAGATAACTCCACCGAGCACGATGACCGGAATCGTCTTGTCCTTCCGGATTGTCAGGCCGGACACGTCACGTGTGTCGGCCTTTTGGAAGGCAAGCTTATACGTATTTTCTCCCAGAGGTTCGAGAGTCTGGCGGATCGCCACGAAGCTCGTTTCGCCATCCGGAGCTTCCGGAGTAATCATTTTGAAAAGGAACGCCGGATTGTTCGGCACAGGAGTGGCCGTCTGCGGTTCCCCGTCCTCGAATCCGCTGAAATCCGGATAGTAGTCGAGCAGCTCAACCTTCGCTCCATTTCCAAGATCGTATTCTTTCTGCGGATCATCCAGATTGACCGTCAGTTCACCGAGTGACTCACCCGTTTCCTTGTTTTCGAGGGCGAAAGTCATTGCACTGAGCTCGTCCAGCTTAAAGTCCATCTGGAAGATGTGGAATCCTTCGTGCTTGAGCGGTTTATTGACAACGATTGAATATTCCTTGACCAAGTCCGCATTGGTCGAGCCGGGCAGCTCCCCTTCCGGTGTCTCATAGAGCGCGACATCCGTCTGGTAGTTCGATGCCACGGAACCGACCCTGTCGATGGCCTCGCTAAAGACTTCGTCCGTATTTTCCTGAGTATAGACATCGAATGTAAACCCTTTGTTCTCGAGGTAGAGGCCCGGGGCTCCTTTTACCGCCAGAGTCTCCCCTTCACGGATCCACATTGACTCGTCGACATAGAAACCGGGAAGCGCACGGAGCATGACTCCGAACAGGAAGAGGATGAGGCCCAGGTGATTCACATAAGGGCCCCAGCGTGCCCAGCGGCCCTTTTCCGCCAGCATGGCACCGTTCTTTTCCCGGATGTTATAACGCTGTGACTTCAGCTTTTCCGCAGCCTTTTTCATGACGGCGTCCGGGTCGTCCACCTGTCCTTCGCCATAAAGGCGCTGGCGCTTCAGAAAACTCGGATGGCGGTCGATGCGCTGGTTTTTCAGGGACTTGTAGAGCGGGATTCCACGGTCAAGGCTCACAACGACAAGCGAGATGCCGAGCATGCCGACAAGCGTCATGAACCACCAGGACCCATAAAGGTCACTCAAGCCGAGTGCGTTGTAGATCTGGCCGAATATGCCGTAATTGTCTTCGTAATACCGGGCGGTCTGAGCCTCATTGGCTCCTCCTCCCGGAATATAGAACACCTGGGGCAGGATGGTCCCGATCGCAGATGCGACCAGGATGGCGATGATGATGCTGACGCCGATCTTAACACTGGAAAAGAAGTTCCAGATCTTATCGACCACCGTCCGCTTGTGTGTCTTTGAACGGATGGCGGCACCGTCATATCGCATGTCTGCCAGTTTTTTTGATTTTTCTTCGGTTGAAAGCGGCCGTCCGCAGTTCTGGCAGATATCCGTCCCTTCGGGGTTGAGATGGCCGCATTCACATTTGATCGAACTCATGGTTGTCAGGACTCCTTAACTGGGCATGATGCTTTCCATGTAGGATTTGATCTCTTGCTCGCTCATCTCCGTCTCGATGATTTTTTTCACTTTTCCGTCGGGCCCGACCAGGAAAGTTGTCGGCAGCGGCCTCACGTTATAGGCATCACGCACACTGTTCGTCTTGTCAATGACGATCGGGAACGTCAGGCCATAGGTATTGGCAAAGGACTGTACTTTCAGATCCGATTCGGAGATATTCACTGCGAGGATGTTGACGCCATCGTCTTCAAACTCGTTGAAATACTTTTCCATGTGCGGCATCTCTTTCTTGCACGGTCCGCACCAGGTGCCCCAGAAGTTCAGGAATACCCCTTCACCCCGGTAATCAGACAGCCGGTGGGTGTTCCCCTCAAGGTCGACCAGCTCAAAGTCCGGGGCCGTGTCACCGACCTTGACGATATCTTCATCTTTCGTGACGTTGACCACGATCGTATAAACAATAGCAATTGCCAGAACGGCCAGTATGGCGGTCCGGATGATTTGCTGCCGCTTTCTCTTTTTTTCCCGTTCCTGCTGTTTGCTCATCCGAATGTCACCTCGTTTTCAATAACTACAGGATTGGAAAGATCCTTTTCCATTATAACAAAGGCGGAACATGTCGAAATCCGTACATATGAAGGGTTTGTGAACGTTACGTTTAGCGGATCTTTCCTGTTTCGGCAAGCACGCGGAGCTGCTTCACTTCATGCGCAGTCAGTTCCCTGCGGTCGCCGGCGTTCAGGCCGTGCAGGTCGAGAAAGCCGAATGACTCACGCTTCAGTTTCTGCACCGGACAGCCAATCGCTTCAAACATGCGCTTCACCTGCCGGTTCTTGCCTTCATGGATGGTCAGCTGGACAATTCCTTTGTCTGTTTTCTTGTCCATGCTGAGGAGCTTTGCCTTCGCCGGAGCGGTCTTGCCATCCTCGAGAACGATGCCGCGTTCGAGTTTCTTCAACTGCTCCTTTGTCGGGATCCCCTTTGTCCTTGCCACATATGTCTTCTCGATTTCGAATTTCGGGTGGGTCATCAGATAGGCGAAATCCCCGTCGTTTGTAAGGAGGAGAATCCCTGTCGTGTCATAGTCCAGCCGTCCGACCGGATACAGCCGCTCCTCCACTTCCGGGAACAGGTCGACCACCGTCTTCCGGCCCTTGTCATCGGATGCCGCCGACAAGACGCCCCGCGGCTTATAAAGCAGGTAATACACCTTCTCTTCCCGCTCAAGGCGGACACCGTTCACTTCTATTTTGTCGGATGCTCCCACTTTTGTTCCGAGCTCTGTCACGGTTTTGCCGTTCACCGTTACACGGCCATCAGCGATCAGCTGTTCCGCCTTTCGGCGGGATGCAATTCCCGCTGCCGCAATTACTTTCTGAAGTCTTTCCATCAGGTCACCCCATCACATTTACTGCACAAAATTATGTCACAACCACTGTGAAATGAAAAGAAGACCGCATCGGCAGCGATGCGGTCACTTACGTGTGATCTTCAGTTTGGCAGTGGCGATCGGCACACCGTCCAGGCGGACCTGCCAGATGCCGTCCCCCGCGCCGCGGGGTATGATCGCTGCGTGCGAGACGTCTTCCATCTCTTTTTCCGATAATAGAACGGCCAGCGGTTCCTTTAATTCTCCCCGGATTCCCGGAAGGATCTGATAGGTCCCTTCCTCTGCTACAATGACTTTTTTATAATTCTTGAAAACTTCCCCCGACAGGTTGCGATGGGTATTCCAGTCGTCCCCGTCATTCAGGGTGACCACAATCACGTGTTTGCCATCTTTTTCGAAAAGCGTCGCAAGCGTCCGTCCTGCGGTTTTTGTGAAACCGGTTTTGCCGGCTACCGCATCCCCTTCTGCCCTGACAAGCCGGTGTTTGTTCTGCCAGCCGCCATCGCCGTAATTATAGAGGGCCGTAGACGATATTTTTTTCAGCCGGCTATTGTCCGTCGCATATTTAAGCATAAGGGCCGTATCATAGGCCGTCGACAGATGCCGTTCGTCATGGAGCCCTGACGGATTGGTGAACTCCGTGTTCCTGAGGCCTGCCAGCCGTGCCTTTTCGTTCATCATGTCAACGAACCCTTCGACGGAACCTCCTGCATCTTCTGCCAGTGCCGTTGCCGCATCGTTGCCGGAGCGGAGCATCAGTCCGTACAGAAGTTTTTCTGCAGGAACCTGTTCGCCGGCACGAAGGTAGATGGATGAGCCTTCCTGGTTCGATGCGTTATCGGAAACTGTGACGGTTCCGTCCGTCCCGGCCGCATCGATGTAGGTAAGCGCAGTCCAGATTTTCGTCAGGCTCGCGATCGGCAGGCGGGCATCCTCATTGACTCCCTCTAAAAGCCTGCCTGTTTCGGCATCAATCACTGCATAGGCCTGCGCTGCAGAAGCGGCAGCAGGAAAACAACAGACAATCAGGATCAGAGCCAGCAGTGCGGATATCCGCTTTTTCAAGGTCTACCGCCTTCCGTCAGTTTATTCGTCGGTTCCTTCTTCATCAAATGCTTCTGTGAAGTTGGACATGAACAGATCCATTTCCTCGTCTGCGGCTTCATCCCCCGTTTCATTAAGCGGAGGGAGGTCCTGGAGGCTTGCCAGCCCGAAATGGTCGAGGAAAGCGTCCGTCGTCCCGTACAGAATCGCGCGCCCCGTTCCTTCCGCACGTCCTGCCTCCTTCACCAATCCCCGTGACACAAGTGTCTGGATCGGCCGTTCGGACTTCACGCCCCTGATCTCCTCCACTTCCACGCGGGTGATCGGCTGACGGTAGGCGATGATTGCGAGCACTTCCAATGAAGCTTGAGTCAGTGCCTGTGTAGTTGGATTTTCAAGAAGGCGGCGGACTGCATCCGCATGCTCCTGCTTTGTTGCCAGCCTGAATGTTCCGGCCAGTTCCACTACCTGCAGACCCCTGCCCTCAGTCCTGCACATTTCAGCAATCTGTGCCAGCGCACGCTCGACGTCCTCTTTATCCGTTCCCGTCAGCTCGGCCAGCTGTTTAGCCGTAAGGCCATCGTCGCCCGCTACGAACAGCAGGCTTTCAACCTGTCCGGCGAGCTGATTTCCATTCTCCAAAACTACAAAACTTCCTTCCTGAGGACGACTGTGAGGTCGTCAAAATTCCGTTCCTGCTCGACGGTGATCCGCTGCTGTTTCATCAGTTCCAGCAACGACAGGAAAGTCACCACCAGCTCTGCCCGTTCTCCAGATTCAAACAGATCGGAGAACAGGGCACGCCCTCCAGACTTTCCGAGACGGCCGACCACTTTCTCCATGGTATCCGCAATGGAAATTTCCTGCCGGGTAATTCTTGTCCTTAGAGGGGCTCTGAGCTTTTTCCGTTCCATCATTTTACGGAAGGCCGCAATCATGTCATGGACGTTCAGGCCCTCATCCGGGAGGGCTGCCGCCATACCGGATGAGGCAGGCTCCGCCGGCGCCCTGGTGAAGCTCTTGCCCCGCTCTTCCCCGTATTCCTTCAGTGTGGCTGCGGCTTCTTTATATTTTCGGTATTCGATAAGCCGCTCCACAAGCTCGTCCCGGGGATCGGGACCGTCTTCCGCATAGTCGTCGATGTCCGGAGCTTCTTCCTCATGGACCGGAAGGAGCATTTTGCTCTTGATTGCCAAAAGAGTTGCGGCCATCACGAGGTACTCGCTCATTTCGTTCAGCTCAAGTACCTTCATTGTGTGGATGTGGTCGATATACTGGCGGGTCAGTTCCGCCATCGGAATGTCGTAAATATCGATTTCCATCCGGTTGATTAAGTGTAATAATAGGTCGAGGGGGCCTTCAAACGCCTCCAATTTCACCAAATAGGACATGGATTCACCTGCAGTCGATTCGTTGCGGAAGGGAGGATGATTCATGATTCCGCTCCGTCATCCGCTTTTCATCAAGTTTATTGTGTACTTTAATGAGAATCAAGATTATTTTGAGTGCCACGAAGTGCTTGAGGATTACTGGAACCTGATTGCGCCAAGGAATCGCACCCATCCGCTTGTCGGGTATATCCAGGCATCTGTGGCGCTTTACCACTGGCGTCGCGGAAACTTTCGCGGCGCCGCCAAGCTCCTCACAAAAGCGGAGCGTTTGCTCTGCATGGCGCAAGAGAAGGGCTCACCCTTCTCGGATGGCGTGGACCTGGCTGCTTTTCTTCGCGATCTCCGGAAAGCCGCTCATGCCGTTGACCGGGGCCGTGCGTTCGAAAAATTCCCTATCAGGGTGACCGATCCGATAATCCGGGATGCCGTCGCCGATTTGGCAGGGACCGGAGAAATCCCCGCCCTCACCGGGGCCCGTCTCATTCATAAACATATGCTGCGGGACCGCAGCCATATTCAGTCGGAACGCGAAAAAAGGAGGAGCAGTCGTCATTGACGGTCTGCTCCTCCTTCAATAATTTCCTGGCATTTTTCCAGAAACGGGCGTGTGGCTTCTGTCGGGACGATGGTTTTGCCCGGCATGATCGCCGCCAGTTTCGCGACCATCTCTTTTCCGACACCCTCTCCCCGGTGGGACGGATTGACGGACAGATGGCAGACGGTGACGCGGTCACCTTCAAGTTCGACGCCGACCAGCCCGATGTAGTCCTCACCGATTTTCCAGAGATAGAGCTGGCTCTGGTCGTCTGTCTCGTAACGGGTGATCGTCTCTTTCAGTTTCTTGACATCTTTTTCGCCGGGCATGAAGGACAGGAGGCCCATCGCGATTTTTTCGAGTGATTTTTTATAGCGCAGTAACATGGTCGGCTCCCTCTCTTCCGTATTCTCCGCTCACTGTCAGTTTGACGGAGGCCCGAAATTCGGGGCTATGAAAATCCAGTATACAGCCCCCCAGGCCAGCGCCATTAGAAGGATGACGATGAATAGGAGGATGTTCCTCTTCCTCAACGCACCTCTTCCTTTCCGATACCGGCTGCCTCCAGCTCAAGACGGATCAGGTCATCATACGTCTCGCGCCGGATAGCTGCACGATGATCCCCGTCCTCAACGAACACGACGGCAGGACGCGGCATCCGGTTATAGTTGCTCGCCATGGCATAGCCGTATGCGCCTGTGCAGAACACGGCTATCAGGTCGCCCGGCTCCACATCAGGAAGATATGCCTGCTCGATCAGCTTGTCACCGGATTCACAGCACTTGCCGGCAATCGTGTAGGCCGAAGTGTGCGGCTCGTCCATACGGAGTGCCGCGGCGGATGAGTAGGCCGCACCGTAGAGGGCCGGACGGATATTGTCGCTCATGCCGCCGTCAACGGACAGATAGGTACGGATTTCGGGAACTTCCTTCTCGGAACCTGCTGTGTAAAGCGTCGTGCCGGCTTCCCCGACGAGGGAACGCCCCGGCTCAATCCAGAGCTCCGGCACCGGATAGCCGGACTCCGCGGCGGCTTCCTTGACTGTACGGATCATTGCGCGGACGTACTCTTCAGGTTCAAGAGGATGATCTTCTTCGGTGTAGCGGATTCCGAAGCCTCCGCCCAGGTTCAGGACCGGGCATATGTACCCGGACTCTTCACGCCATTCGGCGACTTTCCGAATCAGCGAGCCCGCAGCAAGGTTGAATGCCGCTGTATCAAAGATCTGGGAGCCGATGTGGCAGTGGAGGCCGAGAATCCGGACCCTGCCGATGCCGGACAGCCTGCGGAACGCTTTGTCGGCCTGCCCGTTGTTCAGGTCAAAGCCAAACTTGGAATCTTCCTGGCCGGTGGTGATGAAGTCGTGCGTGTGAGCTTCGATACCGGGTGTGACACGGATCAGGACATCCATCGGCAGCGAAAGCTCTTCCGAAATCCGTTCGATCATGCCGATTTCATGGAAGTTGTCCACTACGATGCAGCCGACGCCTTCCCGGAATGCCATCCGGATTTCTTCTTCGCTCTTGTTGTTGCCGTGGAAATGGATCCGTTCCGCCGGGTAGCCGGAACGGATTGCTGTATACAGTTCCCCTCCCGAGACAACATCAAGCGAAAGGCCCTCGTCGCGTACGATCCGGAACATCGCGATGCTCGAAAACGCTTTGCTCGCATAGGCGACCTGCCCGGTGACCCCTTCCTCCTCAAATGCTTTCAGGAACGACCGGGCACGGTCCCGGACGAGCGCGATATCATAGATAATCAGCGGGGTGCCGTAGATGCGTGCAAGTTCTTCCGCATCCACCCCGCCGATTTCAAGATGTCCGTTGCTGTTAATCTTCTGTGTTCCGTATAGATGCACAATGCCTCATCCTTCCGGCTTAGTCTATTAAAACTTTACCATGAAGGGGGCGAACGTGCAATCGGTCTTCAGCTGCGCTGCCTTCTCGGAGAATCCGTAATATACGGCCTCAACGAGCTTCCGATCATCGGGTACCGGACAATCACGCGGGCGAACGCCTTCGGGAAAAACGGCGTCATCGGCCAGAGATACGGGACACCCATCGGCTTGATGGAGCACAAGTACCAGAACAGGACCGCACCTCCGGCAAAAAAGCCGGCAGGCCCTGCCAAAGCAGTCAGGAGAAGAAGCACCGTCCGGAATATTTTAGCCGAGATGCTCAATTCATAAGATGGGATCGCGAATGTCACCACCGCCGTGAGTGCGACATACAAGATCACTTCGGCGGTGAAAAGTCCGACATCGACCGCCATCTGGCCGAGGATGACCGCCGCAATCAGGCCAAGCGCCGTCGAAAGCGGGGTCGGAGTGTGGATTGCGGCCAGCCGCAAGAATTCAACCCCTATGTCAGCCGCAATAATCTGGAAGAGCAGAGGGATTTCTCCGCTTTCCTTCGGGCCGATAAAATCCAGCGCTTTCGGAACGAACTCAGGATGCTTGACAAGCAGGTACCAGAACGGCAGCAGGAAAACGGCTATCAGCATCCCGGTATAACGGATGACACGTACGCCCGTTCCGATAAGCGGTGCCTGACGAAACTCCTCGGCATGCTGAAGGTGATGGAAAATCGTCACCGGAATGAGCAGTACCGAAGGAGAAGTGTCGACTACAATCGCAATATGGCCCTCCAGCAAATGGGCTGCCGCAATATCCGGCCTTTCCGTGAACCTGACAAACGGCACGGGGTGAAATTTCTGTTTGAACAAGAGCTCTTCAAGCTGCTTGTCAGACATCGTCAGTCCGTCATGATCGATTTCGGCCAGCCGCTTTCGCAGCATATCGAGATGCTTCTCGCTCGCGACACCCTTCAGGTAACCGATCGCGATGTCCGTCCGGCCCCTTTCCGTCACCCGTTGTATTTCAAAACGCAGCTGCGGGTCACGGAGCCGCCTCCTGATGAGGGCGGTATTCAGGATGATGTTTTCCGTGAAGCCGTCCCTCGAGCCCCGGATCACCTTTTCGTTATCCGGCTCTTCCGGCTGCCTGCCCGGGTATTCGCGGACATCGACCTGGAAAACTGAACCGTCCTCCATCACGAATATGAGCTGGCCGCTCAGGATGGAGTCGATCATGGCGTTTTTGTCTTTGGCCGGTTCAACGGCATGGAACGGAAAATAGGTCAGGAAATTTTCCCTGTCTATCTTCCCTTCCAATTCACCCCAAATGTCCGTCATCTGCATCGAGGTCAGAAGCTGCGCTGTTACATCAGAGCCGATCAAACCATTCATGAAGACGATCGTGGCCGGTTCCTGGCGGATATGGATATCCAGCATGACGAAATCATAAGTTTCGCCTTTGCCGAATAAGCCGCCGAGCTCCTCTTTTGCCTGTTCTCTGCTGTCGTAAAGCCGTTCGATCGTCACCCTTCTCCCTTCGTCTCCACCGGTTCCTTCACGAGGTCGGGCCTCATATACGCCTTCATCTTCGCAAGAATCTTTTTCTCAAGGCGAGACACCTGTACCTGGGAAATGCCCAGCCGCTCCGCAATGTCGCTTTGGGTACAGTCCATGTAAAACCTCATGACAATGATGGTCCTGTCCCTCGGGTCAAGCCTTGAAATGATATCTTTCAGCGGAATATGCTCGAAGCCCTTTTCAGAACGTTCATCCCGCACCTGGTCCATCAGGGTGACCGAGTCACCTTCTCCTTCATAGAGCTGCTCCTGAAGGGAAGCCGGATCCTTCATCGCGTCCATCGCGACAATGACGTCCGAAACCGGGACATCCAATATGGCGGATATCTCGGATATCGTCGGTGAACGTTCGTGATCCTTCAGGAAGTCGTCGGTCGCATGCCGGATTTTAAAGTTCAGTTCCCTGATCGACCGGCTTACTTTCACCATTCCGTCATCACGGAGAAAACGCTGGATCTCCCCGATAATCATCGGCACTGCATAAGTGGAAAACTTCACCTCAAAGCTCAGGTCAAACTTATCAACAGCCTTGAGAAGCCCGATGCAGCCGATCTGGTACAGGTCATCCAGTTCCACGCCCCTTGATGAAAAGCGCTGCACAATGGACCAGACGAGCCTTGTATTTCCCTCGACCATGACCCGTCTGGCTTCGGCGTCTCCCGCCTGTGCTTCCCGGATCAGTTCTCTCATCGTCTCCTGTGTCAAAAGTGGCGGTTTACGCTGCTCCACATGTTCCTGCATCCGTCATCCCACCGAAGAGCAGGTTTCCTGCACGGGAGAAAATTTCTTCTTGAAAGTGACGATTGTTCCGCCGCCATTGCTGGAATCGACCGACAAGCTGTCCGTAAAGCTCTCCATGATGGTGAACCCCATTCCTGAACGCTCGCGTTCAGGCTTAGACGTATACATCGGCTGCATCGCCTCTTCCACGTTCTCTATCCCGCCGCCTTCGTCACTGATCGTAACCGTCACCTCACGGCCGTCCAGCGCTGCATGAACCCGGACTATACCGGAGCGATCCTCGTCATATCCATGGATAATCGCATTTGTAACCGCTTCGGAGATGACGGTCTTGTATTCCGATATTTCTTCCAGTGTCGGGTCAAGCGCCGCCACAAAGAAAGTCAGCGTCATGCGGGCAAGTGCTTCGTTTTCACTTATTGCAGCAAACGACAGCGTCATTTCATTTTCCATGAAGGATCCCTCCCAGCCGTTTTATCGCGTCTTCAACCGTACCTTCCAACAGATGGCTGCCCAGTCCGGACAGTTCAAACATTTTCTTCATGGTCGGAGACGGATTCAGGATTACCGTCCCGCCTTCGACTGCACCGAGATCCCTCATCCTGCCCAATATCAGCCCGATGCCCGCGCTGTCCATAAACTGCAGGCTTCCGAGGTCCCAGATGACCGCGGCGGCCTTACCGCCAAATATGAGTCGGCTGACCTCCCGCTTGATGCTGTCCGCCGTGTGGTGATCCAGTTCGCCTGCAGGGCGGACAATTACGATTCCGCCCGATGTCAATGTAATCTGATTCATATGGATGCCCCCTTTCGGCCCGTAATTCAACGGCCGCTTTCCGGAATCCTTGTACTCGACGAAAGTAGTGGAAATCCGGCAAGATTCGGCCATGACGGCCTTCGCCGTCCAAGCCTGCCCGTTATCGTGCCCGAATATACGTGGAAATTACAGTTATCGGAGAAGATGTGGCGGGATTGACGACTATGATCTGATGCTGTGGGTCCCCTCCTACCGCAGATCCGCAGCCAAATCCGTTACGGGGACTGCGATGAACGGTATCTGGTGTGTCTGCCAGCAGGGGGTAGTGATTCAATGAGGCACGATCGCAACTCAGCAGTTACGAGGTTATGATTCGAGAGATATTTGGTTGTAACTCGGCTACCGGTTGGTTGCGATTCACCTTCACCTGTGTGGCCACAAGTTTTGCATGCGAACATTTTGTTTTCATACTCACCCCTCTAAGGGCTCCCCTTTTCAATACACTTTTCTGCTAAAACAAAAATCGGACCCGAAAAAAGTTCTTCCGGGTCCGATTCGTACTTTCAGTTATTCACTTGTTTTACTGAATGTCACCGTGGATGAGCGCCGGCGCGCCGGTTTTTTCGGAACCGACGATGATATGCTCACGCAACATGGCGATGGCCGTTTCGGTGCCTTTTCCATTGGTATGGATCTCGGCAAGCGGTTCACCTTTCTTCACCTCGTCGCCGACTTTCTTTTTAAGGACTATGCCGACTGCAAGGTCGATTTGCTCGTCTTTTGTCGCGCGCCCCGCTCCAAGGTGCATTGCGGCAAGGCCGATGTCATCCGCGCCAATGGACTGGACGTAGCCGTCCGTCTCGGCCTTGAAATCGATGACTTCCGATGCCGATGGAAGTTTCGCCGGCTCGTCGACGATTTCAGGATCACCGCCCTGTGCTTCGATGAACTTACGGAACAGAGCAAGTGCCGAGCCGTCACTGATCACTTTTTTGATCATGCCTTCCGCTTCTTCGATGCTTCCGGCTTTTCCTCCAGCGACGACCATGCGGCTGCCCAGTTCGATGCAGAGCCTCGAAAGGTCTTCAGGACCTTCTCCTCTGAGTGTCTCGATCGCCTCTTTCACCTCGAGCGCATTGCCGATTGCGTAGCCGAGCGGCTGGCTCATATCCGAGATGACCGCCATTGTCTTGCGTCCGACGGCATTGCCGATGCCGACCATCGCTTCGGCAAGACGCCGTGCATCGTCTTCGGTCTTCATAAAGGCGCCTTCGCCTGTTTTGACGTCCAGAACGATGGCGTCCGCCCCTGCTGCGATTTTCTTGCTCATAATCGAGCTTGCGATCAGCGGGATGCTGTCGACGGTCGCCGTCACATCACGCAGGGCGTAAAGTTTCTTGTCTGCCGGTGTGAGGTTTCCGCTTTGTCCGATGACCGCGAGCTTCAGGCTGTTCACCTGATCAGCGAACTGCTTTTCCGTAAGTTCGATATGGAAGCCCTCGATCGATTCCAGTTTGTCGAGCGTCCCGCCAGTGTGGCCGAGACCCCGTCCGCTCATCTTGGCAACCGGCACGCCGCATGCGGCAACAATCGGTCCCAGGATAAGCGTGGTCGTATCGCCGACTCCTCCCGTGGAATGTTTGTCCACGAGCGTGCCCTCGATGCCGGACAGGTCGATCCGATCACCCGAGTCCACCATGGCTTCTGTCAGCAACGCCTGCTCTTCTTCATCCATTCCCTCGAAGTAGATGGCCATAAGGAGGGCGCTTGCCTGATAGTCCGGAACGGAATCATCTGTAATTCCATTGATGAAAAACCGGATCTCCTCTTCCGACAGCCTGGCGCCGTCCCGCTTTTTCGTGATGATGTCAACCATTCTCATGTGTTTCAACCCGCTTTCATTTCAAAAATGGAAGATAGCTTGCTCCGAATTCAGGCATGTCCACCCCGAAGTTATCCGCGACGGTCGCGCCAACAGAAGCGAAGGTGTTCTGGAGCGGCAGTTCGCCGCCTTGTGCAAATCTAGGTGAAGCCATGATGATCGGGACATACTCACGCGTATGATCGGTCCCCGGGGCCGTCGGGTCGTTTCCGTGATCCGCCGTAATGATCAGAAGATCGTCCTCCCGGAGGGCGTTCAGGATCTCGGGCATGCGCGCATCAAATTCAGCGAGGGCGTTCCCATAGCCTTCCGGATCGCGGCGGTGACCGAAGAGTGCGTCAAAGTCGACAAGGTTTGTGAACGAAAGTCCTTTGAAGTCGCGGTGCATCACTTCCAACAGCTTATCGACGCCATCCATATTGGATGAAGTACGGACCGCGTCCGTCACGCCTTCTCCGTTAAAGATATCGGAAATCTTACCGACTGCAATGACATCATGGCCGCCGTCTTTCAGCTCGTTCATGACGGTGCGCCCGAACGGCTTAAGGGCATAGTCATGACGGTTTGTCGTCCGTGTGAAGTTGCCCGGTTCACCGATGAACGGGCGAGCGATGACCCGGCCGACCAGGTACTCCGGCTTCAGCGTTATCTCTCTTGCGATCTCACAGATTTCGTAAAGCTCCTCAATCGGGATGACGCCTTCGTGTGCTGCGATCTGCAGTACCGGATCCGCCGATGTATAGACGATCAGATCGCCTGACTCCATATGAAGCGGCCCGAGTTCATCGATGATGACGGTGCCGCTGGCAGGCTTGTTGCCGATCACCCTGCGCCCGGTCCTTTCCTCGAGTTCGCGGATCAGGCCGTCAGGAAATCCTTCCGGGTACACTTTGAACGGTTTGTCGATGTTCAGGCCCATGATTTCCCAGTGGCCCGTCATCGTGTCTTTTCCGACCGATGCTTCCTGCATGCGGCCGTAATATCCGGCCGGATTTTCCGCCGGCTCAAGCCCTTTTAGGGGACGGATATTGGCCAGGCCCAAACCTGCCATGTTCGGCATGTTGAGGCCGCCTGTCGCCTCGGCGATATGGCCGAGTGTATCTGCTCCTGCATCACCGAAATCGGCAGCATCCGGCGCTTCGCCGATGCCGACCGAATCGAGGACAATCAGATGGATTCGATTAAATGGTTGCGCTGTCATTGTTGCAAAACCTCCTTGGCACTACGTATACCCATTACAAGAATACTGTACCACAAATCAGAGGTCTGACGTCACATTTTACCCGCGTCATGCACGGGGATGAAACTTGCTGTAGACGTCCTTTAGACGGGTCTTGCTGACATGGGTGTAGATCTGGGTTGTGGAGATATCGGCATGGCCGAGCATTTCCTGAATCGCTCGGAGGTCCGCGCCGTTTTCCACTAGATGAGTGGCAAATGAGTGTCTCAGGGTATGCGGGGTAAGTTCTTTCGTGATGCCCGCTTTTTTCGCATGCTGATTCAACAGCTTCCAGACTCCCTGGCGCGTCAGGCGGCCACCCCTCGCATTGACGAACAGCGCATCCTGCGCACGGTCCCCTTTCAGCATGGACGGCCTCGCCTGCTCGATATACGCAGTCACCGCATCAATCGCATTCCTGCCAAGCGGCACGATCCGTTCCTTGCCGCCTTTGCCGAAAACGCGGGCAAATCCCATCGAAAGATGGACGTCTCCCAAATTCATCCCGATGCATTCACTGACCCGCATGCCGGTCCCATAAAGCATCTCCAGCATGGCCCTGTCCCTCATCCCCGCAGGCTTCGAGCGGTCAGGTGCCCCGATGAGCGCATCCACCTCCCCAACGGACAGCACCCGCGGCAATTTCATCTCCAGCTTGGGAAGGTCCAGCTGGATGGTCGGATCGGTCGTTGTGACCCGCTCCCGCACGAGAAACTGATGGAAAGAACGGATGGAGGAGATATGCCGGGAAATGGTCCTCGGGGATTTTCCGCCCTCTTCAAGAACCTGAAGATAGCTCAGGATATCGGTACGGGTGACGCCATCCAGACTGCCCGGCTGCACCTCCTTTTCCAAATGGCGGATATACCCGATCAGGTCCCTTTTGTACGACCCGATTGTGTTTTCCGCCAGCTGGCGTTCGACTCTCAGAAAATGAAGGTAATCGTTCAGCGCATCTTCCGCCTCTTTCATGATCTCTCCCCTTTCCGGACTTATCCATATGAAAAAAGGACAGCTTTCGCTATCCTGTCCGTTTCTGTTATTCTGAATCTTTTTCTTCATTTCCCTCACTGCAGCGGCTGCAGATTCCATGGAATGTGAGCCTGTGATCCTTGATGCGGAAGTTCCAGCGGTCTTCGACGATCTGTTCGACGTCACCAAGCAAGTCTTCCTGGATCTCATCCACCGCGCCGCACTCGATGCACACGAGATGGTGGTGGAAATGGGCGGCACCTTCCTGCCGCAGGTCAAAACGGGAAACCCCGTCTCCGAAGTTGATTTTGTCCACAACTTTCAGTTCAGTCAGCAGCTCCAATGTCCGGTAGACTGTTGCAAGCCCGATTTCGGGTGATTTTTCTTTGACGAGCAGATAGACATCCTCTGCGCTGAGGTGGTCTTCCTCATGCTCCAGCAGTACAGAGACCGTGGCTTCGCGCTGGGGCGTCAGTTTATATTTCGCATTGTGGAGTTGCTTTTTTATGCGTTCAATCCTGCTTTCCATGAGACGCCCCCCTCAAACTGTACTTATTATATCAACCCGGCCGGATGGTTACAAGAGTTCCAACATATTAACAACAATGATTACAATATGATAATCATTTTCAATTATCAAGGAAAATGAACAGCCCGATCTCCACTGCCAGTATGGCGGCCGAAAGAGCGGCGACTCTGATCACTGCCTCTTTCCTGTGCCTGCTAAAATATTTCTTCAGCATGAACGGAGGCGAGAGATTCATGCAGAACAAAATAAACAGCAGTGTGAGAAGGAGCTGTGCCGGAAACCACCATGCGGCATAAAAAGTGAGCGCGCCTTCCTGGCTGATCAGGTAAGTCGAGGCAAAACCGAAGAAGACGGCTCTCAAGCCTGCGACGAACATGACCGCATGCCGGAGTGCGGCATGCGATGCCAGGAACAGGGCCAGCGCGTGAAACGCCAGAAAAGCAAGCATTGCCCGGTACGGTTTGGCCGGAGTCACCAGGTCGAGGCGCGGGTCAAGAAAGACGGTGACCGTTTCCGCCATGCCTGTTTCCGCAAAACGGAACAGGACGGTTCCGCCCGTAAACCCGATGATAAGTAATGTGAGCAGATAAAGAAAAGGGAGCGATCGCTGCATGGGCTGCACCTCCGGAGGATTTGTACAACCTATGCCTGTCCGCTCCCCGACATGTCATTTCCTTCTGTCCGAACGCTCCGCCCAAAGAATGGCGAAAGCCGTCTTGGCGTCCCGGATTCCCCCCTTATCCAGCATCGCGACCGCTTCATCCAAAGGGATTTCAAGCAGTTCGACGAACTCATCTTCATCGCCTGCTGCTGGATTGTCGACCTTCCGGAGCCCGGTTGCAACAAAAAGATGGATCGTTTCATCAGCGAATCCGGGTGATGTCGCAAAAGTTGCCACCGGTTCCAGATCATCACATGAGTATCCGGTTTCTTCTTCCAGTTCCCTGCGTGCCGTCACTTCTGGCGCTTCCCCCGGCTCGAGCTTCCCGGCCGGCACTTCCAGCAACGTCGTGCCGAGTGCCTTCCGGTATTGTTCCACCATGACCAACTTGCCGTCATCGGTGATCGGAATCAGAGCTACCGCGCCCGGATGGCGGACGAGTTCCCTTTTCGCCGGCTTCCCGTCGGGCAGGATCACATCGTCGATTTCAAGGCGGATGATTTTGCCGTCATAAACCGTTTCTGTATGTACTGTCCGTTCCTCAAACTTATCCATTGGACCATCCCTTTCTGTTGGTCGTCCTCGCGCATTCATTATACTATGGATTCGGGAGGGGATACGATGAAGACACGTAAACTCGGAAAAACCGGTCCGGACATTTCTGAAATCGGACTCGGCTGCATGTCGCTTCCGGATGATGCCCGCCAGGCGGAGCGAATCGTTCACGCGGCATATGATGCAGGGATCAGCTATTTCGACACTGCCGACCTGTATGGAAGAGGCAGAAATGAGGAACTCCTCGGCAAGGCGCTCGGAAACAGGCGCAGTGACATCATCCTTGCCACAAAGGTCGGAAACCGCTGGACGGATGGCAGAGATGGTTGGGAATGGGATCCGTCTCCGGAACATATCCGCAAGTCTGTCCAGGATAGCCTGAAGCGCCTCGGGACCGACTATATTGATGTCTATCAGTTGCACGGCGGAACGGCGGAAGATGACCTCGATGCTGTCATTTGGGTGTTCGAGGACCTGAAGCGGGAAGGGCTGATCCGTCATTACGGCTTATCATCCATCCGTCCGAATGTCTTTTTGCCGTTTTTGAAAAACAGCTCCGCAGTATCCAATATGATGCAGTTCAGCCTGCTAGACCGAAGACCGGAGGAATGGTTCGGCGATATCAGTGATTCAGGCGCATCTGTCGTCGCCCGCGGGCCGATTGCAAAAGGCCTCCTGACAGCTGAAGCGGAAAAGCGCGCCGAAGCATCGGACGGATACTTATCGTACTCTTCGGGAGAGCTCCGCGAACTGATCACCGAGTTCAGCAAGCTGCCTGGCTCACTCCACTCGGCAGCCCTCGCCTTCGTTCTGGATAACCGGACAGTGGCAGCCGCCATCACAGGTGCGAGCAGCGAAGAACAGCTGAACGAGACGCTCAGCGCGTATGACAACATGCCCGACTTGGAAACCGTGTCGGCATATGCCTCCCTGGCAGCAAAAGAGCATTATGAAAAGCACCGGGATTAAAATCCCGGTGCTTCAGACTGTAGACAAAGTGAGTGAACTACTCCTTGGTCTGCAGTTTTTTCTATTCCTGAAAA
>NZ_QUZH01000023.1 GCF_009761675.1 Bhargavaea sp. CC-171006
AGTCGGGGGCTTCCCCCTGCAAGAGTAGGACGTCGCTGGGCACAAGGCCGTCTCCTTATGGAGACGGTTTTTTTGCGCAATTTTCGGCGATTCAATCACTCTTTCGAGGGAAAAGGACAAATAACTAATAATTAGAGACAATAGCCAAACACAGCTGAAGCCATCATTTTATTGATAAAAGCCCTCGATGTTTTTAAATGACATTTCACCTGGTTAATTAGGAAAAAAATATGGATATTCCCAACATACTCCTGTCAGTCTTCCACTGTTAATGTTAATATATAGGGAAATAGTATGTATCCAAGATAGGCGTCGCAATGGGGTATGGCGGAGATGTAGAAGAAGCCGCCGTCGTCTTAGGACGCACCGGTGAGACGTTTGTCGTCAAAAGGGTGGATTAAGACTACTTTTCAAGCAGTGAATAAATCATGGAAGAGGAATCAGGGAATAATGGCACGGAAAAAGAATGACCAACTGTATAACGGACTGACCGGGCTTCTATTTGCAGCCGGAGGCTTGACCTACATAAATACACAATCAATTGAAGCAGCTGCGTTTATCTTTTTCGGAGGTTTAATCGGCCTGTTGTTGATTTTCTTTGCCCTTGGATTGCTGAAAGAGCGGAAACTCAATGCATCCGGCATCCGTCAGGTGGACGAGATGAGCGGCAAGGAGTTCGAGCAATTTCTGAAACTGCGATATGAGGCAAGAGGCTATAAGGTTCGCCGGACTCCTTATCAGAATGATTTTGGGGCCGATCTCGTCATGGAGCGGGATGGCCGACGGATTGTCGTCCAGGCAAAACGGTGGAAACAGAATGTCGGCATCAAGGCTGTTCAGGAAATCGTTGCAGCCAAAAGTCATTATAGGGCCGAAGATGCTTGGGTGGTGACGAACAGCCAGTATACAAAAGCCGCCAAGGAACTTGCATTAAGTAATGGTGTTCGCCTTGTCGACCGGGCGCAGCTCATTCATATCCTTTTGGAGAAACAGTCTGCTTGAACCTGATAGAGAAATCATAAGCTGATTCCCTGAAATCGGGTGTCAGCTTATTATTGTTGCCGTCATTGCGGGACACTTTAATGGCACCTTCGAGCCAATTTCCTCATAGCCTACAGGATGAAGAAAGGGGGGAGGGCGCCTGTCCGCTTCCGCGTTTGTCCTGACGATGATCCCTCTTTACCTAATGGCATTGATTGGCTTTGTTGCGAGGAAAATGAACATTCTTAGCCGTCACGCCAACCCGGTAATTATACAACTGATGCTGTACGTCACTTTGCCCGCTCTGATTCTGTTTTCGCTTGATACCACATTTTCAAAGGAACTATTGATGGATTTCTCTTGGCTCATCGCCATGTCTGTATTTGTCATGACGGTTTCAATCGTTATTGGCGCTTTTCTAAGGTGGCGGGCTGCACTTCCCGAGGGGCAGAAAAGTGTGTACGAGAGCCTGATTGTTTTCGGCAATCAGGGGTTCATCGGGTTTGCGGTGATTTATATGCTGATGGGGGAACAGGGGGTGGTCTACCTGACTCTCTTCAACATCTTATATCTGGTACTGATCTGGTCCTACGGGATTTATCTGTTCACCAGGAATGATGCGTCCGTGACTTGGCGGGCACTCTTTCTGAACCCGGGCATCCTCGCCACGCTGGTCGGTCTGGCCATGCTGTTTCTCCCTTTCAACTGGCCGGACATGCTGTTGAGGACGTTTGAGGATGTCGGGAAGATGACGGTTCCCCTGTCGATGATTCTGATCGGCAGTCTGCTTGCGGACACACGGTTTGAAGACTTTAAGTTGTACAGCAAAAATCTTTATATCTGGTCTGCTTCCTTAATGAAGTTATGGATCCTCCCGTTGACTCTGCTTGTTTTTCTCTTTCTCCAAGTCCCCGAACAACTGCTTCTCATTGCTGTGCTGACAGCCGGTATGCCCAGTGCCACGACCACAACGGTGTATGCACAGAAGTTTGGGGCAGACGCGGTTTTCGCCTCTTATGGTGTAATTCACTCCACAACTCTTTGCATGTTGACGATTCCTTTGATGTACAGCCTCTTGCAATGGATGATCAAATAGGGATGAGTGGTTTCGTCATACGCCCGTTTGATTTCGTCACTAAACACAGGATTTTTCGTCATTTGGCGCCAGAACCTGGCTGAATAGCGAAATTCGGACCGCCAATGCAGGAATATCGAATGACGAATCCAGAGTCCGTCTTTGCGTGATATTCCAAGAAAGCTGGTACCCGTTTTCGGGTGCCGGTTTTTTATTGGCTTTTGTTGCTTCCCACAAATAGCCGGCAAGATCTTTGGGCTATTTCCCATATCCCCTCACGACTAATTGAGTTAATATTTAAACAATTCATCTATCAAGGGGGATAGTTGTTATGGCTAAACTTGCAGGCGTAGAAGAACTCGGTCATCCGAAAAAACCGAGCTTTTTCCAAAGAATGCTGAATGGGGTGGAGAAGGCAGGTAACAAACTGCCGGATCCTGTCACGCTTTTTGCCATCTTTACTGTTTTGATCCTTATTGCCTCCGCTATTTTTGCAGTACTCGGCACTTCCGCAGTCCATCCGGGTACTGGTGAGACCATTAAGGTCGTGAACCTGCTGAATGCAGAAGGCATCAGAAGCATTGTCACCACGCTCGTCCCGAACTTTACCGGATTTCCGCCGCTCGGTATGGTGCTTGTTGTCATGCTCGGGGTGGGGCTTGCCGAGTCCACTGGTCTGGTGACGTCTTTCATGAAGACGACTATCCTGAATGCACCGGTAAAAATCATTCTGCCGACTATCCTGCTGATCGCCGTTCTTGGAAATACGGCTGCCGATGCAGCACAGGTCGTTCTTCCACCGATCGCAGCCATGATCTTCGCGGCACTCGGGAGGAACCCGATCGCTGGTCTCGTAGCCGGTTATGCAACTGTCACTGGAGCTTTCAGTGCCAATCTGATCGTTTCGATGCTGGACCCGCTCCTTTTCGGATTTACACAGTCGAGTGCCCAGATGATTGACTCCTCTTATGTGGGGAACCCGGCTGTTAACTGGTATTTCATGATTGCGTCAACATTCGTCCTCATTCCGGTAGCTGCATTTGTTACGACCAAGATTGTAGAGCCAAGGCTGGGAACATTCCAGGGTGAGGTAGAAAAGCTCGAGAAAACAACACCTGAAGAAAAGCGGGGCCTTCTCTGGGCAGGGATTTCCCTTGCAGCCTACACTGCACTGATCCTATGGCTCGTTGTTCCGGAAAACGGCATCCTCCGTGACCCCGAGACAAACGGCATCATCGTCTCTCCATTTATGACGGGCATTGTCCCGATCATGCTGTTCGGCTTCCTGATTCCTGCACTCGCCTATGGTTTTGCTTCCGGTTCACTGAAGAACGATAAAGATGTGGCTGAGCATCTGGGCAAGGCAATGGCCGGAATGGGCGGCTATATCGTGCTTGCGTTTGTGGCTGCCCAGATGATTTCATTTTTCGGAATGAGTAATCTCGGACCGATCATCGCCATCAAGGGAGCTGCATTCCTGAAAGGGATCGGCTTTGAAGGATTGTCCCTCTTCCTCGGCTTTATCGTGATCGCAGCGCTCATCAACCTGCTGATTGCAAGTGCTTCTGCCAAGTGGGCACTGCTTGCGCCGGTATTTGTACCGATGTTCATGCTCATGGGTTATGATCCGGCGGTCACACAGGTGGCTTACCGCGTGGCCGACTCGATCACGAACCCGATCACGCCTATGCTTGCTTACTTCGCGATTCTCCTGACGTTTGCGAAGAAGTACGACAAAAACATTGGTATCGGTACACTCATTGCGACGCTGTTGCCGTACTCCATCGCATTTGCGATCTTCTGGATTATTCTGTTCTCAATTTGGTTCCTGCTCGGCTTGCCTCTCGGACCTGGCGGAGGCATCATGCTGCCATAACAACTTCTAAGGGGGATTTGGATGGTTTTAAAAATACAGAACGTCACGTTATATACAGGCAATGGGGAAAAGCAGCTGAACACATCGATCGTGGTTGAGGGAAAGAAGGTTCTTGCCGTGGGCGAGGAGGCAAACCGCCTGCAGGCCGACACTGTCATTGACGGAACCGGCAAGACGGTCCATCCCGGAATGTTCGACATGCACGTCCATCTCGGGATGGACGGAGTAGGTGACCCATTTGCACAGGTTGCCGGTGATTCGCCTGCACGGTCGGCGTATCGACATCACATAAACGCCCAAAAGCAGCTGAAATCGGGTGTCACGAGTGTGCGTAACCTCGGATCCAAGTGGCATATCGACCTGGATTACCGCAACTCCGTCGCGGATGGGCTGATGACGGGACCTACCGTATACGGCTCCGGGCAGGCGATCGTCATGACAGGCGGTCACGGTTATCCGTTCTCGACTGAAGCGGACGGAGAGGACGGCGTCAGAAAGGCAGCGCGGGAGACGCTCAAGGCCGGTGCGGACGTCATCAAGCTGATGGCCACGGGAGGTGTGATGACTCCGGGCATTGACCCGGGATCCCCTCAATTGTCGGAAAAGGAAATGAAGGCAGCCGTCGAGGAGGCGCTCCATGCCGGCAAGACAACTGCCGCCCATGCGCAGGGAACGGCAGGCATCCAAAACGCAGTCAGGGCCGGGATAACCACCATCGAACACGGAATCTTCCTGGACGATGAGACGATAGAGCTGATGATCAAACACGGGACGGTTCTCGTACCGACGCTTGCCGCTCCTTATTACATCGTGCAGCATGCAGAGTCGGGCGGGATTCCGGCACATGCCGTCAAAAAAGCGGCTGTCTGCTTTAATGTCCATCAGGAAAGCTTCAAAAAGGCGCTAGCCGCAGGAGTCCGGATTGCAGCCGGCACCGATGCCGGAACGCCGTTCAATGTGCACGGAGACTTTGCAAAAGAGCTTGAACTGATGCACGAATATGGCATGGAAGTGAAGGACATCATTTCCGCTGCAACGGTAGAAGCGGCGAAAACGCTGAACGTCGAACAATCGGTCGGAACGCTTGAAAAAGGAAAAGTGGCGGACTTTGTCATACTCGACGAAGACCCGGAATCCGATATCCGTGCGTTCCGCAAAATCCATTCCGTATACAAAGAGGGGGAGTGTGTTCATGAGTCCGCAAACAAACTTGAAGCCGTCGTTGGATGAAGAACTTCAGGCATGTGTGGCAACGCTTGAGAGCCTGTTGCCTGAAATGACCGAAATCAGAAGGCATTTGCATCAATATCCGGAACTGTCCCACCAGGAAGTGGAGACCCCGAAGTTCATTGCAGAATATTACCGAAAACTTGGATTGGATGTCCGGACGGAAGTAGGCGGGCGGGGCGTCGTGGCCACATTCCGTGCATCAGAACCCGTCAAGACGATTGCGTTCAGGGCCGATTTTGACGCACTCCCCATCCAGGACGAGAAAGATGTCCCATACAAGTCGAAGAACCATGGCGTATCTCATGCATGCGGACATGACGGGCATACGGCCGCACTTCTTGGATTTGCCAAAACCTTGGTCGAAAACAAGGACCGGATCCGGAACAACGTCGTGCTGATCCATCAATTCGGTGAGGAGCTTTACCCGGGCGGCGCCATGGCGATGATCGAAGACGGCTGCCTTGATGGGGTGGATGCCGTCTACGGCTGCCATCTTCAGAGCATGATGCCTGCCGCCAAGATGTTTTTCCGGGAAGGCTTTATCCAGGCGGCAGTGGACACATTTGAAATTACGGTCAATGGGAAAGGCGGGCACGGTGCGGTGCCACATGAAGCAATCGACCCGATTGTTGTGGCCTCCCATATCGTGACGGCCCTGCAGACGATTGTCAGCAGAAGCACGGATCCTCTTGAGCAGCTGGTCGTTTCCGCCGGGTCCATCCATGCAGGGGATGCCAACAATGTGATTCCCGGTGAGGCGGTGCTGACTGGAACAATTCGCTCCTATGCTCCGGAAACCAGGAAAATGGCTCGGGAGAAGCTCATAAAAATTGCTTCCAGCGTTGCGGATGCTTTGGACGCCCGTGCCGAGGTCGAACTGGAAAGCGGATATGATGCGCTGTGGAACCATCCCGAAGAAACGAAGGTTGTGAAAAAAGCCATGTTGACTCTCTTCTCGGAGGAGGATGTATTGGAAACGCCGCCGGTGATGCCGGGAGAGGACTTTTCCTACTACACACAACATGTTCCCGGTTCCTTCTTTTTCGCGGGGGCCCGTCCCGAAGGGGAAGCATATCCTCACCACCATGCAAAATTCGACTTTGATGAATCGGCTATGCTGAATACGGCAAAAACATTTATGGCAATCCTGCATCAATACTGAAGCGTTTTTCAAAAGGCACCCTGTCCAGGGTGTCTTTTTTATTTCGAGAAACACTCAATTTAAATATTCCATCTGTTTGGAATTATGCTACGATAGTGAGCATATAAGGGGGGGATCGGATGGTGAATAAACCTCAAGAAGAGCGCCATCTCTCGTCAGCCAGAGCCGAAGCTGTGTTCAATGTGGCCAATGCGGTAAACTCCACATTGGAGTTGGATGAACTATTTGAACTGACCCTTTCTGAAACCATTCGGGCAATTCCAGATGCCGATGGGGGTGCACTGTTTTTATTTGACCCGGCGTCACGGCTCCTGACATGCCGAGCTTATGTGAATTTCGATGAAAAAGTCGAGCAGATCCGGCTTTTGCCCGGTGAATCATTTACAGGAGACTGCTATAAGAAGAGAAAGCCGATCCTCCTTTCGAACAGAAATGAAATCACCGGATACCCCCGCTCAATGAGACCTGAAAACAGGCAATTGCTGAACCATTCCATGGCCATGCATCCCAGCAATAACTCGTACCGGGCGATGAGTGTCCCGCTGATTACGGCCAAAGAGGAATGCATCGGTGTCGTGACACTCAACGGCTTTGCCGAGCAAGGCACGTTTACTGTTGCAGATGTTGAGCTCCTTGAAACAATCGCCGGACTCGCGGCAACCGCATTGGAAAGAGCCAAACTTTACGAAGATATCAAAATTAAAAACCATACATTCAAAACCATGATTGACTATCAGCAGAGCCAACTGGTCAATATGAACTCCGGTAAAGGACTGGACATCATGCTGGAGCAGTTGTTTGAAGTAGTCGGAAAGCCGCTTTCGCTTTTGACGGTCTATGGAGAGGCTTACAATACCTCTTCAATTCCAGTGGATCTGAGGCCGGTCAATGAATATATGATCAGGGACGGGCGTCAGCTTCTCGGCAAATTGCTGATCTACTCAAATAGCTCTAATGACCTTAGGCAGACCGATGATTATTTTATCCAGCAGAGTCTCTTGTTTTTCGCTCTGGAAATCAATAGGCAGGCAGCGGTCCGACAAGTAGAGGTACGTTATAAAACGGAACTGATGGATAAATTGATGAAGGGGATTTTGACTGAAGACTTCCTGGCTAAAGCAGCAAGTCTCGGATTGGATACGGCGGGTGCATTCCTGCCGGTAGCTGTGCGAACCGGGAACTCAAAACCGGCCCGGCCGATTGATCAGCTGATGAAGCAAAATGAAATAGCAGTGTTTCTGGAGATGGAGATTGGCAGGGTGTTTCCGGGAAGTCTAGTCGTATTGCATGATCAAATTTATCTCTTGTTGCTGGCGGTCAACCCAAAAGCGAATGACAAAGAGATACAACGACGTCTGTCGGCAATTGCAGAAGAAACCGAACGATTTTCAAATGAATACGGGGAAACTGCGAATGCCAGATTCGGTGTGGGAATGTTGGTTCAGCGGATCGAAGAATTGCCGGATTCTCTTCAGTCTGCGATAGATACACTCAAACTTATGGAAGAATCCAATTGCCGGGAGCGGATCGCAGACAGTTCCAGATTTCTGCTCGAACGACTGATTTCGGGAAGTTCAGGAAAGGAAGTCGGTCAGTTCATTAATACGTTTCTCGGTCCAATCTACAGATACGACCGGGATAAAGGTACGGAGCTTGTAAAGACATTGCAAGCTTACTGCAGAAATCTGCAACGTCCTGGCCATGCTGCAAAAGAACTTCATATCCATACGAATACCCTCCAGTACAGGATCAAGCAAATCTCCCGTCTATTGGATGCCGATCTGGCTGATCCTGAAATCCTTCTGAATTTACAGCTCGCCTGCCGGCTTGCCGGAGATAATAATATTACAATTGATAATCAGTGACTGAAGCAAGCCGTTGCACAAGCAACGGCTTGTTTCATTTGAACACTATTGGGCAAGCACTTTTGTGAGGTATAGATCTTCTATCCCGAGACATTGTCCTCATTCTTCCAGACATTTGCTTTGGTTAGAATTCCAAAACTATTCTTCCTTGGGATATTGCTTGTAGAAAAAAATAAACCGAAAGGCGTAAGATATGGAGTGAGGCTTTATTCTCATCCTTCTTGCACTTTTGCTTTGGTATGATAGAACAGCAGCAATTATTTTGAAAGTGAATAAAGATATTTTCAAATCACTTTATGGAGGGTGTTAAAATGAAAAAAATCCGTCTAAGTATGATGATGATTGTCTTACTGATCATGTCATTAGCGGCATGTAATTCATCCGCTTCAGATCAAATGAGTTTAGATAAAGAGTTTGAAAAATACCGTGCAGAAGTGATTGAACCTTTAAATGACCGGGCTATCAAAACGGCAGAAATGGGCGGTCGATATACCATGTTGCTCGAAGAGACGGAAGAAGCATATAACTATATCAATGATGAATTGATTCCATATGCAACAGAAACTAGGGACTTGGCTTTGGAAGCACAGGATGGGCTGGTTAATCCGGAGATTCAAGAGTTAAATGAAATCTTGATTGAAAACCTGGAGCTGACACTAAAATCGTTTGCGAAGACAGCAGCCATGACTGAAATGAATATTCCACCAATCGAGGACGAGAAGGCTGCTTACGAAAAAACAGAAAAAATCTATGCTGAGCTCATGGAGTTACAAGAAGAGATCGATCGTACATCAGCTGAATATGAAAAGCGGGTAGATGCGTTAGCGGAAGAATAAAGGTTCTCAATAAAAGATAAGTCCAATATTGGAGTGAGGTAGTATGAAATGAACCGAAGAAGCTTTTTGCTCAGTTTGCTCATGATGGCTTTAATGTTCCTTGCCGCCTGCAGCAGTTCCGGAACTAGCTCCGGCTTGAATCCCGCTGAAGAGTTCGATCAATATCGGACGGAAGGGATCGAGCCGCTCCATGAGCGGTCTTTGGAACTCGCCGAAATGGGTGGTCATCTCAACGCCATGATTCCGCAGCCGGAAAAGGCCCGTGACTATATCACCGACGAGATGATTCCTCATATCAAAGAAACACAAGGGTTGGCCGAAGAGTTGCAGGACGGCCTGATCAATCAGGAAATCAAAGAAGTGAATCAAATTACGATTGATCAACTGAATCTGATGGCCGATTCGTTCAATAAGCAGGCGGAGTTCCTTGAGCTGCACATCTCACCGGTAAGCGATGAATCGTATGCAGAGTCTGAAGCGGTCTATGCGGAGATCATGCAGCTGCAGGAGCAGATTGACGCGAAAACTTCAGAGTACAACACCAGCTTGGATGACCTAGTGCAGAAATACCGAAAATGATACGCGAAATGAGCTGGTGCCCGGGGGCATCGGCTCTTGTTTTAGAAGTAGTTGACCATTTTGATGACGACATAAATAAATGTTGCGGCTATGCATATCAGATAAAGGCTGCCGAGCAGGAAAAAGAGAAGGTTGACGAGGCGGGATTGCGTCTGTCTGGATGTCATGCTGGTCATGGTGAAGAGTGCCTCCTGTCTTTCCGTGTGATTGCTCATAGGACGAAGCATATTCGACGATGGTTCCGGGTCAATCTGACTAAATGAAGTGCACATGGATAAGCGAGTGCGTTTTAAGGATTGTGTTATACTTGGACCATATTTTGTTGTTTGTACAGAAGGTAGGAATCAAATCATGTTTCGAATCGGTGTGGTCGGTCCGGCTCCGTCTGTTGAACGGATTATCGGGGTCGCCAAGGAAATTGAACAGGAAATCGAACTGATCCCTTATCCGTATCAGGAAACAAGGGAAGTAGCGGACGTCGTGCGAAACTATGACCGCCAAGTAGATTATTGGCTGTTTTCGGGTTTCATTCCGTATCAGGTAGCCAAGAAAATCATGCCGGCCGCTGACCGCCTCGTTTACATTTACTCCACAGAATCCAGCATTTATAAGAGTTTCATGGAACTTGTCTATGCACAGGGAAAACTGTTGGAGCGGATCAGCATCGATATGATTCCAACTACGAATATTGGTGAAGGAGAAAGCCTTGAAACACTAAAAGCGATCGTGCAGGAACTGTTTGTCCGTACCATCGAGGCTGACACGGAATCCCAAGACCTGCTCCGGTTCCATATAAATCTGTGGGAAGAGGGAAAAACGGATGGTGCCCTGACCTGTTATCCGACTGTCCGGGACGCTCTGGAGAAAGCAGGGATTCCAGTTCGGCTGATGTCACCAACACGGATAGAAATTTTCCAGACTTTGCGCATTTTCTTTGAGAAAGTCAAAACCTCCTACTATAAAGACACCCAGATTGGTGTGGAAAAAATTGAAATCAAGGATTTTGATGTAATCAAGGAAAAGATGGAAAAAACGTATCAGATACAGTATTTGGAGCTCCGGCTCAAAGAGACACTGATCCAACTCTGCGAAAAGATTGATGGTTCCCTGGTCGACGAGGGAAATGGCAAGTATTCCATTTTCAGCTCGCGCGGTGCCATCGAGCGCGAACTCCAGGCACTCAAGGACAAAGCCCGCTTTTTGTCGGTTGAAGCGGATACCCCCGTCTCTGTAGGAATCGGGTTCGGCACTACGGTTCTGGAGGCGGAAATCCATGCGCACCGAGCACTCCAGACATCAAAAAAGGACAACGGTCAGGAGATTGTCATCATTCAGGATGATGGTACCCTCATCGAAGCTGCAGGGGATCAGGAAGAACTCACCTATTCCTACCGGACCGATGATCAGGATATTCTGGAGAAGCTGAGGGAAGCCAAAATTAGTGTCAAGTCGTATAAGAAAGTCGAAGCCCTCGTCCAAAAAATGGGCTGGCACCAGTTTACGACGAAGGATCTGGCAGCCCATCTCCAGATGACGGAGCGGAATGCCCAGCGCATCGTTTCAGATTTATGCGAAGCAAAGCTGGTCGAAAATGTTGGGGAGGAAGCCCAGTACACACGCGGAAGGCCGATAAAAATTTACCGGTTAAAATAAAACGGAAATGAGCATCCCAACTGGGGTGCTTGTTTTTTTGAAAAAATATATTGCGCAACAAAGAAACCTGTTATAAAATCAATAACGAAAGTTTCGCTTTATAGTCGCTAATAAACATCTGAAACTTATGTAAACGCTTTTTATAAGTTGGAAGCGTTTCATCTCTAGACCAACCACCAAGATTTGCATCTTAAAGAATAGGAGTTGAAATTCATGCTTCCAAAACGCGAACGCAATCTCATTCTGATCCTGCTTTTCCTCGGCTGGTGCCTGGGTAACCTGGACCGCTATATCATGAACTACGCTGTCCTTCAGATCACGGAGGATTTGAGCTTGAGCGCATCCGCAACAGGGATTATCCTCAGCAGCTTCTTCCTGGGCTATGCGATCATGCAGATGCCGGGCGGCTGGCTTGCTGACCGATTTGGGGCCCGGAAAGTGCTATTGGCCTCTGTCATTTTATGGTCCATCTTCACTGGGCTGTCGGGTGCCGCATGGTCTCTTGCTTCCATGGTCATCATCCGCTTCCTGTTCGGAATCGGGGAGGGCGGTTTCCAGCCGTCCAGCTCCAAAATCATTTCGAACACATTCCCGGTCAAGGAGCGGGGCAGGGCGATGTCCGTCATGCTTTCATCAAGCGGGATTGTCGCCCTAATCATCCCTGTATTGTCTGCATTTCTGCTGACTGCAATCGGATGGCGGACGACATTCGTCGTTTTCGGTGTAATCGGCGCCCTGATCGCTTTCCTTTACTGGAAATTTGTCCGGCTTCCTGAGGATCAGCCGGAAGAAAAGCTGGCGCGTGCCACTAAGCCTTCAGAAAAAGGTCTTGTCGGTTCACTGATGAAAACTCCGCTGATTTGGAATATGGTCATTGCGTATTTCTGTATTTATGCAGTGAACTGGGGACTGGCCACCTGGATTCCGACCTATCTTGTACAGGACCGAGGCCTTGATCTGATCTCAATCGGCTGGGTTCAGACGATTCCTGGAGTTACCTTGCTGCTGGGCATTTTCCTGAGCGGTTATCTGGTTGATAAACTTCCTGAAGGCAAGGAAAAGATCGTCGGTGCCATCGCCTGTGCGCTGACCGGGCTGATGCTTTACCTGATGTTCACCGCACCAAGTGTCGCAGCGTTCATCACTTACCAGACTATCGTCAATCTCTTCATCGCCTTCGTCATCACCCTTCTTCCGGTCATCATACTTAAACAATTGCCGACTTCGGTTACCGGTACTGCGATGGGGATCGCCAATACTGGAGGGCAGCTGGCCGGATTCGCCACACCGATGGCGATCGGATTCATCGTCGATGCATTCGACGGCTCGTTCAATGCAGCATTCTGGATGCTGATCGTATTCGCGGTCATCTGCATCATCGCCATCCTCACGATGCGCAATAAAGGTGAATTGTTCGACCGTGCCAAAGCAGAAGCATCTGCGTGAGCTAACTCAAGGAGGCGCTGAGTGTGGAATTACATGAAATCATTTCGAATTTGATAGAAAAGAAAAAAGACAGATATATCGAACTGAGCGATCAAGTATGGAGCTGTCCGGAACTTTACTTTGCCGAACATCGCTCTTCGGAAATTCTGGCCGGAGCGCTGGAGGAAGAGGGATTTGAGGTGCAGCGGAAAGTAGCCGGACTCGAGACCGGGTTTGTTGCGAGCTTCGGCAGCGGCAAGCCGGTCATCGCGGTCCTTGGCGAATTCGACGCATTGGCAGGGCTGAGCCAGAAAAAAGGGCTCACCGAACATAATCCTGTTGAAGCAGGAGGAAATGGCCACGGCTGTGGTCATAACCTTCTCGGTACCGGTTCACTGGCCGCTGCGATTGCAGTCAAGGAGTACATGCAGGAAACCGGATTACAGGGAACCATCCGTTATTACGGCTGTCCTGCAGAGGAAAATGGGTCGGGAAAAGCCTATATGGTACGCGCGGGGCTGTTTGAAGATGTCGATCTCGCCTTTTCATGGCACCCGATGACCAAACCGAGCGTCTGGCATGTCAGCACACTTGCCAATTACTCCGTCAGGTTCAAGTTCAAAGGGAAAAGCGCCCATGCGGCCGCTGCTCCTCATCTGGGAAGGAGCGCCCTTGACGCGGTTGAGCTGATGAATGTTGGTGTGAACTATATGAGGGAACATATGGTGCCGGAAGCCCGAATTCATTATGCGATAACCGATTCCGGAGGCGCATCCCCGAATGTGGTCCAGGCTAATGCGGAGGTCCTCTACCTGATCCGTGCTCCGAAAATGCAACAGGTTCAGGAGCTCACCGAACGTGTAAACAATATCGCGGAAGGGGCTGCCCTCATGACCGGAACATCGGTTGAGGCAGTGTTTGAAGGAGCGGCTTCGGACCTGCTGCCGAACACTGTCCTTGCGGAGACCATGTACCAGCACCTTACCGCAATCGGTGTCCCTGCGTATGACGAACAGGACTACCGGTTCGCAGAAGAAATCCAGGCCACGCTTTCTCGAGAAGATATCGAGGCTGACCTGAGTGGCCCTGACCGGGAAACAGTCAGGAAGCTGAAAAATAAGGCCATCGCGGACTTTATCGCACCGTTTGCAGAGGAAGCAGCAATGGCCGGATCTACTGACGTTGGTGATGTCAGCTGGGTCGTACCGACGACACAATGCCTGACTGCCTGCTTTGCGCTTGGCACGCCGCTGCACACCTGGCAGGTGGTTTCGCAGGGCGCCATGCCGATTGCCCATAAAGGCATGCTGCAGGCAGCCAAGATCATCGCCTGCACCGCGGTTGATGCAATGAAAAACCGGAAAATCATCGACAGGGCGACTGCTGAATGGAAAGAACGTCTGGACGGCGAGTCTTATGTCTCCCTGATTCCTAAAGACAAAATGCCGCCGAAGAGATAAATAAAACTGGAAGAACTGGTGAGAATCATCGCATTCTCATCATTTCTTTTGCCTGAAAGGAAGGAGAATCCGGCATGTCAATGGTGAAAGAAACGCTGCCGAATCATCACGAAACCACTCATGACCTGCAACGATTTGCCGCGCAGCTGGACAAGTGGGTGGAGAATGACCGTTTCTATACAGCTGAAGGAGCGTGTGCTTCCTATATCCCAGCCCTGCAAAAAGCCGATCCTGCGCAGCTTGGTGTGGTCATGGTCGGATCGGATGGAACGGTCCTCCAATCCGGAGACAGCGAAGCCTCGTTTACCCTGCAAAGCATTTCGAAAGTGATCAGCTTCATGGCCGCCTGCATCGACTTTGGAACGTCGTATGTCTTGGACCGTGTGGATGTTGAGCCGACAGGCGATGCGTTCAACTCGATTGTCCGCCTAGAACTTCACAAGCCGGGCAAGCCGTTCAATCCAATGATCAATGCAGGTGCGCTGACCGTGGCATCAATGCTCGGAAAGCGGACCCCACAGGAAAAAGTGGAATCGTTCGTTTCGCTGATCAACAGAATGACCGGTAGACGCCCGGCGATCAATGAGGAAGTCTTCCAGTCTGAATGGATCACTGCCCACCGCAACCGCGCACTCGCTTATTACCTGCAGGAAAACGGCTATCTGGAAGCAGATGTGGAAGATGCACTTGAAGTGTACCTGAAGCAGTGTTCGGTGGAGATCAATGCCACGAACATAGCCATGATCGGCCTGGTCCTGGCACACGATGGCTATCATCCGATTCTAAAAGAACAGATTCTCCCGGTGCAGGTCGCCCGCATTACCAAAGCACTGATGGTGACATGCGGCATGTACAATGCCTCCGGGAAGTTTGCGGCGTTTATCGGCTTGCCGGCAAAAAGCGGCGTATCCGGAGGCATCATGGCGGTTGTTCCGTCACACGCAGGCTCCCCGCAGTCCCCGTTCCCGAATGGATGCGGAATCGGAATCTATGGGCCGGCCATCGATGACGTCGGTAACAGTGTCGCTGGCAGCAAGTTGCTGAAGCAGATTGCAAGGGAATGGAACATGAGCATCTTCTGATGAGTTCATATATTAAGACATAATTTGTTAATTTTCCGGGTACAAAGAGAAGGGAGACATTGTTTCCTTTCTCTTTTTTATTTCTTTCGACCGTTTAGGCATCATTGCAGCTCTCAAAAGGAGCCTTTCGGCACCTGCCGTTAATCCTATACTTACAGTCCTTTCACTTTGCTATGATAAAAGTAACTGAATTGGAAAAGGAGATTTCGCGCGATGGCCTTATTAACTGCTTTGATCGCACAATTCCAACTGAAGAAAGAACAGTTGAGAAGACTGACTGTCTGTGCGGTGAATCTGGGTAATTTGGACGGAGACTTCTCGCAAAACAGAAGTCTTTTGGAGGAGCCGGAGCTAACGGTAAAAACATGGAAAGGAATGCTTTCGGATAAGTTTCTTGAATATCGTGACGTAATGGCTGTGCAATACGACGATATTTCCAGTGTCCAGCTCACCCTTTCCAGACAGATGCTCAGTGAAAAGATTGCCCAAATCAAACTGGAAATCATGGCGCTTGAAGCCAGCATCGCAGCGGAGCGGACAAGGCTGGCTGCTATTCGTGCAGGAAAGGACTGATGTCATTGACTAATCAGATCAAGGTCGAATTTGAAACCGTCAGGCAGTCGGTTTCAAACATGGAAAGCATGACCGAATCTCTGGACCCCGCTCTTCCCAAGGATCTTGCGGGAAGCAATGTGCTGGATCTTATTAAGAAGATCAACCAGCTCAACCTTATCCTTGAACAGCAGGGGGAGGAATTCAAGAGGATCCTGAGGCTTAATCACGAGTCGGTCAGGGAATCAGCGGATATGCTTGATGAAACAGATCATCAGCTGTCCATTTCAATGGATGCGAATTAAGGGGGTGAAGACATGAAAACGCTGGAGGTAAGCTCGCTGCTGGAAGGAATCGATGCGGTTGTCCGACAGATCGAGTCTCAGACGGCACAATTAAAGGAGCTTGAAAGAGCGGTTGCGTCATTCACCGATCTCGGAGATTCGTTCACGGGAGAAGGCGGGAACGCCATACGCCGTTTTTATCGGGAATGGCATCTTCCTCTGATTGCCTACAGGTCACTGACACTGGAAAAGTATGAAGGACTTTTGCAAAACCTGAAACAGGCGACATCAGCCCTTGAGCCTGCTTCTGACGGATATATTCTGGAATCGTTTCTTGAGGGGCCGCTGATGAATGGAGTAACAAAGTCGGAAAGTGTAACGGCAGCTCTGGTCGACGAAGGGAACAGCTACATGGATGCGGTGAGCGACATCATCAGCTTGCCGAGGCTAAAGGACGATGCATTTCGGGAGGGTGTCCGTGACGCAAAACGGCATATCCTTCAAACCAGCCAAGATCTAAATACATATAATCATAGCCAGACCGGGGAACTGTCCGCACTTGACGCTGATTTAGATCTGATGGACGGCTACTTGAAAGACTTGTCCGGTATCTTTGGAGATTCGTCATTCCGGATTGAGACATATGATCTCCAGGTTCAGGATTTCAGCGGATATCAAAAGCTGCGCGTAAATCTGGCGATGGAGCACTTCAAAGAGTTCTCCGTTAGATTTTCAATGTTCTTCTCAAGTTTCTGGGCGATATTTGGCCCACACCTCATCCAGAGCGGAAAATCCGATGAATTCGTTTATGAGATGCTCCGTGGTTACGAGCGACGTTATGAAGAGCTAGAAAGGATAATTGAGTCTGATTTGGAATCCCGGGGGGAGGAGTTTATCCGAGGTCCTCACCAGGTGGCACGAGGGAAAGAGATCGACCTGGCCGCTATTGATGCAATGGACGGTATTTCAATTGAAACATACAATTTGAGGGGCGTTCCCCTGCACTATGCCATCATTAATGAAAAGTTGGTCATATTTAGGGATAATCCGAACCTTTGGTACTCGATTCAGAATGCAGAAGTCACGCTCCTCGAGGAAGCTATGGCAACCACCGCGAAAAACGTTGCTATGGAAGCTGGGGATAGGTTTCTCGGCAAGTTAGGCAGTAAACTGCCTGGCTCAACTACAGTCACAGGGAAAATTGAGGGGTCTCCGGAAATTCCATTCACAGGGAAAAAGTCAGGAGAAATCGTCAAAGAAGAGATTTCAGAAAACATCCAGAAGAAGATCCCGCTTTGGGGTGAAATCATTTCTGCCGATGTTCCTAAAGCGGGAACCAAACAGGTCATTGTTTATCTGTCCGGTGATGGTGTCCAGTATGATCGCCGGGTGAGCATGACACTTGGAAAGGACGGGGTACTCTCCATCAAGGAGTGGTATACCGGTGAGCTGAACACTCTTAAGCAAAAAGATCACGATGAAGTTACTTTCAGCGATCTCTGGAATTGGACACAGAATAATACAGACCCGAACTTCAGTAAAGATTCGCCGGAAGAAGCGAAACAGGCAGTGAATGATTTTGCGCTCAAGGGAAATCAGCCGGAAGGATCTGTGAAGGGAATGGGCTTGGACCTCAACAAACTTGAATTTACAGATGGAGTGGATATCAACACAACAACGGTAAACGAAGTCCCAATCAATTACAGTGTGGTCGGTCAGGAACTCGTGATATTCCCGGATAATCCCGATGTTCATTACTCAATTCAAAACGTAGAGCACGGCAAACTCAATGAGGTGCTCGGAAGTCTTGCCAAGCGGACGCTGGAGAGTGCCGTCGATGAGCAAATCGGGAGTGGCATCGGAAAAATCAAGGGTATGGACGGTTTTGACGAGTATCTGAAACGGCTGCCTGGACAGGACACGTCTGAAGTGATCAAAAGCTCAGCCTCTCAGTTTGCGCAAAACCAGATTCCCGGATGGGAAAAAATCAAAAGTGCACCAGGTCCGTCAGCAGGTGAAAAGGAAGTTCTCCTGACCATCAGCGAAGACGGTAAAAAACCGTCGGGCGTCAAACTGTTCCGGCTCAATACGGACGGAACCATCACACTGTATTAAGATATACGGGATGAAATCGCCGAAGTTTAGGAGTAAAAGTAATGAAACGATCTATATTTATGTTTTTCCTGGTGTTACTGTTGGCGTTATTCCTCGCTGCCTGCAACAGTGGCAATGGAGCAGAATCACAGAATATCAGTGTCGAAAAAGAATTTGAAGAATATCGGAAGAATGTCCTCGAACCACTGGATGAGCGATCCTTCGAGTTCGCGGAAATGTTCAACCACTCTGCTTCCATCATCGAACAACCCGAGGAATCTCACCGCTATATGGAGGAAGAAGTGATTCCCTTTATGGAAGAGACCCGAAAAATTGCAACTGATGCCCATGATGGACTGGTAAATGAAGAAATCAAGAAACTGAATGAGACTACGATCAAGTATTTGGATCTGACGGTCGATTCCCTTCAGAAGAGCGCTGAGTTATCGGCAATCGAAGTTGCTACGGCGGATGTTGATACGGTGACCGAAGAAACGTACCAGAAGGCTGTTAAGATCCATGAGGAGAACATGGAGCTGCAAGAAAAAATAGAACGAACCGGAGCGGAAATGGACCGGCAAATCGATGCACTCGTCAATGAACAATGATTCGGGCCGTATGGCCGGAACGCCATTAAGAGACCGGTGAATTGGAGGTGCATCATGAAAAGATTGATCCGGCTGATGGGGCTGTTGCTGGTGTTCGCGCTGGCGGCTTGCAGTGGTCCGGGAATTGCAGCCGAATATAAGGAATACAAAGAAGAGGGCAGCACTCCGATCTACCAGAATTCCATGGAACTGATTATGATGAGCACTCAGTTGAATGCCATTCTGGACAGTCCGGAGCAGGCCAATCAGTACCTGAAAACAGAAATGCTCCCGCTGGTTGAAGAATCCAAGGCATTGTCGGAAGATTGGCAGGGCCGTCTGACCCACGAAGAGCTCAAGGAGCTGAACGGGCTGAAAGGTCAGGAACTGGCCTTGCAGATTGAGTACCTCGGAAAGCTTTCCGAAGTACTTGAACTGACCGCAGAGCCAGGGGAAGACTTTGAACAAAAGATAGCTGAACTGTCCAGAGGAATTTCTGATAAACAGGAGCAGCTCGATAAGGTTACAGATGATTATGCAGCGAAGTATGAGGAACTGGATGGGAAGTACGGATCTGAATAACATGAAAATTTCCCGGGAATGCACGCTTCCCGGGTATTTTTTATTCAGGCGAAATAACGGTAAATCTTGTTGTTGTTTTGCACACTTCAAAGAAGGGGATGATTTAGGAAGGGATACATAACCGGTACATCCGGAAGAAGATGAAGGGAGGTTTATAAATGGGGGCAATCTGGAGATTTTATCGGGACCAGTCATTCATGCTCAAAATGTCCGTCGGTTTTCTGTTGGGCATCGTTGTCGGACTCATTTTTGGGGAATCGGCAGGCGTGCTGTCGCCGCTCGGGGATCTGCTGCTGCGACTGTTGAATCTCATTGTGATCCCGCTCATTGTCTTTACGCTGATTGCAGCGGTGGATCAGCTGAATCCCGCGAAACTTGGAAGAATCGGCGGGAAAGTGTTTGTCTTCTATTTTATCACCACAGGAGTTGCCATTGTTTTTGGCATTCTGCTTGCGCTTCTGATCAGGCCGGGTGTGGGTCTTACACTCCCAAATGCACAGGTGGATGTACCGGAGCGTCCATCCATTGTGGATACCTTGCTGGCAATTGTACCGAATAACTTATTTTCGTCATTGGTGAATGCTGATATTCTTGCGCTGATCTTTGTTTCGGTCGTTATCGGATTATCCATTTCATCGATGATCCATTCCGGTGAAAAACGGATCAGCAAGATGGGGCACTTCCTCAATGATCTGACTGCCAGCCTGAGTGAAGTTACATTCCGGGTACTGAATGGCATCCTCCAATATGCGCCTATCGGCATCTTTGCGATTGCGGCTGCAGCAATCGGCTCTCAAGGACTTCAGACACTGATTTCTCTGGGCAAACTGGCAGCAGTAATTTATGGAGGAATTGCACTCCAGTTTGTACTGGTATATTTTGTGATCATGAAGCTCTTTGGAGTGCAAATCAGGGAGTTCTTCAGGAATGTCAAAGATGCAATCGGGACAGCATTTATGACCTCATCCAGTTTGGGAACACTTCCTGTCACGCTCAAGGCAGCAAAGCGTGCCGGCATCAGCGAAGATGTTGCCACATTCTCGTTGCCGCTTGGCGCCACAGTCAATATGGATGGGGCGGCGATCCGGCTCGGTGCGTCGGTAGTGTTCGCTGCTGATATTGTGGGTCTGGAGCTTGGCTTTGCTGCCATCCTCGGCATTATCGTAACCGGCACACTCGCTTCGGTCGGTACCGCAGGAGTCCCGGGTGCAGGACTGATTGCTCTGTCGATTGTCCTTACACAGGCCGGCCTGCCCATCGAAGTTGTGGCACTGGTCGCCGGTATCGATGCGATTCTTGGAATGGGCGCAACGGCCACCAATGTGACTGGAGATCTCGTCGGTGCCGCTGTCGTGGACAAGAGTGAAGAAAAACGTATGGCAAACCTTCATAGCGCCTGATTAAAGCGATTCGTCCAAAAAGGCGGATCGCTTTTTATCTTTGATGAATAATTATGTGAAACTTTTCACAGGCAATGGCCGTAAATAAGATATAAGGAAGTCATACAGATACCATACACAACAAAGTAGGGGATGCATGTGGAAGTAACCATCAGAAAAAGCTTGCCAAGGGACTTTGAGACAATCAGCCATGTGGTGGAGCAGGCCTTCCGGGATGTTGAAATGAGCGATCAGAATGAACACATTCTGGTCGGCCGGCTTCGTGTATCCGACGCCTACGTTCCGGAATTATCAATCGTGGCTGAAAATAAGTCCGGGCAGATTGTCGGTCACATCCTGGTTACCAAGATCCGGATTGTTGAGGGAAAGAACTCTGAAGGCTCGCTTGCGCTGGCACCGGTATCCGTCCTGCCAATATTTCAGAACCAGGGGATCGGGAGCCGGCTGATCAAAGCGGCACTGGAAAAGCGAGAGAACTTGGTTTCCAATCGGTAATTGTTCTCGGACATCCTGACTATTATCCGAAATTCGGCTTCAGAAAAGCAGCTGATTGGGGCATCCATCCACCATTTGATGTTCCGGAAAATGTGTTTATGGCGCTTGAACTTGTTGCAGGATCGTTAGACCAAGTGAGTGGAGTAGTGGAATACCCAGAGCCTTTCAATAATCAGTAACCAAGCCGATGTGAAATCCGCATCGGTTTTTATTCGCTAACGAGAATGTTGCATTTGCACTAACTTAAAAGTAAAATCGGGTTAAGTATGATGTTGCAAATGCAACTATAGGGGAAAGGAGATGACGAAATGGAGCTTCTTCGGGAAATCGGCATGATCGCGAGGTCGCTGGATTCCATCAGCAACATCGAATTCAAGGAAGCCAATCTCTCAAAGGGCCAGTATCTGTATATGGCAAGAATCTGCGAGAATCCGGGAATCATCCAGGAAAAGCTGGCCGAAATGATTAAGGTGGACCGGACGACGGCTGCGAGGGCGATCATGAAGTTGGAAGAGAGAGGGTTCATCGAGAAACGGGATGATGAAACCAATCGGAGAATCAAGAAACTCTTTCCGACTGATAAGGGCCTATCTGTGTACCCATTCATCGTAAGGGAACATGAGCATTCCAACTCAATTGCACTTGAGGGTTTTTCTGAGGATGAAGCGGACATTCTCCTCCGCCTGCTTCGGCGGGTCAGGAAAAACGTGGAAAAAGACTGGGAGTACGTGAAGAAAGGAAATAAGCGAAACTATTGAACAAGGAGGGACAGTCATGGTTGTCGAAATTAGGCGGTGTACATATGAAGACCTGGAACCACTCCGGAATATCAGCATTGATACGTTTCGGGAGACGTTCGGAGCACAGAACTCACCCGAAAGCCTAAATGCCTATCTCGAACGGGCGTTTGATCCGGAACGGTTAAAAGGAGAAATAGACCATCCTGAATCTCGATTTTTCTTCATTGAGAAGGATGGGAAAACCGCAGGCTATCTGAAGGTCAATACAGGAAAAGCCCAGTCGGAGGAGATGGGCGACAAATCGCTTGAAGTGGAGCGGATCTATATCAGTGGCAGGTTCCAGAATCAGGGACTTGGGAAAATGCTGTTTGGCCACGCATTGGACCTTGCCAGAGAAGAAGGAAAAACTAAAGTCTGGCTGGGCGTCTGGGAGGAAAATGAGAAGGCCATCGCATTTTATGAGAAGCTTGGTTTCATCCGCGCAGGCGAACATACATTCTTCATGGGGGATGACGAACAGACCGACTTTATCATGGAAATGAAATTCGATTAAGGGGGGATTCCGATGTTCATACCGAAGCTGTTCAAGGTCACGGACTTTGAAGAAATCAGGAGCTTTGTTGAGTAGCACGCTTTTGGTTCGGTGGTGACCGTACATAACGGAAGGCCGGTCGCGACCCATCTGCCTTTCCAGTTTAGGAGGATCGGAGAAGAATGGTTTGTCACGGGGCATTTCGCCAAGGCGAACCCTCAGTGGAAGACGATCGATGAGCAGGAAGTGCTTATCATGATACAAGGCCCGCATGCCTATGTCTCGGCATCCTGGTATACCCATGAAAATGTTTCCACCTGGAACTACCAGGCAGTCCATCTGTACGGGCAAGCAAAGCTGATGGATGAAAACGAGCTCGAGGAAGAACTCGCGTTGCTGATGAGGAAATATGAACAGCATCGGGAAAATCCGGTACTGTGGGAAAACCTGTCCGAGGATACGAAAAAGCAGATAAATGGCGTTGTCGGCTTTAAGGTCAGAGTGGATGAAATCCAGGCTGCATACAAACTTAGCCAGAACCGGAACAGCACCGATTACAAAAACATCATTGACGGGTTGCGCGGAGAAGGCGGTGCCGAGTCAGACAGGATGGCGGCACTGATGGAGGCAAAAAGAACTGATTAATGAGAGAAGCCGATGCGTCAGTCCGCATCGGCTTCTTGTTCATTTTTATCAGGATAGACCACTTCGCCGTCGTCCCGCATTACCGGCTCGGCACCCCAGCGACCCGGCTGATGCGGCTCAATAGTAGTCTCTCCATCATTACTGTCAAGAATATGAAACACCTCAACTCCGTGAAGGGCGATGTAATTACTGATGAGCATGCGGTGGCAGCGAGCAGGGTGGCGTTCTGAACAGCAAACTGCCGCACGCTTTCCTGCTGCCGCATCCTGCAGTTTTTGTAGTCCTTCCTTGAACTCCTTTTCCTGCGTATAGTCCGCGTAGTTGTGGAAGGAGCGGTTGTTCCAGCCTGCATTCACCTCCTCGCTGACAACCTTGGATTTCCTGCGCCGTCCTCCAAGCTCACGGATATGCAAGTAGCCGACCCCGTTTTCCGGAAGCCACTCCTTCATCCGATCCGTATGGAACCAAGGGAATTTCCGGCTCCCCGGAAAAGCACGCACATCGACAAGCAGTTCAACACCCGCATCATGGAGCAGCTTGAGGAATTCCTCTTCATCATGCGTGGAGTGCCCGATCGTATAGAGTTCCATTTCTTCACCTTCTCTGTCTGACTGTTATTGATTTCGTTCCCTCAATTCGCCGATGGCAATCTGGTCGATAAAATAATCTGCGTATGCAGACCATGAAAAAAAGCAAAGGCGATTCCTTTGCTTTAAATCTTATTCAGGTTCCGACAATTCATCTTCAGTGACCCATTTATGATTCTTCACTTCTTCGCCGCTTTCAGCTGATACGAAATCAACCATATAGACGGTTGTCTGCTTGGCAGACTCGATAATGGCTTCCGCGTCATCCATTCCCGGCATATGATCCGCTTCCAGAGTGACGGTTGTGCCTTCTTCAAGCGGGGCATCACCTGGGTTTTGGAGTTCTTCGTGGACGATCCACTTATGGTCTTCTACCGGTTTGCCCCCGTCAGTTGGAGTGTACGTCACCGAGTAGGCGGTTGTGTCATACGCGCCAGTGACCGTTGCCTTCACGCCGTCCATGCCCGGCATATGATCGGCATGCATGACCACTTCGGAACCGACGGGGAATTCAGGGTTTTCTGCCGCTTTCAGGCTTTCCGGAACTTCTCCTGAACCGCCACCATGCATGTTGTGCATATCCGAACGGTCGTCGGAGTCATGCATCTCGTACGGGTCATTGGATTCGTCCCGGTCATATTGCTGTTCCTCGCCTGTCGGGTTTTCTTCCGGCTGTGCATCATCCTGTCCGTCATTTGCCCCACAGGCAGATAAAAGCAAGATCAGTGTGCTTAAAGGGATCAGTGTTTTCCTAAAGGTCATGTTCTTTCCTCCCGTGTTGGTGAATTAATAATCACTTACCCGTTTACCGGGAATGGTATGTAAAATGAGGAACAGGCAGGAAACCGGGTTCCCCGCCTGCAGTCGCTCCTCAACATGTCGGTTTGTCCTTTGGCTTATGCGGCATTGCGGCATGCTTCCGCGCACTTCATGCACGCTTCTGCACACTTCTGGCAGTGCTCATGGTCGTGCTTCCTGCACTCTTCACCGCAAGCTTCGCAGATGTCCGCGCAAACTTGGGCGAGTTGCCTGACAAATGGTGAATTTCGGCTGATCGCCGCTTCCAGGAATCCGCACATGTCCGCGCATTCCCGGTCGAGCCGGATACACTCTGCCATCATCTTCACATTTTCTTCCTTCAGGCATGCATCAAAGCAGTGGTTGCAGGCTTCCATGCACTCGCGCAGCGTCTTCAAAAGCTCCTGATGCTGTTCATGAGCCATCTTGGAATCCCTCCTGTTTGACCGAAATCTTTGTACAATCATGTTGTTCCCGTTTCAGACGTGACGAAACAGGAGAAATTTCGACAAGTTCATGTTTTCGGGAGCGAAAGCGCGGGAAATATGGTAACTTGAATAGGTAAGGAGTGATGAAGATGACACACGTGATTACGGCACCGTGCATCGGCGAAAAAGCCGGTGAATGTGTGGACGTATGTCCGGTAGATTGCATCATCGAAGGAGAAGACCAATTCTTTATCGATCCGGATCTCTGCATCGACTGCGGCGCATGCACAGCAGTCTGCCCGGTGGATGCAATCTTTTATGAAGACGATCTGCTTCCGGAAGACCAGCCGTTCATCGAAAAGGCTAAACAGTTCTTTATGGAAGCTTAAACCGGAGCCGAAAAGGCTCCGGTTTTCTTTTTTTGTCCGTTTTTCATCATCCCATCCTGGGAATGATAGCAGGTAGCACTGCCGATCATTTTCGGCACGGAGAGGATGAGATGATGACGAACCGATTTGAAGGAAAAGTGGTTTTGATGACGGGTGCGGGTTCCGGACTGGCAGGGCGGCTGCGCTGCAGGTTGCCAAGGAAGGGGCCAAACTGACTCTGGTCGATTTGACTGCACAAGGTCTTGAAGAGACCAAACAGGCGATCATGGAGGCGGCCCCGGAAGCAGAAGTTCTTCTCCTGACAGCAAACGTGGCAGAGGAGGAGCAGGTCAAGAAGTATGTCGATGACACCATGGCACACTTTGGCCGGATAGACGCATTCTTCAACAATGCCGGCATCGAGGGCAAACAGAATCTCACAGAAGACTTTGGCATCGATGAATTCCAGAAAGTCGTCAGCATCAACCTGAACGGTGTTTTCTATGGCATGAAGTATGTGCTGGCGGTCATGAAAAAACAGGGTTCCGGCTCCGTCGTCAACACAGCGTCAGTCGGAGGCATCCGGGGCGTCGGGAACCAGTCGGCTATGCGGCCAGCAAGCACGGCGTTGTCGGCCTGACCCGCAACTCCGCGATCGAATACGGACAATACGGTGTCAGCATTAAAGCCATTGCTCCGGGAGCGATCATGACGCCGATGGTCGAAGGCTCACTCCGCCAGATGGCCGGCGACAATTGGGAAGAAGTCGGAAAGGAATTCGTCCAGCCGAACCCGATGAAGCGATTCGGCAAGCCGGAGGAAGTGGGCTATCTGGTAGCTTTCCTCCTTTCCGATCAGGCCGGCTTCATCAATGCGGCGGTCATCCCGATTGATGGCGGTCAGTCTTATAAGTATTAAATAGGAAAGGTCAGGAGGATCCCGAAAGTCGGGGGTCCTCATTTTTTTGCTTCCAACCGGGCTTTACGAACAATTAATAATATATTTTAGTGCTAGGTAAGTAGTATTTCAGAATATCATTTCCAGCTAATATCAGATTGAGAGTATGCGTTTCAGGGATGAATAACTGTATCGTCTGAAAATATCCCGTTGAAATAAAAGGAGTATATACAAATGGTTAATATTGATAAGAGATTGACAGACCGGGGTTTGTTCAATATATTTTATTCATTCAGACAATTGAAAACGCTTTCTGTAGGTTTTAACGGCGGTTCACCGCCGACACATAATCAAAGGAGGTTGTCAGCTTGTACGTTTCGGACCGGATCATGTACTTATTTTCAGGACTCATTGTACTGTCTTTGGTCGGCATGTTCTTGGAATCTTGGAGACTCATTCTGTATCCGTATCTGGTTGTCATCGGTGTGGCCATTACGGTCGGGATGTGGAACGCGGTCAAGAAAAAGCGAGGATTGCTTTGGGTCCCGCTCGTAATTGCCGGAGGTTATCTGACACTGTTTATCATTCTTGACGTGATTACGCGGAGTGATCCGGCTGGAGGAAGTTCCTACATTCTGGGGATGACTCCGAGCCTTGCGATTTATCTGCTCGGTATCCTCCCGCTGGCCGTCATTGCCTCTCTCATCTATGCTCTGATATTTGATCCGGGCGATACCGAGGAGATGGAGAAAGAATTCAGGACGGGGGAGGTTGCTGAATGAACGTCACGATTATCAGCATCGTTGCGATCTATCTGGTTATCTGTATCCTGATCGGCGTCTGGGCTACAAGAAGGACAAAGTCAGCCAGTGATTTTCTGGTTGCAGGCAGAAGCCTCGGCATGTTTGTCATGGCCATTGCGGCGTTCACGTCCATACAAAGCGGTTTCGGACTTCTTGGAGGGGCCGGGCAGACCTTTACAGGGGGAATGGGCTTTGCCGCAGGCGTCCTGATTGCGGCTCCGCTTGGATTTGCTCTGACCTGGTTCCTGGTCGGCAAGCGAATCTGGATGATGGGTGAGCACGGGGACGTTTTCACACTTGGAGACGTGGTGGAGAAGCGGTACAACAGCCGATCCGTCCGCGGATGGCTCGGACTTGCCATTACGCTTGGCGTCATCGGGTATCTGGGCACACAGGTACAGGCGATGGGTGTCATCATGCACTCCATTTTCGGCGTTTCCCCTGCCGTTGGGGCACTGATCGGCCTTGGAATTTTGGCCTTCTACTCCGTCGGCGGAGGAATCATTGCATCGGTCTATACCGATTTGTTCCAGGGCGTCATCATGATCGCTGTTTCAATCGTGATCTTCTTCTTTGCATTGAATGTCGGCGGCGGCATGCAGAACATTACGGAAACGCTGCAGTCATCCGATCCGTTGCTGGCATCGCCTTTCGGGAACTTCTCTCTGATTACCATTGCGTGCTGGTTCCTGCTGTTCAGCCTCGGAGCCGCGGGACAGCCTCATTTCATCAATAAATTCCTGATGATCAAGAGTGCCAAGGAACTGCGCTGGGGCGCGTTCACTGCAGGACTTGCTTATGCAATCACCGTACTTCTTGTTGTCAGCATCGGACTGACTGCACGCACACTTCAGATTCAGGGCAGATTCCCGGAAGTCGCCTCTGCCGACGATTCACTCGTCGTGTTTGTCACGGCATTCACCCCATCCGTCATCAGTGGATTGGTCCTTGCCGGCCTCCTTGCTGCCATCATGTCAACGGGATCCGGTTTCGTGACGCTCGGTGCAGCAAGTCTCGTTCGGGATATTCCGCGTGCATTTGGGAAGGAAGTCAAAAACGAGCTTCTCTGGAACCGGATCGTCGTATTCGGACTGCTCGTCGTTTCTACCTTGTTCTCATTCTATATGGATACACTTGTTGCGCTACTCGGTGTATTTGGATGGGGGACATTCGCAGCCGCCGTTTTCCCGGCAGTTGTGCTCGGGCTGGTATGGAAGCGGGCTACCAAGCAGGGGGCGGTCACCAGCATCATTCTCGGGGTATTCCTGAACTTTACTTTTGAAATCCTTAAAAAGTATGGAATCACCATTCTCCCTGAAGGCGTCGTGGTCGGGGCGATCTCGCTCGTCATTTCGATTCTCGCCTTTGTGGTGGTCTCCCTGATGACACAGCCTCAGGAAACAGCGGAAATGGAACAGCCTCCTCTCGAAGTGATGGAAGGCTGATGATCAACTGACAGGAGGGGCCGCACATGGAAGTCGGATACTTGCTGGACCGGGTGGAACCCCGTCTGCAGACACTAAGATCTGATAAGGAAGCACTGGCACTGGAAACAGGGGAAACCTGGACGTATGGGAAGCTCAATGAGAAAGCCAACCGGTACGCCAATGCCCTTCTGGACAAGGGCGTCCGGAAAGGGGATCGCGTAGGCATTCTGATGTTCAACTCGCTAGAGTATTTTGCCGTTTACTTTGCGATCGCCAAAATCGGCGGAATTGCAGTCAGGATCAATTTTAGGCTGGAGACGGAGGAACTGGACTACATCCTCAATGATTCCGGTTCAAAAGTGCTTTGCTTTGACTCGGCACTGGCGGAGCGTCTTGACCCGATCAATGACCGCACACCTGTGGAATCTTTCATCTGCTATGACAGGGACGGTGGTCAAACGCCGGCTTGGGCCGAAAAGTGGGAAACTCTTGAAAAAGGGAATCAGCTGCTGGACCGCCGGCCGAAGATAGAAGAGACAGATCCGATCATGCTGATGTACACATCCGGCACGACAGGCCGTCCGAAGGGCGCGCTCTGGACGCACCGGAACACGATCTGGTTCGCCGCGATGCAGTCGCTGAAATGGAATTTTGACGGCAACACGGTCGGCATGACCACGGGGCCCCTTTATCATGTAGGGGCCATGGAAGATGTGGCGCTTGCCGTCCTCCTGTCCGGGGGCACTGTCGTGATATCGGGAAGCGGTAACTTTGAAATCAGGCGGACGCTTGAGGTGATCGAAGAAAAGCAAGTGTCGGATATATTCCTTTTCCCATTCATGATCTACGAAATGCTGAAGCTGAACGATATCGAATCGTATCAATTGGGTTCACTGAAGACGATTTACTCTGGAGGCGACCCGATCATTTCCTGGGCAATTGACCGCCTGCATGAGCTGTTCCCGCATATCGGCCTTGTGCAGGTGTATGGCCTGACGGAAGGAACGCCGATTGCCGTCTCCCTCGACCCGGCGGATGCAAAAAGCAAAGGCTACACCGCCGGGAAGCCGATGCCGTTCACTGAAGTGAAGGTGGTCGATGACCAGGGGGAACCGGTCGCTGCAGGGGAGATCGGGGAAATCTGCACGAAGGGTCCCGCAGTCGTTTCGGAATACTGGAACAAACCGGAGGCAACCGCCAAGACATTCATTGACGGCTGGTGCCATACGGGAGACCTTGGTATTCTGGATGCGGAAGGGTTCCTGACGATATCCGGACGCAAAAAAGACATGATCCGAAGCGGCGGAGAAAACATCTACCCTGTGGAAGTGGAAGATGTGCTGATCCGGCACGATGCCATCCAGGATGTCGCCGTCATCGGCATTCCGGACCCGAAATTCATCGAGACGGTCTGCGCTGTCATCGTATCCAAGCCCGGCCGGTCCGTCACGGAAGAAGAGATTCTGGAGTTCATCGATGGCAAACTGGCACGGTATAAAAAACCGCGTTCATTTGTTTTCCTGGATGAACTGCCGAGGACTGCATCCGGTAAGGTACAAAAGTTCCGGCTTCGGGACGAATACAAGCATTTGAGAGAACAGCAAGTGAATTACTGAAGGGGGAGATTGGGATGTTCAACAAATATTACGAGGAAGTCGAAGTCGGAGAGGAATGGGTATCGGGCGGCCGTACAATCACTGAAGCGGACATTGTTAATTTTGCAGGGGTGAGCGGAGACTTCTATCCGCTGCATCTGGACCGGGAATATGCGAAGAATACACCGTTCGGCGAACCGATTGCCCACGGCATGCTCGTATTATCGATAGCGACCGGTCTGATGAATTTCACGCCGGGAGTCATTGCTGCTTTTTATGGGATGGATCATATCCGATTTGTCCGGCCGACGCTGATTGGAGACACCATTAAGGTCAGAATGAAAGCGGCTGAGAAAATGGAGCGGAAAAACGGAACCGGGGTCATCGCCTATAAGACGGAAATCGTCAACCAGCACGGTGATGCAGTGATTGCGGGAAAACTCAGATTGCTGCTCAATCAGGCACCAGTCACAGCGGAAGTCTAAATCGTTCAGGGCCATCTGACAGATGGTCCTTTTCTTTGGTATGGAGACCGTTTGCCTGGCTGGCAGGAAACTTTCAAATCTAACAACTTTTCTAATTTCCGCTTTTATCGGTTTTTTGTCTGGTTTAATGGGAATATTGTATGAAACGGGAGGGGATGTGGTTGAAAACCTTGAAAACCATCGATGAATTTGTTGAGGCGGCGATGGGATTCGATGCGGAGGCGCATCCGGGGAACCTGTTCGTGAGCCAGGCGCCTGAAAACGGGTTCGGGGCGGATGAAGTACTGATGGGTGATGAGGACTCGGTCAGGAAACAGGTCATGCAGGTATTCGAAGTCTTGCTCGAAACCGAGCGCGGTTCGTACTACTTCCATTACCCGTTCAGTGATCCGGCAGAGATAGAAGAGATTGTGGCGAAGCTTGAACCGGTCTACGAACGCTTCCCAAAACTTGTTTTGCAGAGTGAAGAGATGGCTGAAAAGGTAGCTGTCGCATAATGGAGTCTAAGCCGGTGCCGATATGGGCGCCGGTTTTTTGTGTATTCTCGTCTTGAGATCATCTGTGCAATAAATTGCGTTATTACCAATTCTGCTGTGCAAAAAAGCACCCAATCCCCTTGAAACAGCTAAAATCGCCGTGATTTAGAACTGTGTTCCCCATTGCTGTTCAGTGAAATAATTAATTTGTGTAAAAGTATTTAAATCTGTCTGAAAATATGTATAATAAGGTCATTATTTCTTTTTCATGAGTATACGATATATCGCGTACCTTGAATATCAAGGAGGAAGATGTGTGATGGGGAATATGAAGATCAGCATCAATGAGAGCCAGGAGCGTAAAACGAAGCCATCAACTGACGGCATCGCTTTTGGACGCAACTTCACAGACCATATGTTCATCGCTGACTATACGGAAGGGATTGGCTGGCACGATCATCGCATTGTGCCGTACGAGCCGATTACGCTTGATCCGTCCGCGATCATCTTCCATTATGGACAGACGGTATTTGAAGGCCTGAAAGCATACAGGGCAAAAGACGGAGCGATCCGCCTTTTCCGTCCGGAAGAAAACTTCCGGAGGATGAATGAGTCCTGCGACCGTCTCTGCATGCCTCAGATTGATGAAGAGGATGCGCTCGAAGCGCTGAAAACACTGATCAAGGTTGATAAGGATTGGGTACCGGAAGCAGAGGGCACTTCGCTTTATATCCGTCCCTATATGATTGCGACCGAGCCTCACCTCGGTGTTGCACCATCTCTTACGTATAAGTTCATCGTGATTCTGTCTCCGGTCGGGATGTACTACAAGGAAGGGATCGCTCCCGTCAAAATCCTTGTCGAGAATGAATATGTACGCGCAGTAGCGGGGGGCACAGGTGCAGCGAAGACTGCAGGCAACTACGCGGCATCTCTGAAAGCACAGGCGGTCGCCGAGAAGATGGGATATTCCCAGGTGCTCTGGCTCGACGGCGTTGAGAAGAAGTACGTCGAGGAAGTCGGCAGCATGAACGTCTTCTTCAAGATCGACGGGGAAGTCATCACACCTGCACTTAACGGCAGCATCCTCGGCGGCATCACGCGCAAGTCAATTATTGAAATGCTAAAAGCCTGGGGTGTCCCGGTGACAGAGCGCCGCATTTCCATGGAGGAAGTCAAAACCGCCCAGCAGGAAGGCCGTCTAGAGGAGGCATTTGGCACCGGCACCGCGGCTGTCATCTCCCCGATCGGCGAGTTCAGCTGGAAAGGTGAAGCTTTCACCATCAACGGCGGCCAGGCCGGCGAACTGTCGACTAAACTCTATGAAGAATTGACTGGACTGCAGAGCGGCGAAAAAGAGGATCCGTTCGGCTGGGTCACTGAAATCCGTGAAGAAGCGGCTGTCCGCAACTGAACATTCAAAAAGCTCCCGTCTGCGGGAGCTTTTTTATTGCCGTCGTTTTGAGGGATGACAGGTGGGTAGTGCTTAGCATTTTGACAGGCTGGCTGAACATTCACCAGAAGATGTCCGACGCTTTACTAGTGGCCTGCCCGTTCGGATGAGATTCTCTGCTTAATAGCGGCAAGTAGATCTCAACGTCTTCACCGTGGTCCGCAGGAAAATAGATTTCGACGATATATTCATTTTGGTCGATCTTGTATCCATGGCAGGCTGCCCATTTGAGCAAATCGGCGTGAAGATCCTTCAAGCCAGTGGTATTTCCCCTTGCCGTTGCGAACTTGCCTTCAATTTCAATGTACGTCATGCCGACGGGGACGTCGCGCATGGGCTGTTCCACCAACAATCCGGCAATAAACTCACCTTGGAGATGGTCATCGCTTCTCTTAGGCTCGAAGACAGCGATTTCCGTGCCTGACGACGATTTGATCTCACATGACCGCGCCATGACTTCCCGGGCGACATCCGGAACGATTGTCCCGAACTCCGCGAAGGGCCCATTGCTCCTGATGCCAACCAACCGGAACTTTCTTCTTCCTATCAACTCTTTCATTTGCCGCCTCCTTAGCCAATCACTTATAGTAGTTCTGCATAGCTAAATCCCATTCCTCTCAAAAACTAAACGAATTCGTTTCTGCCATGCACGAAAAGGGCATATTGATAATAGAGATCAGACGGAGGGGCTATCATGAACACTTTGGAAAACAAGATGCTAGTAAAAGAAGATTTCAACAAACGGGACGATCTTCCCGAATGGCTGTTGCGTGAATACGAGACATTCCGCAAGACTGTGACGAATAAGACCTTCCCCTGCTATTTCGGGATGGCTGCAGAGCTCGGCGGAGAGTTGCGGTATGCCTACATTGAAAGGGACGACTGGTCCAATCTGCCAAAAGCGCTGATGGAATTTCTGGAGCTATTCGAGAATCCGAAGCACAAGCGGCATGGCTTTTTCGTATTTGTTGAGCCGTTTGAGGAAGAGGGAGCCCTGGACGATTACCGGAAGGAGTTCTGGGACATCCTCCAGTATCTGCACGAACAGGATCCGGTTGAATGGCCGGAGGACGCACCGAAGGACCCTGACCATTTTCTCTGGGATTTCCGCTTTGGCGGCGAGCCAATTTTCGTCTTCGGCAATGCGCCGGCCTACAAGCAGCGAAAAACCCGCGATCTCGGCAACTCGATGGTTCTCGGGTTCCAGCCGCGCAAAATCTTCAAAGGGCTTGAAGGAACCGAGCCGGGCGGCATCAATTCCCGGGAGAAAGTCCGGGAGCGCGTGGAGAAATGGGATAACCTGCCGAAACATCCTGACATCAGCCACTTCGGCGACCCGACGCATAATGAATGGAAACAGTTCTTCATCGGTGACGACACGGTTCCGATTGAGGGGAAATGTCCGTTCAGACATAAGGACATGAGCTGAAAGTCCAAAAGCAGAACGCCTCCTGGTGCCGGGAGGCGTTTTAATGATTGGGCTGCTGTCAGACAGATACTGCTTGTAAATCCGGTTGTCCGGGTATATTTTGACGAGGATTACTGGGACCGTCTGATGGCGGTCGACTTGAAAGGAGCCGCCCTTTGCATGAAGTACGAGCTGCAGATGATCAAGCAGGGTGTGGGCGGCTCCATCATCAACATCTCTTCTGTCAGCGGATTCCGCCCACAACCAGATAACATCGCTTACGTTGCTGCAAAACATGGAGTGGTCGGCATGACTAAAGTTGCTGCTCTTGAAAACGGCAAGTACAGCATCCGTGTAAACTCGGTAGCACCGGGTGCAATCGACACGCCGATGCTGCGCGGTGCTCTTGAGCAATTCAACTTAAATGAAGAAGACTACGCGCCTTAGCTCTGCCTGCTGAACCGTTTCGGACAGCCACGGCAAGTCGCTCAGGCAACACTTTGGTTGGCATCCGATGCATCTTCTAACGTGACTGGCACAACTCCATGCGGATGCGGGTTACACCTCCCGCTGATAATGGAACGCCGCCACCCCATCAGGGAGGCGGCTTAACTTATGGAATAACAGCAAAACGCCTCCCGATAATAGGGAGGCGTTTGCTGTTCATTTTATGATTCAAAGGCCACCAGGTCGTCACGGACGACTTTCTTGTATCCGACGATTTCCTGGATTTCATCACCGTCGATCGTTTCTTTCGACATGAGCGCGTCAACGAGACGGGCGTACTCGGCAGCATAGCGCTTGATGAGCAGCTCAGCCATCTCGAGGGCTTCATCAAACAGTTCCTGCATGCGGGCTTCTTTTTCATTATTGTTGAATGTCAGTTTGAAGCCTTCCTGAAGAAGACCGGTGTCGACCATTTCCTCAAGCAGATGTTTGGCCTGTTTGACGTCACCGCCCACACCAAGGCTGTGCTCGCCGAGATGAAGCCGCTCGGCGACGCCGCCTGCAAGAATCATCGCGACACGGTCAAGCTGCTCGCTCACGGTCGACAGATGCAATTCCTTTTGGAGAGGGGCCACATATCCGAGCGCCATGCCGCGCGGGATGATGGTCGCCTTCCGTACTGATCCCGGATTCGTGAGCGCCTGAACAAGTGCGTGTCCGGCTTCATGGATGGCGACACGGTACTTTGTTGCAGGGTCGTTCAGGGAGCGGGCCGTACTGCCGAGAATAGTCCGGTCGATCGCAAAGTCAAGGTCGCGCTTGGCGATTTCGGTACGGCCGTCCCTGAGTGCCCGACGGCTTGCCATTTCAAACAGGGAGCTTAGTTCGGCGCCGGAGAAGCCTGAGGTGCTTTCCGCCAGTGCATCAAACGACGCGGCGACTTCCGGCGCAAAGACCTTGCCTTTTGTATGGATATCGATGATCTCACGGCGTCCCTGGGTATCCGGAAGAGGAACCTGGAACTCGAAATCAATCCGGCCGGGACGGACGAATGCGTCGTCCAGCATGTCCTTCCGGTTCGTAGCCGCGATAAAGAGAATACCATCATTATCGTTACCGCCATCCAGCTGTACAAGAAGTTCAGTGAGGGTTTTTTCGGATTCTTCGCCGCCATGCTGCTTCCGCTTTCCGGCAAGTGCATCGACCTCATCGATAAAGATGACTGCAGGCTTCTGTTTGCGGGCGTTCTGGAAAAGGGTGCGCACGCGGGAAGCGCCGACCCCGACAAACATTTCGGTGAAGGCGGCACCGCTTGAAGAAAAGAACGTTGCGCCGATTTCCCGGGCAATAGCCTGTGCAAGCAGGGTTTTCCCGGTACCCGGAGGTCCGTATAGGAGGATGCCCCGGGGCGGCGTCAGGCCGACTTCCTCGGCGGCTTTGGGATCTTTCAGGACGGCAAGCGCCTGTCCGATCTCATCCTTCATCTCATCCGGAATGCCCCCGATGTCGTCAAGTGTGACATCCGGAAGCGGCGCGGATTTTGCTGCGCTTTGCTTCATCGAAGAAGCTGTGCCCAGCTTGCCCTTCCGGTAGAGAATGAAAAAAGTCACCGCGATGGCACCGAGAATCCCTGCAAGAAGGAGCCGGTCGCCGGTGCTCTGTTTGGAGTACTCATAGTTAACCGCGTGATTTACTACCAACTGCTCGACACTCTGGCTGTTCGGAGGCACGTTGGTGCGGTATGTTCCGTCCGGTGTCTTGAGGGTCAGTGTTCCGGAAGCCGATTCGGTGAGCGTCATCATATGGCCGGTATCAGATCGGATCAGTTCCTGCATCTGTGCGAACGGAACCTCTGCCGGCCGGGTGCTGTCATACCAGAACCACCCTGCGCCACCGACTGCCGCGACAAGAAGCAATGCGACAAGAAACACTTTGGAAGATAGTTTGGAAATCGGCTTCAAGACCGTCAACTCCTAAGTCAGAATAAGCCCATTATAGCGGATTTCTGAGTTTCTTTGTAGGGAAATGTGTTGAGTGATATCTTACAATTTATTGTCGGTGGAAGTAGTAGAGGAGTTCTTGAGTTATGAATGGCCATTCATTTTCGCTTGACAGGCGTTGTGCAGGAGTTGAGAATAAAGGTGAAAGAGTCTTTCTATTCTAACGATTTAAAAGGGGCGTGGGGGTATGCAAAAGTTGCCGGTGATCGTAGCACCGATGTTTTTGGTGTCCAATCCGGAGATGGTCATCGAATCCGGTAAAGCGGGCGTGATCGGGACGTTTCCGCTGCTGAATGCGCGGCCGGTCGAGGTATGCGCGGAATGGCTGCAGCAGGTGAAGGATGGACTGGGCGATACGCCCTGGGGGGTCAACTTCATCTGTCATAAAAAAGCGAATCAGAGGTACAGTGACGACCTGGCATTGATCAGGGAATATAAACCGCCGATCGTCATTACATCTCTCGGTCATCCGGGTGAAGTAGTGGAAGTGGTTCACGCATATGGAGGGAAAGTTTACTCGGATGTAGCGAATGTCAAACATGCAAAAAAAGCGGCTCAGACCGGAGTGGACGGCCTGATTCTCGTCTGCGCAGGCGCAGGCGGACACGGAGGCCTGTTGAATCCTTTCGCCTTCATCTCGGCGGTAAAGACATTTTACGATGGGACGATCATACTCTCAGGCGCGATGTCCAGCGGAGCGGACGTGGCCGCGGCCCGTGCAATGGGCGCTGATTACGCCTATCTGGGCACCCGTTTTCTCGCCGCGGAAGAAAGCGGGGCATTCGAAGACTACAAGCAGATGGTCATCGACTCGACGGTGGAAGACATCATTTACACCGATGCCATCAGCGGGGTGCCGGCGAACTTCCTGACGCCGTCTCTTGTGCGGCAGGGATTGGATCTTGAAAATCTGAAGGGGACGACGGGCAAGCTGGATTTCTCCGGTGAAGATGAAATCAAAGCATGGCGGGATGCCTGGTCTGCCGGACAGGGTGTCACCAACATCACAGAGCGTGGAACCGTGGCTGAAATTGTGGAAAAGCTGTCAGAGGAATACGAGGCAACCATAGCCAGGCTCGCGGAAGACCGGAGCGGGATTGTTCATTAATAAGTGAGGCACCGGCTGATGCCGGTGTTTTTTTATGGGTCCGAAAAGTGACGTGAAACACGTCCGTTTGCGGACGCGAAAAGGTGAGTTGCCGTCGCGAAAATTAAGGTTGCGGACGCGAATTGCCGGTTTGCCGCCGCGAATTCCGAGGTTGCGGCCGCGAAACGGCATGCTGCAGTCGTGAATTTAAGTGTTGCGGTAGCTAATTTTTTACGGCCGCGAACCCACACTTGGCGGTCGCGACATCTTAGCTTGCGTCCCGAATCCACTCGTTGCCGTCGTGAATCGAATCACCACGCCCCCAAATCTCTCACATCCAAATAGGGGATTGGGAACCTGTCGGCTGATGCGCTATAATGAGAGTCACAATGAAGGATCGGGGGATCGTCATGGACCGGATCATGCTGATCGGGCCGGGCGGGGCAGGAAAGTCGACGCTCGCCCGACAACTGGGGGAACGGCTCGGCATCACCGTCCATCATCTGGATGCGCTTCTGTGGAAGCCGGGATGGACGCTCACGACACGGGATGAACAAAAGGAAATTCAGCGGGGCCTCTTTGACGGGGAACGCTGGATTGTTGACGGCAACTACGGGGCGACGATGGATCTCCGGCTGCAGGCGGCCGATACGGTCATTTTCATGGATATGCCCAGGCGTGTCTGTATGTACGGAATTCTAAAGCGACGGATCCGGTATCACGGAAAAACGAGACCGGACATGCAGAAAGACTGCCCGGAACGACTCGATTTTGATTTCGTCAAATGGGTCTGGAATTATCGAAAAAACAAAAGGCCGGGGATTCTCAGAAAACTGGAGAGCCTCGGTCCGGACAAACAAGTGATCATATTGAAAAGCAGAAAGGACGTCCGCCGGTTTCTTGAAGAAATCGGACGGCGTCCTTCATGATTGGAGTGTCAACCATGCTCGAGCAGGCGCATGAACAACTAAAAACATATTTCGGCTATCCGTCTTTCCGTCCGGGACAGGAGCGGGTGATCGGCCAGGTGCTGACCGCCGAGGACACCCTATGTGTCATGCCGACCGGCGGCGGGAAGTCGGTGTGCTATCAGATTCCTGCGCTCGTCAGGGAAGGCACGACGCTCGTGATCTCCCCGCTTATTTCGCTGATGAAAGACCAGGTCGATGCACTGAATGAAATCGGCATTCCAGCGGCCTACATCAACAGCACGCTGTCACTGGATGAATTCCGATATACGATGGAGCGGGCAAGGGCGGGCGCCTATAAACTTCTATATGTCGCGCCGGAGCGATTCGAATCAAATTTCTTTCTCCAGGACCTGGTTCGGATGGATATCCCGATGGTGGCGGTAGACGAGGCGCACTGCATCTCACAGTGGGGCCATGACTTCCGTCCAAGCTATCGTCTGATCGGCAGTGTCGTCGAAGCGCTGCCCGAACGGCCGGTGATCCTCGCGCTGACCGCCACCGCAACTCCAGAGGTGCGTGCGGATATCTGCCGGCAGCTGGGCATTCCTCAGGGAAATACGGTTCTGACCGGATTTGAACGGGAAAACCTGTCCTTCTCGGTTGTCAGGGGGCAGGATCGCGGCAAATTCGTAAAGGACTTCCTGAAGAAAAACCGGGAGGAAGCCGGAATCATTTATGCGGCAACACGGAAAACGGTCGATTCCCTATATGAAAACATGAAAAAGGCCGGACTGCCGGTTGCCCGTTATCATGCAGGGCTTCCAGAAGAGGAGCGGCGTGATGCGCAGGATGCGTTCCTGAATGACGAAGCGCGTATCATGGTGGCGACGAATGCATTCGGCATGGGCATCGACAAGTCGAATATCCGCTATTGCATCCACTATCAGCTTCCGAAAAATATGGAAAGCTATTATCAGGAAGCAGGGCGTGCAGGCCGTGACGGGCTGCCAAGCGAGTGCATCCTTCTATATTCTCCACAGGATGTCCAGACACAGCGTTTCCTGATCGACCAGACGGATGACCGTGACGGCATCCCGCGCGAGCTTGAAAAGTTGCAGTCAATGGTGGACTACTGCCATACCGAAGACTGCCTCCAGCAGTACATCGTGCGTCACTTCGGAGATTCAGATACTGACAAATGCGGTCGCTGCGGCAATTGTACCGATGACCGGGAAGATATTGATGTGACGGAAGATGCTCAAAAAGTGCTTTCCTGCATCATCCGGATGGGCCAGCGGTGGGGCAAGGCAATCACTGCCAAAGTGCTCTGCGGATCTGCAGATAAGGCGGTGAAGGATCGCGGCTTCGAAGAATTGTCGACCTATGGTATCCTGAAGGGCGCCTACAGCATGAAGGAAGCGACGAACCTGATCGACTTCATGATTTCGCGGGACCTGATCGGAGTGAGCCAGGGAGAGTTTCCGACCATCTTCGTCACTGAAAAGGGCAAAGAAGTCCTGACTGGAGGCGAACGAGTCACGCGCAAGCAGGCGGTCGTCACCGTTGCAATTGGCGATGCCGATCCTCTTTTCGAAAAGCTGCGTGATTTGCGGAAGTCTCTTGCTGATGAGGCGGGTGTTCCGCCGTATGTCATTTTCTCGGACAAGTCGCTCAAGGACATGTGCGCCCGCAAGCCAATGGACGAGGAAAGTTTTCTCGAAGTCCACGGTGTCGGGGAAAACAAACTGGCGAAGTACGGGGAGCCGTTCTTGGAAGCGATCCGCGAGTTTCAAAGCGCGGAAGTATAAAGTCATAATCAGCGTCACTGGGTCATTGGATGACCTGTGACGCTTTTTTCTTAACACCAAAAGGGAATATTTATCTCACATAAGATATTATTATTATGTAAACCACAAGCGTAACAAACAACACCCCGTACAGAAATAAAGCTGTACGGGGTGTTCGTCTTAAAATATATGCTGGAAAAACGACCGGATCACATCAGCGCCCCCAATGAAAGTGCCGAGCGAGCTGCCGATGTTGCCGAGGACAACGACGAGCAGCACACGTGTCGCTTTGTTTTGCCAGAAGCCCTTTACACTAAGGACATCCTCCGTAAGTCTTTGGAAATCCTTGACGCTCGGGCGGGTAAAGTAGGCCTGAACGAGTCCGGAAAACCAACCGACAGCCAAAAGCGGATTCAGGGAAGTGAACGGTGCTGCGATAAAGGCGGTCAGGACGGCAAGCGGGTGCCCCTTGGCAAGGATGGTTCCGAGTGCCGCAAGGGAACCATTCCAGAGCAGCCAGCTGAGCATCTGGCTCGTGGCGACATCGCTGTTCTGCATGAATGTATAGGCGATGATCCCGATGATCAGGAGAGGGATCGTCCAACCGACGATTTTTGGCCAAACCGGTTTTGGCGGTCTTTCAGTCAGTTTCTTCAGATCATGTTTCCGGTGGATTTCCTTTGTGATGCCGGGAACATGAGCTGCGCCGAGCACCGCAACGACTTTCTTGCCCGGAGCGGTGCGGATCTTTTCGGCCAGATACTGGTCACGTTCGTCAATGAGCGGAGTTTTCAGCCGCGGGAATGCTTCCGTGAACTCAGCCAGCACAGCGTTCAGCGTATCCTGTGACTTCATCTTCTCCATCTCTTCTTCAGTGATGTCTTCCCTGCTGAAAATACTGGCGACTACAGAAGTGAGCAGCTGTGATTTCCCGCCGATGCCAAGATTGCCCCAGATACGGGAAAACGTAGTCTGGATATTCCGGTCGGCAAGGACGAGCTTGGCATCGATTTCTTTAGCCGACTCGATTCCCTGGATCATCTCGGCGCCCGGCTTGACGTCGAATTGTTTGGCCATCCTGTTCTGGAACGATGAGATGGCCAGGTTCATCAGAAGAAGAGAAGCTTTCTTTTCTTTAATGATCTTGAAGATGTCCATTTCTTCCCAGCGATTTCCGTTCGTGATGGCATCGAAACGCTGCTTGTCCAGCTCAACTGCGACGGTATCAGGCTGTTCGCGGTCGATGACTTCCTTTACCTGCTGTGCACTCAGTTTAGAAACGTGTGCAGTGCCAATTAGGATGATTTCCTTATCTTCCAGCTGGATTCGGGTGACGTTCTCCTCCTCCAGGGCAGATGCCTCTTCGGGCAGTGTGAATTGATTTTCTTCCATATTATTATATTCCTTCGTTTCTATAGTGGTCATACCGTTAATGATGACGGAAGAACGGTTAAAGTTCAATATTTTGGGCAAAAGAATTGATTAGATGGATGAAACGGCGTATACTTATCTCGAATTCAAGATATAAAATTTGGAGGCGACATCATGCAAAGTTTGAAAGGGATGCACCACGTGACCGCAATCACGAGTTCGGCGGAAAAGAACTATGAGTTCTTCACGTATGTACTTGGGATGCGGCTTGTCAAAAAAACGGTTAATCAGGACGACATCAGCACTTACCACCTGTTTTTCGCAGATGATCGGGGCAGCGCAGGTACAGACATGACATTCTTTGACTTCCAGGGGATTCCGAAAGGGACTCACGGTACTGATGAGATCCACAGAACCTCATTCCGTGTACCGGATGATTCGGCACTGGACTACTGGGTGAAGCGATTTGACCGCCTGGAAGTGAAACATGATGGCATCAGGCAACAATTCGACCGCAAAGTCCTTCCGTTCACCGATTTTGATGGCCAGCTGTATCAGCTCATCTCTGATGAAGGGGATACGGGTGTCGCAGCAGGCATTCCATGGCAGAATGGGCCAATTCCGCTTGAGTACGCCATCACCGGACTTGGACCGATCATCTTGCGTGTCAGCAACATCGACTATATGAAGCAGGTCATGGAAAAAGCGCTCGGCTTCAGTGAAGTCAATAAGGATGGATCGGTCTACCTGTTCGAAGTCGGAGAAGGCGGCAACGGCGCCCGTGTCATCATTGAACACAATGCCGTTCTTCCGCGCGGCATGCAGGGCTTCGGTACGATCCACCACAGCGCGTTCCGCGTTGAAGACCGCTCCGTACTCGAAGACTGGATCAAACATATGGAAGGCATGGGCTTCAATACTTCCGGATATGTGGACCGCTTCTACTTTGAGTCCCTGTACGCACGAGTAGCACCGGGAATCCTGTTCGAATTCGCGACTGACGGCCCGGGCTTCATGGATGACGAGCCGTACGAAACACTCGGTGAGAAACTTGCCCTGCCTCCGTTCCTCGAACCGAAGCGGGAACAGATTGAATCTTACGTGCGTCACATCGATACGATGCGCAGTGACAAGGAAATTGAAAAAGAATACGAGTAATCAACCGAAAGCGCAGATCGGACCCGGAAGATATTTCCAGGTTCGATTTTCATTTAAGCAGATTCGATTAAGTACATCCCATAGTAAAGCCGCATACGCGTCCAGGGTTTGCGTATAAACACAAAATGAGGGCCACCGGGTGAATCCCTACCAACCAGTGGCCCAGTTTCTACGAAGTCTCTCTGAATCACTACATCACACCCCTTGAGTTACAACCCGCCCTCATTGAATCACTACCTCCCGGTTATCCTCCAAATGAGCCATCGTTACTCCAAATCGGACAGCCATGCTCCAAATGAGCCATCATTACTCCAAACCGGCTGGCCATACTCCAAATGAGCCGCTGTTACTCCAAACCAAATAGCCATACTCCAAATGGTACCCCCGAAGCGAAAAGGTATTTCCGAAAAAGAAATGTTGGCTAGACAAATCGGCTGCAGCAAGCCGGTCAGCCGAACCATCACACGTCTTCACGGACACCCGCTTACTTCTCCGTATCAATAGCCCGTCCGGCGCATACGTTGTAAGAAACACAGCACTGACTGGAGGCGAGCAAGTGGACATCCTGGAGAAGGCTAAACGGCATCGTGAAGAAGAGGACCGGCTAAAGTGGGAAGGGACATTCGCTGATTATCTGGAGATTGTGAAGGAACGGCCGGAAGTGGCGCAGAATGCACACTCGCGTGTTTACAATATGATCAAGAGTCATGGAATTACGGAAGTTGACGGGATCCGAAGATACGGCTTTTTTGGTGAGCAGATATTCGGCCTGGAAGAAGCGGTGGAGCGGCTCGTCGAGGAATATTTCCATCCTGCCGCAAAGCGCCTGGACGTGCGCAAACGTATCCTGCTGCTGATGGGCCCGGTCAGCGGGGGTAAGTCGACGATTGTCACACTTCTGAAACGGGGGCTCGAGTCTTATGCTCGGACGGATGAAGGGGCGGTGTATGCCATCAAGGGCTGCCCGATGCACGAGGACCCGCTTCATCTGATCCCGATTCATCTGCGGGAAGATTTCCGTCGGGCATACGGAATCCGTATCGAAGGAACACTCTCGCCGCTGAATTCGATGCGGCTGGAGCGGGAGTATGGCGGACGGATCGAAGACATGCCGGTAGAGCGCATCTTCCTTTCCGAAGATAAGCGGGTCGGCATCGGTACATTCACGCCGTCCGATCCGAAATCCCAGGACATCGCAGATCTTACAGGAAGCATCGATTTTTCGACCATTGCGGAATTCGGTTCAGAATCGGACCCGCGAGCTTACCGCTTTGACGGCGAACTGAACAAGGCAAACCGCGGGCTGATGGAATTCCAGGAGATGCTGAAGCTTGACGAAAAATTCCTCTGGCATCTGCTGTCTCTCACACAGGAAGGAAACTTCAAGGCGGGAAGGTTTGCGCTCATCAGTGCAGATGAGCTGATTGTGGCCCATACGAACGAGACCGAGTATCGCTCGTTTATAGCGGACAAGAAAAACGAAGCGCTGCATTCCCGCATCATTGTCATGCCGGTGCCATACAACCTGAAGGTATCGGAGGAAGAACGGATCTACAGGAAAATGATCTCCGACAGCGACATGTCACATGTTCATATAGCACCGCATGCACTGCGTGTCGCAGCCATCTTCTCCGTACTGACCCGTCTGAAGCCGTCGAGGAAACAGGGTGCGGACATCGTGAAGAAAATGCGCCTGTATGATGGCGAAAATGTCGAGGGCTTCAGCACTGTGGATGTAAATGAACTGAAAAAGGAGTTCCCGGACGAGGGAATGAGCGGGATCGATCCGCGGTATGTCATCAACCGGATCTCATCTGCCATCATCCGGAAAGAAGTTCCGGCCATCAATGCGCTTGATGTCTTGAGATCTCTCAAGGACGGTTTATCCGATCATGCATCAATCAGTGCCGAAGACCGTGCAAGGTACATGGAATATATCGGGATTGCACGAAGGGAATATGATGATATTGCGAAGAAGGAAGTCCAAAAGGCTTTTGTCTATTCCTATGAAGAGTCTGCGAAAACGCTGATGGATAATTATCTGGATCATGTCGAAGCGTTCTGCAACAAAAACAAGCTGCGTGACCCGCTCACGGGCGAGGAGCTGCCGCCGGATGAAAAACTGATGCGCTCGATTGAGGAACAGATCGGCATCTCGGAAAATGCGAAAAAAGCGTTCCGTGAAGAGATCCTCATCCGCATCTCCGCCTATGCCAGGAAAGGCAAGCGGTTTGATTACAACTCACACGACCGCCTTCGGGAGGCGATCCAGAAAAAGCTGTTCGCAGACCTGAAGGACGTTGTGAAGATCACCACCTCGTCAGCCACGCCTGACGAATCGCAACTCAAGAAGATCAACGAAGTCGTCGCACGTCTCATCGATGAACACGGATACAACAGTACTTCCGCGAATGATCTGCTCCGGTATGTCGGGAGTCTGCTGAACAGGTAAGTTGCCGACTAGAGGCAAGATTTGCTGCGACATGGATGTACAGGACCAAAGTATAAAGCAGGTGACCGCCGGACAATGGAAATCTGGCGTTCCCCTGTTTTTTCAATTGCCCCGGCCAGTGCCCGAATTTCCGTTATATTCTTTCATAATTCAGAACATTGTCAAGCGTCCGCTCCGTACTGCATAAGATAATGGAAACTCTAAAAGAGGAGAGGCGGGTGGAGCATGAACAAATATGGCCGGTTTGTCGTGTCGCAGGATGATTGGAGCCTCCACCGGAAAGGCCACGAGGACCAAAAGCGTCACATGGACAAGGTGAAAAAGGCGATCCGGAATAATCTCCCAGACCTGATCAGTGAAGAGAATATCGTGATGTCGGACGGGCGCAAGGTTGTGAAGATCCCGATCCGCTCGCTCGATGAATATAAAATCCGCTACAACCATTCCAAGTCCGAGCATGTCGGCCAGGGAAAGGGAGATAGTCAGGTCGGCGACGTCATCGCAAAAGATGGCAGCGGACGTCCTGGACAGGGTAAGGGCAAGGAAGCAGGGGACGCGCCGGGGGAAGATGTCTACGAAGCGGAAGTGTCGGTGGCAGAGCTGGAGGAAGCGCTATTCTCAGAGATGGAGCTTCCGAACATGGAGCAAAAGGAACAGGCGGACATTATTACAGATAAAATTACATTTAATGATATCCGGAAAAAAGGCCTTATAGGTAACATCGATAAAAAACGGACGATCGTTTCTGCGCTAAAGCGCAATGCGATGGAAGGACGAAGCGGGATCATGCCGATATTGGACGACGACCTCCGCTTCAAGACTTGGGAAGACGAAAAACGGCCTGAGTCCCGTGCCGTAGTTATTGCGATGATGGATACCAGTGCCTCAATGGGCGCGTTCGAGAAGTACATGGCGAGAAGCTTCTTTTTCTGGCTTACACGCTTCCTCCGCACCAGGTACAGTTCAGTTGACATTGAATTCATCTCCCACCAGACAGAGGCCAAGGTGGTGACTGAGGAAGAATTCTTCACCAAGGCGGAAAGCGGAGGAACCAGGTGCTCGTCAGCCTATAAGCTGGCCATGGAGCTGATCGGGGAAAAGTACAGCCCGGCCCGTTACAACATTTATCCGTTCCATTTCTCTGACGGGGAAAACATGACTTCCGACAACAAAGAAGTGCTCCGGCTCGTTGGAGAACTGCTGGATGTCTCCCGCATGTTCGGATATGGGGAAGTTAACGAACACAGTCGCTACTCGACAATGCTGACGGCGCTCCGTACGGTGGACGATCCGAAGTTCAGGCACTATGTCCTGAAAGAAAAGGCGGATGTGTACCATGCGCTGAAAAGCTTCTTCCGGAAAGGGGAGGCAATCGGATCATGACTGATGCAAAGGCGCTGGAGCGCGCGATCGCGGAAATCACAGAGGTGGCGGAAGGATTCGGGCTCGACTTCTATCCGATGCGCTATGAAATCTGTCCGGCTGACATCATCTATACGTTTGGCGCATACGGGATGCCGACCCGGTTCAGCCACTGGAGCTTCGGCAAGCAATTTCACAAGATGAAGCTGCAGTATGACCTCGGACTCAGTAAAATCTATGAACTCGTCATCAATTCGGATCCCTGCTTCGCGTTTCTTCTGGACTCGAACTCGCTTGTCCAGAATAAGCTGATCGTCGCACACGTTCTGGCGCACAGTGATTTCTTCAAAAACAATGTACGGTTTTCCAATACACGGGGCGACATGGTCGAAAGCATGTCTGCGACAGCTGACCGGATCGCCGATTATGAAATCACCTACGGCAAGGACCGAGTGGAGAAGTTCCTTGATGCGGTGCTTGCCGTCCAGGAACATGTCGATCCGTCACTGATCATTGCGGATTCCGATGGGGAAGGCGGAGAAAGTCCGCAACTCCGGACAACGCCATATGATGATCTCTGGGCACTTGATCGGACTCCGGGCAAGGATGCCAGACAGCAGACACCGGCGAGAAAGAAACTACCCGAAAGCCCGGAAAAGGACATCCTTCATTTTATCCAGGAGAACGGACGCGAACTGGAAGGCTGGCAGCGCGATATCCTCACCATGATGAGGGAAGAGATGCTCTACTTCTGGCCGCAGCTTGAAACGAAAATCATGAATGAAGGCTGGGCGACATTCTGGCACCAGCGCATTATGAGGGAGCTTGATCTGACACCTGCCGAGACGATCGAATTCTCCAAGCTGAATGCAGGGGTCATCCAGCCGTCCGCAACATCAATCAATCCGTACACACTTGGTTTGCGGATTTTCGAAGACATTGAGCGAAGATACGATCATCCCGATGAAAGAATGAAGCAGAGGGGCATCGAGCCGGGCAGCGGAAGGGAAAAAATGTTTGAAGTCAGGGAAATCGAGTCGGATACATCATTTATCCGCAACTACCTGACAAAGGAACTGGCGGAACAGGAAGATCTGTATTTGTTCGGCAAACGCGGCCAGGAATACCGGATCACGGAGAAGGATTTCGAGAAAGTGCGCGATACGCTCATCTCATCCAGGGTCAACGGCGGTTTCCCGTATATCGTCGTAGAAGACGGGGATTACTTGCGAAACGGTGAGTTGTATCTGGCACACCGATTTGAGGGAACCGAACTCGACCTGCCTTATCTTGAGCATGTGCTGCCGCATCTGCATGTTCTCTGGGGGCGTACCGTTCATCTGGAAACGATCGTGGAGGGAAGGAAAATCTGCTTTTCCTGTGACGGTAAGAAAGTAACCCGGCGGGCCTTATAATAATGACAGTCACAACCCTCCTTCCCTTCATTGGAAGGAGGGTTGTTTACATAATGTAATTATTTGTGCATTAGGCAGTTTCTTGGCATCACGGCGGGGCAGGAAGGTATGATAATTGTGAGAGAAGGAGTGATCCGATGAAGTTGATCCGAGAAAATGCGAAGAAATTTGAAGGAATTCCGCTGTCAGTCCTCGACCTGGTTCAAGTCAGAGAAGAAGACACACCGGCAGACGCGATAGAAAACAGCGCAAAGCTGATCCGTCGGGCGGATGAACTAGGTTATAATCGTTACTGGCTTGCGGAACATCATAACTTCGAAGGCATCGCGAGCTCCGCAACAGCCGTGCTGATCGGCCGTCTTGCTTCTGAGTCAAAGGAGATCCGCGTCGGGTCCGGCGGTGTGATGCTGCCGAACCACGCTCCATTGATCATCGCCGAGCAGTTCGGTACGCTCGATGCGATGTACCCGGACCGCATCGATCTCGGTCTCGGCCGCGCACCCGGCACCGACCAGCAGACGATGTGGGCGCTCCGACGGAATTTAAAGGGCGGACCGGATGAGTTCCCGCGTGATGTGGCGGAACTGGAAGCTTACTTTGAGGGCGGGGAGGACATGCCTGTACGTGCATTTCCTGGTGACGGCCAGGATATCCCGATCTGGCTCCTCGGTTCCAGCGGTTTCAGTGCGCAGTTGGCAGCAAGGAAAGGCCTGCCGTTCTCTTTCGCCAGCCACTTTGCGCCGGGGTACATGGATGCGGCTCTTGAACTATACCGGACAGGCTTCGAGCCTACTGAGAGAATGAAAAAACCTCATGCAATGCCGGGTGTCAATGTCCTGATCGCCGATACGCAGGAAGAGGCGGAATACCTGATCACAACGCATATGCAGCAATTCCTCTCCATCATCCGGAACAGCCGGGGCAAGATGCAGCCGCCGGTCGAGGATATCGAAGCGCTGTGGACACCGTACGAGCGTCAATATGTCATGCAGACGCTTGATCCGAGGACGACGTTGTTCGGTACGAAGGACAAGGTCCGGGAAGGTCTTCTCCGTCTGATAGACGATACTCAGGCTGACGAACTCATCGTCAACACAGTCGCCTACGATACCGACAAGCGGATCCGTTCCTACGAATTGCTCGCTGAAATGATGGAATAATGAATAGACCCGCTGCCTGATGGGCAGCGGGTCTGATTTTTATGGTTATTTGGCAACAGCATCAGCGGGAACAACCTTCCCGGTTTCAGGGACTCCCTTTTTGGACCAGTAGGTCGCCAGGATTGGCCCTGAAATGTTATGCCAGATGGCACCCCATACACTCGGCAGTGCGGCAAGCGGGCTGAAATGGGCTGTCGCAAGAGCGACACCGAGGCCCGAGTTCTGCATGCCGACTTCGATCGAGATCGCCCTGCGGTCGTTTTCGCTGAGGCCGAATGCTTTGGCAAGCACATAGCCGAACAGCAGGCCAGCACCATTATGCAGGAATACCGCAATGAAGACAACGAATCCGGCCGTCGCGACGTTTCCGGCATTGGCAGCTGTCACTGCCATGACAATCATCAGGATGGCGATTACCGAGATCAGCGGAACGACAGCAACACTTTTTTGGACAAGCCCGGGAAGAAAACGCTGAACGATAAATCCGAGCGCAATCGGAATGATGATCACCTGGACAATCGACATGAACATTGCTTTGGCGTCGACAGGTAGCCACTGGCCTGCCAGAAGAAGCAGGATAGCCGGAGTCGCAAGCGGTGCAAGAAGCGTCGAAATCGACGTCATCGCGACCGACAGAGCGACGTTCCCCCTTGCCAGATAGACCATCACGTTGGAAGCCGTCCCGCCCGGAACGCAGCCGAGGAGGACAAGGCCTGCAGCGAGTTCTGCAGGCAACTGCAAGAGTGTTGCAATAACGAAAGCTGTAAGCGGCATCACCGTATATTGGAGGGAAACACCCGCTATCACAGGAATCGGGTTCGTAAAGACAAGCTTAAAGTCAATCGGTTTTAATGTCAGGCCCATGCCGAACATGACGATTCCCAGAAGTATGGTGATAAAAGCGCCAAACGGAAGGAACGGATCCGGAATCAGGAAGGCGATGATGGCCGCGGCGATGACGAATACAGCAAAGTTGCGTCCTGCGAAACTGCTGATGGATTCAAGAACCTTCATTTAATTTTCCTCCTTTGATGCGGGGAACAGTTTGCCGGGATTCATCAGGTTGTGCGGGTCAAGAGCACGCTTGATGGTTTCCATGACTGCCAGGGCAGCACCGTGCTCGCGGGCCTGGTATTTCCGTTTGCCGACGCCGACTCCATGTTCACCGGTACAGGTGCCGTTGCGGTCCAGGGCATAGCTGACGATGGCTTCATTCAACACCTCTGATTTGCTGACCTCGTCCGGATTGTTCATATCGATCATAAGGATGATATGGAAGTTACCGTCACCCACATGACCGGTAATTCCGCCGATCAGCCCCATCTTGTCTACGGTTTCCCGAGCATGATGTACCGCTCCGGCGAGCTCGGATATCGGCACGCAGACGTCTGTGACCATCATTTTACGACCGGGGTGGCTGTGGATATAGGAATAGGCGAGGTGATGCCTTGCTTCCCACAGGCGGTTCATGCCTTCCTGGTCCATTTCGAACTCGAGGTTGTCGCACCCGAGATCTGAAACGATTTCTTCCGTAAACTCGATGTCCTGACGGAGCCCCGCCTCGTTGCCGCTGAATTCCAGGAACAGGGTCGGTTTCACCGGATAATCAGTCCCGGCGTGGCGGTTGACCTGCTGCATCGATGGTTCGTCGACAAGTTCCACACGCGAAATCGGCACACCGGCCTGCTGGATCGAAACCACTGCTGTGACCGCATCATCGATTGTCGGGAAAGAAGCTCTCGCAGCAGCAATCTGTTCAGGAATTCCATAAACGCGGAGGGTCAGCTCGGTGAAGCAGCCGAGCGTTCCCTCAGAACCGACGAACAGCCCATTCAGATGCAGTCCCGAGGCTGATTTTGCTGCAAGGCTCCCGGTTTTGATGATGGACCCGTCGGCAAGAACCACCTCAAGATCACGCACCTGGTCCCGCATGACACCATATTTGACTGTAGTCGTGCCGCTGGCGTTCGTTGCCGCCATGCCGCCGATTGTTGCATCCGCACCGGGGTCAACGGAAAAGAAGAGTCCCCGTTTTTTCAATTCTTTGTTTAGCTGGGTTCTCGTGACTCCAGGCTGCACCTTAACGAGAAAGTCATTTTCACGGACTTCAATGATTTTGTTCATTAAAGAAAAATCGATCGTGATTCCGCCGCCGTAAGGGATCACGTGGCCTTCCAGGCTCGAACCGAGGCCGAACGGCACAATCGGCATCTTGTGTTTGGCTGCCGCCTTGACGATTTTACTCACTTCATCGCTAGTCTCGGGGAATACAACAATGTCCGCAGGACGGACGGTATGATATGACTCATCCCTTCCGTGCAGGTCACGGACGGTATCATTTGCGGTAGCGCGCTCATCGCCCAAAAGCTCCTTTAGTTCCTCCAATATCAGACCGGTTGATTGTACAGTCAAAATACTCCACTCCTTTTCCTGTTGCAGCTTGCCAAAGATGAATAATACTGAAAATTATACATGTACATTTTTGAATTACAAGGCGATTTGAAAAGTAACAATTATTTAAACGCTTTCAATTAAATGCGTACATTAAAATTAAATCCTTTACATAATTGGAGAGGAAAAAGAACATCATAAGCAAAAAGGAAAGGAGGAAAATCATGAACAAGATTTTATTGGGCTTGGCCTCTCTGGCACTTGTTATGGGACTGGCAGCATGCGGTAACAATAACAACGATCCGTCCACGACATCGAATGGACATGAGGAGAATGATGTCGGCACCGACACGAACACCAACCAGAACGGCAACAATGCGGACAACGGAGCGATGGATAACAACGGGGATAACAATAACGGAGAAGGGGACGCGAACAACCTGGAACATGACAAGGAAGTTGCGGACCGGGTATCCACTGTAGACGGAGTAGAAGGTGCGACCGTCCTGTTATCTGAGAACAATGCTTATGTCGCCGTTGATCTTGCTGAAGGCACGGATGAGACCGAGGAATTGAAAACGAAGATCCACGATGAAGTAAAGGCGGCCAAGCCAAATGTAGAAAATGTGTACGTATCGGCCGATCCGGACTTTGTAAAGCAGTTCAAGGATTACGGAAATCAGATCGAGCAGGGGCATCCTGTAAAAGGATTCTTTAATGAATTCACCGACCTGATAAAACGCACATTCCCTGACGCGAAATAACCGGATGATCAGAAGGCTTTTGGGTTTTTCGCTCCGGCAACCTGATGCCTGTCTTGATCTTGAATTTTAAAGCAAAGCCGAAATGGGCCGACAGTCCCGTTTCGGCTTTGTTTTTCTTCGAGAAGATGAATCTTTCGGGAGGGGAAATGTGAACATTTATCGAATTTCACAAACTTGCTTTTTTTCGACAAACATTGCACAAAACACGTTGTATGATGAACAGGCTGCTTTAAACCATCATAAATATACAAATGCGGAGGCAAAATGGACATGTATGTGTCGAAGAAGATTTTGAAGAATCGGATTTACTGCAGGAGAATGTTAATGTACTGGAAAGCCCGCCAGCATGGACTGACTCATCCGAAAACAGTCGAATGCAGCCAGATGCTGGATGACTTGCTGAACAGGTATCAGAGATACGATCAGCATTGTTCCTGATACGTGAAAAATAGAAAAGGCGCCGATCCAATAAGAGGATCGGCGCCTTTTAAAATAGCGTCCCAGGGGAGATTCGAACTCCCGACCTACAGCTTAGGAGGCTGTTGCTCTATCCTGCTGAGCTACCAGGACATGAAATAACGACATTTCTTATTATACACCAATCGGACGTCGGGCAAAAGGGCAAAATTCTTTTAAAGGATTTAAATGACATCAAGCTAATCGGAAGGCGCTTGTCTTATCACTTAAAGCTAGTCAGTAGTCAAAGGTGCAAAATATCCTGACAATTCAACATGAATTTTGCCTTTACCTGCAAAAATTATTCGATTATGATCAATACAGCGCTTTCATTTATGCTTTAAGGGGGAAACTGCATTATGAAATCTGTCGATAAAAATCAAGATAAAGGAAATAATCAACGGGAGTTTAAGCTTTTATGGGCTCTTCTTCCTTTGATCGTCATGATCGGAGTTATGCTCTACACGGTGGTCAGCCTTGAACAGGGCCCACATATTCCATTGATCATCGGAACGGTGACGGCAGCGCTTGTCGCACTGAAGGCAGGGTTTAAATGGAAGGAAATTGAGGAGATGATGTATAAGGGGATCCGGCTGGCACTTCCGGCAGTCGTCATCATCATCCTCGTCGGAATGATCATCGGTTCCTGGATGGGGGGCGGAATCGTCGCTTCGATGATCTTCTACGGCCTTAAGCTGCTCAACCCGTCGTTTTTCCTGGTTGCGATCTGCCTGATCTGTTCAATCGTGTCTCTTGCCATCGGCAGTTCCTGGTCAACGATGGGGACGATTGGGGTGGCGGGTATGGGCATCGGGATGGCCATGGGCATTTCTCCGGGCATGGTAGCCGGTGCGGTGATCTCCGGTGCTTATTTCGGCGATAAGCTCTCGCCGCTTTCGGATACGACCAACCTTGCATCCGGTCTGACAAACACTGATCTGTTCGACCACATCAAGCATATGTTGTGGACAACCATCCCCGCGCTGGTCATTGCGCTCGGTATTTACGCATTCCTTGGTCAGAATGTCAGCGGCAATATCGACGCCGCACAAATAGCTGCCACTTCTTCGGTGATGCAGGATAGTTTCCTTATTTCACCGTGGCTTCTGCTTGTTCCTGTAATCGTCATTGGCATGGTCGCAATGAAGGTCCCTGCCATTCCGGCACTTGTGATTGGCGCGGTGCTCGGGTTCCTTTCTCAGGTGTTTGTGCAGGGTGACACGATCACAGCTGCCATCGTTTCCTTGCAGGAAGGATACGCCATCGAGACCGGAAATGCCCTGGTCGACAACCTGTTCAATGGCGGCGGTCTGGACTCGATGATGTACACCGTCAGTATGACGATCGTGGCAATGACATTCGGCGGCATTCTTGAGTACTCCGGAATGCTCAAGTCCATCATGAACCAATTGCTGAAGCTGATCCGGAACACCGGCTCGCTCATCGCGTCGACGATCGGTGCCGCTTTCCTCACGAATGCCTCCTGTGCGGAACAGTATATTTCAATAGTCGTGCCATCCCGGATGTTTGCAAATACATACCGGAAGATGGGACTGGCATCGAAAAACCTTTCTCGGGCGCTTGAAGACGGAGGGACACTCACGTCGGTATTCATCCCATGGAATACATGTGGCGTGTTTATCCTCGGCACACTCGGTGTTGGTGTAGTAGAATACGGTCCTTATGCATTGCTTAACCTGCTTTGCCCGGTCATTTCAATCATTTACGCATTCACCGGATTTACGATTGCAAAGATTGATGATGGGGGCGGCGGAGCCGGCGGAGAGAAAGAGCCTACAGAAGTGAAGACGGAACTGCAGCACGTGTAATTTTAAAAAGAAGCCCTGCCTTGGGGCTTCTTTTTTATGTTATTTGGCGGCTCACTATAGCCAGGTTTACTCATTCGAGGATTCATTTTCATCATTCATGAGCCTGATAAAAACATTAAGCCTGCAATCTAATCATCGTTCCTTTTTCTTTTGGACGGTCAATTTTCCATCCGGAAGGTATTCTGCATAAAACACTTCTGAAACGGAGGTGATGTTTTGCTTTCTCAGTTCACTGATCAGCCACTCCGGCGATAATCCGAGTTCGTTCATCTCATGGCTGGACATCTGTCCGTCAAGGACGACGGTGGTCGGAAGGTTCCTGTGTGTTTTTTGGGGAACTTGCAAATCTTCTTTTGTGACAGGAAGTTTTTCCGGTTTCATCAGGACACTGAGCTGGCCATTCGGCTCTAGAATGGCATATTCGACTGAGGAAATTGAGAATGCTTTTTCCCGCCGCAGCAGCATGCTCAGATCGTCCATGTTCAGCCTGAGCTGCGAGAGTATGTCTTCCTGGACGATTCCCTTGCGGATGAGGATGGAGGGTTCTCCATCGATCAGCAATCGGGTTTTCTTGGACTTCAGCCCGGCTATCCCCAGAAGAATGACCAACATGCCCCATACAAAAAGAGCGATCAGATCATGGAAGGAATCATTGCCTGCTGGCCTGACCGCAAGATCGGCTGTGATTGAACCGATGGTGATGCCTGCGATGTAATTAAAATAAGTCAACTGGCTCATCTGTTTTTTTCCCATTAGCCGAGTGAGAAGAAGCAGGGCGAAGAAGGCGAACAGCGAGCGCAAAATGGTGACGAAGTATTCATTCATGCCGTCCATTTCATACCACTCCCAAATATTAATCATCAGTATAGGGTGTGGAAAGTGAATCAGACTATACAAAAAGCACCGATTTTCCAATTGGAAAATCGGTGCCGTTAGCGGAGATGAGAGGATTTGAACCCCCGCGGCGCGTGAACGCCCTAACTGATTTCGAGTCAGTCCCCTTCAGCCTCTTGGGTACATCTCCATGATTTGATGACAAAAGAAATTATAGCACCTCAGAAAAAAGGGTGCAACCCTTCTGCCGGTATTTTTTTTTGGAGGGCGTAAAGTCATGTGCGGCTGGTCGTTCCGACCTAACGTGGAAAACGGGGATAAGTTGAATTCAAGCCAATTGAACCATCCCTTTATTCGGATTTCAAGAGGAGGTGAGCCTGATATGATTAAACTGTCTGAATTATGAAATGGAGGAGGCTGTTAATTGAAAAAGAAAACCATCGCATTTTCACTCGCGGCAATGCTGGCTGCCGGCGCTGCTTTGCCCACTGCGGTCATTGCCCAGCCGCTGGAAACAGGCTACCAGGAAGCGCTTGACCAGTTTGACCAGAAAGCCATCCGGAAAATCGACGTGGACCGGATCTACAATCACATCGCGATTCTTTCTGAGGCACCGCGTGTGGCCGGGACGGATGTGGAAAACCGGGCTGTGGAATATCTCACAGAAGAGTTCGAGTCGTATGGTTATGACGTGGAAGTCCAGCCGTTCACCTACACCGGTTATACAGAGCCGACGCGTATTGAACTCACTGTCGCGGGATATGACCGGGAGCTGAGCCCGGGCAACTTCACATATGGCGTTTCCGGAGATGTTACAGCAGGACTCGTTAATGCGGGAATCGGCTCGAAGGCTGATTTTGAACGCATCGAGGCCGAAGGGAAGATTGCAGTCATCCAGCGCGGAGAATTCAGCTTCGCGGAGAAGGTTATTAACGCCTCGGAAGCCGGGGCTGCAGGCATCATTATTTACAATAATGGACCGGGAGCCCTGAACGGAACGCTTGGCGGACATGACGACCGCTATATCCCTGCAGTTTCGCTTTCACAGGAACAGGGCCAGGCACTATTGGAACTTCTGGAAGCAAACGCCGGGGCAGAGGCCCGTGTTCTGGTCGAAGGAGCGGAAACAGGCGAGCATACCTCACATAACGTGATCGCGACCAAGCATCCGACAAACAAGAAGAAGGACACAGGTGAAGTCATTTTAATCGGCTCCCATATGGACTCGGTTCCGGAGGCGCCCGGCGCAAATGACAACGCATCCGGTACTGCGGTGACACTGGAGCTTGCACGCGCGATGAAGAACTTGCCGTCCGACACTGAAATCCGTTTTGCTTCGTTCGGTGCTGAAGAGCTCGGTCTGATTGGTTCCCACCATTATGTCAGCGAACTCTCAGAATCGGAAAAAGACCGCATCATCGCCAATTTCAATCTTGATATGGTCGGAAGCCGCGATGCGGGCGATCTGATCGTCGCATCCGTGGACGGCGAACCGAACCTCGTAACTGAACTGACCCAGAAAGCGAGTGAAAAACTGAACGGAGAGCCGACCACCCGCGGACGGAGCGGTTCCAGTGACCATGTACCGTTCCACCAGGCCGGAATCCCGGCGGCCCTCTTTATCCACAGCCCGCTGGAGCCTTGGTACCACACGCCTCAGGATACGCTCGATAAGATCAGCAAGGAAAAGCTTCAGGATGTCGCCGAGATCGTGGCAGCAGCGGTATATGACCGTGCCCGTTTCGACAACCAAAAACCTAAAGAGAAAAAGCGGACCGAAACATCTATCCCGAAAGAAGCGTACTTCGAACAATCGATACGCTAACTGTTCGGAAAGAACAGAGCGACAAGTCATACTTGAGAGCCGTCACCCCGGCAGCCGGGGTGACGGTTTTAATTTCAAGTGGCGGACCCATGTTTCAAGCATCGAGCCCATATTGCAAATGGAGGATCCATGTTGCAAGTTGCACCCCCATGTTTCAAGTTGTAAACGAATCCTCCTTTCCAGCCCCCTTAATCCAGCCGTTTAGCGATATAGAGGCTTTTTTTCTATTTCCCGTCACTGTATAATCCGGAAATAAGAGGAGGTGAATGCGTTGGAGAACCAAGTTACTGCCCACGAGGTGGCAAAACTTGCGGGGGTTTCGCAATCGTCGGTTTCCCGGGTCTTTACAAAGGGAGCAAGTGTCTCCGGAAAGACCAGGGAAAAAGTTCTGAAAGCCGCGGAACAGCTGGGCTATCGGCCGAACGAGTATGCCCGGAGTCTGATTATGAGAAAATCAAGCCTGATCGGTCTGGTCATGAAAGGCGTATCCAACCCTTATTATCCGCACGCTGTGAAGAAGTTCACTTCGGAACTGAAAAAGCTTGGATATAGCGTACTCCTGATTGATACAGATGATATCGAACTGCAAATGCATGATATAGATGCCCTGCTGTCTTACCACGTTGCAGGAGTGGTCATCATGGACGCGACTGCATCTCTCCAAACCGCTGAGATGCTCAAGCGTTTCCGCATACCGGCCGTGCTGTTCAATCGTGTCGTTCCGGGTTCCGGGCTACACTCGGTCAGCTGTGAAAACGAAACGGCTGCCAGGGAAATCGCACGTCTTCTTATCGACCGGGGATGTAAATCATTTACATACGTTGGAGGACGTGAAGGAGCTTCCACGCATATTGAGCGCCTGAAAGGGTTTACTGAGGAACTGGAGAATCATGGTTTTGGATGCCAAGTATTGCCGGGTGACTTCACCTATGGCACCGGGTACCGGAATGGTGCTGAAATGGTCGAGTCCGGCCGCCTCACGGATGCGGTGTTTGCCGTGACTGATATTATGGCCTATGGGATTTTTGATGCTTTCCGTGACCGGGGGGTCCGTGTTCCGGAACAGGTCAAGCTTATCGGATTCGATGATATCGAAATGTCTTCCTGGTCCCCTTATCAGCTTTCTACATATGCGCATCCGGTGGACAGGATGGTCGCACTCTCCATTGAACTGCTTCTCGATCCGGAGCGTAGCCATGCGGACGGAGAAGTTCATTATCTCCCGGGTGAGATGAAATTGCGGGGGACTACATAAAAAAACAGTCTTGACTGTTTCGATAATTTTAAGTAATGTACTTTTTGTAAGCGTTTTTGCATACGTATTCACCCATGTTTGCATACGTATTCATTCCAGCAGATCTTGAAAGGGGTCCATCCAATATGAAATTCATCAAACAGGGAAAATCCACTGAAGAAGTTAAACAGAGTGACGCAAAGGTTTCAGAAACGGTAGCTGCGGCACTTTCCGATATCGAAGAAAAAGGCGATGCGGCAGTACGTGAAATGTCTGCTCGGTTCGATAAGTGGGAGCCGGAATCGTTCCGTCTGAGTGAAGAACAGATTTCCGAAATTGTCGGCCGTGTGCCGGATCAAGTCATCGAGGACATCAAGTTCGCACAAAAGAATATTCGTGAATTCGCGGAAGCTCAGCTGGCCTCGCTGAGCGATGTTGAAGTAGAAAACATCCCGGGCGTCATCCTCGGCCACAAAAACATTCCGGTCAACAGCGTCGGATGCTACATCCCGGGCGGCCGTTATCCGATGGTCGCGTCGGCCCACATGAGTGTACTTACAGCAAAAGTGGCAGGTGTCAAGCGGGTGATCGCATGCACACCTCCGATTAACGGAGAGATTCCTGAAGCGACGGTTGCAGCGATGCACCTTGCGGGCGCTGATGAAATCTACCTTCTCGGCGGCATCCAGGCTATGGGCGCCATGGCAATCGGCACGGAAACAATCGAATCGGTCGATATGATTGTCGGACCGGGTAATGCGTTTGTCGCGGAAGCGAAGCGTCAACTGTATGGCCGAGTCGGAATCGACCTGTTCGCAGGCCCTACAGAAACACTTGTTGTCGCAGATGAAACAGCCGATGCAGAAATGATTGCAACCGACCTGCTCGGCCAAGGGGAACACGGCCCGACATCACCGGGTGCTCTCGTCACGACAAGCGAAAAGCTCGCGCATGAGACACTCGAAGAAATCGAGCGCCAACTGCAAGTATTGCCGACTGCTGATGTTGCTCGCGTTTCCTGGGACGATTACGGCCAGGTGATTGTGGTTGATTCGATCGAGGAAGCAAGGGAAGTGGCGGATGAGATGGCTTATGAGCACGTCGAAATCCTGACCGAAAATCCGGATTACTTCCTCGAAAACATGACTAATTACGGCTGCCTGTTCCTCGGTCCTGAAACAAACGTCGCATACGGCGATAAAGTGATCGGAACAAACCATACGCTTCCTACAAAAGGAGCAGCCCGTTACACAGGCGGTCTGTGGGTCGGAAAATTCATCAAGACAGTCACTTACCAGAAAGTGAAGCCAGAAGCAAGCGCCTATATCGGTGAATACGCAGCTCGTCTCTGCCAGCTTGAAAACTTCGCGGGACATGCCGAGCAGGCCTTGCTCCGTGTCCGCAGATACGGCGACCAGAAGAAAAACTAAAAAATCATTTTTTCCGGCCCCGGGTCTTAGGACTCGGCGGCCGGGATACATAATTAGGGGGATTTGTTCATGCTCGGAATGATAGGGATGATCGGGGGCCTGGTTCTGCTCATTTGGTTGACGATGCGCGGAATGAACCTTTTGATCGTCGCGCCGCTCTCGGCGCTGTTTGTTGCTTTGATGAACGGCCTGCCCCTCTTCCCGCAGCTTGCGGAAAAGGGCGCAGCCAACTTCTTGACGGGTTACATGGAAGGGTTCTCAGGGTTCATTATGTCCTGGTATCTGATGTTCCTGGCTGGTGCGATATTCGGTAAAGTCATGGAAGACAGTGGTGCTGCGGATGCGGTATCCAAATGGATCGTTGATAAGCTCGGGATGAAACAGGCGGTTCTTGCGGTAGTCGCGGCCTGTGCGGTCCTGACTTACGGCGGTGTCAGCCTCTTCGTCGTAGCCTTCTCTGTGTACCCGATGGCGGTCAGCCTCTTTAAAGAAGCAGATCTGCCACGCAGGTTCATTCCGGCAGCACTTGCTTTCGGTTCTACAACGTTCACCATGACATCGGCAGGTTCTCCGGAAATCCAGAACTGGATTCCGATCGAGTTTCTTGGCACATCGCCACTTGCTGGATGGGAAGTGAGTCTGATTGTCGCTGTGTTCATGATGGTCTTCGGTTATTGGTGGCTCCGGAAGATGATCCGAAAAGCCGTTTCCAATGGTGAGCATTTCATCGAGAGAGAGTCGGATCACAGGGAAGATCGGGACGAGCTTCCACACCCATTCCTCAGCCTGATTCCGCTGCTCGTTGTACTGTTCGTCTCCTTTGGGTTCCACGACTCCCTGGGTACTTCCGCTCTGATCATTGCGCTTTCGGGCGGGGTGATCGCCACTTACCTTTTGAACCGCAGGTATTTCAGGAACTTCGGGAACGCGGTTTCCGAGGGGACACTCGGCGCGATCGTCGCTATTGCAAATACTGCCGCGGTCGTCGGGTTCGGCGGCGTGGTCAAAACGACACCGGCCTTTGCAACTGCGGTAGATGCGATTACAAGCATACCGGGAAGCCCGCTGATTGGCGGAGCGGTCGCGGTCGGCATTATCGCCGGTTTGACCGGTTCTTCTTCGGGCGGACAGGCCATCGCGTTGCCGCTCCTCGCGCCGCATTATCTGGACATGGGCGTAAATGCGGAAGCCCTTCACCGTACTGTCGCCATTTCCTCCGGATCGCTTGACTCCCTGCCACACGGCGGTTATACAGTCACGACAATCCGGTCTATTGCCGGCGAGACCCATAAGGATGCTTATCCGGCCATGGGCGCCATGACGGTTATCGTACCGCTCGTAGGTGCAGCCCTTGCCGTCATCCTGTTCTCCCTTGGACTGGGTATCTGATCTATCCCCGGCAGCATCCCATGCTGCCGGGTTTTATTTGTGAAATAATGAATGGAAAGGGATGGGAATATGGAAAAGTTGGCAGTGATCGGCAGCGGTACAATGGGACACTCCATTGCGCTCAATGCGGCATGGCGTGATATGGACGTCAAAATGTATGCAACTAATGAAGAAGACATCAGGAGGGCTGAGCAGGGTATTATCCAAAAGCTGCGCACCATGACTGATAATGGCCTGTTCAGCAGCGAGGAAGCCAAATCAATCCGGAAGAGAATCATCATCTCGGATAAACTGCAGGAAGTGGTGGACGGAGCGACATTCGTCATCGAAGCCATTCCGGAAAACCTGGAGCTGAAGCAACAGTTCTACAGCCGTCTGGAAGCGCTGATCGGGCCCGATACGGTCCTTGCCAGCAACACTTCCGGCCTTCAGCCATCTGATCTGGCTTCCGCCCTCAGTCATCCGGAACGGTTTATCGTTACTCACTTCTGGAATCCGGCCCACCTGATTCCCCTGGTGGAAGTGGTTGGCGGCAAACATACATCCGACAGCACAAGAGACCGTGCCATGGACCTGCTCAATGCGATGCAGAAAAAGCCGATCGTCGTGAAGCAGGAGATACAGGGGTTCATCGGGAACCGTCTACAATATGCACTGTTCAGGGAAGCTCAGGCATTGCTCGATGCTGGTGTGGCCGACAAAGAAGACATTGATGCTGCCGTGACATACAGCATAGGCAGACGTCTTCCTGTGACGGGTCCGCTTATGTCGGCTGATTTCGGCGGACTGGATGTATTTAAGTCCATCTCAGATTATTTGTTCAGGGATTTAAGCACGCTTCAGGCTTCGGGCGAAACACTGGACTCATTGGTCGGTTCCGGAAAGCTCGGAGTGAAGTCCGGCGAAGGGTTCTACGATTGGGGCGGCAACCACAGCGAAAAAGTCAGCGCAGAGCGGGAAAATATGCTGATCCGCTTCCTGAAGGATGATGAAAGGAAAGGATGAGTAGAGTGAATAATCATTTTGGGGATTTAGAAGGGAAGTCGGTCCTCGTCACTGGTGGCAGCAAAGGAATCGGCAAATCGATCGCATTGGCTTTTGCTGATCTGGGGGCAAACGTCACCATTGTCGGCCGGAACCCTGATGCCCTTGAGTCGACGCGGCAGGAACTGTTGGTCAGCAGTGCCGGCAGCAGTGCCATCAAGGCGGACCTCTCGGACATTAATGAGACCCGGCGTGTGGCAGATATGACATACGAACGGTACGGTTCGATTGATGTTCTCGTCAACAACGCCGGCATCAACATCGCGAAGCCGGCCTTTGAAGTGACAGAAAATGACTGGGACACGGTACTGGACATAAACCTGAAAAGCGCTTTCTTCATGTGCCAGGCTGCCGGCAGACATATGCAGCGGCAGGGCGGCGGAAAAATCATCAATATCGCTTCCCAGATGGCGTTTGTCGGCTATTACAACCGGGCTGCCTACTGCTCGAGCAAAGGAGGGCTTGTCCAGCTGACAAAAGCCCTCGCGGTCGAATGGGCTCCTCATAAAGTTAATGTCAATGCGGTGGCCCCGACATTCGTCGAAACAGAGATGACGAGCGGTATGATGGAAGATCCCGCATTTATGGAAGAAATCCGCAGCCGAATTCTTTTCGGCCATCCGTCCAAACCGGAAGACGTCAACGGAGCGGTGCTGTTCCTTGCTTCGGCCATGTCCTCATTCGTGACAGGAGACACGATTAAAGTCGATGGAGGATGGACAGCCATCTGACCGGACAAAAGATTCATGTAGAGGTACACTTTTTGTGAGAAGGGGTGTTGCTCATGCAAGAATCCATTAATGGAAGTGAATTTCATTTTATTCTCCGGCAAGCCCGGAATGTCTTGAACGGCCATATGAATGCGAATGATGAGGATGTCCTTGCCGCTGTCAGCCAGATGGCCATCGAGCGCGCCGAACATTCTGCGTCAGATCTGCCTGATGAATTGGCGGATTTAATCCGGAGTATCGGAACCATCAGAGAACGCGAAGACTATGACCGGTTCAGGGAACAGTTGCTTGCGTTTGTCAGGCCGATGGCGGAAGTGGCGGACAGGGATGTGAAAAAGCTGTTTCCGAAAGTCAAGAACTTGCGTATGCCGAAGTTTGCAGAAGCTGTGCGCAAAGAACTCACTTTCCTCGGCTGGAATGATCCAGGCACCAACCGGAAGTATATCGTGTTTGAAAATAGACGGGGATTCACAGGCCTCTACGGACAATTCCGCCCTTCCGGCAAAAAAGGGGTCTGCTCGATCTGCAACGGGATTAACGAGACCGGGCTGTTTCTTACCGAGACCCGCCATTCCGGAGGCGAGACGTACACAAAACGGGGCAATTACATCTGCACCGACAGCATGGCCTGCAACAGGCGGCTGGACGACCGGGAACGGTTTGATGAATTTATCAGGACAGTAACAAAATCTTAAGGGGGATACAGACAATGGAAGATAAAGTATTACTGATCACTGGAGCTGCAAGGGGGATCGGATTCGAGATTGCTAAAGGATTCTCCGAAACAGGGGCGAAAGTGGTCTTGTCGGATATGAACGAGGAAGGCGTCAAACAGGCGGCTGCATCTCTCGGGGAAGGAGCCGAAGGGATTGCATGCGATGTCACTAAAGAGGAAGATGTCATCCGTGCCATCGAATTTACAGTTGAACGCTTCGGCAAAATCGATATTCTGATCAACAACGCCGGAATGCAGCATGTTGCGGATCTGGAAGAATTCCCGACCGAAAAATACCGTCAGCTTATTGATATTATGCTGGTCGGACCATTCATGGCGACCAAACACGTGCTGCCTTATATGAAAAAACAGGGCTGGGGCCGCATCATCAATATGGCTTCCATTAATGGTCTGATCGGCTTCGCCGGCAAGGCTGCCTATAATTCAGCCAAGCATGGCGTCATCGGCCTGACCAAAGTTGCAGCGCTCGAAACGGCTCAGGACGGAATCACCGTCAATGCAATCTGCCCGGGATACATCGATACCGAACTTGTCCGAAACCAAATGGGCGACCTTGCGAAAACAAGAGGTGTTTCGGTAGAAGAAGTGCTGGGAGAAGTGCTTTATCCCCTTATTCCGCAGAAACGCCTGATTGAAATCGGTGAAATAGTGTCGCTCTCAAAATACATCGCAAGTGATGATGCCAAAGGAATGACCGGCCAGGCAGTTGTTTTGGACGGCGGCTATACTGCACAATAATGAAGGAAACCTCTCTGTGAGCCTGTTTCGGCCGTGGCCGTCTGGGGAATCATGAATACAGACGATCAAGCTGAGCAGACAGGAGGGATTTCATTGACCAAGCACTATCCGGACAGCCGTCCGTATCCGTACGATACGGACAAGCCACAATGGGCTACATTCTGGATCGCACTTGTGGGAATCGTAATTGTTATCCTTCTCGAAGCCATGATGTAAAAGAAAACCGGCAGGCTCCATTCGGAGGCCTGCCGGTTTTCGCGATCCGGTATTAATTTTTCCGGATCTGGAAAGTAAAGCGTTCTTCGTTCGTGAACGTCCCGTCCGAAAAGCTGCGTTCGATAAATGTAGCACGGCCGTCCCGGTCGACGAGGATGACCGTCTGGCAGCGGGTGCCGTAACCGCTCATACGGATAAAAAGCGGGGAAAGCGAACGCTCCAGATCAGGGCCGACGCCTGTGTCCGGAAGACGGTGATCAGGGAACGGTTCCGCTTCACCCAAGATTTCAAACAGAACGTCAGGATCGATCGGACAAACATCATCCGCAATCCGTGAAAGCCGCTCGACCCCCAGCTCGACCTTTGGCCATGGCGTATCCAGCATGGCGTTGCTGAGACCATGCGTACCGGGCGGAATCTCTCTGAAACTTCCCGGTGCCTGGTTCGTCTCATACAACAGACGGCCTGGCGTTCCAGCGATGACATTGAACAGATCGTATTGATTTCCATGTACAGAAAGACGTTCCAATGTCGTTTCCATCGGCAGAGAATCATCAAGAAGGTCCAAGACAATGCCGCCTCTCGACCGGGCGCCCGGAGGAGGGGGAATATCAGGCTTACGGACGTTTGTGAGGGCTGCAAAACGGCCCGATTGAGTCAGCCCGAGCCAGGTACCACCGCCGGTCAGGTCCTTACCGGCGATGAGCCCTTCGGGTTTCTCCCAAATATGGGCCGGCGCAGCCGGCCGTTCATAGAACTCATCCCGGTTGGCCGCCACAATCAGCGGGTAGACCGGGTGCTCGCCGTGATTCAACAGCACCAGGCACATGAACATCACCCCTTTGTCAGTTTCAAGTATACCCAACTGCAAGAACGGGGGCGAGAATTGAAATTATGTCTTTTTTCGTGTGCCGGTCTTCATGGAAGCATGATAGAATGAGTGATAATTGTCGAATTGGAAAGGTCACATGGACATTACATATCCACCAGCGGACGGAGTGAACTAATCATGAAATGCCCGAACTGCAAACATAAATTGGATCAACACGAAGGAACCTGTCCGGAATGCGGCGAGCGGCTGACACGCGGCATGCGGAAAAAGAAAAGAACAGGGCTGATTGCCGGCTTGGTTGCAGCGTTGTTCATCCTGACGGGAGGGACATTCGCCACCCTCCAATTCTTGGGAGATGAAGAGGCGGCGGAAGAGACGGTCGCGCCGGAGGAAGAAATTCTTCCGGAAAAGGATGAGGCTGACCTGACAAAAGAAGAGGAACAGCCGGAAGAGGAAGAGGAAGCAAAAGAGGAAACCGAGAACGAGGAAACCGATAAAGAGGAATCGGAAGAACCGGTTGTCCGGGAGGGAACCGTGGAGCGCGCAATCCAGGAAGACAATGCCGTCGCCCAGGAAGCCATCATCCTTCCGGAAAAGATCGCCGGACAGGAGCGGGATGTCCAGCAGATCATCAAAGAATCGTTGCCGAAAGTGTTCACGATCCTCACCGATGAAAATATCGGCTCCGGTTTTCTCTATAAAAAGGGCGGTCTCATTGCGACAAACGCCCACGTCGTGAGCGGCTATACGGATGTCACAGTCCGGAACAGCAACGGGAAGGAATCCCAGGGCCGTGTGATCGGCATCTCGGACCGCTCCGATGTGGCGCTGATCAAGGTCGATGACTATGCCAACAGCGAACCGTTTCCGCTTGAAACCGGTGTGACGCCGATCGGGGCGGAAGTCATCGCGATCGGCAGCCCGAATGGCCTGTCAAATACGGTCACAACGGGCAAACTGACCGCGCACGATCAGAATCTTGAACTGGGTTTCATCTATGAAAATATTTATCAGATCAATGCACGGATCGAACGCGGGAACAGTGGCGGTCCGCTGATTGACGCCAAGACAGGGAAAGTCGTCGGCATCAACTCCCTTGTCATGCAGGACAACAGCCTGGTGGGCTTTGCCATTCCGCTCTACAGCATGACCGGCCTGCTTGACCAGTGGGCAGCAAACCCGATGACTCCAGAACAGGTCGCAGGCATTTTTGGTGCGTATGATGAATTTGAGGGCGGAGCCGCATCGCCGGAAGACGACCAATTTGAAGGCGGCTGGGAAGGCGATTCATTTAATGAGATTGCCCTTGAAAACTTCATTCTGAGTTTTGGCCACTTCCAGACACTCATGAAGGATGCAGGAGATTTCTTCTGGGTAGAGGATCTTGTCCAGCCGGAAAGCCCTGCCTATGATAAACTGTCACAAGAGGCGAAACAGCTGGCCGACAGCGGCATCAAGTATGAATTAACCGGCCAGGACGTCACATCGTCAGAGATTTTTGATGAATATGCAATTGTGCATTCAACCGAAACAGAAAAGACGACCGCAGCTGACGGTACGGTCACTGAGAACGAAGTGAAGCGGGACTATAAGGTCATCATCGACAGCAATGGCTTCTTCCAGGTGTCCGACGTCACCGTCGCCGAATGATGCAATAGGGGGTATCTTAATGGAAAAGTTGGAATCGATTGATCAGTTTAATGAACTGAAGCAGGAAGAACGCGTCGTATTTATGTTCACTGCGGGCTGGTGCCCGGACTGCCGCTTTGTCGATCCGTTCATGCCGATGATCGAGGCGGATTATCCGGAGTATACATTTGTCTCGGTAGACCGCGACGAATTCATCGATCTGTGCGGGGAACTGGATATCTACGGCATCCCGAGCTTCATCGCCTTCAGCGAAGGTGAAGAAACGGGCCGATTTGTCAGCAAAGACCGCAAGACAAAAGAGGAGATTGAATCCTTCCTGAATGGACTTGCCTCTTAAACTATCAGAAAACGCCTGCCGGCCGGCAGGCGTTTTTATTATCCGTAAGACAGGCGGGGGAATTCTCAATGAACGTTAGAGTACCTGTAAACTCAGCGAGAGAATGTGTAATTCCGTTGGGGCAATGTGCAGACTCATGAGAGAACGGGCAAACTCACTGCAGGAATGTATAAATTTAACCTGAATCCCTGCGTTTAAGCTTGATTCTCCTGCTTCCAATTGACGGCTATCCGGATTCACTTTAAAACCAAACGCCTGCCGGTTTGGCAGGCGCTTTTTGCTATCAATTTCGTCATTCGAGTGCTCAGTTTCTTCATTTGATGTCTTAACTTCGTCATTCGGTTCTTCCTGTTCCCAAGTCACTATTGTCATGCTTCTTGGAAAAACTGCTAGTCCATACTTGACCCCGCCTGAACATGCAGTGATGCAAGCCGTTCGCGGATTCGGCGTTTCCGATAAAGGATGGCACCGGCTTCCGCCAGTTCCGAAATCGTGTTCCGGTTGGTGATGGCGCCGAATACGAGTCCTGCCACCGGAATCAGTTGAAACAATTTCTTCATTCCCCACCGGTCACGGAATGATAGGACGACTTCCCGCCAGCCCTTCAGTTCCGATACGATCTCCCGACGGGCCTCTTCGCTTCCTCCATCAAGGTGATCCATCTGCTTCAGGATGGAATCTCTGCCGTGACTGTCGGACGTGACAAATTGCATTACTTTGACGATAAAAAGCCGTTCCTTTGGATCTGCGGGATCATATCCATAACACATGGCAATGTCCTGGAGGGTCTTCAACTGCAAACCGAGCAGCACAGGAATATCCAGCGACAAGGTGAAGATGCCTCCAAACCCGGTGGATGCCCCCTGGACGGTCGCGAGGTTCGTCCTGGTGCCGGCGACGCGGTCCGCGGCTTCGTCCATTGCAGAGACCGGCATCCGCCCTGCATCAGCGATGGTGCGGACCTGCTGGTTGTGGAAGTAGTTGGAGACCGCTTTTTCGGTACTCAGGTAACCGCCGCCCGTCTGGACAAACTTGCCAAGCTCGTCCAGTGCCTTGCCCACCTTGTTTTGGATGAACTCAGGGGTCACCTTGTCCAGCAAAGCGAAAGGGATCCGGCCGAGGCGGTCCCAGATTCTCATCTTTCCCTGGTCCTTCTCCCATTTTCTGATCTGTTCCAGTTCCTGTTCAAGCCATTGTCTTGATTCCATAAGCTACCTCCAGTACGGTTTGTCTGATCTGTATACGTCTCCTATACCCGAAATGTTTCATCGGAAGCGGCAAACGCAGTTGGAACGGCTTGCCAGTGCCTGCTGTTCAGATACAATAGAAGAGGAATCCAAACAGAAATCAGGTGTCAGTCAATGAATCATGTAATCATCATCGGCGGCGGAATCCTCGGAGCTTCTGCCGCCTATCATCTTTCGAAATCAGGACATGCCGTGACGGTTATTGACCGGGAAGAACCCGGACAGGCGACGGGAGCAGCTGCGGGTATCATTTGTCCGTGGCTTTCACAGCGCCGGAACAAGGCATGGTATGCGCTAGCCAAAGGGGGAGCCGCCTTCTATCCGGATCTCATCCGCTCCCTTGAACAGGACGGTGAGACGGAAACCGGTTACCGTCGTGTCGGCGCACTGAGTGTACATACGGATCCCGCGGTGCTCGATCTTGCGGAAGAAAGGGCCATTACCCGGAGAGCGGAGGCTCCTGAAATCGGGGGGATCCGAAGACTCGGCGAAGAAGAAACAAGGGAACTAATCCCGATGCTTGGCGATGAATTTGCTTCGGTATGGGTCAGCGGGGCGGCCAGGGTCAATGGCGGACAGCTTCGTGACGCGATGCTTTCCGCTGCCCAAAAACACGGTGCAGCATTTGTCCGCGGTTCCGCAATCGTTTCCGTGGAAGACGGTCAAGTAAACGGAGCGGTTGTTGACGGAAAACTGATCCCGGCGGATACCGTGATGGTGACAGGGGGTGCCTGGGCTGCGGAGGCAGTTGCGCCGCTTGGCCTCAAGCTTGAAGTCCACGCTCAGAAAGCCCAGATCCTCCATCTTCGGCTTGAGGGAGAGCCGACGGGAGATTGGCCGGTCATCATGCCGCCGCGCCGCCACTATATCGTGCCGACCGATGGCGGAAAGGTCATCGTCGGAACCACCCATGAGGATGAACACGAATTCGAGATGACTCCGACTGCAGGGGCCATCCATGAAATGCTCGACAAGGCGTTTGTCACGGCTCCGGCACTGAAGGAAGCGGTATTCGAGGAAGTGAACGTGGGTTACCGGCCGTTTACGGCGGATAATCTGCCAGTAGCAGGACTGCTCGGCGGCATCGGCGGACTGTATTTCGCGAACGGGCTGGGCTCCTCCGGTCTGACCGTCGGGCCTTATCTTGGTGTTCAGCTCGCCAAAATGGCTATAGGTGAACCGCTGGACATCGATCCTTCACTTTACAGTCCTGATAAGGCGATCGCTGCGGAATAGGGGGTGACACTATGGCGGCTACAGCTGCTACATTGAAACGGGCGCCGGATCCCGTTTATCCGGTCATGTTCGCCATCGGCGGATGCCATCTTCTGAACGACGCCATATCGGCAGTTGTTCCGGCGATGTATCCGATTCTGCAGGCGGAAAACGGCTACAGCTATTTTCAGCTTGGCTTGATCACGTTCGTGCTTCAGATGCTATCTTCGGTCATGCAGCCGGTCGTCGGAATCATCAGTGACAAAAAACCCCGTCCGTGGATGTTGCCGGCTGCCATGGCACTTGCGTTCATCGGAATTGTGCTGCTTGCATTTTCTCCTGAGTACTGGATGCTCCTTGTCGCGGCGATGTTCCTCGGACTCGGATCTGCAATCTTCCATCCGGAGGGATCCCGGGTGGCCTTCCTGGCCGGCGGGGCAAAGCGCGGGATGTCGCAGTCGATCTTCCAGGTCGGCGGGAACAGCGGACAGGCCCTTGCTCCGGTGATCACGGCACTGATCCTGATTCCGCTCGGACAGACGGGTGCCGCATGGTTCCTGCTCCTTGCCGCTGCAGGGATCGTCATCCTGTCCCGCGTCGCTCGCTGGACAAGTAATCGCCTCAAGGAAGAGGATGCGGCAGCCAAGGGCAGGAAGCGCCAGATTGCCGGCATTTCAGGACTGACTCCGGGGAAGGTGAAAGCGGGAATCGCACTTCTCCTGATTGTCATTTTTGTGCGGTCTTTTTATGTAGTGAATATGCAGGGGTACTATGTTTTTCATCTGACCGGTGAATACGGACTGACTGTCCGTCAGGCGCAGTACTTTATCTTCATGTTCCTTGCGCTCGGCGCGGCCGGAACATTTTTCGGCGGACCGTTCGCTGACCGGTATGGAAGAAAGCGGGTCATTGCGGCTTCTGCCCTCATTCCGATCCCGCTTGCCGTCGCTTTGCCTCATCTGCCGATCTGGCTGGTTGCGCCGGTACTCGGCATCATCGGTTTTGTCCTGATGTCAAGTTTTTCCGTCTCCGTCGTCTATGCACAGGAACTTGTTCCGGGGAAAATCGGGACAATGGCCGGCCTGACTGTCGGGTTTGCCTTTGGCATGGGAGCAATTGCCTCCGTCGCAATTGGTGCGTTCATGGACCTGGCGGGTGTCTATGCGACGATGGTCGTCATTAGCCTCCTGCCGATTCTCGGTATTGTCTCCCTTTACTTGCCGGATGAACGCCAATCTGTACCTTCATGATCAGAAAGGTGATAAACGTTCGGATGCTGGTGTGCTGCAGTATGGCAGAGCACCGAAAACGCTTCCTGTTTTCGGTGAATTCCGTATATTGACGTCTTGCTTGAAAACTTCTGTTGCCGTGATATACTAAGCCCAATCAATATCAGACGCTCATATAATCGCAGGGATATGGCCTGCAAGTTTCTACCGGCCCGCCGTAAACGGGCCGACTATGAGAGGCAATGGGAATCAGAGATGGGGGACAGCCCCCGTCTTGTTTCTTTTCCACCGGAATCTATTCAGCCGGCGGCCATGCCCCTCTTCTTGGGGCATCGGACGCCGGCTTTTTGGTTTCCTGCCAGTTGAGCGCCGTGGTAAACAAACGGGAGGAATCATATTGAAACAGCTTCAAGAAAAGATTGCTTCGGAAGGCCGTGTGCTTTCTGAAGATGTGCTGAAGGTGGACTCGTTCCTGAACCACCAAATCGATCCCAAGCTCATGCAGGCGATCGGGGAAGAATTCTCCCGCCGGTTTGAACATGACGGAATCACCAAAATCCTGACCATCGAATCATCCGGCATTGCACCCGCAGTGATGGCGGGACTGATCATGGGGGTTCCGGTCGTCTTCGCCCGTAAACGGGCATCGCTTACGCTCACGGAAGGGCTGATCAGTGCAGATGTCAAATCGTTCACCAAACAGACTGTGAATACGATCTCGGTCTCCGGTGATTATGTGACATCCGATGATACGCTTCTCATCATTGATGACTTTCTTGCTAACGGTCAGGCGGCACTTGGTCTTCTGGATATCGCGGGCCGTGCCGGTGCATCTGTGGCAGGGGTGGGAATCGTCATTGAAAAAGGCTTCCAGCAGGGCGGCAAGTTACTTCGGGAACAGGGCGTCCGCGTTGAATCACTTGCCATCATTGACTCGCTTGCAGACGGAAAAGCCACATTCCGTGAGGAGGCTGAGACACGATGAAGCAAGGTATCCGTGAAACAACACTCGGCATCCAGCATCTTCTGGCCATGTATGCCGGTGCAGTCCTCGTGCCGCTCATAGTGGGCGGGGCAATCGGGCTCAGTGCCGAGCAGTTGACTTATCTCGTTGCAGTGGATATCTGCCTGAGCGGTGTGGCGACCCTGATGCAGCTTGCCTCCAACCGTTTCTTTGGTATCGGGTTGCCGATCGTACTCGGCTGTACGTTCACGGCTGTCGGTCCGATGATTGCCATCAGCGGGGAATATGGGCTGTCGGCGCTCTATGGCTCGATCATCCTGTCCGGCCTGTTCATCGTGCTGATCAGCCCGTTCTTCAGTATGCTGAGAAAATTCTTCCCGCCGATCGTCACCGGCACGGTCGTCACGATCATCGGGCTCACTTTGATCCCTGTTGCCATCAATAACATGGGCGGCGGACAGGGTGCGGCGGACTTTGGTTCCGCTGCAAACGTGTCGCTTGCATTTGCAACACTTCTGATTATTATTCTGATCTATAAATTCGCCACAGGCTTTATCCGGGCCATTTCGATCCTGCTTGGTCTGGTCGCCGGCACGCTTATGGCATCTGCAATGGGGATGGTCAGCTTCAACAATGTCCGGGAAGCGTCCGCGTTCCATATGCTTGAGCCGTTTTATCTCGGTACCCCGTCCATAGTCTGGCCGGCAGTGATCACGATGTGCCTCGTAAACATCGTGTCCCTCGTCGAATCTACCGGTGTTTATTACGCGCTGAGTGATATCACCGGCAAAAAGATCACCCGGAAAGACCTGTCCCGCGGTTATCGTGCCGAAGGGCTCGCGGTCATGCTCGGCGGATTCTTTAACGCCTTCCCGTACACGGCCTTCTCGCAGAACGTCGGACTTGTGCAAATGACCGGAGTCAAGACACGTCGCGTCATTGTGATTACCGGCATCATGCTGATTGCGCTCGGCTTCCTGCCGAAAGTCGCGGCGATCACCACCGTCATTCCGACTTCTGTACTTGGCGGAGCGATGCTTGCCATGTTCGGAATGGTCGCCACACAAGGCATCAAGATGCTGAGCAAGTGCATGGGCGAGTCTCAGGAAAACGCGCTGATCGTGGCATGCTCGGTCGGCCTTGGCCTTGGCGTCTCCGTTGTTCCCGATCTGTTCAGTGCACTGCCTCAGGGCGTGCAGATCCTGACCAGCAACGGAATCGTCGCAGGAAGCTTCACCGCAATTGTGCTGAACATTGTCTTCAATATGCTACCCACCAAAGCTTCTGCACCGGCAGCACAGGACGCTGCGGCCGTCACAAAGCAGAGTGCACAAGAAGCTTCCTAATAAAAAGAAACCATACTGTGATACTGGCAGTGCGGTTTCTTTTTGGTTTCCCTTTTCTATTAAACTCTTTATTTATTGTGCTATATCATCAGTCAGCTAAAGGAATTCAGAACTTCCGTACGGAGCGGGACTGCTAAAATAGATGGGATGCAACAAGGAGGGAACCGGTTTGAAGCGTTTCAGGCAAGCTGTATTTAATGATTATCTGCTAATCATCTTCGGGTCGGCACTGGTCGGTTTGAGCTTTAATCTGTTTCTCCTGCCCGCCAGACTGGCTGCCGGCGGAGTGTCGGGGATCAGCACCATCACATATGAGCTGTACGGATTCAATCCTGCAATTGTTCAGTGGCTGATCAACATTCCGCTGTTTATCCTGGCGGTGATCCTGGCCGGGCGAGACTTCAGTATGAAGTCTCTGGTCGGCACGCTATTTGTCCCGCTGACCATATGGATGACAGGCGGGCTTAAAATAGGGGTGGAAGACCCGTTTCTGGCATCGATCTACGGCGGGATTCTCCTCGGGGTCGGGCTTGGTATTGTATACCGGGGCAACGGCTCGACAGGGGGTACCGCGCTGATTGCGCAGATTCTGAAGAAGTTTACCGGGCTTTCCAGCGGGTTCGCCCAACTGATCGTCGATGGCGCAGTTGTTCTGACCTCGGCATTTGTATTTGACTTTGAACTGGCACTGTTTGCTCTCATAGCCATCTATGTGACAAGTAAAGTCATCGACTTCGTCCAGCTTCGGACCTCTCCACAGAAACTGATTCTGATCATCACCGAGAGGGAAGAGGAGGTCAGGACGATCATCCGGGATGAAATCGATCGGGGGCTCACAAAATTGCGGGTCACAGGTGGTCACTCCAACAAGGAACGGACAATGATTCTCTGTGTGGCTGAACAGGCAGAAGCAGTGTATCTGAAAAAGATGCTGAATGAAAAAGAACCCTCGTCTTTTGTCATTTTTGTGAACGCTTCCGAGATTCTGGGGCATGGATTTTCAAAGGAACGGATTTACGAATAAAACCGGCGAAACGGCTTTCTGAAAGGGAACCGGAATGCCGGTTTTTCCTGTTTATAGGACTCGGACGAAGGGAATGTTGAAGTTGTCATACTTTCCGATGGTTTGCGCAATTGCGGAAATGAATTAGTAGGACATTAAGCATTTACAATGGTATGGCCTATTTGATAACTTAATTAACGACAATGTCTGAAGTCAGACAACATTAATCGATCCGCCTTCCACCCGCGATGGCCGGATTTGAAATGATAGGGGATTAGTCATGAATATTTTGTGGGGCCTGATGGGTATGGCCGTCGTGCTTGGAATCGCTTTTCTGCTGTCGACAGGGAAAAAGTCGATCAACCCGCGTACAATCTTAGGCGGACTGGCACTTCAGCTACTGTTTGCTTTTATCGTCCTTAAGTCGGAAATCGGCCGGAAAGTGCTGTTGAAAGTGACCGAAGCCGTCAACAATGTGATCGGATATGCCGGCGAAGGGATCTCGTTCCTGTTCGGGCCGCTCGCTGACGGCAACGGAGAGTTCGGCGTCATCTTCGCCTTCCAGGTACTGACCATCATCATCTTCTTCTCGGCTCTGATTTCAGTTCTTTACTACCTTGGCATCATGCAGTGGATCATCAAACTGCTCGGGGGCGGACTTTCGAAGCTGCTTGGGACGAGCAAGACTGAGTCCACCTCGGCTGCGGCGAATATCTTCGTGGGGCAGACGGAAGCGCCGCTCGTGGTCCGGCCTTTCCTTAAGAACATGACCAACTCGGAACTCTTCGCGGTCATGACCGGGGGCCTTGCTTCCGTAGCCGGTTCCACACTTGCAGGATACGCGCTTCTCGGTGTTCCGCTTGAGTATCTGATCGCTGCAAGCTTTATGGCTGCTCCTGCAGGTCTGATCATGGCGAAGATCATCATGCCTGAAAAAGAAAAGCCGAAAGATGATGCATTCGTCATGGAAAAAGACACCGGCGCGACCAACGTCATCGATGCCGCGGCAAAAGGGGCGGGGGACGGAATGGCTCTTGCGCTGAACGTCGGTGCGATGCTTCTCGCATTCATCGCGCTCATCGCCCTGCTGAACGGTCTTCTTGGCGGAATCGGATCTTGGTTCGGAGCCGAAGGCCTGACGATCCAAAGCATTCTCGGCTATGTATTCTCGCCACTGGCGTTCGCCATCGGTGTTCCTTGGCAAGAGGCTGTACAGGCGGGAAGCTTTATCGGACAAAAGCTTGTGCTTAATGAGTTCGTGGCATATGCTTCGTTTGCACCGCAAATCGCGGAGCTTTCCGATAAGACGGTCATGGTTGTCAGCTTCGCTCTCTGTGGCTTTGCCAACCTGAGCTCGCTGGCCATCCTGCTCGGCGGCCTCGGCGGCATGGCGCCTGAGCGCCGCCCGGACATCGCCCGCATGGGTATGCGTGCAGTAGCGGCGGGTATGCTTGCTTCACTGCTCAGCGCATCGATCGCCGGCATGTTCATGTAATCGTATATAGGAATTGGAAAAGGGATGCGTCCGCAGTAGCGGAGCATCCCTTTTTTAAATAGGCAATGTTCAGTTGAAGCCAATCGTTTCCGTTTTTCTCCCCCGTTTTGCTCTGGGGGTTCTTTGCCGCGGTATGAATCCACTCACATGCTAACCCAAGCAACGCAATCCCTACCTGCTATTGCGTCCTTGCGGCCCTATAGCCGCGCCAGCGTGAATGAGTGTCCTCCGCATCATGCGAATGGACGCCAGTTCAAACCGATTCCGTTCAATATGAAGCATCACAAGTATTAATAATAACAGATATAGGAAATGGAGTCAAGTGTTTGTTTCAGATCAGCTGTTGCTCGGCATATTCCCTGTACACTGTGTGGGAATCATATAATTCCTGATGGGTACCACTCCCGGTCACACGACCGCCCTCGATAAAAACGATGCGATCTGCATCGACAATCGTGGACAGCCGGTGGGCAATCGCGAATGTCGTGCGTCCGGACATGAGCCGCTGCAGGGCTTCCTGGACAATACCTTCAGAATGGCTATCGAGGCTTGCCGTCGCCTCGTCCATCATGAGGATTTTCGGATCTCTGAGAAATGCCCGGGCGATGGCAATGCGCTGTCGCTGCCCGCCGGAAAGCCGGATGCCCCGCTCGCCGATTTCGGTGTCGAGACCGGACGGGAACCTTCTGATAAATTCTGTAGCGAAGGCCATATCGGCTGCCAACCAGATTTTCTCCTCGGGGATGTCATCCTGTTCAATTCCGTAGAGAAGATTATCCCGTATCGTTCCCGACATCATTGCGCTTTCTTGGGGGACATAACCGATCTGTCTCCGCCAATTCTCAAGTGACAGGTCGGTGATCGGTGTACCTCCGATACGGATCGTCCCGCTGTCAGGTTCGTAAAACCGTTCGAGCAATGCGAACATCGTGGATTTCCCGCCCCCGCTCGGTCCGGCGAATGCAATCATTTCACCGGGTTCCGCCCGGAAGGAGATGTTGTCCAACACCGGCTCTCCGGCCTGGTAGGAGAAGCTGACGTTTTCCGCTGTGACCGGAAGACCCGCCACATCCACGGCAACACCTTGCTGTCCCGGCTCCGGTTCCAGATTGAGAATCTGGATAATCCGTTCTGTAGCTCCCTTTGCTTTCTGCAATTGGGTAAAGAACATGGCAAAAGTCGTGACCGGGAAGACGATCTGGAACAGATACAGAAGAAAAGCGACCAGTGTGCCGGTGGACATCGTTCCATCTGCGACGCGCACGCCGCCATATACGATGATGAATGCGATCACGGCCCACATAATGAGCCCCATCAGCGGCCCAATGACCGCATTGATACGGGCTTCCCGGAGTCCGAAGTTAAAGAGGCGGAGAATCCCGGCCATGCCTTTGTTTTCCTCATCTTCCTCTGCATTCGATGCTTTCATCAGACGGATTTCGCTGATGGTCTGCTGGATGCTTCCGCTGAATGCCGCAGTCTCATCCTGCATTCCACGGGATATTTTGGCCATCCGCCGGCCAAGAGGGATCATAAGCGCCATCGTAACCGGAATCGATACCAGCATGACCAGTGTCATCTGCCAGTCGAGGACCAGCAGCAGCGCCACCGCGCCGATGATCGAAATCAGGCCGCTGATAAACTGCGGCACATGGTTCGAGATGAGTTCCTTCACGATGCCGGTATCATTCACGACCCGGCTGACGGTCCCGCCGCTTGCCTCGGTGTCGAAATGCGAGACCGGAAGCCGCAGCAGTTTGCGCCACATGTTCACTCTCAGGTCTGCCACCAGCTTCTGCCCGGTGTACCCGAGGAGATAGGTTGCTACACCGTCGATGGCGGTCTGGATGAGAAATGCGGCGATAATGGCTGCGATCAGTACAGGACTGAGTGATTCAAGAGAGAACCCGTCCACCAGTTCTTTTGTAAGAAGCGGGATCACAAGACCGACAACGGTTGTGATCAGAAAACCGGCGATGCCGAAGCCGAATGCCGCTTTCGGGATGCCGGTGGAGCGGATCAGGCGCATGAACGGCTTAAGGCCGTCCTGTTCTCCTGCATTTTTAGATACCATGGACAGGCTCCTTTCAATTGATGCTATTTATACGGAACGTTGAACCGGAAAGTTCCATGCCATCCAGCGGGCAGGCGCTTTCAGTCTTTTCCGCCTTCTGAGGATTTCCTTTTTTTATAGTATAATGATAAACATTGTGCAGATTTGATCGGGGAGGGCGGACATGCGCTGGAGGGGGAGGCTCGTCGCAGCCGGAATTGTGGTGTTGTTCAACATCATCCGTTATTTCTACTACCATGTCTATTTGGATGTGCCGTTTGACGGTTCCTTCTTCGTGTTGACGGCAATCTTTCTTGCCATCGCCTATGCAGGAGGCTATCAGTACGATCGTGCGGACTATCTGTCAAGGCGGGACCCGCTCACGGGTGCGTACAACCGCCGCTCACTGATTGACTATGTCAGGAAGCTCCGGCTTTCCGGACATCACGGATACGGAGTGGTCTTGTTTGATCTGGATGATTTTAAGGAGATCAACGATACTTACGGGCATGAAGCCGGGGACGCTGTGCTCCGGGATTTTGCGGAGACCCTTACCGATTTCGTCGGCAGCCGGGGCATCATCGCAAGATGGGGCGGAGACGAGTTTCTCGCCATTTTCCGGGATACAGATGCGGATTTCAAAATGGTCAGGGCCGAGGAAATCTCGGCACGGATGAACGCTCTCGGGTATGCCGGCGGCCGGTCAATCGGAGTGTCGTTTGGCATTGCGGTCTCACCTTCGGATGGCAGAGATCTGGAGTCGCTCGTGGATGCGGCGGATCATGCCATGTATGTCAACAAAACAGGCAGAAAGAGTCAAGTGTGAATACTTGTCGGATCTGCCTGCTTCATATAGGATAAAAAAAGAATTTCAACGGAATGGGGCAATATACCATGAAACAATCGATCTACGGATTGACCTTCGAACAGCTTCAGCAGTGGATGGCTGACCACGGCCAGCAGAAGTTCCGTGCTGCTCAGGTATGGGACTGGCTGTACAAAAAGCGGGTCAAGTCGTTCGATGAAATGAAAAACGTCAACAAGGACTGCCGCGAGGTTCTCGACGGAGCCTTTACCATCCGGACGATGGACATTGCCGTCAAGCAGGAATCCAATGACGGTACGGTCAAGTTCCTGTTCCGCCTGGCGGATGGAAACCTGATCGAAACGGTACTGATGCATTTCAGCTATGGACAATCGGTTTGTGTGACGACCCAGGTCGGCTGCAACATCGGCTGCAGTTTCTGCGCGAGCGGGCTGCTGCGCAAGAGCCGTGACCTGAACGCCGGCGAAATCGTCGAGCAGATCATGAATGTCCAGGAGCACCTCGACGTGCTCGGAAAAGGCGAGCGGGTTTCCAACATCGTCGTCATGGGAATCGGGGAGCCGTTCGACAACTACGATAACCTGATGAACTTCCTGCGTGTCGTGAACGACGGGAACGGGCTCGGCATCGGTGCCCGGCACATCACCGTTTCGACAAGCGGCCTCGTAAAGGGCATCCGCAAGTTTGCGGACGAGGATCTCCAGGTCAACCTTGCGCTTTCGATCCATGCACCGAACAATGAGCTCCGCACGAAAATCATGAAGATCAACAAAGCGTTCCCTCTGGAACAGGTCATGGATGCCATCGACTACTTCCTATCGAAGAAAAACCGGCGCATCACGTTCGAATACATCCTTCTTAGTGACGTAAATGACCATGTCGAGGAAGCTCAGCAGCTGGCCAAGCTTCTGCAGAACAAAAAGCACCTCAGCTACGTCAACCTGATTCCGTACAATCCGGTTGAGGAGCATGACCGCTACAGCCGCAGCACTCCCGAGGCGATCGCCGCCTTTGAAAAAACACTCAAGTCCAAAGGCATCCAATGCGGCGTGCGCCTTGAGCAGGGCACCGACATCGATGCGGCATGCGGGCAGCTCCGCAGTAAGCAAATCAAAAAAGACGTCTCCTGACGATACCGGCACGGAATTCATTTTCCGTGCTTTTTTCTTTGCTCGGAATCCGGTATCGTTGAAGGAAAGGGGGAAGCTTCCAATGAAAGATGAAAACCTGTTATTCCGTCCTGCCGTGCGTGTCGATCTCGAGGGGATCGTCGGCATGCTGGCAGACGACAATCTGGGCCGGACACGGGAAAATCCGGAACTGCCGCTTGAGCGTTCTTATGAAGAGGCGTTCCAAGCGATTCATGAGGATCCGAATAATGAGCTGATCGTGGCGGAAGCGGATGGTCAGTTGGCGGGAGTGCTACAGCTCACCTTTCTCCCTTCCATCACCTACAGGGGAAGCTGGCGGGCCATGATTGAAGGCGTCAGGACGGCCTCCTCCATGAGGGGCAGGGGAATCGGCAGGGAACTGATCCTCCATTCCATCCGACTTGCCGAAGAAAAGGGCTGCAGGCTCATCCAGCTGACCACAGACAAAAGCCGGCCGGATGCTATCCGGTTTTATGAAAGTCTCGGATTCAGCCCGACACATGAAGGCATGAAAATGCGGCTGGATAAGGGGGACGGGAAAGAATGAAATCGGTTTTTGCTTTTGAAACCCCGGGGGAAGGCGCCGCTTACGAAACGACAGTCAAACGGCTCATGATGCGGCTCGGTTCCTACGAAGCGTTTCTCCGCAATGCGTTCGGCCTTACGGAAGTGCCGAAGGCCGTGGTATGGACGAGCGGGGATATGGCGCGGGATGTGTTCGGGAATGTTCCGATTCCTGCCTATACCAGAGAAAATCTGATCTTCATGTGTCCGGATCAGGAGGAATGGAAGCAGATCATGTTCGAACAGATGGACGGTGAGGACCTTCCGGAAGTGAGAGCGTTTTACGAATCGGTCGGCGAAATGCAGCTGCTGGATATTCTCGCCCATGAACTGACCCATCATCTGGACCTGTTCCCCGACGATTTTGAGGACGAGCGCACGGATGCGATCTGGTTTGAGGAAGGCATGTGCTTTTACCTGCCGCGCCGGCATCTGTTTGGCGATCCATACTTCGGTCAAGTCATAGCAACCGAGCGTTCGCTTTACAATGCGTTAAGAAACCGCTACGGAAAACATTCACTTGATGATTTCGGAACGGCGTCCTATGAGGGGAGCCTGCCTTCGATCATGTTTGATTACTGGCGCAGCTTTCTTGCTGTCTGTGAATTGGTGGAACGGGAGAACGGCAGCGCACATGCAGTGTTCAAGAAGTACAACAATTGGCATGAAGGGGGAAGGGAACTCCCTCTGACCGAATACTTCGAGATAGAAGTCTGATTGAACTGAAGATTCCGACTATCATAGATTCTGTCATAACCCGAACCGCGGCACATATGTATATATAGGCTGCGGTTCTATTTCTTGGTGCGCGGCAACCTATTTCCACCAAAAAAAGAAATAGAGGTTGAAATGTTCTGTGCTTTCTGACAATATAGAATTGCAGGTAGAAAGCGCATACAAGAATGGGAGGAATGAACAAATGGTAGAAGTGATCAAGTCCCGAGTTTATGCGAAGCCGAACACGGAAGGTGCGAAAGTCAACTTCCGGGAGAAGTACGACAACTATATCGGAGGCCAGTGGGTGCCGCCGGCAAAAGGTGAGTACTTCGACAACATCACCCCGGTGACGGGCCAGGTGTTCACGAAAGTGGCGCGATCCACGGAAGAGGACATCGAGAAGGCTCTTGATGCTGCACATGCCGCCAAGGATGCATGGGGCAAGACTTCAGTCCAGGAACGATCCAGGATCCTCCTGAAAATCGCGGACCGCATGGAAGAAAACATTGAAAAGCTGGCAGTCGCAGAAACGTGGGACAACGGCAAGGCCATCCGTGAGCCGCTGAACGCAGACATTCCGCTGGCCATCGATCATTTCCGTTACTTCGCAGGTGCACTGCGCTCCCAGGAGGGCGGCATCAGCCAGATCGATGAACATACGGTCGCCTACCACTTCCATGAGCCGCTCGGAGTGGTCGGACAGATCATTCCGTGGAACTTCCCGATCCTCATGGCGGTCTGGAAACTTGCTCCGGCGCTTGCGGCAGGCAACTGTGTCGTTCTGAAGCCGGCCGAGCAGACTCCTGCGTCGATCATGGTGCTGGTCGAGCTGATCGAAGACCTTCTTCCTGCAGGTGTCATCAACGTCGTCAACGGCTTCGGCCTTGAAGCAGGAAAGCCGCTCGCGTCCAATCCGCGCATCAGCAAGATCGCGTTCACCGGCGAGACGACAACCGGACGCCTGATCATGCAGTATGCATCCCAAAACCTCATTCCGGTCACGCTCGAACTGGGCGGCAAGTCGCCGAACATCTTCTTTGAAGACGTGTTCGAAGAAGACGATGCCTTCCTCGACAAAGCGGTCGAAGGGTTCGTCATGTTCGCGCTGAACCAGGGCGAAGTGTGCACATGCCCATCCCGTGCGCTGATCCAGGAATCCATCTATGACAAATTCATCGAGCGCGCCATCAAACGCGTCGAGGCGATCAAGACCGGCAACCCGCTGGATCCTGACGTCATGATGGGTGCGCAGGCATCCAACGAGCAATTGGAGAAAATCCTTTCCTATCTGAAAATAGGCAAGGAAGAAGGCGCGGAATGCCTCACAGGCGGAGAGCAAAACCAGCTTGAGGGCGACCTGGAGGAAGGCTACTACGTCAAGCCGACGGTCTTCAAGGGCGATAACAAGATGCGTATCTTCCAGGAAGAGATCTTCGGGCCGGTTGTGGCCGTCACAACGTTCAAGGACGCCGAGGAAGCTCTCCAAATCGCGAACGACACGCTCTACGGCCTCGGAGCGGCTGTCTGGTCCCGTGACACGAACACCGCCTACAAGATGGGCAGGAGCATCGAGGCCGGCCGTGTCTGGACGAACTGCTACCACGTCTATCCGGCACACGCGGCATTTGGCGGATACAAAATGTCCGGCATCGGCCGCGAGACGCACCAGATGATGCTCTCGCACTACCAGCAGACGAAGAACCTCCTCGTCAGCTACGACGAGAACAAACAGGGCTTCTTCTGATCCGGAAGGAGGGTTTCAAAATGGTCGAACGCGTCACCGCAACGGATGAAGCGATCGAACTAATCCAAAAGCTGCAGGAAAAGCACGGACCGGTCATGTTCCACCAGTCCGGCGGCTGCTGCGACGGATCGTCCCCGATGTGCTACCCCGAAGGCGACCTGCTGATCGGCAGCCAGGATGTCCTCCTCGGCGAAATCGGCGGCGCCAAGTTCTATATGAACAAAAACCAGTACGACTACTGGAAGCACACCCAGGTCATCATCGACGTCGTCGACGGACGGGGCGGCATGTTCTCCCTGGAAGGGGTGGAGGGGAAGCGATTCCTCTCCAGATCCCGCGCCTTTACGAAAGATGAGACTGAAGCACTCGGTATTTGAGTGTGACACCCGCCATTTATGGATGGCGGGTGTTTTTGTGTTTGGATTGGGTACGTATTGTGCCAGCTTAAAAATAGGCTTCGTCCGATTGTGACGGTGCTCATAACGGGAATGGACATCGGAAAAGCCGAGACGCTGATCGAACCTCTGGTGAGGGGTATCGACCGGCATCGTTTCAATATGGAGGGATATACATGGGCGAGTTGACATTTGATGGTCATGGGAAGCTTGAAAATTGATATAATGGACCTACCAGTGAACTGAGACTAAACTCCGTAAATGGCGAGAGTTTTGGAGTATAAGATAGTGACGTATCAAGGGAAAGTTAAGCTGATGTGTAGGGAAGAGGGGAAAGAATTTTGAGCAAAAAACTGTTAACCAAAAAAGAAAAAAATAAATTGTTATTTAGTGAAACTATAAAAAATAGTGGCGTCAATTGGCTAATAAGAATATTAAGAAACAAAGAAGATTTAAAAGAAGAGTATTTATCACATGAACAAATCTTAATTTTCCGGGAGCTAAAATCTAACTTATTAAATAACTCTATTAAGGAATGGGAAATTACATTAGCTCCCAATGGCCACTTTACACTTGATAAAGGACCGAAAGAAACTGGGTGGGAAAAGTGCCAATTGTGTGGGACGAAGAATAGATATGTTCATTTTATAAAAAACAAATTTAATAATAGAATTCTTAATGTAGGAAGCGAATGTATTAATGAATTTGGGGATATTGGTTTAATGGCCCATAGAGACAGAAGGCAGTTAATAAGCGAACAAAATAAAAACTATAGAATGCAAAAATTAATAAAAGAAATTCCCTGGGCTAAAAGCAGGGTGGAAAATTGGAATCAGTTTTTTTCAGAGGTAGAATTAATATTGCCGAATCGAATTGAAGAACCCTATGTAAAAGCAGGGAAAATTGCAGAAAGAACACTAAATAAAATATTGAGTAAAAATAATAATAAAGCAGAGATTGAGAAACTTAAAGCACTCTTTGAAAAGCAAGAGAAATATCAATCCAAAGTTTTTAGTTATATTCAAAAATACATCGGACATCCTTTTGCCATGACTAAAGAAATTGATGACTGGCTTAGGATAAATAATCCTGGAAAACATATGGAAATCAAGGGTCGTGTGAAGAAACATGAGAATGCATTAATTGATGCTGAAGTAGCAAGCTTGATTAATGAGCCGGGTTTTTTGGCGATTCTTAAGGACAGATATACTACAAATTTAGACAAAGACAGAATACAATTTCTTGAAAACTCAAAATATGGATTTATATGTTCTGTTTATCCTTATTTTGATATAAAACTTGAGATTTCCAATAAAAATTTTACCACAGCCTATGGAAAATTCTTATTTAGTAATGACGAAGCTTTTAATGAAAAGTATCTATTATTTAATTCGAAATGCTTCGATTCCACCGATATTGAAAGACTTTTAACTAGATACATGGATGAACTAAAGCGGTGTAATATGACGATTGTTAATATTAACAGAAAAAAGAATCAATTAGATATAAAGAGTAATAAAACGAAAAACTATTATAGATTAGATCTTAAAGGTTTTACTGAAAAAAATATGTTTAATCTTTATTCGAAAAGACTAAAGGAAATTTTGAAAGAAATAATAAAAACTAATAACTCATTTTCACACACAGAATATACTAATCTTATAAAACGAGAGAGAGATATTCGTAGTTCTTATAGAGATGAAGTAACAAAGTAACATTAAGTTCTATTGAGCAACTCTAACCAGAATTCAACATTTGATTACAGTGTTCCGCTTTGTTTGTGTTCCCAAGGAATGTTTTAATTGCAAGAATTACTGTAGTTAAACATAAGGAGATGTCTGAGGGCGTGACCTTCCGTTAGTTCTTGCTAACGTGCGCACATCTGTTCTACCATGAAGAAAAAGAGAGAGGTGATTCCATGGCAGAACATATTTTTAAACTGAAAGCGGATTGGCCCGGACTTCGGAACGATGTCGGAGTCATCGAGTCGGGGAATCTGAAGACGAAGATTTCGATTCCTCCAGAAATGGATGGCCCGGGAATCGGGACGAATCCGGATGAAATGCTTCTTGGGGCTGCGGCGACCTGCTATATCATCACGCTGGCGGCCATGCTGGAGCGTTCCGGTATCGACAAGGAGTCGCTCACGGTGGATTCCGAGGCGACCGTGGATGTGACAAATGGGGTCTTTACCTATAAGAGGATTGTGCACAAGCCGAGGCTGGTGCTTGCTGAGGGGACAGACGAGAAGAAGCTCTCCCTTGCCAGGCGCCTTACGGAAAAGGCGGAGACGACCTGCATGATCAGCCGGGCCATCAAAGGGAATGTCGAGATCGGCCTCGAGACGGAAGTGCTGCGGGCAGGGGACACTGACTGAGCCAAAAACTAAACTTGTGAAACAGAATGTGATGGTATAATCATTTAATAGAAAAGACTCGGATGAAAAGGTGGGAAAAAGATGAAATTCTTCCATACGGCCGACTGGCATCTGGGCAAGATCGTCCAGGGGGTGCATATGACGGAGGATCAGAGCCATGTCCTTGAGCAACTGACCGAAGCCGCACGGACGGAACGGCCGGATGCGATCATCATCGCGGGTGATCTGTACGACCGGGCTGTGCCGCCGACCGACGCGGTCCGCCTGCTGGATGACGTCCTCTCGGAAATCGTGCTCGGGCTCGGAATTCCGGTCATCGCCGTATCGGGCAACCATGACAGCCCGAACCGGCTTCATTTCGGCAGTGGCTTTATGAAGGAAAAAGGGTTCCATATGACCGGTATCCTCGAACCGGATGCCGCTCCGGTCATCCTGGAAGACGAACATGGTGAAGTTCATTTCCACTGTGTGCCGTTTGCCGATCCATCGGTCGTCCGGGCGCTATATGACGACGATACGGTTACTAACCATGATGAGGCGATGCGTTGCCTGCTGGAACACCGCTGCGGAGATCTCGATCCGGCAGCCCGCCATGTGATGATTGGACATGCCTTCGTGACACCCGGCGCGGAGCCTGAGGAGAACACGAGCACATCTGAACGCCCGCTGTCTGTCGGAGGGGCGGAATACGTGGATGCGGGGCGCTTTGGCAAGTTCCATTACACGGCACTCGGCCACCTTCACCGGGCCCATGCTGTCGGAAACCCGGTGGTCCGCTACTCCGGATCCCCTCTGAAGTATTCGATCTCCGAGGAAACCCACAACAAGGGCTTCCTTTGCGTGGAACTGGACGGTGAGGGGCAGATATCCGTTAAACACCGTCCGTTGAACCCTCGGCGTGATATGAGGACGGTGGAAGGAACGCTAGTTGAAATTCTTGAGATGCCGCATTCGGAAGACTATGTGTTTGTCCGGCTGCTCGATGAGACGCCCGTCCTATATCCGATGGAACGTGTTCGTTCCGTCTTCCCGAACGCCCTCCATGTATCCCGGGTGATGCCTGTCCGCTCTGACGGAACGGACAAGCCGGGCAGACGCACGGAAGAGATGGATGATGCCGCCATGTTCCGGGCATTCCACGAGGAAATCACCGGCAGTGCGCCGGATGAGGAGACTGAGGAGCTCTTCCGGAGCGTGCTGGATGAGCTGCTGGCAGATGAGCGCGAGACAGTGAAGGAGGCGGTGAAACGATGAAGCCGCTGATGCTGAAGATGACGGCATTCGGACCGTATAAGGAATGCGAAACGATCGACTTCAGGGAACTGGGGGACCGCGGGCTGTTCGCCATCTCGGGTCCGACCGGTTCCGGGAAAACCTCGATTTTCGATGCCATCTGCTATGCCCTGTACGGCAAGGCGAGCGGTGAGGAGCGCGAAGACCGGAGCCTTCGCTCTGACTTTGCGGACGACCAAGTACATACGGAAGTCGAGCTCTGGTTTGAATCGGCCGGAGACACTTACCGGATCATGCGCCGCATGCCCCATGTGAAGGCCGGAAACAAAAGCCCGACCGGTGACCGGATCGAGCTTTTCAGGGTCGACGGGGAATCGGAAAAGCCCGTCACGGACAGACAGATAACAACCGAGGTGAACGCGAAGGTGGCCGAGCTGATCGGTTTTAGCCACGACCAGTTCAGCCAGATCGTCATGCTTCCACAGGGTGAGTTCCGGAAACTGCTCACTTCTGATACGGAAAATAAGGAAAAGATTTTCCGGAAGATTTTCCGCACGAAGAAATACAAAGACATGGAAGCGGTCCTAAAAGATCGAAAATCCTCCGTTGAGGCGGAGTGGAAAGAAGCATCAGGCCGGATCGCCTGGCAGGCCAGGCATCTGCTGGACACGCTGCCTGACCTCAGTGAAGAACTGGCAGCGAGCCTTTCCGATGAACACCCGAATGCGGGGAAAGTGATCGAGGGGCTATTCGGTGAACAGGAGCGCAGGCTGACCGAGACTGACCGGCTGACAAAAGAAGCGGAACAGCTGGAGGCCGGTCTCACGGAAGCCAACCGACGTCTGTCAACTGCTCAAGAGCTAAACACCCGGCTGGAAGAGTGGGAAGAGAAGAAGCGGCAATTGTCCGCACTAAATAACCGCCTCCCGGAAATGGAGGAAAAACGCCGAGCCGTCAATCTTGCACGCCTTGCAGCGAGGATCCGTCCTGCTGAAGAGAAGATGTCGGATGCGGAGCGGGAACGAAAACAGGCGACAAATGCTGTGGAACAGGCAGAGCTCGCGCTCGCCGCGGCAAAGGAATCAGAAAAAGAAGCCGCCTCACGGGCGCTGCAGGTCAGGGAACAAGAACCGCAGATCGATGCCAAGCGACGGGAAGCGGAGAGACTTGAGGAGGCACGGCCACGCCTTGATGAGCGCGATCAGGCACTGCGTGAACTGTCCATTGCACAAGCCGGACAAAAGAGGCTGTCGGAAGAGACGGAGTCCCTCCGCGCGGGCGCCGCAAAGCTTCGGGAAAGACAGGAATTCCTTCGCCAAGAAATCTCGGCCCTAGAAGAAGCTCTTGCCGGAACGGATGAACTTCATGAACAGCTCACGGCTGCCGAGCGCGACTGTGAACTGCTGGAGGAACATCTCCGACTCCTGGAGGTTGTCAGAAAAGCTTACCAGGATTCAAAGCGTGACGAGCGCCGGAAGGATGAAGCAGAAGCCGTGCTGCAGCAGCTGAAACAGCAGCTTCGGGACAGCCAGGCGGCTTCACTTGCTGCTCATCTCCATGACGGTTTGCCCTGCCCGGTATGCGGCAGCACCGAACATCCTTTGCCGGCTGATTCTGCAGACGGTCCTGATGACTCAGCACTTGAAGAGGCAGAATCGGCATTTCTTAAAGCGCAGTCAAATGCGATCAGCTCTGCAGGCGCCTTTAAGATTCAGAACGGCCTGTTGGAGCAATCTGCAGACCGGCTGGCAGGACGCGGGCTGGAAGCAGCAGATGCTGCCGACATCCTGGCAGGCAGAAAGGAAGATGCAGAGCGGCTGCGTGGTGAAATCTCCACTGCCAAGTCGCGCCGAAACCGGCTTTCTTCACTGCGGAAGGATGAGGAAACCCTTCGGGAAAAGGCGGAAGAAGTTGCAGGCAAGCTGACAAGGCATACAGAGGAGCTGGCGGGCACAACAAGCCGGATCGCCTCCTTCGAAGCGACCATCAGTGGCCTGGAGCGTTCGATTCCGGAAGGCTACGATGATGTCCGATCGCTTGATCAGGCTCTATCTGCGCTCCGTGACATGATCGGAAGGCATGACCGCCTGAAAGAAAAGCTGGAAACAGCTGCCACACAAGCGGGGGACAAACGGAAGGCGGCGGAACAGTCGTTGACATTCGCTGTGAGTCAAAGTGAAAAAGCGGAGAACCAGCTCCGGGAGGCAGAAGCCTCCTTCCGGGATAAGCTTGCCGCCTCCACTTTCAGTTCTGCGGAAGCCTATCATGCAGCGCTCATGCCTGATCATCTGGCGGATGAGGCAGAGGAAGCCATCCGTGCGTTCGAGAATGACCTCCATGCCGTGAAGGTGAGGGAAAGCGAACTCGCCGCATCACTGGAGGGAAGTGAGAGGGCGGACCTGGAACAGCTCAGGCAGCTTGCGGAAGAAGCAAAAAGTGCATATGACCTGGCACAGGAGAGGCTCATCCATTCCCGCAATACACTGAACACGGTCAAAAAAGGCATTGCCTCCATGAGGGAAGCCGCAACCGAAGCGGAAGCGCTCGAGAAAAAACTCGGCAAGGTGGCCGGCCTCCATGACCTCGTCCGTGGCCAGAACGCCGATAAGCTGTCATTTGAGCGTTACCTTCAGATCGAATACCTGGAACGGATCCTGCTCGCTGCAAACGAACGGCTGAAGGAACTGTCTAATGGCCAGTTCGAATTGCTCCGGAGCGACCGGCAGGAAGCCCGCGGGCGGCAGAGCGGCCTGGGCATTGACGTATATGATGCGTACACGGGACAGGCAAGGGACGTCCGGACACTTTCCGGGGGTGAGAAGTTCAATGCCTCCCTTTCACTGGCCCTTGGTATGGCGGATGTCATCCAGGGATTCGGCGGGAACATCCGTGTCGACACGATGTTCATCGACGAAGGGTTCGGATCACTCGATCCGGAGTCGCTGCAAAAGGCGATCGAAGCGCTGGTCGGACTGCAGCGGAACGGCCGCGTCGTCGGCGTGATCTCCCACGTCGAGGAACTCAAGTCCGCCATGCCGGCGGTCCTCAAAGTCACCAAATCCAAGGCGGGGCACAGTTCAACCGAATTTGTATTGAAGTGAAGAGGAGCCTTCATCTGCAATGTGCGGATGAAGGCTTCTTTTTGCTTTAGGGAAGGACACCGAATGCATCAGGCGAATAAGAGTGGGGAAGGGGGAGTAGGCATGGATTGGAAGGCATTTGAACAGTTTGCAGAGAAAATACGGGTTAAGGAAGAAATCCCGGGAATGGCGATAGGTGCAGCTCGGAATGGGGTGCCCCTTTTTGTGAGCGGCTTCGGAACGATTGAAGCAGGAGGAGAAGCATACATAACGCCTGATACGGTTTTCGGAACGGCATCAGTGACCAAGTCGTTCACGGCGCTTGCCGTACATATTCTGGCAGCGGAAGGAAAGCTTTCGCTTACGGATCCGGTTGTCAGGTATCTGCCGGAAGCAGAATCGCTACCCATTATCAGGAGTGCAGAAATCCGGCATCTACTCTCACACACAACCGGCATGCCGCCGGTGAAGCGCCGTGAAGAGATAGAGGGGTTTGAAGAACATATCAGGTATCTGGAAAGTCTTGACATGGAACCGATCGGACTTCCAGGCGAGCGGATCAGCTATTCGAATGATGCATTCCTGCTGCTTGGCGCTCTGATTGAACGGGTGTCGGGTGTGAATTACCAGGAATTCATCATGGAGCGCATTGTCCGGCCTGCCGGTATGAAGAGAACCTCTTTCACGCCGCCCGGGCAGGGAGAGGAAACGAACACCGCTGTTCAATACACGGAGAAACTTCTGCCGGTGGACTGGCCGTCACTCGGCAACTATGCTGTCGGCGGCGGAATCCGCTCAACGGTGAATGATCTGCTCGTCTACGGAAGATTGTATACGGACCGCGCATTCAGAGAATCCGTCATCGGAAATGTCGATACAGCGGCAATGCAAGAACCTGTTGCCACGGTCGATGGAACCACTTTCTACGGACATGGCCTGATGGTCACGTCTGACTTCGGAGGTAATGTTCTCATCCACCACGGAGGAGGCCAGCCGGGGGTCTCTTCCTCATTTGGATTCCTTCCCGATCAAGGGATCACTGTTTCTGTCCTAACGAACCGGACGGTTGTCTCCGCGGAAAAGCTGATGAAAGGCGCCATCTATACGGCGCTCGGGCGTTCTCCTGAGGAGTCGATGGTCCGCCTTCCCGAGATTCCGGTATCATCGGATAAATTAAAGACATTCACCGGACATTACCGAAACGACGAAGATCCTGACGGCTTCCGGATCGATGCAAGTGAAAGAGGACTGGTGATGAGGTCCGACGGGCGCACAGATCATCTGCGTCCGGTAGACCCAGGACAATTTCAAAATAATCGAACCGGTAAACTTATCCGTTTCGATGTGGGTAGCGGGGGGAAAGTTGACATGGCTTTCACGGGGCTGCGTGTATATTGGAAATCAAGTAACAATCGGATTAAATGACTGCATTTTACTTAGGACTTCGCACCCATTTTTTAATGTGGACCTACTAATCATGCGCGACCTTCATGGATTTGCACGCAGCGCATCAAAACCTTGCTTTCAGGTAAAAGGTAGTGATTCATGAAAGCGGGGTCGTAGCTCGAAGGGTGCGAGGTGGCAACTCTTGGGGCCCTTGGTGGTAACTCGGACACCTATTGGTGGCGATTCACGTTTTGCCATCGCACTTTCATACTTAAATCACTAAATCACCATTACAAAACGGACGATCCTGAAGCATCCTTGCTCCGGATCGTCCGTATTCATAATTAGTTTTCCGGCACCGGCTCGTATCGGGAAGGATCCGGTACAAAGTACAGGATGATGCCGCCAATGATGAACAGGATGACGAGGCTGAAGACGCCGGCGTTCGTATTGCCCGTCATCTGAGCGGTCACACCGACGAGGAGCGGTCCCATGATCGAGGCGAACTTCCCGAAGATGTTGTAGAAGCCGAAGAATTCATTTGAGTTCTCTTTCGGGACCAGTCGTCCGAAGTAAGAGCGGCTCAGTGCCTGGATGCCGCCCTGTGAGGTGCCGACGAGCATGGCGAGCACCCAGAAGTCGGCGACGGAGTCCATTGAGTAGGCATAGATACAGACGAATGTGTAGACGGCGATGCCGACGTACAGGATCTGCTTCGTGCCGAAACGGTCGGCGAGCCGGCCGTAAAGAATCGCAAAGGGCGCTGCGATGACCTGCGTTACAAAGAGGATGATCAGCAGGCTGTTGGCGTCAATGCCCAGGTCTGAGCCGTACGCGGTAGACATGGAGATGATTGTGCCCACGCCGTCGATATAGAAGAAGTAGGCGAGCAGGAACAAAAACAGGCCGCGGTATTTCCTGATTTCGCGGAACGTGTTGCCGAGCCGCTTGAATGCTTGGATGATCGGCTGCTGGTCCGGTTCGATAAAGTGGATCTGGTGCACATGCCGGAACATCGGCACCGAGAACAGGAGCCACCACGCGGCGGTGATCAGGAACGCGGCACGGCTTGCATTGGTCACGGACAGCGGAATGACCCCGGACTGAGACAGCAGGATGATGGCAATCGAGATGATGAAAGGGATCGTGCTCCCGAAATATCCGATTCCGTAGCCAAATGCCGAGACACGGTTCATGCGTTCCGAGGTGGACACGTCAGTAAGGAACGAGTCATAGAACACATTCGCCCCTGTCGAACCGAGGGCGGCGAACGTATACACGATGAGCAGCATCAGCCAGTTGTCCGCAGGGATGAAGGCGAGAGCGGCAGTGGCACCGGTACCCAATATGAAGAAGCCGGTAAAGAACTTTTTCTTCATGCCCCGGTAATCCGCAATCGTGCCGAGTATGGGGGCAAGCATGGCGAGAATGAAAGTAAAGATGGAAATGGTGTAGCCAAGGTACGCGGTCGAGTCGGTTGCGCTCACTCCCGCATTGGTCGCTGCGGCTTTATAGAACAGCGGGAAGACGGCAGTGGTGATGATGATGGAATAGGCGGAGTTGGCCCAGTCGTAGAACGCCCAGCTTTTCTCTTCTTTGGTCAGCCGGAATTTCAAGTCGTTCCCCCCTCGAGATGAATCGTCACTTGCTACCATTGTATCAATATCGCTTCCGGGAAAGGTTAAGTTTCTGAAAATTTTTCCTGTAAAGAGGGACGAAAACAGCAGGATTGGTTCCGGACCTCTATTTTTAGTATGATGGAATTGTCTATACACCGGATAGGAAGTGGGTAACATGGGGCATCTCATCGTGTCGGGCCTGACGAAGACCGTCGGGGACAAGACACTGTTCAACGATATCAGCTTTACCATAAACGAAGGGGACCGGATCGGCCTGATCGGCATCAACGGGACCGGCAAGTCGACGCTTCTGTCGATTATCGCAGGCGAGCTTGATGCGGACTCGGCATCATTCGACCATCCGAATGACTACCGGATCGCCCATCTGCCGCAGGATCCGCGGCCGGACCCGGAGCTCACCGTGCTTCAGACCGTGTTCGGCGGGGACTCTCCGCTGATCCGGCTGAACCGGGAGTACGAGGAAGTGCTTCGTGCGCTCGGGAACGATCCGGAAAACACCGGGGCCCAGGACCGGTTTGCGGAGCTGCAGAATCGGATGGACGCGGACGGAGGCTGGGACTTGAATGCCCGGGCAAAAACCATCCTCTCAAAACTGGGAATCTCCGATTACGAAGCAAAAACAGGAAGCCTCTCCGGCGGGCAGCGAAAACGCGTGGCGCTTGCCAGGGTGCTGCTCGAGCCGGCAGATCTCCTGCTGCTTGACGAACCGACCAACCATCTTGACGTGACGTCGATCGAGTGGCTGCAGGATTACCTGAAGCAGACCGGCGGCGCGATGCTGTTCATCACGCACGACCGCTACTTCTTGGATTCGGTCGCTTCCAAAGTCTACGAGCTTGCTGACCGGACGCTATACAGCCACCGGGGGACCTACTCGGACTTCCTTGAAGCGAAGGCACTCCGGATCGAGCAGGATGAGGCCACCTTCGAGAAAAACAAGAACCGCTACCGGAACGAGCTGAAATGGATCCGCAGGGGGGCAAAAGCCCGCTCGACCAAGCAGAAAGCCCGAATCGGCCGGTTCGAGGAACTGTCCGAGAAAGTGAAGAAAGAGGACGGCCCGGATCCGCTTGACCTGTCGCTCGCCGCTTCCCGCCTCGGCAAGAAAGTGCTCGAGGGGGAGCGGATTACAAAAGGATATGGCGGCAGGGATATCATCAAAGACTTTTCGTTCCTTCTCCAGGGCGGAGACCGCGTGGCGGTCATCGGACCCAATGGAGCGGGCAAGTCGACGCTCATGAATCTGCTGGCCGGTTCCATTGAGCCGGACAGCGGCGTATTGGACCGGGGTGAGACGGTGAAGATTGCGCACTTCACACAGCATCTGCCCGAGATGGATCCGAACCAGCGGATCATCTCCTATGTCACGGAGGCCTCGAACGACATTCGCAGACAGGACGGCACGCGGTATTCCGCAGTGCAGATGCTCGAGCAGTTCCTGTTCCCGTCCAATGTCCACGGCACGCTGATCGGCAAGCTGTCCGGCGGTGAACGCAAGCGGTTGTATCTGCTGAGGCTCCTGATTGAGCAGCCAAACGTCCTGCTTCTGGACGAGCCGACCAACGACCTGGACCTGGAGACGCTGTCGGTGCTTGAAACGTTCATCGACTCATTCCCGGGAGTGGTCGTGACGATCTCCCACGACCGGTTTTTCCTGGACCGGACTTCCCGCAAACTGTGGATCCTTGATGGATCGGGGGATGTCACGCAGGAACTCGGACTCTATACCGACTATCTCGAAAAGGCGGCAAAGCAGGAGAAAGAATCTGCGGCACCGCCGACTGTTGCAGAAAAACAGGAACAGCAACCGGACAAGCCGAAGAAAAAGAAGATGACGCTCGGCGAGAAGAAAGAATGGGAAGAAATCGGCGGCAAGATCGAGGCGACCGAACAGGCGATCATGGAAGCAGAAGAAGCGCTTGCCGATGCCGGGGCCGACTACGGGAAAGTGAGTGAAATCTCAGCCCGGCTGGATGAGCTCAACGGGGAGTATGAGGTCCTCATCGAGCGGTGGAGCTATCTCGAAGAAATCGCCGAAGCATGATTCACATTGGAGGCATGGGAACATGAAAATCGTAACAATCGAACCAACGCCGAGTCCGAACTCGATGAAAGTGGTCATCGACAGGGAACTGCCGTTCGGCAAGGCATTCAACTATAAACCGGACAGTCTGGAAGAAGCGCCGGACTTTATCCGGCAGATTTTTAACATCGAAGGCGTTAAAGGCATCTATCAAGTCATGGACTTTCTCGCGATCGAGCGGAGCGGCAAATATGACTGGGAGCCGATCCTCGCCGGTGTGCGCGAAGTGTTCGGAGAAGAGCAGGAAGGCAGCACCGAAGCCGCCGAAGCGGATGAACACTTTGGTGAGGTCTACATCCATGTCCAGCAGTACAAGGGAGTCCCGCTACAGGTAAAGGTGTTCGATGACCGCGGCGAGGAGCGCTTCGGTCTCGGCCAGAGGTTTGTAGACGCCATGAATGTGCTCATGGAAGGTGATGACGAGAACTATATCCTTCAGCGCAAATGGGCGGATTACGGCATCCGGTATGGAGACAAAAAGGACATCGGCGAAGAGGTCGTCAAAGAAATCGAAGCGGCCTACCCGCAGGAACGGCTGGACGCCATCATGGAGGCCGGAAGCGAGACGAAAGAGGCACCGGTCCTTGGCCGCCGCAAGGTGACACTTGAGGAATACCGGGCGGCAGACAGTTGGGAAGAACGTTTCCGGCTCCTGGATCAGCTGCCTGACCCGGATATGTCCGACGTCCCGCTCCTTATGGAGGCGCTGAAGGACGAGAAGATGTCGATCCGCCGGCTGGCCGTCGTCTATCTCGGTATGATCGAGGATCCGGCTGTCGTCCCGTATATCGAAAAGGCGATGGAAGATAAAAGTGCACCGGTTCGCCGGACAGCGGCCGACGCGATGAGCGACCTCGGTTTTACTGAGTTCGAAGACCTCGCTATCCGCACGCTGAAGGATAAAAGCAAGATTGTCCGCTGGCGGGGCGCGATGTATCTTTATGAAACCGGTACGGAAAAGGCGCTTCCTGCCCTGAAGGAACTGGAAGATGATCCGGAGTTCGAGGTCAAGCTTCAGGCGAAGATGGCCGAGGCCCGAATCGCAGGCGGGGAGGAAGCAAAAGGCTCGATGTGGAAACAAATGACCGAGATGAGAACAAAAGCGAAAGGGGAATGAACGATGGAAGCATATGAAGCATACATGAAGCAGGTGGCGGAACCGATGCGCCGCGAACTGACAGGACAAGGGTTCCAAGAACTGACGACAGCTGAGGAAGTGGATGGGTTCATGTCATCTGCAGAAGGCACGTCGCTCGTCGTCATCAACTCCGTCTGCGGCTGCGCTGCAGGGCTTGCACGCCCTGCGGTGACCGGAGCGCTGGAGGAACTGGATAAAAAGCCTGACAACCTTGTCACGGTGTTCGCGGGGCAGGACCGGGAAGCAACAGAGAAAATGCGGGGTTACTTCGAGGAAGTGCCGCCAAGCTCGCCTTCGATCGCCGTACTTGAAGGATCAGAGCTGAAATACTTCATTCCGCGTGAACAGATTGAAGACCATGACCTGGAGCAGGTCCAGGAACATGTTTCCGGTGTTCTCCGGCAGATGGTGAAGTGAACCTGCCCGTCGTTACCACAGGCCAGCACCCGGACGATGAAAGTGTCCGGCTTGCGGAACAGGTGGCCGGGGAACTCGGCACAGACTTTGTGCCCCGTAGGAAACGGTCGGTCCGCAAGCTGATGAAAGAATTCGGCAGACCGGTGGTCGTGGCCGGCAAAGAGCGGTACGAGTACCACACCGACCCGGATGTGAAGCCGTTGTTTTTCCATCCGGGACTTGCCGCCATTCGCATCAAACGGCTCCAGGACGGAGGAAATGACGCATTGGTCGATGTGTGCGGTCTGAAGCCTGGGGACACTTTCCTCGATTGCACGATGGGCCTTGCTTCTGACAGCACCGTCGCCTCGTTCGTCACAGGCCCTTCCGGTCAGGTGACCGCATGCGAGGCCGATCCGATCGTCACCTATATTGTCGGGCGCGGGCTTATAACGTACAGCGACTCGCCGCAAGACGTGCTGGATGCCATGCGACGGATCGAAGTACGGAATGTCCGTGCTGCAGAATTTTTGAAAAGCTGCGAGTCGGACAGCTACGATATCGTTTACCTCGATCCGATGTTCGAAGAAGCGATCGAGGAAGCTGCGGCCTTCGCGCCACTCCGTTCCGCCGGCGTCCATGATCTGCCGGATAGTGAACTATTCCGGGAAGCTGTCCGTGTTGCCCGGAAGCGGGTCGTGCTGAAAGCCCACTTCCGATCGGAACTTTTCGGACGATATGGCTTCACGAGAATCGACCGTCCGAACACGAAGTTTCATTACGGATTTATCGGAAAATAATGTCATGAAAGACAGCCGCACGAACCATCTGTGCGGCCTTTTTGATGCGGTTCATTCAAAAAAAGCGTTAGCAGACTTGCTTGTTTTTGTATAATAAAAGCATTCAAAGGATTGCAGAAGGAGATATCCGATATGAGTGACCACTTGGAGCAAGTACTTGAACGGCTAAATCAGATTCACGATTCCCGTGAACGGACGAGAGAAAAAATCAAATTGCTGCTTGAACAGATACCGAAGGGAATCGAAGAGGCGGAGTCCGGAAATTCAGAGGCCGCGGCCATCTATCTATCCGCAACCCATAAGATTCTATCTGCTGCAATGTCAGAAGAAGAAAGCGCCTATAAACGGCTGATCGGGCAACAATCGGAGATCGAGGAGAAAGATGAAGAAACTCCCTGAGCGTTGCTCAGGGAGTTTCTTGTTCCCCGGAAAGGGGGAGTTTGATTGCTGATCAGTGGGTGAAGTTGAAGTAGCTCAGATAGGCAAGAAGCCCGAGGAAGCCGATTCCAATCCAGATGCTTGCGTCCATCATTGTACCTCCTTTGGAGCTTGGGAACTATTTATATTCAGTCCTCGTCTATTGTACAATGAAAACAGCGAGAAGGAAACCACTATACAAACCAGCGGCAATATGTGCCGGCAAATAGAAAAAGCGGGGGGAAGACCATGAAGAAGTGGATTCAGAAGTCTCTGATGGCTGCCGTGGCGCTCGTCACATTCGGCTTTATCACACCGAGCCATGAAATCTGGGATCAACTGCTTGATGAACGGGGCCATAAGGAAATTGCGGGCAGCACCGGTACCGCCGTTGCGGCCGAACTGCCTTCAGCGATCACCGATACGGATGAAGCGCCCTTTGCCGAATTGGCAAAGGTTGCAGCACGTGATCAGTCATACGAAAAGTTCGGCTCGAAAATCGGCCCGACCATCTCAGATGAGTTCGATCAGGTTATCCTCCCGAAGATCGAAGAGGCGATCGAGATGACACTTGCATCGATTGACGATGATGCAGTCCGTTCTCTTTCGATCAGCGAACAGCCCGCCGGCGGCTACTCGGAAAAAATCTTTCACATTTTCGACACAGAAAGCGGCGAGGACCTGATCCGCTTTCACGTACGGACGGACAAGCGTCCGCTCGACGGTTACTATTTCAACTTTCACTACCACACGGCAGAAGACGGATACAGCCGCCATATCGTCCTGGGCGATATTTTCTGGTCCAAGAACACACCCCCTAAATGGCTGTCTTGAAAAGGCCGGCATGGAGTTTTGATTCCATGCCGGCTTTGTGTTGATAAAAAGCGTGGCGGGCGTGTTAGAATTGGGTAGATCGAACGGTAAGCATACATAAGCGACCTGGCGTTTCAATGAAATTATAAGGAGGCATGCGGGATGGAACAATACCTGCAGCTTTGCAGAACAATCATGGAAAACGGAACGGACAAGGGGGACCGCACAGGCACCGGGACACGGAGTATTTTCGGCCATCAGATGCGGTTCGACCTGAGCGATGGGTTCCCGCTCTTGACGACGAAAAAAACGGCGTTCCGGCTGATTGTTTCGGAACTGCTCTGGTTTATCAAAGGGGACACGAACGTCCGGACATTGATTGAAGAGAAGAACCCCATTTGGGATGAATGGGCATTTGAGAAATACGTGCAAAGTAGTGAATACAGCGGCCCGGACATGACGGATTTCGGCAGGCGGGCAGCGAAGAATCCCGCATTTAAAGAAGTCCTTGATCATGAAATGGACAAGTTTCGTGAATTGATCCTGTCTGATGACCAGTTCGCGAAAGCCTACGGGGACCTCGGGCCGGTATACGGAAGGCAATGGCGTTCCTGGCCGGACGGCCGCGACGGGACAATCGACCAGCTCAAGAATGTCCTTGGTTCGATCCGGAACAACCCGGATTCCCGGCGTCATATCGTGAGCGCGTGGAATCCTGCCGAGGTGGAGGATATGGCGCTGCCGCCGTGCCACACGCTGTTCCAGTTCTACGTGGCGGACGGCAAGCTTTCCTGCCAGCTTTACCAGAGGAGCGCGGATGTCTTCCTCGGCGTGCCGTTCAATATTGCTTCCTATGCTCTTCTGACCCATCTGATCGCACGGGAGACAGGTCTCGAACCGGGAGAGTTTGTCCATACGCTCGGTGACGCGCATATTTACTCCAATCACTTCGACCAGGTAAACGAACAACTTTCCCGTGAACCGAGACAATTGCCGTCACTTGTCATTGATGCAGACGACAAATCAATTTTCGAACTGGAGACTTCGGATATCCGCGTGGAAGGATACGATCCGCATCCGAAAATCAAAGCGCCGATCGCGGTGTGATTCAAAGGAGGATAAATGATGATTTCCTATATTGTGGCACATGATCCGAATCTCGTGATCGGCAAAGACAATCAGCTGCCTTGGCATCTTCCGGGTGACCTGGCTTATTTTAAAAAACAGACGATGGGCAAGGCGATGGTCATGGGACGCAAGACGTACGAATCGATCGGCCGTCCGCTCCCCGGGCGCCTCAACATCGTTGTTACGCGCAATCCAGACTATCAGGCCGAAGGGGCTGTTGTCGTGAACTCCGTCAAGGATGCTATCAGTCGTGCGGAGGAATATGCGCCGGAAGTGATGGTGATCGGGGGCGCCGGCCTGTTCAATGAACTGATGGATCAGGTTGACCGGCTCTATGTCACATTGGTAAAACAGCCATTCGACGGAGATACGTATTTCCCGGAATACAGGGAAGGCTGGGTTCTTGTATCCCAATCCGAAGAACATCATTCGGATGATGGCATCCCATATGATTACCGGATTTTTGAGAGGAAGCAGACGCTTTGAATGCGGTACGCTCCATCCGGACATACGGCTATCTTTTTGGCTATTTGCCCTTTTCCATTCCTGCCCTCAGGCAGATCCGCAGGCTGAAAGGCTCCGCCCCGACAGAAAAGCTCGCCGAAACGGTCAGCAAGGAGCCGCGGAAGTGGGCAACCGGGATATTGCGCAGGACAAACAGTGATGTCCGAATGTTCATCAGGGGAACATTGCCTGACGGCCCGGTGCTGTTCGTCAGCAACCATGAAGGGAATTTTGACATTCCGGTTTTGATCGCCCACCTCCCAAAGCCGTTCGGATTCATGTCCAAGGAGGAAGTCCGGAAATTGCCGGTCATCCGTGATTGGATGGAAGAAATGAACTGTGTATTTATTGATCGGTCGGACAGGCGGAGTGCAATACGCTCCATACGTGGAATGGCGGAAAAGCTCCGCTCCGGTCACTCCATGCTCATCTTCCCGGAGGGGACCAGGAGCCGCGGAAAAGATCCGCGGGACTTTAAGACCGGGTTTGTGCGCATCGCCGAAGAAGGCGGCGTCCCGATTGTTCCGGTTACCATCCATGGCACCTCGGAAATCATGGAACAGAACAAAAACCGGATCAGGCCGGCAACCGTAACAGTTGATGTCCTGGAAGCCGTGAGCCATCAGGAGATTCTCGGACGTTCAGCAGCTGAGATCACTCGTCTTGTACAAGAGCGGATCCGTGAAGCAACAGCGGTACGGGCCAGGGAGAAGCGGCAGCAGGAAGCCGGCAGGCCGGCATAAACAATCGGACAAGAAAAAGCAGCCGGAAAACCGGCTGCCCATCATGAATAAAGCAATATGGAGAAATACATCGCGGCACTTCCCCCGATGACAAACAGATGCCAGATGGCATGGTTGTAGGGGATCCGCCGCCAGGCGTAGAAAATGGCGCCGACGGTATAAAGAAGACCGCCGATGACCAGGAGCGTGATCCCTCCGGTGCCGATCACTGCATGGAGCGGGCGGATTGCAAATATGATCAGCCAGCCCATCGCGATGTAGAAGATAAGGGAGACCGCTTCATACCGGTGGATGAAGAATACCTTAAACAGGATACCAAGGATTGCAAGTCCCCAGACGATTCCAAAAAGGGTCCAGCCAAGCGTCCCGCCGAGTGAGGTGAGGACAAGCGGGGTGTAGGTTCCTGCTATCAGCACATAAATGGACGAATGGTCGAGGATTGAAAAGAATCGCTTATATTTTGCAGGCATACTATGAAGCAATGTCGACATGAGGTACAGTACCAGCATCGAGACGCCGAAAATGGTATATGCGGTAATGTGGAGCGCGGAACGATACTCGCTGCCCTTCAGGATAAGGAAAACGAGTGCAGGAATGCTCAGTGCGAAACCGAGTCCGTGCGTGATGGCATTCCACAATTCTTCTTTCTTGTTCTTATAGTCGAAGGCCAATGCCTCCACCTCTCTTTCCTTGACTTGCCGTCCGCCGGATTCTATTCTTCTCTTACCACCAATACCAGCAAGCGAATCAGCGTAATCTGAAGGGGCGACAAGATGACAACCATTCATATCGTAACAGACTCAACAGCAGATATCAGCAGAGAGACCGTCCGTGAACTCGGCATCCATGTCGTGCCGCTCTCCATCCAGATCGGCGGAAAGACCTATGCCGATCAGGTCGATCTGTCCCCGGAAGAATTCCTGGACATGATGGATAAAAGCGAAGAACTGCCGAAAAGTTCGCAGCCGCCAGTCGGTGTTTTTAAGGAGCTATACGAGTCCCTCGGAAAAGACGGCGGAAAGATTCTATCCATCCATATGACCGGCGGGATGAGCGGAACCGTCGAGTCGGCCAGAGCAGCGGCCGAGCTGGCCGATGCCGACGTCACCGTAATAGATTCGGAGTTCATCTCCTTCGGACTGACGTTCCAGGTGATCGAAGCTGCCAGGATGGCAAAGGACGGAAAAGACTTCGAAGAGATATTGAAACGCGTCGACACCATACGGAAAAACACTGCACTATATGTCGTAGTGGATACACTGGAGAACCTCGTCAAGGGAGGAAGGATCGGGAAGGGGAAAGCGATGATCGGTTCCCTGATGAACATCAAGCCGATTGCGGCCCTTAAGGATGGTGTTTACATGCCTGTCGGAAAGGCGAGAAGCCACAAGCAGGTCGTACGGCAGCTTTTCAAAGATTTCAAGGAGCAGACGGTCGGCCGCAAGCTCCGGGCGGTCGGCATCTCCCATGCCAACGGCCTTGCGATGGCGGCCCCGCTCAAGCAGATGATCGAAGAGGACGGATTCAAGGAAGTGAAACTGATGTTCACCTCTCCTGTCATCAGTACCCATACCGGTCCCGGAGCTATCGGCTTCATGTACTACTGGGATTGAGCATGGAAGGCGGGGAGCCTGGGGTTCCCCGTCTTTTGTTTCGAAAAGGGGAATAGAGAAATGAAAAAATGGATTTGGATGCTTGCCGCGATCCTTTTCCTGTCCGGGTGTATGCCGGGAGGCAATCCGGGCGGCTTCGGGGAGATTGGAGAAAGCGGCTTCGGAGAATACGAGGTGCCACCGACCTTTGCCCCCAGAACAGTCGTACTTGTCGGTCTCGGGGACTCCCTTACCCAGGGAGTCGGTGATGAAATGAAACGGGAAGGATACGTCGGCCGCCTCGCGGTTAGGATGGAGGAGTGGAAAGGCGTCAAAAATGTCGACATCCAGAACCTGGCGAAAAGGGGGCGGCGAAGTGATCAGCTTGAAGGTCAGCTTTCCGATCCCCGGGTACGTGAGGCCATAGCGGAAGCCGACATCCTTACCTTGACAATTGGAGGAAACGACCTGATGAAAGTCGTCAAGCAGGATTTGTTCAATCTCGACGCGAAAGCTTTCGAAGGAAAGCTGGAACCGTTCATGAACAGTCTGTCGACTTCGCTTTTTCAGGTCCGCAGGGCCAATCCTGATGCCGTACTCATTATCCTCGGCCTCTATAACCCGCTGACGGTAGTGACCGATGAAGAAAGTGATTTTGACGGGATCCTCTCCGAATGGAACGGCGTCCTCGAAGATGCGGCGGTTGCGGACGGAAGGGCATGTTTTGTCCCGGTGGACGATCTGTTCGTCTCCAATCGGGATCTTGTCTATCACACTGACTTTTTCCATCCGAACAGCAAGGGCTACAGCCGCATGACGGAAAGAATCATGGAATCCCTGTCCCGATGCGGTTTGAACAGGCTGTCCGGTGGGGAATGGGAATTTTGAGGGGGGATGCCGGTGAATAAGTGGAAAATCGCGTTTTTTCTTTTAGCAGCACTGATCGTGACCGGCGTCCTTGCGTTCATCTTCTGGATCAGCCGGCCGGTCGCAGGGACCCCGCTCCCTGAGGCCGCGCCGGCCAGCACCGGGGTGGACAGACTCACCGTTACGGCGACCCGGGAAGACCTGGAGGGAATCGCCAATACGTATATCCGGCAAGCGATCAACAATGATCGGATTCCGGTCACGCTGGAATTTGAGGACGATGTGCTCCTCGTGTCCGAACTGACGGTGTTTGCCGTACAGTTGCCGGTCATGATGCATTTTGAGCCGGTGGTGCTTGAAGACGGAAATCTGTCACTCAAGCAAAAATCAGTGGAGGTCGGCAATCTGACCATTCCGCCTTCCACAATCCTGAAGCTTCTCGGTGATACGGTCGGCTTGCCGGCCTGGATGATCGTGAGGCCGAAGGAAGAGGAACTGTTTATCGACCTTTCCCGCCTGCCCGTATCCGGCGGCATACAGGTGAGGGCGAAGGAAATCAATCTTCCTGATGATGAAATCGAACTGGAGATTCTCATCCCGAGGAAATAGGAGGCATCACATGGCAACCGAAAAAGCTACATTTGCAGGGGGCTGCTTCTGGTGCATGGTGAAGCCGTTCCATAAATACGACGGAGTTGAATCCGTCGTGTCCGGCTATACCGGCGGCCACGTGCCGAATCCGACCTACAGGCAGGTCTGTTCGGAGACGACCGGCCACTATGAGGCGGTTGAAATCACTTTCGACCCGGAAGTTATTTCGTACAGGGAACTGCTTGATATTTTCTGGAGGCAGATCGACCCGACCGATCCGGGCGGCCAGTTTTACGACCGCGGGGCCTCATACAGGACGGCGATTTTCTACCATGACGAAGAGCAGCGTATAGAGGCCGAACGTTCAAAGGAAGAGCTGGAGGCTTCCGGCCGATTTAAAGGGCCTGTCGCTGTCAAAATCCTTCCGGCCAAAGAATTTTATCCGGCGGAAGACGAACATCAGGATTATTACCTGAAGAATCCGGCACATTACAACCGCTATTTTGCGGGGTCCGGCAGAAAAGCATTTCAGGAAAGCATGTGGGAGGAGTGACATGATGAACAAAGAAGATCTGAAGCAGAAACTGACGCCGATGCAATATAAAGTCACCCAGGAAAACGGCACTGAGCCTCCATTTCAGAATGAATACGATGCACACTTCGATGAAGGGATCTATGTTGATATCGTATCCGGCAAGCCCCTCTTCTCATCAAAAGACAAATACGATGCGGGCTGCGGGTGGCCCAGCTTCACCAAGCCGATCGAGGACACCGAAGTCACAGAGCACTTTGACACAAGTTACGGAATGAGACGCACGGAAGTCCGGAGTAAAAGCGCCGACTCCCATCTGGGGCATGTCTTTCCGGACGGGCCGATGGAGGCGGGCGGACTTCGCTACTGCATCAATTCCGCAGCCCTCCGTTTTGTACCGAAGGACAAGCTGGAAGAGGAAGGCTACGGAACCTATCTGAAGCTGTTCGGTGAATAAGCAGAACCCTTCAGGTAATCTGTGAAACAACCAGGAAGGGCGGTGGTCCGGTGAGGCGGACATTCTATCAATACCTCATGTCCCATCGGGGAGGGCCGAAGGATGACCCGAGAGCGGCATTTGCTGAAGCAGCATTTCTCGACCACGAATTCCCGAAGACGGAAATCGGATTTGATCCGCTGTCCCGCTATCTAGAAGAGCGGGCGGACCCAGACATGCCATCGCGTGTTTTTGATGAACTTTGGGAAGAATATCGGGAGACCGACTAAAATCTGGCGTCCGTTTCAAGCGGGCGCCTGTGTTGTGATTGCGGGCGGTCCCAAAACACGATATGATGGAAAAGAATTTGTGAAAGCGGGGTTTGACTAAATGAGCATACACATCAATGCAAAAAAAGGCGAAATCGCCGACACGATCCTACTGCCGGGCGATCCGCTCCGCGCAAAGTACATTGCAGAGACATTCCTGGAAGATGTCGAGCAGTTCAATGAAGTCCGGAACATGTTCGGCTACACCGGGACCTACAAAGGAAAGCGGGTTTCCGTAATGGGTACCGGGATGGGCATACCGTCGATCTCCATCTACATCACCGAACTGATGCAGGAGTATGATGTACAGAAGCTGTTCCGTGTGGGCACATGCGGCGCGATCCAGAAAGATGTCAAGGTCCGTGACGTCATCATCGCCCAGAGCGCGTCAACGAACTCCAAATTTAACGAAATCACTTTCAAGGGCATCGACTATGCTCCGACGGCAGATTTCGATCTCCTGCTGAAAGCATACGAAGCAGGACGGGAAAAAGGGCTGAACCTGAAAGTCGGCAACGTATTTACGGAAGATCTCTTCTACAGTGAGGATTCCGACCATAAAAAATATGCGGACTACGGTGTTCTGGCAGTTGAGATGGAATCTGCGGCACTTTATACGCACGCTGCGAAGTTCGGCCGCCAGGCGCTCTCCGTACTGACCGTGAGCGACCATCTCCTGACGGGAGAAGCCACCTCTTCAGAGGAGCGTCAGACGACATTCAATGAAATGATCGAAGTCGCCCTCGAAGCGGCTATCCAGTAAAGACCGGATTGACCGCCATCGGACGGTGGCGGTCTTTTCGTATATCGGCCCGTCGCACCGGCGGCGGGCCTGCGTTGAAAGTGGTGAAACAACATGGACGAAAATAATAACGGCCGGAACAATGACTCTCCGGAGGAAAATCAGCAGACACCCGCGGGACGTTACCTCCGCATCAAGCCCTTTTTCCTCCTGATGCTCATGTTTGGTCTCGTCCTTCTGACGGCAGGCGTTACATTCTTCGCTCTGACGGTCGGGGAGGACAAAGTGGTCGAGGTGGTCTCGCCAAAGTCCGATCGGGGCGAGTTCAACAAGCTGTATGACGCTTATGACGCAGTGAAAAAGCAGTACTTCGAAGACGTGAGTGACGAAGAACTGGTGAACGGCGCCATCAATGGCATGGTCGATGCCCTGGGCGATCCCTATTCCGATTATCTGGATCAGACGGAAGCCCAGCATCTGAACGAAAGCATCTCTTCAAGCTTTGAGGGTATCGGTGCGGAAATTCAGGAGCGGAACGGCAAGATCATGATCGTTTCACCAATTAAAAATTCTCCGGCTGAAAAAGCGCATCTGCAGCCGGATGACATCATCCTGTCAGTGGACGGCGAGAGCCTGCAGGGCAAGTCCTCGACCGAAGCGGTGACGCTGATCCGAGGCGAGAAAGGCACTGACGTCACCCTGCAAGTGGAGCGGGCCGGACTGGAAGAGCCGATTGATGTGACCATCACACGCGATGTCATTCCGATCGAAACAGTCTATGCCGAGATGGTGGACGATGAAATCGCCCACATCCAGATTACCAGCTTCTCGGAAAACACGTTTGATGAGCTTCTTGAGGCCATTGAAACCATGGAGAAGGATGGCATGAAGGCAATGGCGATCGACGTCCGGCAGAACCCCGGCGGCCTCCTCAGTACGGCAATCGAGATCTCGGACCTTTTCGTCGAGGAGGGCAAGGGCCTCTTCCAAATCGAAGAAAAGGGCAAGAAACCGCAGATCACCTATGCGGCCGGCGGTACAAAAGTGAAAATGCCGGTTGTCCTGCTGATTGACGGAGGCAGCGCTTCTGCATCCGAAATTCTGGCGGGCGCCCTGATGGAGTCAGCAGACATCCGGACCGTCGGCGAGAAATCGTTCGGCAAAGGCACCGTCCAGTCGCCGCAGGACTTCCAGGACGGGTCGAATCTCAAGCTGACCACCGCCAAATGGCTGACGCCCGAGGGTAACTGGATCCATGAGAAAGGGATCAAGCCGACAGATCCTGTGGCTTATCCTGAATACGTGAAACTTCCGTATATCGATCCGAAAACTCCGATGCAGGACGGGGACACATCGATGACCATCCTCTCCGCCGAGCAGATGCTCGATGCAGTCGGCTACGATCCCGGAGAAGCTGATGGCGTCTTTGATGAAGAAACCGCAGAAGCCGTCCGTGCACTCCAGGCGGAAGCCAATCTCGAGGAAAGCGGCATCCTGGAGGGGGACACGACTTTCGCCCTCATGGAAAAGCTGCGCAAGAAGATTGAGAAGGACGACCCGATGCTGAAGAAAGCGTCGGAAATTCTCCACGAACAACTAAAGTAATATTGGCGGGCGGAGTCCATTCTGGATTCCGCCCGCTTCATTGAAAGGATGACTGACCAATGACCGAAGTGTATATCCTGAGCGGTTTTCTGGGGAGCGGAAAAACCTCCCTGCTGACTTGGCTGATCAGGCAAGCAAAGGAGGAAGGGCTGAAACCGGGGGTTATCATGAATGAACTCGGAGAACTGGCATTTGATTCGGAAGCAGTGGAAGACGGCGTGCCGCTAAAGGAAATCCTGAATGGATGCATCTGTTGCACCGGCTCGGAAAAGACCGAGTCACAGATGCAGGCTCTGCTGCATGAGGAAGTAGACATCATTTTCATCGAGACGACCGGGGCTGCGCATCCGGTGGAGGTTCTCGATGCCGTCCATTCACCGCTGTTCGGAGACAAACTCGATGTGAAGGGAATCGTTACCGTGGCTGACGGCAGACGCTACCTTGCCGCTGACGGCATGACACCCCAGGTCCGCATGCTGTTCCTTGAACAGATCCGGCATGCCGGATTCGTCCTTCTGAACAAAAGCGACCTGCTGACGGATTCAGAGAAGGCGGAAGCCGTTATGGGCATCCAGTCACTGAATCCCGGTGCCCGGATTGTGGAAACCATCAACAGCAAAGTTCCTCTGGATGCTCTACGCATCATGACTCAAAAACCGGCTGGAATCCCGGTGCAGAAAGCGGGCATCGGCAGCCACCTTCCGATCGGCACACGCCTTGTGAGATTCAGCAAGCCGGTTGGCCGGGACGCGTTTGAGGACTGGATCCGGTCGTTGCCGGAGACGGTATACCGGATGAAGGGCTATGTACCTCTTGAGGGAAACAAATATCCATCGCTGTTCCAATATGCATATGGGATGGTCCAGTGGATTCCGGAATACATGAACATGCCGGCAAATCTTGTCCTGATCGGTGAAGGGCTCTCCGAAATCCGTGTCCCGGGTGCGGGCGATGAATGACCAAGAGCGTCTGATCTCGGCATACAGCAGACTGTGGAAGGGAAGGGAGGCAGCGCAGCAAGCATCGTCCATCCAGGAAATCTCCTCCCTTGCCGAAGATGAGCTGGCCGACAGGCTGACCCATCCGAGACTGAGAAAAGGCCGTGAAGCCAAGTTCACTGAAATCAAAGATCGCATTCGTTCTTCCGCTCTTCCTGATGAAGATCAGGAAATCCTGATCTGCTTCTATCGGTCTCTGATGCTCTGATGTCAACAGCACTTAATATGAAATAGTCGGGCGTCCTGCCGGAGATTTCCTATGAATCATCCGGCAGGACGCCTATTTTCATAGTCCGGGGGGATGACTGGTCTTGGAGGAAAGTGCTGGAACGATATGCATCCGCTCCTTCGTGTACGATGGTGCCGAAGGGAGGAATTGAGAATGAAAAAAACGATTTCCGTTCTCGCTATGAGCGCGGCGCTTCTTACGCCGGGCCTCACTGCGCAAGCACAGCAGACAACAGAAAACGAACAATTCCAGAAGATCAACGTGGAAGGTGTATCCCTGCATACATATGTAGCTGGAGAAGTCATCCGTATCAACGGTGACGACATCTCCAAATTGGACATCGAAAGCCTGATCCAGAAAGTCCTTAAACAGTATGGCTACAAGCTTCCGGTACCGAACGCCGAACAGGAAAAGCCTGAGACGGTTAAGCAGGAAGCCCCTGCGGCGGAGGAAAAACCGGAACAGCCAAAACCTGCACCGGCTCCAGCACCGGAACAGCCTAAAGAAGAAAAGCCTGCACCGGCACCTGAAAAACCTGCAGAGCAAAAGCCGGAAGTGGAAAAACCTGCAGCACCGGCCCCTGCACCAGCTCCACAGCAACCGTCCCAGCCATCGGCTGAGCCGGCTGAACAAGCACCACAGCAGACTGCCGGCCTGAGTGCAGTTGAACAGAAAGTCCTTGACCTGACAAATGCAGAACGCGCCAAAGCCGGCCTCAAGCCATTGGCGGCAGATACGAAACTCATGGATGCGGCAAGGGCAAAATCCGCAGACATGCGCAAGAACAACTACTTCTCGCACACCAGCCCAACATATGGTTCTCCGTTCGACCAGATGAAGGCTGCCGGCATCAGCTACAAGAAAGCAGCCGAGAACATCGCAATGGGCCAGCGGACTCCTGAAGAAGTCGTCAAAGGCTGGATGGAATCACCTGGCCACCGCCAGAATATCCTGACACCGGAATTCACTCACATCGGTATCGGCTACGATTCCAACGGCCACTACTGGACTCAGATGTTCATTCAGAAATAAGCTGAACGGATATCTTGAGGGTCAACTGATCAGATAAAAACACCCCTTTGTCTCTACCGGAAATTCCGGAAGAGATAAGGGGGTTTTTGTATGCTGTAGTGAACAAGCCTTCATCGGCACACACTCGAATCGAGGAATAAATTTCTTTTTTGGGGCGGATACTTCCTTGAAGAGGTGATTCATTATGAATGCCGAGTTTATGCAATCCATCCACAGCTATTTTAATCATTCCGTGGACTTTGAAGTGAAGGAACGTGAGGTTGCGGGAGTCCCCGCGGTTCTCTGCTACTATACAACACTGATCGATACTGCACTGGCGGACCGGCATCTGGAGATGCTCGAGAAACGGGCGATGGCAGGAAGCGAGAAATGGGGAAATTCCGCTACCTCATCGGCTGAGGCCTTCAGTGAGGAAAAGCTTGCTGAACAGGTGTGCACCGGCAATCTGGTCATCGTCTTCCCGGAGACCAACATGATGCTGGGCATCCAGGTGAACAATGCCCCGAAGCGTTCACCGGAAGAGCCGAAAAACGAGACGGTCGTCCGCGGGGCGCATGAAGGGTTTGTGGAAAGTATCACCGACAATGTTGCGCTGGTCAGAAAACGGCTTCAGCGCAAGGACCTGGTGATGGAAAGCTTCCGGATGGAGAACACCCATGCACACATCAGTATCCTTTATCTTGCGGATGCCATCGACCCGGATGTGCTGGCCCAAATCCGCCAAAGGATCAGAGATATACCGTACAAGGAGTTCTACAGCATGGGACAGACCGAGGATTATCTTGAGGACCAGGTGTATTCACCTTTTCCTCTGTTCCTGAATACCGAGCGGCCAGACCGTGTGATCTACAGCCTGCTGGAAGGGAAAGCGGCATTATTAACAGACAGTTCACCGACAAGCATTATCACGCCGACCAATTTTTTTGCATTTTACGAGTCACCTGATGACTACAATAGCCGGATCATTGTCGGCTCCTTTTACCGGATGGTCCGGGTCGTCGCTTTTTTCACGGCCATCCTGCTGCCTGCATTCTATATTTCCGTCATCAGCTTCCATTCGGAAATCATGCCGATTGAGCTGGCGAAGACGGTAAAAATGCAGATCAATGACATTCCTTACCGGCCGCTTTTGGAAGCATTGATCCTGGAACTGTTCATTGAGCTTATCAGGGAAGCGAGCGTCAGGCTGCCGCAGCCGATCGGCCAGACTGTAGGCATCGTCGGCGGGATTGTCATCGGGGATGCGATCGTCAGCGCGGGTCTTGCCTCAAATCTGATGGTAATCGTCGTCGCGATGACGGCCATTGCCAGCTTCGTCATTCCCTCCGCTGAGATGAATATGGCGGTAAGGCTGATCCGGTTCCCGTTCATGCTGCTGAGTGCCGCACTCGGATTCCTCGGGATGGTGCTTGGAACCCTATTCCTGTTCATCCATCTGCTGAATCTTTCATCTCTCGGACAGCCTTATCTGTCTCCACTTGTCCCGTTCGATCCGAGCCGCTTCAAGGATGTCTTTTTCAGGGTGCCGTTTTACCGTCCGGATAAGCAGCAGCAAACGTTTAATCATGGCGGTAAACGCTCGTGATGAAAATCCGGATTACGCAAACGCAGTTGTTTCTCATGCTGTTCATAGTACAGACCGGCACGGTGTTCATTTCTTTCCAGGCTCCTCTGATCAGGGTGGCCGGCAGCGATGCCTGGCTGGTATTTTTGTGCCTGGGACTGCTTTTCCCCCTGCATCTTTGGCTGTTTGAACGGTTTATCGATCGTTTTATCTGGTCAAAGCCTGTATGTGTGCTTTATGGCCTGTACTGGTATTTTATTTGTTCGAGTCTCATCGGCAAGACTGTATATACGCTTAATGTGTGGGCTTTCCCTGAAACGCCCATGCTTTTGGTCATCGCACTGATGACGTCGGTGCTTTTGGCAGTTGTTCTCAGTAAACCGACCACAGCCATCAATCTGGGGGTCATTCTCATCCCCCTGATTCTGATTTTTGTCTTGTTTGTTTCTTTGGCGGTCAATGATCTGATCTGGACCAACCTGCTGCCAGTCGCGCATCTTTCACTTTCCGAACTGCAAAAGGCGCTCCAGCCTGCGCAGCTGCCTTTTGTCGGGATCGAGTTGTATCTGCTCTTCAGGCTCCTGTTGCCGGAAAAGGTGAGTTTTCGCAATTTGGCAATCTACAGTTCCATCTGGTTAGCCTTTTTCATGTATATGCTGATTTTTCCGCTTGCCTACTTTTCCCTGAAAGAATTCGACCTGTTCCCGGACCCGATCATGTATCTGCTGAAATCACAGGAGGTCACATTTGTCGAACGGCTTGATCTCTTTTTCATTTATATCTGGCTGGCATGGTCGATTGTCACGGTGTGCATATATGCATTTGCGGTCGTCCGTCTCCTTACGCTGATGGGGATTGCCAATTACAAGAAGCATGCCGTCTGGATGGCCGTCATTTTCATATTTATCACGAATACCATGGCGACGAAAAGCGCCGTTGAGATGAATGCCATTTTAATCCCATATCTTCATACTGTGTTTGCCATGGCAATTCCGGCGTTTATCATCATATCCAATCAAATGAGGAGGCGGAAAAGAACCGGGGAGGGGGCAAGCGGATGAAGCGTTTGATGTTTTGGGTGCTGCCAGCCGTGCTGCTGCTTTCAGGATGCTGGGATGAGCTTGTCTTCAGGGATATTCAGGTTGTGACTATGGCGGGAATCGACGGAAACAAGGATGAAGTGACCGTCTATTACGGCTTTCCTGAGCTGCTGGACAGCCAGCCAGTACCACAGTCACTCGAGTCGAAAGGGCGTACCTACTCAGAAGCGAGGAACACGGCCAATGAGCGCTCCGATGAAGTGCTTGACCTCAGCTATCTTCAGGTATTCTTAATATCAGAGGAGGCGGCAAAGCACAGGATCTACGATTTCATGGATTCCTTTTTCCGCGTTCCCAGGAACCGGGTAACCGGGCATATGGCAATCGCACAGGGAGACATGAAACAATACTTCGATAATCCGGGATCATCCGGCGCGCCAAAGAACGAATCCGAAACGTTCGGAAAAAAGATCGATACGTTCCACAAGTATTCCCTTTCCACCATGTATGATCTCCAGCAGGTCTGCACGATTCTTTTTGATGATGGGATGGACTTGTCACTTCCCGTACTTAAAATCGAGGAACAGACCGGAGAACCGGAGCTTGCGGGTACCGGGCTGTTCAGCGGCATGGAGTACACGGGAGAAGTTCTGAGTCTCGACGAAGGCCGATTACTCGCCATGCTGAAGAAGGAGACGGGCACCATTCTCAGGCTGAATTATGATGTGGAAGTGGAGGGGGAAAAGACGCCCATCCAGATCGAGATCATCTCCAATAAGCAGAAGATCAAAATCAAAGGGGAACATGTGGATATCGAGATGCGCATCAAAGCGGAAGTCGAAGAATTTGCACATGGTGCCGTCTATAAAAATCAAAAGCAGATGGACCGGCTGGGCAAGGAACTTGGCAAACTTGTTGAAGAAGATGTCAACAAGCTGATCGGCAAACTTCAGGAGGCGGAAAGTGACGCGATCGGAATCGGGCGCAGGGTACGGGCGTTCCATCACGATCTCTGGGAAAAAGCGAAGTGGAGTGAAACCTATCCTTCACTAGAGATCGATGCGAGCGTCGAATTGAAAATCGAGCGGACAGGCATCCTCGAGTGAGAAGGGCAACACGAAAACCCCGTTGCAGTGTTGGCAACGGGGCTCTTCTATGCGGCTCATCGGGTAGTCCGGAGATCGGCTTTCTTTTTCTGGATGAGCAGAAGACGGATGGACAGAGTAATCGCTCCTGCTGTCAAACCGGTGATCAGTCCGATCCAGTAGCCGAACGGTCCCAGGTCCGTGTTGTTCGCGATCATATAGCCGACCGGAAGGCCGATGACCCAGTACGAGATGATCGCCATGATAAAGGTGACGTTCACATCCTTGTAGCCGCGCAAGGCGCCCTGAACCGGGGCCTGTACGGCGTCCGACAGCTGGAAAAATGCCGCAAAGACGAAGAACTGGACGGCAAGCCGGACGATGGCCTCGTCCTGTGTATACAGGGAGGCGATTCCGTCACGGAATGTGACGAGAATGAAGATGGAAATCAGGCTGAACACGATTGCCAATCCGACACCGAGCCAGCTGTATTCTTTCGCCTCTTTCCACCTGCCGGCACCGGCTTCGTGGCCGACGAGTATGGTCGCACCCATCGAGAGGCTGAGCGGAATCATGTAAAGAAGTGAAGTGAAGTTGAGCGCGATCTGGTGCGCGGAAATGGTTTCAGTCGAGTAGCCGCTCATAAAGAGTGTGACAACCGCAAAGATGCTTGTCTCAGTGAAGATCGAGATGCCGATCGGAACACCGAGGACGATGATTTCCTTCCAGCGGGGAAGGGAGATGCGTTCCCATCCGCGGAATAGCCGGTACGGCTGGAAAGGCCGCTTCGTATGGGTAACAAAGATCGCGATCGCCAGGATGATCCAGTAAGTGATGGCGGAGGCGACACCGGCTCCCACACCGCCGAGTTCAGGGAAGCCGGCCTTGCCAAAGATGAACAGCCAGTTCAGAAGGATGTTGACGGGGGCGGAGAGAAGGGTGATGAACATTGTGACCCTTGTGGCCCCGAGAGCATCAATAAAGGAGCGGATGACCGTATAGGCGAACAGCGGCAGCAGCCCGGCGCTCATCGCCGTCAGGTATCCGGCAGACACCTGGCGCACCTGCTCCTCAAGCGGCATTTGGCCAAGTCCGAAGCGTATGGCAATCTGCAGCAAAATAAACACTGCTGCAGACAGGGCAATGCTTATATACAGTCCTTGCTGTACAGTCGGGCGTGTCTCTTCCTTGCGTCCGGCACCGATCGCCTGGGCGACAATGGGTGTAACGGATAAAAGAATTCCTGCCAGCCCCGTATAGACCGGATTCCAGAAGGAAGATCCGATAGTCACGCCTGCCAGGTGTCCGGAGTCATAACGTCCGGTCATGAGGATATCGAAGAATGTCATGAGGTACATCGCCACCTGAGTGACGAGGATCGGGCCGACGACTTTCGACATGGTCCCCGCTTTCAGACGGAGCGGCCTGCGTGTTTCCATCCTGTATACCTCCAGTCTGTAAGTACTTGCATTCTGCTGTGTTAGAATGGATAATGCGTTCATATGTATGAAACATTGTAAATGAATTGAGGGAATAGTATGACACGACCGAACATCATCCTCACAGGAGGCGGTACGGCCGGGCACGTCTCTTTGAATCAGGCAATCATCCCGTCGCTGGCTGAACAAGGCTACGATGTCCATTATATCGGGTCCCGCGACGGAATAGAAAAAAATCTGATCACTGAATCATTTCCGTCAGTCCCTTATTATGAAATCTCCAGCGGAAAGTTGCGGCGGTACTTCTCGATGAAGAACTTCTCCGATCCGTTTAAGGTCGGAGCGGGTGTGCTGCAGGCCTATAAGATCATCCGGAAGCTGAAGCCGTCGCTGATCTTCTCCAAAGGAGGATTCGTCTCGGTGCCGGTTATCCTGGCCGGACGTATGGCGGGGGTCCCGGTAGTCATCCATGAATCAGACGTCACACCCGGACTTGCCAACAAGCTGGCGATGCCGTTTGCCGATCATGTGTTCACGGTCTTCCCGGAAACAGTGCCGCATGTCCGGAAAGCGGAAGCGACCTGTACGGGACCGGTCATCCGTCAGGAACTGTTCAAAGGTTCCAAAGGCGAAGGGCTCCGCATCGCCGGCTTATCGGGACGGAAGCCGGTCCTTCTCGTCATGGGCGGCAGCCAGGGATCGGCGGTCCTGAATGAAGCGGTCCGCTCAAGTTTGCCGGAACTCATGAAAACAATGGATATCATCCATTTGTGCGGCAAGGGGCATCTTGACACAGCACTGGAACAGATGGAAGGCTATTCGCAATTTGAATATGTCACGGATGAGCTGAGACATTTGCTGAAAGCTGCGGATTACGTCGTGTCCCGAGCGGGTTCGAACTCCATCTTCGAATTTCTTGCATTGCGCCTTCCGATGCTTCTTATACCTCTCTCGGCGGAAAAAAGCAGGGGAGACCAGATTCTGAACGCGAGGCTGTTTGACAAAGCCGGCTTTGCCCTTGTTCTGCAGGAAGAGGAGGTCGGCCGCCAAACGTTCCTTGAATCTGTCCGGACACTTCAGGAACGCTCTCAGGAAATCCTCCTCAGAATGGAACAGGCCGAGCCGCCGAAAACACCAGGGGAGATGGCGTCTCTCATTGTTTCACACTCCGGAAAAAACGGTTGAATCCGGCGGAAAATGTTTAAACTCACCAGGCAATCGGTATTCTACAGGCATGTATCCGCTTACAACGGACATGCCTTGTTTTTTTGTAAAAAAAGATTGTATTTTGTCGTTACAGTAGTAAGATTAGGTTGGACAAAAACGCAGGCGTCGCCTTAGATGCCGTTTGCTTTCAGTGTTATGAACGGCATGCTAAAATTGATGCGGACCATTATAATAGAAATAGACGATGCCAGCGTAAAAAGTGGAGGGTATCTACATGTCAAACAATTTTGCTGCTCCCGGTTCACCTTGGGGTTCCTTCTCCGGGCCGAACCTGGGGTATGTGATGGAGCAGTATGAACTGTTCCAGAATGATCCGGACCAGGTTGATCCAGATCTGGCGGAACTTTTCAGGAGTTTTGGTGCACCTGTATTGTCGGAAACCGGTGCCGGCACCGCTGAAGCGGCAGCAGGCGCATCTCCGGCACAGTTTGGAAAAATCGTTGCGGCGGCCCAGCTTGCGGATTCCATCCGCCAGAACGGCCATCTTGCTGCGAACATCTTCCCGCTGAAGGACCGAGAACTCGATAATTCCCGCATTGTTCCTTCTGCGTACGGACTTACAGAAGCGGACCTCGTATCGATGCCGGCTTCGATTTTCTTCCATGAGCAGGTTCCGGAAGGCGTATCGAACGGCCTCGAGGCAATCAATCATCTGACGCGTATTTACACAGGCAAGGCGGCCTATGAGTTTACACAGGTCATCGACCCGGAAGAGCGCAAATGGCTGCGATCCTACATCGAATCGGGCAAGGTGCGTCCGGGACTGGATGACAATGAGCGCCGGGAATTGCTTGACCGCCTGACGAAAGTGGAAGGCTTCGAGAAGTTTATCCACCGCACATTTGTAGGCGCGAAGCGTTTTTCCATCGAAGGCCTCGATTCTCTTGTTGTCCTCATCGATGAGCTCGTCCGCAACGCGAACGGGGAGAAGATGAAGGAAGTTCTGATCGGCATGGCTCACCGTGGCCGTCTGAACGTCCTCACTCATGTGCTCAATAAGCCATATGAAGTGATGCTTGCCCAATTCGCGGGCCTCGACGATGAGCCTTTCATTCCTGAGGACGGCTCCCTTGAATTGACGCATGGCTGGTTCGGCGATGTGAAGTATCACATGGGCGCCACTTACACGGCTCCTGACGGACTTAAAGTCAAACTGGCATATAACCCGTCACACCTTGAAGTCGTCAACCCGGTCATTACCGGCCAGACTCGGGCGGCTCAAGAAGAAACCGGCCAGCCTGGCATTCCGGAACTGAATGAGAAAGACGCATTGGCCGTTCTCGTTCACGGGGACGCCGCATTCGCCGGACAGGGTATCAATATGGAAACCATGAACTACAGCCGCACTAACGGATACAAGACGGGCGGTTCGGTCCATGTCATCGCAAACAACCGGATCGGCTTCACGACTGAATTCTTTGATTCCCGCTCGACCCGATATGCCTCCGACCCGGCCAAAGGCTACGAGGTACCGGTCATTCATGTTAATGCGGACGATCCGGAAATGGTCATTGCCATCGCGCGGTTTGCATTTGAATACCGCAACCAGTTCGGCAAGGACATCTTGATCGACCTCGTCGGTTATCGCCGCTATGGACATAACGAGATGGATGAGCCGCTGGTGACCAACCCGATGATGTATCACAAAGTACATCAGCACCCGACAGTCCGTGAGCTGTATGGCAAAGAACTGTCTGACAAGGGCATCGTCAAGCCGGAAGAAGTTGAAAAATTAGATGAAGACACGTTCACGCTGCTCCAGGAATCCTATGACAGGGTAAAGGAGACGTCCAAGAAAGAGACAATGGACAACAGCACACCGGAAGCTATCATGAACGGCTATCCGGGCGTTGAGACAGGTGTGTCCGAAGACCGTCTCCGCAAGATGAACGAAGAGCTTCTGAACTATCCGGAAGACTTCAATGTCTTTAAAAAGCTTTCCCGCATTCTGAAGCGACGGGAAGAACCATTCAACGGCAAGGGCAAGATCGACTGGGCACACGCCGAGACACTTGCATTCGGTTCGATTCTTCAGGATGGCCATCCGATCCGCCTGACCGGACAGGATTCCCAGCGTGGGACATTCGCCCATCGCCACGTCGTTCTTCACGATGAGAAGGATGGCAAGGAACTTGTTCCGCTTCACCACATCAGTGATGCCAACGCATCTTTTGCGGTCTATAACAGCCCGCTTAGCGAAGCATCGATCGTGGCTTATGAGTTCGGCTATACGCTCGAGAACAAAAACGCACTTGTTCTCTGGGAAGCCCAGTACGGCGACTTCGCCAACATGGCCCAGATGATGTTTGATCAGTTCATCTCCTCGAGCGCTTCGAAGTGGGGCCAGACTTCAGGACTTGTCATGCTTCTTCCACACGGTTACGAAGGCCAAGGACCGGAGCACTCCAGTGCGCGCCTTGAGCGTTTCCTTCAGCTTGCCGGTGAAAACAACTGGACAGTCGCAAATCTTTCGAGCGCAGCGAACTACTTCCATATTCTCCGCCGCCAGGCAGAGCATCTGGGTGAAGAATATAGCCGTCCGCTCGTCATGATGTCGCCGAAGTCTTTGCTGCGCCATCCTCTCGTAGGTGCAGATGTCGAAGATTTGACGTCCGGCAAGTTCCAGACTGTCATCGAGCAGCCAGGTCTCGGGAAAGATCCTGAGAAGGTTGAGCGAATCGCATTTGCCAGCGGCAAAATGGCGATTGACCTCGCGGAACAGATCAAAGATGGCGAAGGCTACGAGTGGCTTCATGTTATCCGTGTCGAGCAGCTTTATCCGTTCCCTTCTGACCGCATCGCAGAGATCATCGAGCGCTTCCCGAACGTGAAAGAATTCATGTGGGTACAGGAAGAGCCGAAGAATATGGGCTCCTGGTCGTTTGCAGAACCGCTTGTACGGGAACTTGCAGGAGAGAAGCCGGTGCGCTATTGCGGCCGGATCCGCCGCTCGAGCCCGTCGGAAGGCGACGGCAAGTCCCATAAGATTGAACAAGACCGCATCATCAATGAAGCACTGAGCAAATCCTAAGATTTGCCTGATCATAAGGAGGAATCCACGGTGGCAGAAATCAAAGTTCCAGAACTTGCAGAATCCATCACGGAAGGTACGGTCGCACAATGGCTGAAACAGCCTGGCGACACAGTCGACAAAGGCGAATTCATCGTCGAACTCGAGACTGACAAAGTCAACGTTGAAGTCATTTCCGAAGAAGCGGGCGTTGTCCAGGAACTGCTCGCCGAGGAAGGCGACACGGTTGAAGTTGGCCAGGTCATCGCCATCGTAGGCGAAGGTTCCGGCGCAGCCGCAGCTCCTGCTGAAAAGCCGGCAGCGGAAGCAGCTCCGGCTCCGGAAGAGAAAAAGGAAGAAAAGCAGGCGGCTCCTGCAGCTGCTGCGGAAGCAACTGAAGAAGCAGGCGCTTCTGACCGTACAATCGCAAGCCCTGCTGCACGCAAGCTTGCACGCGAAAAAGGCATCGATCTCGCTTCGATCACTCCAGTCGATCCGATGGGCCGCGTCCGCGTCCAGGATGTGGAAGCTGCAGCCGCTGCGCCTAAGCAAGCGCCTCAGCAACAGGCAGCCAAGCCTGCGGCACCAGCTGTTTCCTCGGATGAAGAATCCGGCCGCGTAACGCGCGAAAAAATGTCGCGCCGTCGCCAGACCATCGCGAAACGTCTTCTGGAAGTTCGCCAGAACACGGCGATGCTGACTACTTTCAACGAAATCGACATGACCAATGTCATGGAACTCCGCAAACGCAAAAAAGAAGAATTCGAGAAGAAATTCGGTGCGCGCCTCGGCTTCATGTCCTTCTTCACGAAGGCTGTGGTCGCTGCACTTAAGCAATACCCGTATGTGAATTCCGAGCTCGACGGAACGGATCTTCTTCTTAAAAACTACTTCGACGTGGGCATCGCGGTTTCGACCGAAGAAGGCCTTGTCGTACCGGTAGTGCGTGATGCAGACCGCAAGAACTTCGCAGAGATCGAGAAAGACATCGCGGACCTCGCGACTAAGGCACGTGACAAGAAACTTGCCCTGTCCGATCTTTCCGGCGGCTCGTTCACGATCACAAACGGCGGCGTCTTCGGATCGCTCTTCTCCACACCGATCCTGAACGGCACGCAAGTCGGTATCCTCGGCATGCACACCATCCAGAAGCGTCCTGTCGCAGTAGGCGACAACGTGGAAATCCGCCCGATGATGTATGTTGCGCTTTCGTATGACCACCGTGTCATCGACGGCAAAGACTCCGTCGGCTTCCTGAAGACTGTCAAGGAAATGATCGAGAACCCGGAAGACCTTCTCCTCGGTTCCTGATTGGATCATGATAAAAACGCCTCTTTATGAGGCGTTTTTTGTTTGGGGATATCATGGGGGACTTGGTTTAGAGGGTGGGGTTCCGGGTCAGTTATGATTTCGTCATTCGCCCTTTCAATTTCGTCATTCGTCCCTCTGATTTCGTCATTCCGCCGGATAATCTCGTCATTGGGGGTCTCCGGTCGGGCGAATGACGAAATATAGGGCTTGAATACAGAAACCGGAGCCATGAATGACGAAACTTCTCCCTCGAATGACGAAACCGCGTCACCCATAAACAGGAGCTCCTTTACTTTTCCTGATACACTCCTCCCGCATCATTGAAAACAGGGCCCGGTTTTGTCTATAATGGAACCATGATAAAGGAGGCGGCAGCCGATGGATTTTAAGCAGTGGAAAGACGCGCCGGCGATCCGCACAGTGACGTGCAAGCATACGGACGCGGAAAAGTATCTGGTGTCGAATGTCCTGACACCGGGCAAGGAATACGAAGTGAAAAACGAGACCGAGGAATTCATCTTTGTCGTGGACAACACGGGCAAAGTCGGCGGTTTCTATAAAACGTATTTTGAATGATCCGGAGGCCCGGCGGGAAAACCGCCGGGCCTTTTATTGAGGGAGGACTGTTTTATGCTGGCAATCATCGAAGAAGAGCGCAAAGAACGGAACGGGCGGACATACCCCGCTGATGAAGCGGCGCTGATCGGGCAGGGAGGCTATGTGGCTCCTGATGCGCACCTGTGGGAGGATGTCCTGACGGCGGTTGTGATCCGTCGTCCTGTGCTGCTTAAAGGCCCTTCAGGTTCCGGGAAGACGAAACTTGCGGAGTCGGTGTCTGCATTTTTCGGCCAGCCGATGCATCAGGTGAACTGCTCTGTTGACCTGGATGCCGAATCGCTGATCGGATTTAAGACGATTATCCGCCAAGACGGAGATACCGTAATTGACTTCGTCGACGGTCCCGTCGTGACGGCCATGAAGGAGGGTCATATCCTCTATATTGATGAAATCAACATGGCGAAGCCGGAAACCTTGCCGATTCTTCACAGCGTGCTGGACTACCGCAGGATGCTGACAAATCCATTCACGGGTGATGTCATCCATGCCCATCCCGACTTTACCGTCATCGCGGCGATCAATGAAGGATACGTCGGAACGGTGCCCATGAATGAAGCGCTGAAAAACCGATTTATTGCATTCCAGGTGCCTTATCTCGGACAGGAACCATCGAGGGCATTGCTGGAGCGTGAATTCCCGGATGCCCCCCGGACGCTGATCACGACGATGCTGAGCATCTCGGAAGATCTGAAAGACCAGGCGAGGAACGGGCTTCTGGCCGATGAAGCCGCATCGATCAGAAGCCTTATAGACGCCACGGAATTGGCGCTCCATATGGGGCCTGACCGCGCCGTGCGCTATGCGATCGCGGAGAAACTCGAAGACCCCGGAGAACGGCAGCTTGTCATGGATCTGGCCGCCACTTGGATCCGGTGATGCGCAATGACATCGATTAACCGGTTTATCGACTTTAATGACGAACTGATCAACGCAGGAGAACGGCTCCGGCTTGAACGACTCGCCCGAGCCCTGACCGGCATGCCTGATCTCGGCCTGACCGAAAGGCAGCATATTGAATTCCACCCCGCTTCAAATGAATTGGCGATGAGTGTCTTCTGGCGGCACAGGGATGCGGAAGTGACCGAACAGGGCCGGCTATCCGACCTGTATTTGCTGGCGGCCGGCTTCTGGTCCAAGTTCGACCTTGCTGTCTGGCGGGAATTCCGTTCTGAAACGGAAGGGCATGCGCTCCGGGAATTCCTCCGTTCGGCCGTCCTGCTGTTCGAAGAGCTCCGCATCACTGATGCCGTCATTGCCGAACGGCCCGGCACGGAAGAGGCGTTCGCGATCAGAAGGCGGCTGTACGGCGAGTTCCATATGGGCCAGCAGTCTGTCAATCTCCGCCGGGGATTCCGGGCGGATGCGTTGTTCAATCATTTGTATGCAGTGATCCACGGCATTCCGGAAACATATGCATCATCTGAAGATGAACTCGCGGGCCTCATCGAACCGGTACTCTATGGCGTGTTCGATACCCGTTCGACAGCGGATTCTGTCCGTATGGCAGAGCAGATGGCTCCGCTTCTTGATGGCCGGCTAAGAGAAGATCTGCAACATTCTTATTATGCGGTGGGTGATGGACTTGTCGGGCCGAAATCCGATTTCCATTATCACAAGGGAACCGAGGATCGTGAAAAAGGGGAGACGGGTGAGAAAGAGTCTGTCGGGGAGCTGTTCTCGACCTGGCATGCCGCCAACAAGTCCGAGAAAGGCATGCACCTGAATTACGAGCTTGAACACGGCCGGATTGGCGAAGGTGACGGTACGGGCGCCAGAGAAGGACGTGAAGGCGCGGATGCGACATCGACCGGCCGGGGACAGTCGGCGGCTGACGAACGGTCTGGGGTCGCGCGTGAAGCGGCCACTGAAGCTGCCGGCTCCGAGGCGGGTGCCTGGATCAAGGCCGAAGGTTTCGGCACGGCAAATGAATCGGTCGTTTACCGGGAGGTACTTGCAGAAGCCGACAACACAGCGGAAGCCCGTGAACGGATTCAAAAGTGGCGAGAGGAATCCATCCCGCATGTGCGTGCAATCGTCAAGGAGATGCAAAAAAGGATCGAGAGGAAGAGAGAAGAGAGGAGGGAAGGGCTGCCAAAGGGACGCCTGTCCAAAAACCCTGTGTCAGTTCTGCTTAACGAGCGTCCTCGCCCGTTTTACCGTAAGCAAAGCCCTTCAAAACGGCTTGATGCTGTGTTCGGCCTGTTGGTGGATGGCTCGGGATCGATGGCGGATAAGCTGGATGAGACGAAAAAGGCTGTCCTCCTCTTTCACGACATTCTCCGCTCCTTGGATACGTCACACGGAATTGCGGTCTACCAGGAAGATTCGGCAACCGCGACAAAAAAACGTCAGCCGAATACGTTGCAGTGGCTGCACAGGTTCCGGGATGACGGCAAGGATGACGGGGGACGGATACTGTCTCTGGAGGCGGGAGATGACAATCGGGACGGTTTTGCCGTCCGCTGGATGACATCAAGATTACTCCAGCGGACGGAAGCGCACCGTTTTCTACTGGTGTTCTCGGATGGGGAGCCTTCCGCATTCGGCTATGGACAAAACGGAATCGTCGATACGGCAGAAGCCGTCAGGGAGGCAGAAAAGCAGGGCATCACGGTCATTCATCTGTTCCTTTCATCGGAACCGGCGACCGCGCGCCAGCAGGAACTGTTCAGGATGATGTTCGGCAACCGGTCGGTGTCAGCGGATTCGATCGACCGATTTTCCGACGAGACCCTTCGGATCCTCCGCAAACTGCTTGTCCTCGCTTCGGGGAATATGTAAGAATAGCAGCAAAAAAACCGTCCTCATTGAGGACGGTTTTCCGCTTTTTCCGCGACGGCGATCAAGCGCTGCTTGAGTTCTTCTTCCATACGGGCAATCTCGATTTCTGCGGCTTTCCGCTTTGCGCGTCCGTCCGCCTGGATAGCCAGTGTCTCCTCGATTGTGGAGAGAAGGTTTTCCTGGGTTTTCTTGAGTGTGTCCACTTCCACGATACCGCGCTCGTTCTCTTTGGCCGTTTCAATGCTGTTCATCTTGAGCATTTCGGAGTTGCGGAGAAGGAGCTCGTTTGTCGTCTCGGTGACGGCACGCTGTGATTCGACCGCTTTGCGCTGGCGGTTGAGAGTCAGTGCGATGGCGATCTGATTTTTCCATAGAGGAATCGAGGTCATGATGGACGACTGGATCTTTTCTGCCAGAGTCTGGTTGGTCTGTTGGATCATCCGGATCTGCGGCGCACTCTGGATGGTGATCTGGCGGGAAAGCTGCAGGTCGTAGATGCGCTTTTCAAGCCGGTCCACAAACTGTGCCATATCATTCACTTCCTGGATCGCCATCTGGTCGTTGGACTCTTCGGCTTTTTTCCTCATCGCCGGAATGATCTCATTGACGATTTCGTCCCGTTTGAGTTCGGCCGCGGCGATATAGACATTCAGCGCCTGGAAGTAAGCCTTATTCTGATCATACAGCTGGTCGAGCATCTGTACGTCTTCTATGAGGCCCCGCTTGGCATGTTCCAGCTGAACCCCGATACGATCAATCTGGGTACTCAGTTTCTGGTACTTTGTCATGAGTTCCTGAACGGATTTTTGTACCCGTCCGAACCATTTCCGGATGCCTGTTTTTTTCTCGACAGACAAATCTTCCGGGTCGATTTCATTCAGCTTGCCCATCAGATCCTTGAGGACATCACCGACAGGCCCTATGTCCTTGGACTGGACATGGTCCAGCATCTTGTGGGAGAACGTCGACAGCTGATTTTGTGCGTTCGCCCCGTAAGTGATAATCGCTTCGTAATTGCCGGCGGGGATCTGCTTGGCAAGATCCCTCGCTTTCTGCTGTTCTTCCTCGCTCAGGCGCTCCATCAGTTTGACTCCCGGCTTGGCCGGTGCCTGGTTTGCCATCTCATCCGGAAGAAGAGAGGATTGGGGCTTAAGGTCGAACGGGTTATCGAGTAGGTCGTCCATCGTCAGATCTGCCGTTTCACGGGCGGGTTTATTTTCTGTCATCAGTGTCGTCTCCTTTCAGCGGCGCTTGCTCGGGCTGTTCCAGCTGTTTCCGCTCCTGCAGTTCAAGCTGCTTTTTTTCCTTACCCGTCAGGACCTCTGCATAGTCCAGTTCGAACCTTAATGTTTCCAGGTCGGTGGCAAGCGCACGTTTGACGTCCTTGCGAATCTCCACATTCAGGTCTTTCAAGGTTTCCCGGGTGTCTTCGAGAGCCTGTTTCATTTCCTCGTCCTTGGTCGGCTGATTCGCCAGGAGAGCATACTTGGAGGACAGCTCAACCGCGGAATCTAGATGGGCATAGAAAAACTTTTCGACGTTATAGAACTTCTTCGGGTTCTGCTGGACAATCCCGATGATGCGCTTTGACAGCTTGTTCAGGTCATTGAGCTGGCGAAATGCCTGTACTGAACGGATGCTGCCGTAATGGGAGTTCAGCTGGCGAAGCTTGGCCTTCGCTTCTCCCAGCTGATGGACGATATGTTTATATTCGGACCGGGTCATGCCGAGTTGTTTCACCGTTGAGCCAATTTGTACCTGCCTGATCGCGAAATCGCCTGCAAGGTAGATCGCGATGAGCAGGCCGGTTGCGGGGACGAATCCCATGCCGGCACCCAACAGGAAATAGAGCCAGGATCCGAAACTGACCGGCAGCATAATCGCATGCCTCGTCAAAAATTGCTGGAATGTATTCATCTGGCCGGACCTCCTAATGGAATCTAACTATTTTTACGTCCGGATCGGCCGGAAAGTTTCATTTTGTTTCCGGCGCGGCCTGTCTCCATTATAGCGCATACCCGTCAGGGAGACATCCGAATCGCCTGTTCTGAGCGTAACGCGTGGATAACGGACGCTCATTTGCTACAATGGGTCTGACGTCAGCATCACATGGAAAAGAAGGTTGATCCGTATGTATGAAATCATTTATATGAGAGCAGACTATGAACCATGGTGGCAGTTTGAGGGATGGGAAGAACACATCCGGGAACGGAAAGTTTTCGACTGCGAGAAAGATGCCGAGGCAGGCCTGTCCGAACTGATCGCCCGGTTCAGGCGGGAATGCGATCATGAAGCGCAGAAAGACGGGAAGTTCTTTGCGTTTTGGAATGTAAAAGAAGTCTGCTACTGCGAAGACTGCGCAGAGGACCTGCAGCTATACCATGGCCTCATCATCATGAAAGATGGGAAGCCCCATCCGTTTTCGAAAAAGTAAAAAATATTCTAACCATTACCGTTGACACGCTTCCTAAAGATGGTATAATGGCATTAATTGAACACGAGGACTGGAAACACGGATTCACCTATTATAAAAAGTGATCGGGTTCAGGTCGGTACTTTTTATAATATGTGAATTTTTTTGTTCCTCCAAAAAAGTTCCATATTAAAATTATTTCTTTTAAGTTGGGGGTAAAGTCAACATGAAACAAGGTACAGTGAAATGGTTCAACGCGGAAAAGGGATTCGGCTTCATCGAGGTCGAAGGCGAGGACGACGTATTCGTACACTTCTCCGCCATCCAGGGCGAAGGCTTCAAGACGCTTGACGAAGGCCAGCAAGTTGAGTTCGAAGTTGTCGATGGCAACCGCGGACCACAAGCAGCAAACGTCGTCAAGCTCTGATCGGCGGGTTCATATGGGGGCTTCCGGATTTCCGGAAGCCTCTTTTTTATATCTTTGCTCATTATGTAGAGTCTGCAGCGCTGCAAGAGGGAGAGGACGACGACCGTTTCTGTCTTGAACCCAGCTTGCCGGGAATGAACCGGAATCGGCCCGTCCATTTCGCCATGTTTTGCTTATAGCTGTTTTTCTTGCAGTTACGTTTCATTTCATCGTAATTTTGGTATAGGACGGGGAAGGGACGTGATTGAATGGATTCCGAACTGAAGCGTCCGCTGCCTTCGGGAGAAGAACAGCAGGACTTTTATGAACAGCTGAGGGGCAAGGTGGCTTCATGGCTCGGCGACAAGCCCGGTAAGCGGGGTAGGTTTGCCGACATCATCCTGTTTGCGCCGGACCTGTTCCACCTTCTTATGAAGTCGCTGACCGACAGCCGGATTGACAGGAAAAGCAAACTGCTTGTCGCAAGCGGTATTCTGTACTTTATCTCGCCGATTGATTTCCTGCCCGAGGGTATTCTTGGGCCGGGCGGCTTCCTGGATGATGTTGCGGTCGCCGCATTCATTGTAAATACACTTGTCGCGTCGGCCGGGGAAGAAGTGCTGGAGGAGCACTGGACGGGGAATGTGAAGCTTCTCCGCACGCTCGAGGGCATCAGTGCAAAAGGCGGCAAAGTGGTGAGGAAGCTTCCTGCCGGAACGCTGGCACGGAGATTCATACGAAGGCGCTGATACGGCAGACACAAAAAAGGAGACGGCAGAAGCCGTCTCCTTTTTCTATGGAATCAGTTTGCGACGCCCTGTGCGTCACGCCATTCCAGATAATCATCGTATCCCAGCTGCTTGTCGAGGATCGTTCCGTCATCCATGATCTCGATGACCCGGTTGGCGATCGTCTGGATAAACTGGTGGTCATGCGATGTGAAGATCATTGCGCCCTTGAAAGCGATTAGGCCGTTGTTCAGAGCCTGGATCGATTCGAGGTCAAGGTGGTTCGTTGGCTCATCCAAGAGAAGGACGTTTGCGTTCGTCAGCATCATCTTCGACAGCATGCAGCGAACCTTCTCGCCTCCGGATAGGACAGACGGCTTTTTCTTCACTTCTTCACCGGAGAACAGCATTCTGCCGAGGAATCCGCGGAGGAACGTCTCCGTCTGGTCCTCGGGAGAGTACTGGCGGAGCCAGTCAACGAGTGTCGGCTGGTTCGTGCCTTCAAAGAACTCGGTGTTGTCCTGAGGGAAGTATGCCTGGGAAGTCGTTACGCCCCATTTGAATGAGCCCGCATCCGGCTCGCGTTCCTCGGCAAGCACATCGAGCAGCGCTGATTTGGCAAGCGGGTTGCCGAGAAGGATGATTTTATCGTCCTTGTTCATCGTGAAGTTGATGTCCTTCACGTAGGTCTGTCCCTCTTCGTTGATTGTGAGGTCTTTTACCTGAAGGACGTCATTGCCGATCTCCCGGCCGATCTGGAAGTTGACATACGGATACCGGCGTGAAGACGGTTTGATGTCATCCAGTTCGATTTTTTCGAGCATTTTCTTACGGGAAGTGGCCTGCTTGGATTTCGAGGCGTTCGCACTGAAGCGCGCGATGAATGCCTGGAGTTCCTTGACCTTTTCTTCCTTCTTCTTGTTCTGCTCGGATGCCATTCTGGCTGCCAGCTGGCTGGACTCATACCAGAAGTCGTAGTTGCCGACGTAGACTTGGATTTTGCTGAAGTCGAGGTCCGCAATATGGGTACATACTTTGTTCAGGAAGTGGCGGTCGTGGGAAACGACGATGACAGTGTTCTCGAAGTTGATGAGGAACTCCTCAAGCCACTGGATCGCCTTCAGGTCCAGGTGGTTGGTCGGCTCGTCAAGCAGCAGGACATCCGGCTTGCCGAAGAGGGCCTGCGCCAGAAGGACCTTCACTTTGTCGGAACCGCTCAGATCCTTCATCTTGACATGGTGCATCGATTCCGGGATGCCAAGACCCTGCAGGAGGATCGAAGCGTCGGTTTCCGCTTCCCAGCCGTTCATTTCTGCGAACTCGCCTTCAAGCTCGGCGGCACGCATCCCGTCTTCATCGGAGAAGTCTTCCTTCATATAGATGGCATTCTTCTCCGTCATGACGTCAAACAGGCGTTTGTGGCCCATGATGACCGTCTCGAGCACTTCGTTTTCCTCGTACTGGAAGTGGTCCTGTTTCAGGACGGCGAGGCGCTCGTCGGGCCCCATTGATACGTTGCCCGTCTGCGGCTCCAGCTCGCCGGAAAGAATCTTGAGGAACGTGGATTTGCCGGCGCCGTTTGCGCCGATCAGTCCGTAGCAGTTCCCCGGGGTGAATTTTATATTGACGTCTTCGAACAGCTTGCGGTCGCCGAAGCGAAGACTGACGTTGCTGACCTGGATCATGCATTCTCCTCCTTGTTCACAATGCTCCGATTATACCATAAAGACGTGCCGAACTGTAACCGGGGGCATGGGGAAGAGACCGGCTGCCTATGAGGCGCCGCGAGTGTTGCTCCGGCGGTTCAGGTAATGCTCCAATGTGCCGAGCTCTTCGTTGATGAGTTCTTCCATCCGGTTATAGTCGCAGCGCTCCGGCAGGCGTGTGAATTCGCCTCCAGTGCAGGAAAAGAGAAAATAGAACTCACCGATGCGCCTGAACAAAAATACAGTCTCCGGAAAGTCATCAAAAACGGCTTTGATCTGATATTTGCGGGCATATGCCCACTGCATGAGTTTCATAGTCATCACCTACATTCCCAATATTAACCGGTGAAGTTTAGGAACGCAAGTTCGGTTAGCCCGGAATGGCAGTTTGGATCCGGAAGTGGGATATAATTGTGGGAATAGGGGAAGGGATGAAGAAAAAAGCATCCGCCTTTGCGGATGCTTAACGTTCCCAATGGGCATTGATGAATTCGTCACGGCCGGAATTGGCGCGATCCTGTTCATAATGCTCGCGTTCTTTGAGATAATAGTCCTGATGATAGTCTTCAGCCGGGTAGAAAGTCGAGGCCGGCAGGATTTCCGTAACGATCGGCTTATCGAACCGTCCGCTTTTCTCCAGGGCTTCCTTCGACCGAATGGCAGCATCCCGCTGTTCATCTGTCGTATAGAAAATTGCCGTCCGGTAAGAATCGCCGCGGTCGTGGAACTGCCCGCCGTCATCGGTCGGATCGATCTGCTGCCAGTAGACATTCAGCAGTTCCTCATAGGGGAATACCTCCGGATCGAATTCGATCTCAACAGCCTCGTAATGACCTGTATCGCCCCGCTTGACATCTTCGTAGGTGGGGTTCTGGAGCGATCCTCCCGTATAGCCGGAAACCAGATCCGCTACGCCGTCCCATTCTTTGAACGGCTTGACCATGCACCAGAAACATCCGCCGGCAAAAATTGCCTTTTCGGTTTTTTGTCCTGCCATTGCAGCACCTTCTCTTCCTATGAAATCATTCGGATTGTATTGTAGCACCCGGCATTGCGGGCGGCAAGGTGCAACCCCCACAAGGGAAGCGGCGTCCTATTCACGAATAAGAGTTTGGAGGAATCATGATGGAAACACCGCATACAAGGAGGGGCAGGAAACGGCGCCGCAGGCTCCGTCCGTTCCGGGCACTGTTCGCTCTGCTGATCGTCCTGGCGATCGCTGTCGGCCTGTACTCCGTATGGCAATATAACCAGGGCCGCGAGCTCGCTAGCGGCAAAAAGCCGGATTCCGAATCGTTCAGCGGCGATCCGATCGATCCGCAATATCCATATATCGAGAATTTCCTGCTTCTCGGCATCGATGATGACGGCTCCGGACAGTCCAGATCCGATACGATGATCCTGGCTTCTCTCGATAAAGAAAATAACCGGGTGAAGCTCGTGTCGTTCATGAGGGATATCTACGCGGATATCCCGGGCTATCAATCGTACAAGCTGAACACAGCCTATTATCTGGGTGGCGCACAGTTGGCCAAGGACACCATCTCGGGTATGTTCGGAGTCCCGATCCACCATTACGCCGTAACCGACTTCGACAACTTTGAAAAACTGATTGATATTGCCGCACCAGACGGTGTTCGGATCGATGTTGAAAAGCCGATGTCCGAGAAAATCGGCGTGACCCTGTCTCAGGGGACACATGATCTGAACGGCAAAGAACTGCTTGGTTACGCACGATTCCGTGCAGACAGCGAAGGAGACTTCGGACGTGTCAAACGCCAGCAGAAAGTGATTTCCGCCCTGAAGGACGAAGTGCTCTCTCCAAGCACGCTGCCGCGACTGCCAAAACTCGCCGGTGCCGCGACAGGTTACGTCGAAACAGATGTCGGCGGTATGGACGGGCTGCGCAAAGTTCTGAAGGCGGCCGTATCAGGTGGACTGGAAATCGATCGGATGACGATTCCGGTGGATGGGACTTACCAATTCGGCTCTTATCCGCATGCCGGATCCGTGATTGAACTTGATGTATCCGCCAACCGGGAAGCGCTAAGCGAATTTCTCGGGACGCCCGAGGCGATGAAAGGCGCATCTGCGCTGCTTATGCCATAAACAGAGAGTAGGGGGAAGACGATGGAAGGAGAAAAGGGGAATCCCGGACAAAGCCGGCTGATCCGTTTTCTGGGTGGACGCACGACGCTGTTCGTCCTGGGGATCATCCTTTTGGCCGGGCTGATTATCCTTGTGTTCAACCAGATCCAATTTGTATTCACGCCTGTGAAAGTGCTTGTCCAGAACGTTGTGCTGCCAGTCGTGCTGGCAACTGTTCTTTTTTATCTGCTCCGGCCGGTTCTCCGGCTCCTGGAGCGGGCAAGAATCCCCCGGGTCTGGGGGATTCTAATTATTTATGTCGGGGGAATCGGGCTTATCTCGCTCGCCGTTTTCCTGATTTATCCGTTCCTTAAAACACAGGTGATCAACCTGTTCAGTGAATTCCCGAATTACTTCAGGCAGCTGATTTTGAACATCGACACATATATGAGCACGTCTCTGTTCGCCAGCTATTATAATCAGCTGGATGTGAACCTGAATCTCCTGGTCGATTCGGTATTTGAAGACATCGCCGGATTCTTCCGGGATACGGCGGGCGGCATCGCTTCAGGGGTGACGAATTTCATTTCGACGCTAACGGGGATCATCATCTCGATCGTCACCGTTCCGTTCATCCTTTTTTATCTCCTGAAAGACGGGGACCAGCTCCCGGGCTATTTGATGAAACTCATGCCGCCGCGGATGAGACGGGATGCGAAGGATATCTTCCATGATGCCGACCAGCAGCTCAGCAATTATATCCAGGGACAGCTGATCGTCTCATTCTGCATCGGCCTGCTGATCTATATCGGGTTCGTGATCATCGGTATGGACTATGCACTGGCGCTCGGTGCATTGGCCGCAGTGACAAGCGTCGTCCCGTACCTCGGCCCTGTGATCGCCATTACGCCGGCTCTGATCATCGCACTTGTCACATCACCATTCATGATTTTGAAGCTTGCTGCAGTCTGGACAATCGTCCAGCTGGTGGAAGGGAAGTTTATCTCTCCCCAGGTTATGGGTAAAACACTGCATATTCATCCGATTACCATCATATTCGTGCTTCTTACTGCCGGTTCGCTGTTCGGGGTACCGGGAGTCATCCTGGGAATCCCGGGCTATGCACTCCTGAAGGTCTTCGTATCCCATCTGTTCAAGCTGTTCAAAAAGCGATACGATAAACATGAAGTCAACGTGAATATGAGATACGAAACGGACAGCAGAAGGATTATCGAAGAAACGGGGAGAGAGTGACATGTTGAAATCATTCCTATCCAAAATCGGCATCGGGGCGCTTGAAGTCGATACGGTCGTCGACAACCAGGTGCTGGAAGAAGGGGAGACTTTGAACGGCACCGTTTATATCGACGGCGGCGAAGCCGATCAGATTATTGACCATATCACACTTGAAGTATTGGTCCGGACTCACCGGGAAGATGCCATGAGCGATTTTCAGGATGTGGACCGGACGATTACCAAGCATTCCATCGAGCTGATCGGTGATTCCAAGTCGAAAGAGACCAGGATGATTCCTTTCGAAATCGTGCCGGATGACCGCTGGCTGATCAATAAGGACAGCGAAAAGCTGTTGCTGAAGACGACCGTCCATATCAACAACAGCGTCGATGCATTTGACGAAGATGAAATTCAATACGCCTGATTTTTCTGCGGAACGCGCAACCGATTCGGATGCGCGTTCCGTTTTTTTAATTTACAATTAATTTAAAGGGGAGGGGGATGGTCATGGAACAACTGTTGGCAACATTCCATTCACTGAACGGGGAACTGAACAAAATTCACAAAGAGGCCTGTACCGATGTTTCTGTGCAGCAAAGCACCATCATGCATGAAATTCAGTCGAGAAATGAGCCGTCGATGCAAGAGACGGCCAGGGGGCTCGGCATGGACATTACGACCTTTTCCCGCCAGGTCCAGACGCTCGTGAACGGCGGATATGTCAAACGGAAACCGTATCCCGGAGACCGCAGGATCCAGATTCTTTCGCTGACCGACAAAGGCAGCAAAAAGGTGAAACAGATTGATGACGAAATACAGAAACAGATGAATGAAGCCCTTGCGTCAATGGGAAAATTCGAACAAGAAATCATTGTCCGTTCACTGAGTCAATTACATCGAATTCTTGGCGGGAATGAGGAATGATTCCCGCCTGACCAATAGATGCAAAATGCAAGTTCAATCATTGCAATAAGAGAATAACGGGTAGAAACCCATGATGATCCTATACAGTATACTAATTATTGCATTCTGCAAATGTAATGCTTGTGTTGTAAATCTATTTAATTTCATTTTGCAAGCAAGTTACAAACAATGATTTACTGGACTGTGGATAGATTATTATTGATATGCATCTATTATACGATAGATAACACGAAACAGCTGTTGGCGAATCAATGATACACGATTCAATTACTGCAGCAGACATTTGTGGCGTTTTGGATAATTGCCCCTTTATAAGTGAATCAGAATGACGAGCGGATCAGCCAAAAATGCCGAATGTATTGAATCAGTCAAATGCTAATCCGTCATGACAAAAAGACGAAGCCAAAACGAGTTGCCATTGTGAACGGATTCCGGGAAACGAATCGTTTCATGTAACCATGTCGATTGTTTTTGTTGTTTGGCACGATGATGAATGTGTAGGATAGGAGAGGAGTTTATGGGCCGTGAATGTCTTCTCTTGTTTCTAGTTTACATAATTTCTATTTTCGGAAGTTACGTTTCAATAAGTAGTATACTTAAGATAGTGAGACGAAACGGAAAATTGGGTGCTGATACACCCTTAGTTTTCCCAGTGTTCACCTGTATGTATTCTATATAGGCTTTCAGCGGCATCTGCCGATATCGAAATACACGCCCAAATCTCATACTCATTTCAATCTAGTCTGTAATCCGTTGCCGTCTCATTTGTATTGAGACGCTGAAATCATCTCTTGTTTTTTCATTGAGCCGGTATTTAACCTGTCCACCGGATATTAGCCCGGGATCCTTGTTTTTCTGGTTTTTACAGCTGTTTTCCGTCTCATAGATCATGTTCCTTGATCCCTTTTGCAATGATATGCACAAAACCCTTTGCATTCTTTGCCTCTTCATGTTAACGTAGTACACAAGATTCGAAATAACAAAATTTAATATCAATGGATGAGGTGCAAAGCTCATGAGTACCCCGCTGCAACGGCTGCAGACCGGTAGCGGGTGGAAAGGGAGTTTTGCCGAAACGGGTTTCGGTTTGCAGACGGTTCCCCGTTGGACTGCATATGAATAATATGCAGGCTGTCATTATTCTCGTAATAATGGAGTGCTTCCACTTGTGACCTCACGGTCGTGCATCGTCGACTATCACAAGCCGGAAACCTACACCGTTTCCGGCTTTTATTTATGCCGATGCATGGGACATTTCATCCATTGTCCGGGCGTTTGTGCCGGAAACCGGGAAACCGGAATACATTATGGATAGAAAGAGGGATTTTACATGACACATCTATTTACAGGAGTAGCCGCAGCAGTCACCACCCCATTCACGAACCAGGAAGTCGATTACAACAGCTTCCGCCGCCACCTGGAGTTCCTGATTGAAAACAATATCCAGGCGCTCGTCATCAACGGCACGACAGGAGAAGGCTCGACGCTCACCGCCGAAGAAAGCCGCCGTCTTCTGGAAATCGCCGTTGAAACAGCAGCCGGCCGCGTTCCGATCATCGCGGGAACAGGTTCGAATTCGACTGCGGAATCGATTCGTGCTTCCCGTGAGGCCAAAGAGATCGGTGCGGACGGACTGATGCTGATCACCCCTTATTACAACAAGACGAGCCAACGCGGCCTGATCCGCCATTTCGAAGCAATCGTGAACGCTGCGGAGCTCCCTGCCCTCCTTTATAATGTCCCTTCCCGCACTGGTATGTCGATCACGCCTGAAACGGTGCTTGAGCTGAGCCGCCATCCGTATATTGTCGGCCTGAAGGATGCGACCGGTGATCTTAATTACATGTCCCAGGTACGCCTTGTGACAGATCCTTCATTCGCACTTTACAGCGGAAATGATGATACGGCGCTGCCGTTTACTTCCCTCGGGGGCCAGGGAGTCATCTCGGTCGTAGCCAACGTGGTGCCTGCCCGGTTCCAGGAGATGTACGAACAGACATTCACAAATCTGACCCGGGCTCAGGAACTTCACTATCGCCTGACTCCGCTGATCAGTGCACTGTCTGTTGATGTGAATCCTATTCCAATCAAGGTGCTGACGTCGCACCTCGGTTTCGGCGACTACGAAGTGCGCCTCCCTCTTCTGCCACTGGAAGAGGAGGAGCAAAGCCGGCTGGTCCGGCAGTTTGAATCAATGATGATGGAGGTTTGACATGAGATTGCTGCTTTGCGGGTACGGCGCGTCGAACAAACGCGTCGCTGCCCTTGCCAAGGAACGGGGACATGAGATTGTAGGTGTGCTGCTTTTGCGCGGCCAGTCTGCCGACGGCTATCCGGTTTACCGGCCGGATGAACGCCTGCCTGAAGCCGATGCCGTCATCGACTTCTCGCATCCTGTTCTCACAAAAGCTCTGCTTGCCGCGGACATCGGTCTCCCGCTGGTGATCGCGACTACAGGAGAGAAAGAAATATTGATCGAACAGATGAAGGAAAAGGCGGACCGTCAGCCGATATTCTTCAGTGCGAATATGAGCTACGGGGTGCATATTGTGACGGAGATTGTCCGGTATGCCACCTCCCTTCTCCCTGCCTTCGATATTGAAATGACTGAACGCCACCACCGCAAAAAGGTGGATGCGCCAAGCGGGACACTCATTAAACTGTATGACGCCATTGCGTCGGCCAGGCCGAATGTTCATCCTGTTCACGACCGGAGCCAGGAAGAAGGCGCCCGGACGGACGAGGAAATCGGTATTCATTCAGTGCGGGGCGGCACGATCACCGGTGAGCATGAGGTGCTGTTTGCCGGCCACGATGAAACAATCACCATTGCGCACCATGCCCAGTCCAAGGACATTTTCGCATCCGGCGCCCTTGATGTTGCGGAGCGCCTGATCCATAAGGAAAACGGCTATTATACTTACGATAACCTTGGAATCGGCGATTCCTGAGAAGAAAAAGCGGAGGGCGTACACCCTCCGCTTTTTCCTATTCCAGATGTTACCGGCCGTCTGATTACTCCATTCGCATGCCTAATCCCGTCATTCCACCCGTTAATTTCGTCATTAAATTTTCCGGCATGTCCGAATGACGAGATTAGCGCTTTGAATGCTGAAACCGAAACCGTGAATGACGAAACTGATCCCAAGAATGACGAAACCGGTGAAAAATAATAAAAGAGTCCCCCTGCCTGCAGCCGAAATGGCCTGCGGACAGGGGGACTCTTCATTTACGCCTGCTCATTTTCTTTTGCTTCCATATCAACTGCAAGATAGACCGAGGTCACATAGCCGTCTTCTTTCTGGTCGACGGCGAAGCTGCCGTTTGAGTAGCGGTCGGCCATCCGGTAGGAATGCGGCAGGACGGCCACTTCCGCCTCCTTGTCCGTCCTCAGGATGACGGTGTCTTCCTTGCCGGCGAGAACGACGCCCGCAAGACGGTGCGGATTGGATTTCAGTTCTTTCAGTGATACCAGTCCGCGCTTTGCCCGAGAACCGAGCTCATATTCGTCGACCGGCATGCGCTTGACCGCGCCGCGGTGTGTCGCAAGAATCAGTGACCGGTCGTCTTCCGGTGTACGAAGAACTGAGGACACAACATAATCCCCGTCTTTCAGATTGATGCCCTTGACGCCCGCCGTACGGACGCCTGTCGGAGCAACATCTTCCATCGGGAAGCGAATTCCGTAGGCAAGGTGGGTGAAGAGCAGCACCTGGTCCGTGGCTTTTGCCAGGTGCACTGATTGCAGGGTGTCCCCTTTCTTAAGGGAAACGGCCTTATACGCCCTGTTGTGCCGCTTGACCTGGTAGTCGGCAAGCGCAGAGCGTTTGATGAAACCGCCTTTAGTGACCGTGACGACATCGGTGTCCCCGCGGTCGAACGAATCGATGCCGAATGCGGCGATGATCTCTTCTTCCGGGCTCAACTGGATGATGCTTGAGACGTGCTGGCCAAGATCTTTCCAGCGGATATCCGGCAGCTCATGGACCGGCTGGTAGATGTAGTTGCCGGATGAAGTGAAGACGAGGAGCGTCTGCTGGGTGTTCAGCGTGCCCCCGAACAGCAGGCGGTCGGTTTCCTTCATCTCAAGGTCCCGGCCGCCTGATGCGCCGTAGGAGCGCAGACTCGTCCGCTTGGCATAGCCGTCCTTCGTGATGGTCACGACAACGTCCTCGCTCGGGATCAGAATATCGAGGTCGACTTTGATCTCCTGGATCTTCGCCTCGATGATCGAACGGCGGGGTTCCGCGAAGCGCTTTCGGATGTCTTTGAGTTCGGACTTGATGACCCGCAGCAGCTTTTTCTCGGAGCCGAGGATTTCCGTGAGTTCCTGAACGAGCGCCTTCAGCTCTCCTTCTTCCTTTTTCAGCTCGGTGATATCTGTGTTTGTCAGACGGTAGAGCTGTAGGGAGACGATCGCTTCAGCCTGCGGTTCAGTGAAGCCATACGATTCAATCAGGTTGTTTTTTGCGTCACGCTTGTCCTTGGATGCCCGGATCGTACGAATCACTTCATCAAGGATCGAGAGGGCCTTCATGAGACCTTCGACGATGTGCAGGCGGTCCTTCGCACGCAGAAGGTCGTATTCCGAACGCTTCGTGACAACTTCTCTCCGATGAGCGATATAAGCATCAAGCAGCATGCCGAGCGACATCAGCTTCGGACGCCGTTCGTCGATTGCGATCATATTGAAACTGTAGCTCACCTGAAGGTCAGTGTTCTTAAAGAAGTATTGGAGTATGGCTTCCCCGTCGATGTCTTTTTTGAGTTCCACGACAATTCGGAGACCGGTGCGGTCGGATTCGTCACGGACTTCCGAAATGCCCTCAAGCTTGCGGTCGATCCGGAGCTCATCCATCTTTTTGACGAGATGGGCTTTATTCACTTCGTACGGGATTTCGGTGATGACGATCTGCTGCTTTCCGCCGCGGATCTTTTCGATTTCGGTCTTCGAGCGGACGATGATCTTTCCGCGTCCCGTCTCGTAGGCTTTTTTGATGCCTTCCGCGCCCTGGATGATTCCGCCTGTCGGAAAATCCGGCCCCTGCAGGACGGTCATCAGTTCATCCGTCGTTACGGCCGGATTATCGATTCTCATAAGGACCGCATCGATCACTTCGTGGAGGGCATGAGGCGGAATATCTGTTGCATATCCCGCTGAAATGCCCGTCGAACCGTTGATGAGCAGATTCGGCAGCATTGCCGGGAGAACTGTCGGCTCGTTTTCGTTGTCATCGTAGTTCGGAATAAAGTCTACGGTACGCTTGCCGATATCGCGCAACATTTCTGAAGCAATCGCGGAAAGCCTGGCTTCCGTATAACGCATGGCGGCAGCCGGGTCGCCGTCCAGCGAGCCGTTGTTCCCGTGCATCTCGATGAGCGGATGCCGGAGTTTCCAGTCCTGGCTCATCCGGACCATGGCTTCGTATACGGATGAGTCACCGTGCGGGTGGTACTTACCGATGACGTTACCGACCGTTTTCGCAGATTTCCGGAATCCCTTGTCGTGTGTGTTGTTTTCTTCCATCATTGCGAACAGGATGCGCCGCTGAACCGGTTTAAGTCCGTCCCGTGCATCGGGAAGAGCGCGGTCCTGGATAATGTATTTACTGTAGCGCCCAAAGCGGTCGCCGATGACCTCTTCTAGCGGGAGGTCCTGGTATCGTGCTGTTTCCGTCATGCCTGTTCCTCCTCAGCTGTTTCGGCCGTCAGGAATTCGTTTTCCAGGATCGTCGCGCCGTCTTCCATGCCGAAGTCGACGTTGTCCTCGATCCACTTCCTCCTCGGCTCGACTTTGTCTCCCATGAGCGTAGTGACGCGCCGCTCGGATTTTGCCCCGTCCTCGATCGTGACGCGGATGAGTGTACGGGTCTCGGGATTCATTGTCGTATCCCAGAGCTGGTCGGCATTCATCTCGCCGAGCCCTTTGTAGCGCTGGAGGATATAGCCTTTTCCGACTTCCTGGATGGCCGCATCCAGTTCGCGCTCCGTCCAGGCGTAGGCAATCTTCTCTTTTTTGCCGGTGCCTTTGGACACTTTAAAGAGCGGCGGCAGTGCGAGATAGACTTTGCCGGCCTCGATGAGCGGTTTCATGTATCGGTAGAAGAAGGTCAGAAGCAGCACCTGGATGTGGGCGCCGTCGGTGTCGGCATCGGTCATGATGATGATTTTGTCATAGGCGATATCATCGACATTAAAGTCGGAGCCGACGCCCCCTCCGATCGTATGGATGATCGTCGAGATCTCTTCATTCTTCATGATGTCCTCAAGCTTCGCCTTTTCCGTGTTGATGACCTTGCCCCGAAGCGGCAGAATCGCCTGGAAAGTGCGGTCGCGTCCCTGTTTTGCCGAGCCGCCGGCAGAATCACCCTCGACGAGATACAGTTCGTTCTTCGCTGCGTTTTTCGACTGTGCCGGAGTCAGCTTGCCGGACAGCAGTATTTCGGAGCGCTTCCGCTTCTTGCCGGAACGTGCGTCTTCCCGTGCCTTGCGGGCAGCTTCTCGGGCCTGCTGGGCACGGATCCCCTTGCGGACGAGTGTCGCGGAAAGCTCTGCATGCTCCTCCAGGTAGTACATGAGTTTCTGCGATACGACGGCGTCTGCTGCCGCGCGCGCCTGGCTGGTGCCCAGCTTGCTTTTGGTCTGCCCTTCGAACTGGAGCAGCGCTTCCGGTACCCTTACGGAGATGATTGCAGAAATCCCTTCGCGGATGTCCGCGCCGTCGAGGTTCTTGTCCTTTTCTTTCAGCAGTCCCGCTTTCCGGGCATATTCGTTGAAGACCCGCGTCATCGCAGTTTTGACACCTGTCTCATGCGTCCCGCCGTCCTTTGTCCGGACGTTGTTGACGAATGACAAAATCGTCTCCGAGTAGCCGTCGGTGAACTGGAAGGCGAACTCGAGCTCGATGCCGTCCTGTTCACCTTCGATATAGGCGACGTCATGCATCGTGTCTTTTTCTTCATTTAAATATCCGACAAATTCCACGATGCCGGATTCATAGAGGAATTCATCATTCCGGCCGCTTTCTTCGTCAGACAGGGTGATTTTCATTCCTTTGAGCAGGAACGCCGATTCCCTCAGCCGTTCGCTCAGGATTTCATAGTTGTACTTCACCGTCGAGAAGATGGATGGGTCAGGCTTGAAATGGAGGAGCGTGCCCCGTTCACGTGTCTTGCCGATCTCCTCCAGTGTCGTGACGGCATGTCCACCGCTCTCGAACCGCTGGCGAAACTTCTTGCCGTCCTTGAAGACGGTCACTTCGAGCCATTCGCTGAGGGCGTTCACGACAGAGGCGCCGACGCCGTGGAGCCCGCCACTCGTCTTGTACCCTCCCTGCCCGAATTTGCCGCCTGCGTGCAGGACGGTCAGGATAACTTCCGTCGTCGGTTTGCCCGTGCTGTGGGTGCCCGTCGGCATGCCGCGTCCGTGGTCTCTTACGCTCACACTGCCGTCTTTATGGACGGTGACATTGATTTCTTCGCCGAATCCGGCCAACGCCTCATCGACCGAGTTGTCAACGATTTCATAGACAAGGTGATGAAGTCCCCGTGAATCGGTCGAGCCGATATACATGCCCGGCCGCTTGCGTACCGCTTCGAGCCCCTCGAGCACTTGGATCGAATCATCGTTGTAATTCATGTTTTCTGTAATTTTGGCCAAGAGGATTCCTCCATCAAACGTTTGTTCGTATATGTTCCTATTGTACTTGTTTTGCCGGCGTGTGTCCAACCGCCGGGTCGGGAGTCCCGCACTTCATTGTAGACTACAAAAGCCCGCCGTTGCAATGTTTCCCGGGGAATCGTGCTTTTTCGGCCCGTTGGCGGGGCATTGTGCAGGCGGCGCTGATGATGTAAACTGAGACTGACTGTTATGACCAACCCTTAAACTGAAAAGAGGTTTGCTATGGATACGGCTATCGTGCTTCTCCTCGCATATTTACTGGGCTCTCTGCCATCGGGGCTTTGGATCGGGAAGATTTTCTATAACAAAGACATCCGGGAGTCGGGCAGCGGCAACCTCGGCGCCACAAACACGTTTCGTGTACTCGGCAAAAAGGCCGGTATCGCGGTGACCCTCATGGACATCCTGAAAGGGACGGCTGCTGTTCTCCTTCTTCAGATTCCGGCATTTGCAGACTCGGGCATCCACCCTCTGACACTCGGCATCGCAGCGGTCGTCGGCCATATGTTCCCGGTGTTCGCAAAGTTCCGCGGCGGAAAGGCGGTTGCGACATCCGGAGGTGTCATCCTCGGCTACAGCTGGCCTTTCTTCCTTCTTCTGATCGCATCTTTCCTCGTTATCCTGAAGCTGACGAAGATTGTCTCCCTCACTTCGATGGCGATGGGTGTCATCGCACTGATTTATGCGGTCATCAATTATTTCAGGACGGGCGACCTGTACCTTCTGGTTGTCATCATTGTCTTATCCGCCTTCATCTTCTACCGCCACCGTGCGAACATCGGCCGCATCAAGGCGGGAACCGAGCCAAAGGTGAAGTGGCTTTAGTATACTGTAGGGAGATCACGGAAGGCGGTGTGTTCCATGGAAATCAGAGTTTCCGAAGACGCACAGAAATGGTTTCATGACGAGATGGGGCTCGGAACCGGTGATTTTGTCCGCTTTACGGTCCGCTATGGCGGATCCGGACTGCAGCCCGGCTTTTCCCTTGGACTCTCGGTCGAGAAACCAGAAAACCCGGCCGCACAGGCGGAGTCCGGCGGCATCACTTATTTTGTCGAGAATGATGATGAGTGGTACTTTGACGGACACGACCTCGTTGTCGGTTATGATGCCGCTTTGGATGAACCCAGATACACATATGAAAAAGAGAAAGCGTGAATCCCGCGGCGGATTCACGCTTTTTGTGTGCCGGTCAGCCTGAATCGGCTGATCAGGTCTTCCCTTCCCTCTTTTTTGAGGATCTCATATTCCCTATCGCCGAACAGGTCAAAATGCGGATATCGCTCCTTGTGATCGATCCATTCCGGCCGGAGACCGTACTGTCTGCCCCACTTCTCAAGTTTTGGGAGGTCGGCGCAACCGGCTTTTGTGACCGTTTTGCAGCCGGGAAAACGGTCATCCAGCCAGTAGTGAGTCAGAAATGCGATCTCTCCCCTGCTGACGGCATCTTTCCAATCAGTCACTTCCTGCCGTTTGACGCCGAATGCCATCAGGAAAGCTCCCTGGCCAGTTCCCGGTATTTTGCATCCCATTCCGGATCTGCCTTGCGCAGGCCGACCGGACGGAATGTTTCCTTATGGACAAGCGTATGGACGGACTGCCCCGTCGCGGCAACCGTGCCGTCCTCATGGAGGATCTCATAGCCGTATGTCGTCCTTAGGCGGCCGTGAGACTCGATCCACGTCCGGATAATGGCTGATTCTCCGTAGCGCATCGCATTTTTATAGCTGATGTTCAAGTCGATCACCGGTGACAGGTATCCCTCTTCCTCCAGTTTATCGTAGCGGAAACCGATGTCCTCTATGAGCGATGTCCGTCCAATCTCCATCCAGACCAAGTAATTGGCATGATAGACGACGCCCATCTGGTCGGTTTCCGAGTAGCGCACCTTGACTGATGTTTCGTTCACATACATTCCATTCACCTCACTGCCATTATACCGGAAACCACCGGGCCGCGTCCGGTGCCGGCCTGCCGGCTGCCTTCCGGTCATGCCAGTCAAATTAAGCGAAAAACAGCCTGAAGAGTTTCCTCTTCAGGCTGTCTGTCAACGAAATATGGATCAGTTGGCTTTCAGGCGGTTACGGAGAACCATCTGAAGGATGCCGCCGTGGCGGTAGTAGTCCACTTCCACTTCGGAGTCGAAGCGTGCGAGCGCCTGGAATTCCTTGACGGAACCATCTTTGGCAGTCGCGGTGACTGTCAGGATATCGCGTGGCTTCACGTTGTCCGTGAGGTTGACGCTGATTTCCTCTTCGCCTGTCAGGCCGAGGGATTCCACGCTGTCGCCCTTCATGAACTGGAGCGGAAGAACGCCCATCATGACGAGGTTCGAACGGTGGATCCGCTCGTAGCTTTCGGCGATGACTGTCTTGATGCCGAGAAGGTTCGTGCCCTTCGCAGCCCAGTCACGGGAGGAGCCCATGCCGTAGTCTTTTCCGGCAAGGATTGCGAGGCCCGTGCCGTCTTCCTGATACTTCATCGCAGCATCGTAGATCGGCATGATCTCTTTTGTAGGCCAGTAAGTCGTGTAGCCGCCTTCTGTGCCTTTTGCGATCTGGTTGCGGATCCGGATGTTCGCGAATGTACCGCGCATCATAACTTCGTGGTTACCGCGGCGGGAACCGTACGAGTTGAAGTAGCGTGGCTCAACGCCGCGCTCACGCAGGTACTTGCCGGCAGGCGTATCTTTACCGATCGCGCCTGCTGGAGAAATGTGGTCTGTCGTGATCGAGTCGCCGAACTTGCCGATGACACGGAGGTTTGCAAGCGTCTGGATCGGGCTTGCTTCCTTCGACAGTCCTTCGAAGAACGGAGGATTCTGGATGTATGTCGATTCAGGGTCGAAGTCATACAGGGAGTCATCCGTTGTTTCGATCGCGTTCCAGCGCTCGTTCTCCGTGAAGACATGCTCATACTCTTTGCGGAAGAGGTCAGGTGTGACTGTCCGCTCGATTTCAGCCTTCACTTCTTCAGTGGATGGCCAGATGTCTTTCAGGTAGACGTCCGTGCCGTCTGTTGCGCGTCCGATCGGCTCTTTCTCGAAGTCGATGTTCACTGTGCCTGCAAGGGCATATGCGACGACGAGCGGTGGCGAAGCAAGGTAGTTTGCCTTGACGAGCGGGTGGATCCGGCCTTCGAAGTTCCGGTTACCGGAAAGGACGGAGGATACGAGCAGGTCGTTGTCCATGATCGTCTTTTCGATTTCCGGAAGAAGCGGGCCGGAGTTACCGATGCACGTTGTGCAGCCGTAGCCGACTGTGTTGAAGCCGATCTGGTCAAGGTACGTGTTGAGGCCCGCGGCTTCGAGGTAGCCGGTAACGACTTTCGAACCTGGAGCGAGCGACGTCTTGACATATGCCGGCGGGCGGATGCCTTTTTCGACGGCTTTTTTCGCGACGAGTCCGGCGCCGAGCATGACATAAGGGTTCGACGTGTTCGTGCACGATGTGATCGCTGCAATCGCGAGGTCGCCGGTCTTCATTTCGACTGTGCGGCCGTCTTCGAACTCGACTGTGCCTTTTTTGTCGATTTCTTTTTCTGTAAGACCGAAGCCTTGGTTGCCCATCGGAGCCGTGATCGCCTTGTTGAACTCTTCCTTCATCTTGGACATCGGGATGAGGTCTTGAGGGCGCTTAGGTCCGGACAGGTTCGGCTCGATCGTGGACAGGTCGAGTTCGACTGTGTCCGTGTAAGTCGGTTCCACGTTGTCCGGAGTGAAGAACATGTCGTTTTCCTGGAGATACTTCTTCGTGACGGCGATATGGTCTTCGTCACGGCCTGTCAGGCGCATGTAGTTGAGGGATTCTTCGTCTACCGGGAAGAAGCCGCAAGTCGCGCCGTATTCAGGTGCCATGTTGGCGATGGTCGCGCGGTCCGCAAGCGGAAGCTGTGCAACGCCAGAGCCGAAGAATTCGACGAATTTGCCGACGACGCCTTTCTCGCGGAGAAGTTGTGTGACACGGAGCGCAAGATCGGTTGCCGTCGCGCCGTTCGGGAGTTCGCCCGTCAGCTTGACGCCGATGACTTCAGGAAGCGGGAAGTACGAAGGCTGGCCAAGCATGCCTGCTTCTGCTTCAATACCGCCGACGCCCCAGCCGAGTACGCCGATCCCGTTGATCATTGTCGTATGGGAGTCGGTTCCGACGAGTGTATCCGGATATGTTTCGAATGTGCCGTCTTCGTTTTCGATTTCGTGTACAACGCTTGCGAGGTACTCGAGGTTGACCTGGTGAACGATACCGGTTGCCGGTGGTACGGCACGGTAGTTGTCATAGGCCTTTTGCGCCCAGTTGAGGAACTGGTAACGCTCGGCGTTGCGCTCGAACTCCAGTTCCATGTTCAGGCGGAGTGCTTCTTCGCTGCCGTAGCGGTCAACCTGGACGGAGTGGTCAATTACGAGGTCGACAGGAATTTCAGGGTTGATCTCGTCAGGGTTTCCGCCGAGATCCGCCATTGCCTGGCGCATCGATGCGAGGTCGACGACGACCGGAACGCCTGTGAAGTCCTGAAGGATGACGCGGGAAGGCTTGAACGGAACTTCCGATGAAGGGTCGACATCCGTGCCCCATTTTGCAAGGTTTTCAACGTGCTCATCTTTGATAACATAGCCATCGTGCTGGCGAAGTACAGATTCCAGCAGCACTTTGATGGAGTAAGGCAGGCGCGATACATCAGCGATGCCTGCATCCTGCAGAGCCTTCAGACGGTAGTAGTTGTACGTCTTGCCGTTCAGCTCGAACGACTGGCGGCTGTTGTGCAGATTGCTTTTAACTGTTTGTGTGCTCTTAGCCATTGCTTTTCCTCCTCTGTTTCTACGTGAAAAGACGGATGGATCCACTTTTCTCTTCCTTATCTTATCGAATTACGCACGATAAGTAAATTACATAATATTGATTGAAGAGCATAAGAAAATTGAATGACCCTCACTTCCGACAAACGGCGAATGCCAGATATCCGAACTGCTCTTGCTTCACCTTAAGATCCGCTGAACCGGCAGACGCAGAAAATCCGGCAATCCATGAAGGAAGGCCGGATTTCCATGTGCGATGTCAGGCTTCAGTAAAAGCTGATGAAGTCATAGGCAAGGGAAACGACGAACAAGCTGTGGACCAAGGCAAACAGAAATGCGTGGCGGTCAAGAACTTTCATCCGTTCGATGTCCATCGTGTCCATCTCCTTCTGCTTTTTTATGATTATATAGGAAAGAGATTGATATTTCAATATTTAAATCTTTCTGATTCCATTTTTTTCTGAGGTTTTTCGACTTTGTTTTGGGCATATTAGGTTTTAGCCCGGACACTTTTGGATATATAAAGTACTGTAACGTCATAATAAAAATTTTAGAAGGAGTGAAGGCAACATGGAATTCTTAATGTATCTTATCATCGGCGGTATCATCGGATGGCTCGCAGGACTGATTCTCGGCAAGGACATCCCGGGCGGCATCATCGGTAACATCATCGCAGGTATCATCGGCGCATGGATCGGCGGCGCACTCTTCGGGAACTTTGGTCCTGACGTTGCAGGCATCGCTTTGATCCCTGCCCTGATCGGCGCACTGATTCTTGTGTTCGTCGTCAGCTTTATCCTTAAAGCCATGCGCAGAGCATAACAGAACACACAAAAAAGAGGACCAAAACGGTCCTCTTTTTTGTGTTCCTTTATTTTCCGCTGTATTCATCTGCCCTCTGTTGGTAATCCCTGTAAAATGACATGACATCCTCAACGTACTGGTCGCTGTGGTTGTACAGGAAGATTGCCTGCTCCAACTGCCCTTCTGCCGCACCGTTTTGCGCCAGGTAGCTCGCCGCACTATAAAGCGAATCGCGAAGGTTGAACGGGTCTGCCTTTCCGTCCCCGTCTGCATCCAGCCCGTACCCGCCGTATGAACGGATCGCCTCAGGGTCGGTCTTTTCAACTTCAGGAATTTCTCCTTTTCCCAGCCCTGAGCAGCTGGGATGGGACCATCCGACCCAGGTGCAAGGCATGAATTGCATATGTCCTTCCGCACCTGCCGGCGAGACAAGCGGATCCATTGTGCTGAACCGCGTCTCGACCCGGTGGTGGGCGGCCAGAAGCGTCCACGGTATTCCATATTCATCCGCCGCTTCTTTGTAGAGCGGCACGTAATTCTCAGGCACCCGGATATCAAACAGCCTGTCCGGGGTATGGTCGGCATACTCATTCAGCTCACGGATGAACGGGACATCCCGGAGCGCTGACCAAAACAGGGCGGTCATGACGTATAAAACAATCATTGAAGGGATGAGAAAGATGAATGACGCAATCAGGCAGCCGCCTTTGCGCAGCGGCTTCCTCCTGTTTTTTATGATTTTCCGCTTGGCCATCCTCATCCCCCTTCCACGGAAAAAGCCGGCATTTGCCGGCTTTTTCACATCAGGCTCCCGCTTCGATCAGAGCTTCCATGTCTTCGACGATGATTTCATGTGGGACTTCCATATATCCGTCATAGCTTTTGACAGCTTCCCCTTCCTGGTTTACGAGGAAGAACGAGGAGGCGTGTGTGACCTGATCCGAGCCTTGCGGAGGCGCGATGACCGGAACTTTGAACGATTTCACAGCCAGGTCTGCGATGTCTTCCATGTCATATCCCGTCAGCATCTCCCATTTGGACTGGTCGGCAACCTCAAAGGAATCCAAATACTCCTGGAGCTTTTCCGGCGTGTCGTATTCAGGATCGACGCTGAATGAGACGATTTTATAATCCTCGATGCCGGCTTCCGCCAGATTGTCCTGGACTTCCGCCATATTGAACATCATCGGCGGACACACCGATGTACAATTGGTAAAGACGAACTGCGCGAGCCATGGCTGGCCTTTCAGGTCTTCAAGCGAGACCTTTTCATCATGCTGGTTCGTATATTCAAACGGCTGGACCTCCCAGGAAAAGTCCCCTTGGAACTTTCCTGCGTTACAGGCGCCGAGCACCAGTGCGGCCATGATTACCATCGCCGCAGCCGAGATGAGTTTTTTCATCAGTAATACCGCCTTTACTTCTTCATTTACTTTTCATCTTATCGGATACGGGGGGTGCCTTCAACAGAGACCGCCCCCGTTTTTCCGACAATCCGATGAACTAACCCGCTTTGAGTGACACAAGTGCTTCGTGAATGGCGGTCAGTTTTGTCTCCACCCTGTGCATCAGGTAAAACGATACAAAAATCGGGAATCCGAGATCCTGGATGAACGTCATCCATTCCTGCATGATGGTGTCCTCCTTCCCATGTTGTTTCTTCCTGCATATCGGTTCAAAAAGAAGCCCCCCGGCATTGCCGGGAGGCCATGGTCAGGCTGTAATGATGTCAGTCACGCCGCGGGATACGATGCGGGCGGCCTCGGCAGATTCAAGCGGGTGTCCGTCCGTGCCGAAGACGCCGCTGTCGATCACTTCCTGCATCGCCTGGCGCACCTCCGGTTCCGTGAGCCCTTCCTTCGGCTCATCGACTGAGAAAGTCATCCGCTTGCCTCCGGCTGTCCTGAAAATGAGTTCCAGAGTCTGATCCATTTCCTACCCCTCCTTTTATGATCTTCCGGCCAAGGAAGATCAGTATTCTGTGATTTCCGCCGTTTCGATCTTCTCGGCTGCGATGTACGGGTAGCCCGATAGGCTTCCGAGTGCGCCGACAGCAGCTGCCAGAGATTCCGCATCCGCCGAACCGGACACATTCCGGTAGGTCTTCAGCTTGACGACCGGCTTGCCCTCCCCGTCCAGGCCCGCGTCAAAGTGAAGCCGGATGGATGCGTTCTTGAAGATGATGTTTGCCATGTTTTCTCCCCCCTTTCACCCGTTACATAGGGCGATTTGGTGAAAAGAATACAACGGAGGTGAAAAAAGTCGGCGCCCCCCTTATAATTGTTGGAGAATGCAAAAGAGGTGAGAGTGTTGCTGGAAGGCTGGTTTCTCTGGTTTATCCTGTTCTGGGCGGCTGTCCTGATCGGCCTGTTCGCAATCGGCGGGTATTTCATGTTCCGCAAGTTTTTGAAGGCCCTGCCGAAGGAAGATGGACGGTCAACGCTCGACTGGGAAGAATACTATGTCAATAAATCGCTTCATCTGTGGACGCCTGAGTCCAAAGAAATGCTGAATGAGCTCGTCTCGCCCGTACCGGAACTGTTCCGCCCGGTCGCCAAGCAGAAGATTGCAGGCAGGATCGGGCAACTGGCCCTGCGTGAAAAAGCGAAACGGATTGAGCTTGACCATATCATCCGCGGCTATATCCTTGCGACGCCGAAGCGTGACCATAAATTTCTCAAGAAAAAGCTGGAAGAGATGCAGATCGACGATACACCATACAAAAATCTGTATCAGTTCAGCAGGGATTGAACACAAAAGCGCAAGCGCCCGTTCTGCAACGTACAAACGGGAGTACTTCGGAACAAGATAAAGGAAACACGGTGAGGAACGGGCCGATGTTGACTTATCGCAATGAAGAGGGTGAAGTTTGCTGGTTGCTGGGCGCTGGAGCCGGACGGAGCTTGTGAGGAAATCATCATTCATCTACAGACTAAATTTAAAACCGCCATTCCAAATTGACCGGAATGGCGGTTTTTCATGCTGCTGCCCCGATGCGGGACTGCAGTTTTTTGTATTGCAGATACATGGCGATGCGCCATGGGACGATCATGCCGAATGCGAGGAGGAAGAACATCCCGGCAAGTTCCCCGACATCGATCGTGCTGCTGAGAATCAGTTTTCCTGCCACCCGCAGGATGAGCAGGCCGGCCAGGATAAAGATGAATGCCTTTGACGGCTTCAGGTAAATCTCTCCCCCGCTCTCCTCGAACCTGGATGTCCGGATAAGAAGGAATGAAAACAGGATGCCGATGGCCAGTGCCTCGAACACATGTGGCCAGGCGACGCGGAATGGTTCGAAAAGGAACATCAGTGCGCCCGTCGACATCATGATCGGCGGCAGGATGATCTTTTTGGCGCTCGCAGGCTGTTTGCTTGCCCTGGAGCGCATGATCACCGCGCCGAGTCCCGCCATGGCGAAAATCACGGTCGAAGCAATAATCAGGACCGGCGCGGGAATCTCGGTGAAAATCCGGTTGATGAATTCATTCATATTGTCCACCCGCCAGCTCGAGTTCGTCCATCCGGTGTTTCAGATCTGCCATCGGGACGAAACGGGCAAAGCGGGCGAACTCCCGGCCTTCCTTGAACAGCAGAACGACAGGTGCGGTGAAAAGTGACAATTGTCCGGCCAGCTCCGGAACCTGTGCAGCGTTGGCCAAATAAAAAGGAAATGCATAATCTTCTTCAAGGGCTGCTACCTGCGGAAGCAGGCCTTCGCAGACCGAGCAGTTGTCGGTCTTGACGAAGAGGAGCAATGTGCCTTCCTCTTCCAGCGTGCCGATCCACTCCTCAAATGAATTGATTTGCTCCATTGCCGGATCCCTCCTTTCCCGCGGCAGTGTTGATGTCTTCATGATATCAGAATCCCTGGAAATCTCCGAAGATCGGACTCAGCCAGCCGATGATCATCGTCATGCCGTCGAAGAACAAGAGGATCCCGACGAGAATCATGACCCAGCCGCCGACTTTCATGATGATGTTGCTGTATTTCCGGATGATCGAGAGCTTCGTGATAAAGAAAGACAAAACGAAGAATGGAATGGCAAAGCCCAGCACATAGGCCAGCATGTACCACATACCCGATCCCGGATTCTGCCCGGCAAGCGCGATGATGGCACCGATGATCGGGCCGCTGCACGGCGTCCATCCGGCGGCAAAAGCAAGGCCGATCACCGCGGAGCCGAAATAGCCGGCCGGCCGGTTCTTGAACTGGATCCTCCGCTCCTTCATAAGAAACTCGGGATTCAGGAGCCCGACGATCATCAGGCCGAATGCGACGATGAAGATGGCGCCGATCTGTCTGAGAAGGTCATCGTACCTGACGAAGAACGAACCGATAAATGACGTGCCGAACCCGAGGGCGATGAAGATGGCCGAGAAGCCAAGCAGGAAAAACACCGTATGCAGGATTCCGCTTTTTGACATCTTTCCCCGGTCCGACTTCAGATCATCCAGCGACATGCCGGTGATGTAGGAGATGAATGCAGGATATAGCGGCAGCGTACACGGGGAGATGAAACTGAGGAACCCCGCTCCGAATGCCAATAGGATGTTGAGGTCTGTCGACACCACAATCCCCCTTTCTCTTGCTGTCCTTATACTATCAGAATCCGATTGCGTTTTCGCCATTCCTGTCTGTGACAGTTTGTTGTCTTTACGGTATATTCCCGCAAGCTGGAAACGTGTCGGCCAGAAACATGAAGAGGCAGAAGAAATAAGCTGATGGCAGGCGAAAGGCGCTTGCCATCTGCTTATTCGTATTCTTCACGATTTCGTCAAATGCCGATCATCGGGCCTCGTTTTCTTCCAGTATGCCGTTCTGGAGACGGTACATCTTGTGGTAGAGGCCGCCTTTGGAAAGCAGCTCCCTATGGGTGCCCCGCTCCACGATCTCGCCCTGATGGAGAACGAGGATCAGGTCCGCGTCCTGGATCGTGCTGAGACGGTGCGCGATGGCGATCGTTGTCCGGCCTTTCCGCATCCTCTCCAGACCTTTCTGAATCGCCACCTCGGTCTCAGTGTCGATATTGGCCGTCGCCTCGTCAAGGATGAGGATTTTCGGTTCCTTGACCATCGTCCGGGCGAATGCAATCAGCTGGCGCTGTCCGCCCGAGAACGTGGAGCCCCGCTCCGTCACTTTCTGGCCGTAACCGTCCGGCAGGCTCCGGACAAACGGATCAGCCTGGACGAATTCGGCGGCTGCCTGTACCTCGCCGGAACCGATCGACCCGTCAAATAGCCGGATATTGCTTTCGATATCCCCGTAAAACAGGAACGGATCCTGCAGGACAAGCCCGGTCTTCTCCCGGAGCTCATCTTTAGGATAGGACCTGATCGGCTGTCCGTCGATCAGGATCTCCCCCCGCTCAAACTCATAGAATCGCATGAGCAGGTTGATGATGGAGCTTTTTCCTGAACCGGTATGGCCGACCAGTGCTACCGTCTCCCCCGGGTTGGCGGTGAAACTGATCTGTTTCAGGACATCTGTCTTTCCGTCATAGGAGAAGGAAACGTCCCTGAATTCAATTTTGCCTTCGGCGATGCGTGCGTCGCCTTGCTCAGGCTGTGCCGGTTCCATTTCCGGGTCGTCCATGAGCCGGAACACCCGGTCGGCCGCGACGATGGCCTGCTGGAAAATCGACAGGCGCTGCATCACCTGGTTGATCGGCTCGAAGAACCGGTCGATGTAGGTCACGAACGCATAGATGACCCCGATCTCCACCGGTTCGCTGAACGACGTGATTCCGAAATAGGACAGGAGCAGGATCAGCCCGAGCGCATAGACAATATCGACTGCCGGGCGCAGCAGCAGGCCATCCAGCTTGATGTTTCGCATGCCGGCCTCATAATGCTTGTCGTTGATCTCCCCGAACTCCTCCCGGAACCGCTTTTCCTGCCTGAACACCTGGATCATGCCCATGCCGTTCAGAGATTCCGCGATTTTGCCATTTAGCTGGCTGAGCCGTTCACGGAGATCCTGATAAAATTCGGAGCTGTACTTCCGGTAGATCCACATGATAAGGAAGATGAGCGGCAACAGAAGAAGCGACAGGAGGGCAAGCTGCACATCGAGCGCGAACATCGCGATGTACACGCCGATGATGAGGAACCCGCTCTGCAGGAATCCGACGAGTACGTCCACGAACATCTCGAGGATAGCTTCGGTGTCATTCGTCACCCTGGAGACGGTGCCCCCCGCCGGAGTTTTGTCAAAGTACCGCATCCCGAGTCGATGCACTTTCGTGAAGGCGTCGATCCGGATCTGGCGGACGATGCGAAGGGCGATCTCCTGGAATTTCAGGAGCTGGACATAGCCGAACACCGCATTCAGCACGAGAATCGACAGATAAGCGCCGGCAAGGAGCATGAGCGGTTGTGCCGGAAATTCCCGCGGCGTCAGATAGTCATCGATGAATGTCTTGATCAGGTACGGGCCGAGGACACTTCCGAGCACGGTAAGCCCGAGCAGAATGAGCGCAACGGTCGCCGCTCCCTTATGCGGGCGGAGATATCGGAGCAGCCGCTTGAGGACGCGCCACTGGTCGCGCCCGGTCAGTTTCTGCTGTTCAGGTGCATCCATTATGCATCCCCTCCCTGTTCGACCAGTGCTTCAAGCTGCTGCAGCCGGTACATTTCATGATAGATTCCGCCGAGTGCCATCAGTTCCTCATGCGTACCCTTCTCGGCGATCGTGCCGTCTTCCATGACGATGATCTGATGGGCGTGCTGGATGGCGCTCATCCGGTGGGAAGTGATAATCGTCGTTTCCTCCGTGCGCGTTTCCTTCAGTGCGGCAAGGATCGCCTCCTCCGTGCGGGCATCGACCGCGGACAGCGAGTCGTCCAGGATGAGGAGTTCCGGCTCCATGAGCAGGGCCCGCGCAATGGAGATGCGCTGCTTCTGGCCGCCCGACAGCGAAACGCCCCGCTCGCCGACAACGGTGTCATAGCCGTCCGCAAAGCCGAGAATATCCTCATCGATATGCGCCAGGCGCGCAGCTTCCCTCACCTTGGCGAATGGGGCATCCACATCGGTGAATGCGATGTTTTCCCGGACAGTTGCCGAGAACAGGAAATGATCCTGCGGCACGTAGCCGAACGCTTCCAAGAGCCGCTCTTTGCGGTAGCCGGTGATCGGGATCCCCCCATATGTAATCGCACCGTCATACCCCTCGAACTCGCGCAGAAGCAGCTTCAGGATGGCCGTCTTGCCGGATCCGGTTCTGCCGACGATTCCGAGTGTCTCGCCTTTTTTCAGTGTGAACCGGACATTGCGGAGTGCCGGATGTTCCGCTTCGGGGAACCGGAATTCCAGGATGTCGAAGGCGAGGTCCCCTCGGGGTGACGCATCCGCCGCTCCGTCCGCATCACCGATGTCGGGCGGGACCGCAAGAAGTTCACGGATCCTGCCGTAGGACGCCCTGCCCCGCTCGACGATATTGAAGAGGAAGCCGAACGCGAGCATCGGCCATACAAGAAGGCCGAGATAGGCGTTGAAAGCGACCAGATCCCCGAGCGTCATATCGCCGTTCAGGATAAATCGTGCCCCGAAGATGATCGAGAGGAAAAAGGACAGGCCGACGATCAGGGAGATGGTCGGGTCGAACAGGGCGTCCACCCTGGCGACGCGGACGTTCTTCCCGACGACATCCGCGGACAGCTTCCTGAAGTCATCGATGTCCTCCTCTTCCTGCCCGAACGTCTTGATGACTTTGATGCCGGCGATGCTTTCCTGGGTTTTGTCGTTCAGGTCGGAGAAAGCTTCCTGCGCCGTTCGGAAGCGCTCGTGCAGCATTTTGCCGTACCAGCTGGTCAGCACCGCCATCAATGGCATCGGGAGAAGCGCGATGAGCGTCAGCTTCCAGTCGATCGTCACGGCCATCGCGATGATGACCGCCCCGCCCGTCGTGACCGAATCGACAAGTGTCAGCACGCCATGCCCGGCCGTCTGCTGGACGGCGCGGATATCATTGGTCGCGTGCGCCATCAGGTCGCCGACCCGGCGCTGCTGGTAAAAAGAGGACGACATCTTCGTGAAATGGGCGAACAGCTCGCTGCGGAGCCTTCGCCCGAGAAGCACCGACGAACCGAAGATCATGATCCGCCAGTAGTAGCGGAGCACGTACATCGCGAGCGCCGCTCCGGCAAGGATGAGCAGCCACCTGCCGAGCCCTGCCCCCGTCAGCGTGCCGAGCCGGATCTCATCGACGACATAGCCGATGACCCTCGGCGGCAGCAGTTGGAGCCCCGCTACGACAAGCAGCATCAGGATGCCGATGAGGTACTGCTTTTTCCGCTCTTTGAAAAACCACCCCAATTGCATGAACACATTCACGGATCCTGTTCTCCCTTCTATGTTTGGCCGATATCCAGTGTAGCAAATGTTCAGAAATCCGAGAAGTGCCGGAATGCAAATTATCCGGTTGTTGAAATATCGAGGATGTCCGAAGTCCGGATGACTGCCGGCTCCCCGTCCGAACCGACCATCCGGATCGTTCCCGAAGCCGGATCGAAGTGATGGACCGCCCCCGTGCAGCACGACTCCCCGCCCGGCGTCCGGCTGGAGACGGACAGCAGGCTTCCATACTCGAGTGCCTCATGCAGCATCCGGTCCCATTCCTCCATCTGCTGGGGATCCGGCTCGAGCGGCTCCCGTCTTCCCTCCTCTTCCTGCCACTCCCTCAAAAGTTTCAGATGCTCCGGCAGCATCATCGCCGTCCATTTGATATTCCCTCTGTCGCGGATCATCCGCATCACTCTCCTTAATAAAGATGTGCTCTTTCCCTGCCTGTACGCCGGATGAAACCTTTTGCGCGCCGCTCCGTAGATAAACCCGAAGATCAGAATAGGAGGAGCAACTGTGAAACCATTGTTAATCACTTTGTTGGCCGCCGCCCTGTTGGCAGGATGCTCAGGCGGAACCGCGGATTCGCCCGAGCAGGTGCCGGATGAAGCGGCCGGGTCCGCCCCCGCTGCGGAAAATAAGAAGGAAACGGATCAGGCGGCATTCTCCCCCGTCGTTTTGCAAGCGGAGACGGCGGACGAGCTTGCCGCTTTGCCGCCAGGCGAGCTCACGGCCGATTTCACGATTGAAGGGGAAGCCTCCACATGGAACGGCCGGGAAGTGCCGGAAACCATCCGCGATGCTTTTCTCGACAGCGTGAAGCCTGCCGCCGAAGCGGCGGGAGATGACCCCGATGCCCTGTTCGGTGCAATCGCCGGCACACTCGGCACCCCGTCCTACAGTGAACTTGTCGGATGGCTGGCAGAGTACGAGCCGGCCTTTGACGAGCCGCTCCTGCCCGAACCCCATGAAGTCGAATCAGAAACGCGGCCGGCCTTCCCAGAAAAGGCCGTCATCCTCCTCGACGCCAGCTCCAGCATGCTGCTGGAAGCCGATGGGCAGCTGAAGATGGAAACCGCCAAAAGCGCGGTGAGGAGCTTCGGCCGCACAATCGGCCAGAAAAGCGACGTGGCTCTTTATGCATACGGTCATGCCGGCACACAGAACGAAGCCGACAAGGCGCTTTCCTGCGGTACCATTGAGGACATCTACCCATCCGGGAAGTATGACGCGGAAACGTTCAACGCTGCCGTCGACGGCGTGCAGGCGGCCGGATGGACACCGCTCGCCGGCGCCATCCGCCAGGCGCGGGAAGATCTCGCGCAGCATGAAGGCGACATCACGGTCTATGTCGTAAGCGACGGGGCGGAGACGTGCGGCGGCGACCCGGTCAAGGAAGCCGCGGCTTTCGTCAAAGACCATCCCGGACGCCACGTCGACATCATCGGCTTCCAGGTCGACGCAGAGGCGGAAAGCCAGCTGAAAGCCGTAGCCGATGCCGGGAACGGCAATTACCATGGGGCCGACAGCCTGGAAGAGATGACCGGCGGCATGACGGAGTACTGGCTGCCGTCCGACCTCGACCTCTCCCTCCTCGTCTACCAGTCGCCGGACGGATGGGAAAGCTCGACGGCCCTCCACCGCATATCCGAACGGGCTACACTCGCGAAGCGCGCGGCCACGAGCGAAAAGTACAGGTTCATGGGCGCTGCCGATCTGATGCTGGAAAAAGGCCTGATCGATGAAGCCATGCGGGATGCCCTGAATGACAGGAGCATTGCACGGGAAGAAGCCCACCTCCTTATCCTGGACGGGCTCGAAGAGGAAAAGCGTAACGCGATCAACTCTGAAGTCGAGCGGATCGATGCAAAGATCGATGATTACCGCACCCGGATGGAAGCGCTGAAAAAAGAACAAGGATCCTGAACCGGAACCGGTCATGCTGCGGCATGGCCGGTTTTTGGCTTCCGGGAAAGGCCGGGCGGCTTGTATCTGCTGCCCAGTTTCGTCATTCGTCCTGTCGATCTCGTCATTGGGACCGGTAATTTCATCATTGGGCCCGCCATTTCGTCATTCACCGCATGAATGGCGAAACCGGAGGCGCGAATGACTAGACTCCATCACCGAATGATGAAATCGGTGCCCTGAATGACGAAACCGCCGTCCGTGCTGCCGGCGGTGGAGTTACATCTTGTGGCCGCCGATCAGCTTCGCCCGCCCGACGGCGGTTCCGGCATCCGTATAGGAGACGGCGCGCAAAATGGCGGCCGGGCCGTACTTCGACCGGATTGCATCCATGGCGGCGCCGAGCTTGCGCTCCTCCCACTTGCGCGTCTCGAACAAGCTGAGCTGCATGGAGTGCTCCTCCTCCAGATTGGAAAGCGAAAGGGCGAGCCGACGGACCGGGCGGCCGTCGTGGAACTCATCAAGAAGCGTGGTGCATACCTGGTAGATGGCCATTGTCGAGTTGGTGGCCGTCTCAAGCGACCGGGAGCGGGAAAACCCTCCCCCGTACGCGTTCTCGCTGTAGCCGGCGGACAGGTGGATGGTGCGACCGGCGCGGCCTGCTTCCCGCGCGCGCCGTGCCACGTCTTCGCACATCTCCAGGATGACGGCGAGGATATCCTCCCGCTTCACGTAATCGCGGTAAAGCACCTGGCCCTTCCCATAGCTGACCTGCCCCGCGATAAGCGGTGCACCGAGCTCCGACAGGTCGATGCCCCATGCATGGTGGTACAGCTGGTTGCCCATGACGCCGAACTCCTTCTCCAACAGCTTGAGATCGGCATGGGCAAGGTCGCCGACGGAAAAGATGCCAAGGCTGTTCAGCCGGCGCTCCATCCGGCGGCCGTTTCCCCACATTCCCGACAGCGGGGCGACCGGCCACAGTTTTTCCGGGACATCCCCGTACGTCCATCTGGCGAATCCGGTCTTTTTTGCGTCCAGGTCGAGGGCGATCTTCGCCAATAGCATGTTCGGCCCCATACCGATGGCGGCCGGCATCTGGAACTGGGCAAGCAGCTGGTCCTGGATCCGCTTTACGGTCTCTTCCGGAGGCCCCCACAGCCGCTCCGTCCCGCCGAGATCGACAAACGCCTCGTCGATGCTGTACACGTGGATGGCTTCCTTCGGCACGTATTCGCCAAGGAGCCGGGTGATCTCCATCGACACCCGGACGTAGAAGCCCATCTTCGGTTCGATGAGCCGGATCGACGGATCGTCCGGGATCTCATACAGCCGGTGACCCGTCCGCACACCGAACTCCCGCTTGAGCCGGGGCGAGGCCGCGAGGACGACACTCCCCTTGCGGTCGCGGTCCCCGATGATGGCGATCGGCTCCTTTAAAACGTCCAGTCCCTCGTCTGCGGCCGCGCAGCTTGCATAAAAGCTCCGCATATCCAGGCAGATGATTTTCCGGTCCGGCAGTCCCTCATACATGGCGCGCATCCTCCTTTTTGATCAATATATTCGTTATAGAACAAATGTTCCCCTCCCTCAGTATAGCCAAACCGCGGGGAATCATTCAACGGCAATTTTGGGAAATGGAGGGGATGAGATGAAAGAAAGAAGGGCATGAGTATTCATCGAACCGGGGCGATTGCGCTACGGAGAGCTCCGCCCCTTGAATCAAGGGAAACAAAAAACCGGAACGCGCGATGGCGTTCCGGTCCGAATCTGAATTTTTATTTTGTTGCCACGCCGATGAGCTCTTTCGCCTTCCCGATCTGCACGCACACCTGGTCAAATCCGGTGCCGCCGTAGGAATTTCTCCTGCGGACGGCCGCAACGGGCGCAAGGACATCGTAGATATCCTCTTCAATCAGCGTGCTCTCCTCCTGCATGTCGGAAAGTGGCAGATCTTTCAGGACGCACCCTTTTTGAATGCAGGTGAAGACCAGCTTGCCGGTCACTTCATGCGCTTCGCGGAACGGCATGCCCTTGGCTGCCAGATAGTCCGCGAGTTCGGTCGCGTTGGAGAAGTCTTTGCTGACCTCCTCTTCCATGACGTCCGTGTTCACGGTCATCGTGCGGATCATGCCCGCGAAGATGCGGAGCGAGCCGGTGACGGTCTTGACCGTGTCGAACATGCCTTCCTTGTCTTCCTGCATGTCCTTGTTGTAGGCGAGCGGCAGACCTTTCAGCGTCGTGAGGAGGCCGATCAGGTTACCGTACACACGCCCGGTCTTGCCGCGGATCAGTTCCGCCATGTCGGGGTTCTTTTTCTGCGGCATGATGCTGGAGCCGGTCGAGAACGCATCATCCAGTTCGATGAAGCCGAACTCCTGGCTGGACCAGAGGATGATCTCCTCGGCAAGACGCGACAGATGGGCCATGAGAAGCGACGAGGCGGACAGGAATTCCACGATAAAGTCCCGGTCGCTCACCGCGTCCATGCTGTTTTCATACACGCCGGCAAAACCGAGCAGCTCCGCGGAGTAATGGCGGTCGATCGGGAACGTCGTCCCGGCAAGCGCGCCTGCTCCGAGCGGCGACAGGTCGATGCGCTTCAGGGAGTCCGTAAAGCGGCCCTTGTCGCGCTCAAGCATCCAGAAGTACGCCATCAGATGATGGGCGAACGATACCGGCTGCGCGCGCTGAAGATGCGTGTAGCCCGGAGCGAGCGTCTCGACATGGGCTTCCGCCTGCTCGAGGATCGCCTGTTGGAAATCTTCGGTAAGGGCGATGATCTCCTTCGTGCGCTCCTTCAGGTAAAGGTGCATATCGGTCGCGACCTGGTCGTTCCGGCTGCGTCCGGTGTGCAGCTTGCCGCCGACCGGGCCGATGTCGTCCGTCAGTTTTTTCTCCAGGTTCAGGTGGATGTCCTCGAGCTCGACTGAATATTCCAGCTCATCCGCCTTCGCCTGTTCCTTCAGCTTTTCCAGGCCGCCGAGGATCGCTTCCGTCTCTTCCTGTGTCAGGATGCCGCATTTGCCGAGCATCTTCACATGCGCGGTGCTGCCTTCAAGGTCCTCCAAGACAAGCTCCCGGTCAAAGCCGATGGATGCGCCGAACTCGTCGACCCACTCCTCGGCGGTCTTCTGGAAACGGCCGCCCCAGAGCTTTTCGGTCATGACTGCACCTTCTCCGGCTGCTTCGCAGATTCGGCAGCTTTGTTGACGGATGCGTGGACTTTTGTCGGAAGGCCCCACAGCTCGATAAATCCGACGGCGGATGCGTGGTTGAACTCGTCTTCCTTCGTGTAGGTTGCGAGCTTCTCGTCATAGAGCGAGTTGTCCGACTTGCGGCCTTCGACGATTGCATGGCCTTTGAAGAGCTTCACGCGGACAGTACCGTTGACGAACTGCTGGGTCTCTTTCAGGAATGCCTGGAGCGCCTTGGTGAGCGGCGAGAACCAGAGGCCTTCATAGATGAGTTCCGTCAGCTTCTTGCTGATGACCGGCTTGAAGTGCGCGAGTTCCTTCACGAGCGTGATGTCTTCCAGCTCTTTGTGCGCAGTCAGCAGCGTCATCGCCGCCGGGCACTCGTATACTTCGCGGGACTTGATGCCGACGAGGCGGTTCTCGACGTGGTCGATGCGGCCGACGCCGTGCTTGCCCGCCAGTTCGTTCAGCTCGAGGATCAGTTCATGCAGTTCTTTCTTCTCGCCGTTCAGCGAAACCGGAACCCCTTTGACAAACTCCAGCTCGATGACGTCCGGTGTATCCGGTGCATCTTCGATGGAAGCAGTCAGGTCGTATGCATCTTCCGGAGGCGCGATCCACGGGTTCTCGAGGATGCCGCATTCGTTCGCACGGCCCCACAGATTCTGGTCGATCGAGTATGGGCTGTCGAGGTTGATCGGAATCGGGATATTGCGCTCTTTCGCATATTCAATCTCTTCCTCACGTGACCAGCTCCATTCGCGGACCGGTGCAACCACTTCCAGGGACGGATCAAGCGCGTTGATCGATACTTCGAAGCGGACCTGATCGTTCCCTTTGCCGGTGCAGCCGTGTGCCACCGCAGTCGCGCCGGTTTCATGCGCGATTTCGACGAGCTTCTTCGAAATGAGCGGGCGCGACAGCGCGGAGACGAGCGGGTATTTGTTTTCGTACATCGTGTGACCCTGGAGCGAAGTGAGGACGAACTCCTCGGCGAACTCTTTTTTCGCGTCGATCATGTAGCTTTCGGAAGCGCCGACTTCAAGCGCCTTATTTTTGACGAAATCCAGGTCTTTCCCTTCACCGACATCGAGGCAGACCGCGACAACGTCATATCCTTTTTCCTTGAGCCACGCAATTGCAACCGATGTATCCAGACCGCCAGAGTAGGCGAGAACGACTTTCTTAGCCATAGTGAATCCCTCCGTGTATGTTTATTCATAATATACATGTTTTATTCATGAGAGAATCATAACATGGAATAAACATCGACGCAAGGAAATGTTTATGCAATTTCAAAGAAAACAAAAAGAGCTGCCCTAAGGCCGCTCCCCACAATGTTTCTCCGGTGTGCAAGGCAATGATTTGGGCGCTTAATAAAAGCCGTATCCATACGGATGGCTGTCATAAGCGGAATGCAAAGGCTGCTGATATGGATACGGTTGAGAAAATGGATATGAATAATAATCGCCGTATGGATATTGCGGATACAACGCGCTTCCGATCAGGCTGCCCGCAAACCCGAATAAAGATTCTTCGTATCCGCTCCAACGGCCCCGATTCCTCCGCCGGTTCCAATCATGATCGTCATGGTGGCGCCGGTTCCAATCCCGATGCCTATCCCTGCCGTGGTCATGGCGCCGCCATCGGTCATGATCCCAGTACCAGTCATGGTCATGGTGCCGGTGTCTGTCCTGCCAGAAATCCCTGTGATCCCAATCCCGGTCATGGTGCCGTTCATAATTTCTGGTCATCTGTCATACCCCCTATCCCGCATATCCTATTCACAAAGGGGTTCGGGTCAAAGGGCGATTGCCTACGAAGCGTTGTCTGCCGGTATGAGGAAGACAAAATCAAAGGCTTATTTTTTTTCGAAAAAATTCCGCCCGATCTTTTCGGTTAGATTGGGGGCGATCGAATGGATCCGGGTGACGGCGGCCATATACCAGGGTAGGTCCACCTCACGGATCGGCCGGCCCATCACGGTGATGATCGCTTTTGAGACTTGCTCGGGCGAGATCATATAGCCCTTCATGGATTCCCGGTACCGGGATCCCGGGGTGACGTGGTCGAGGAATGGCGTATCGACCGGGCCGGGATTGACCGTCGTCACCTCGAGTCCATGAGCGGCCATCTCAAGCCGGAGCGCGTCCGCATATCCGAGGATGGCGCCTTTGGATGCCGAATAGACGGCAGTTTTCTTTGTCGACACCTTTCCCGCCGCGGAGGCGATGAAAATGATATGGCCGCTTCCCCGCTCGATCATGCCGGGGAGAATCCGGCTGAGAAGCTTCATCGGAGAGACAGAATTAACCTCCATCGTCTGTGAGATATCTGTATCGGTAAGTTCATGTGCATGAAGGAATGTGCCGACCCCCGCGCCGAAAATGACCACGTCGGGTGCCCCTGCCGCAGCCGTGACCCGGTCCAGCCCTTCCTTCGTGGTCAGGTCCGATTCGATGACACCCGCCCCCATCTTGTACAGATGGGAAAGGATATCGGGGTTCCGGCCTGTCGCGAGTACGAGATGGCCTTCGCGTAGAAGGTCCTTTACAACAGCCCGGCCGATGCCGCCCGTCGCCCCGGTGACCAGCACCCGCTTATGCTTTTTCATAATAAAGTACACCATCCTCTTTTCTTGTTTCCGTTACCAGCCCTTCTGCGGCCAGCCAGTCGGTCTGTCCGATTGTTTCAGAAAGCGTGAGGCCGAGTTCCCGCTCATAGGCATGAGGAAACAGCCGCTTCGTCAGTTCATAGATCGTCTTCGGCCCGTCCGAGAGCATGTCCAGCACGGCGTGGGCCCGTTCCTTCTGCTGGCCGAGCCGGCTTGAGACAAGTTCCGTGATTCCCCGGACCCCTTCCCCGTGCCCCGGATGGATGAGGGTGACGGGGAGCTCCGCTACACGGCGCATTGAATCATTGTAGAGAAGAAGCGACCGCGGGCGGTCTTCTTCCGGATCGAGCGGGGGCTCGATCAGCGGATTGGAAGAAATCTTCCCGAGTATGAGATCGCCGCCGATCATCTCCCCGTCCCGTTCATTAAAGAAGACAAGGTGGCTTTGGGCATGTCCGAGTGTTTCCATCACCGTCCACCCCGGATGTCCCGGGACATCTTCCCCGTCTTCCAGCACGCCGTCAAGCGGACGTTTCCCGATGTATTCCACAGGGCGCTTCATCTTCTTCACCCAGTGATGATCAGAGTCCGGCACGCCCTCTTCCTTGAGACATTCCAGATAAAACCGGTCATGCCACCGGAAAAATGCCTCGTCACGGACCAGCCAAGGTTCGTTGTACCTGTGACCGAGCAGGCGGGCGCGTTCAAACCGTTCGACGAGCCCGCTGTGGTCGGGGTGATGATGCGTAAGGATGACTTGCTCGATATCACGGGGTGCGTAGCCTGCCGCCTTCAGTCCGTATAACAGCGCTTCAGCAGCCTCCGGGGTATTGGTCCCTGCATCAAATAGCGTGAGCGCATCCCCCTTCATCAAGTATGCATTTACATCACCGACGGCAAACGGCGTCGGCATCGTAATTTTATGGATAGTCATCGGATCCCCTCCGGAAAATGAATGGTCGTTCATCCATTTTACACAAGCGACTTCTTTACGTCACCTGTTGACTTTGCCGGTCAGGCATGCCTATAATCGCACTAATCAAATGAACGGACGCTCCGACGAAGACCAGTACGGGCGGTGATGGCGCACAGAAAATGCGGTCACCGGATGAGAGCCGCATCCCCTCTCCCGCCCCGAACCTGCTTCCGAGCCGCCATGGAAACATGGCCGTATCCCGCTGCGTTAAAGGGGAGAAGAGTTGCGCCGGCCAGTCCGGCGAACAAAGGTGGTACCGCGGAAACCGATGCGTTTTCGTCCTTTTCATGATGAACATCATGAGGGACGGAAGCGCATTTTTTATTTTACCGGAGGAGATGATCAGAAGTGAAAAACGTACTATTTATCGGCGCCGGTTCAATGGCGGAGGCGATCATCGCCGGCATCACATCAAACGGAGCTGTGGAACCGGCTTCCGTATTCGTCATGAATAAGTCGGACCAGGCCCGCCTGGAGGAACTCAGGGACAAATACGGCATCACTCCTGTCAGGACCGGCGACCCGGAAATCAAACAGGCGGAACTGGCCGTCTTCGCGACCAAGCCGAAGGATGCCCGTCAGGCGATGGATGATGTGGCGGAGCAGCTGAATCCGTCTGCGGCTGTCCTTTCCGTCATGGCCGGTATTCCGATCAGCCTGTTTGAAGAAAAACTCGGAAACCGTCCGGTCGCCCGTTCCATGCCGAACACATCGGCCACAATCGGCCTTGCCGCAACCGGGGTCGCGATGAACGAGGATGTCGGCGACATAGTACGGCGCAACATCCTCTCGCTGCTCGGCTCGATCGGTCTCGTGAAAGAAGTCGAGGAGGATGAGCTCCATCTGATTACCGCATTGGCGGGAAGCGGCCCGGCCTACGTTTATTATTTCGCCGAAGCACTTGAGGAAGCGGCCACCACGTCCGGTCTTTGCGGGACCGACGCCCGAGAGCTGATCGTACAGGTGCTCGAGGGGGCAGCCGCGATGCTGAAGAGGAAAACGGGCGAGCCTGCGGAACTCAGGGAGCATGTGACAAGCCCGGGCGGAACGACGGCAGCGGGCATCCGTGCACTCGACGATGCAGGATTCAGAGAGGCGGTCGCATCCTGCATCCAGGCAGCGGAAAATCGCTCCCGCGAGCTTGCGAACGGACAGTGAACGGCCCGGTTGATAGAATAGATAGGTATTCTATCGGAAAAGGGTGATTGTTTTGGCAAAGCTGTTTGAACCGATTGAAATCAGAGGCGTGACTCTCCGCAACCGGATCGTCATGTCGCCGATGTGCATGTATTCCTGTCCTGAACAGGACGGAAAGGTCCAGGACTGGCACCTCGTCCACTACCCGTCGCGCGCCGTCGGAGGAGCGGGGCTCCTCATCGTCGAAGCGACAGCGGTACAGCCTGAAGGACGGATTTCGAATGAAGACCTCGGCATCTGGGAGGATGGACATACCGAAGGGCTGAAGCACCTTACCCGACTCATCAGGCAGCACGGATCCGCGGCGGGCATCCAGCTTGCTCATGCGGGACGGAAATCAGAGACGGACGGGGACATTTTCGCCCCTTCCGCGATCGCCTTCAGCGACCGCTACAAGACGCCGAAGGAAATGTCGGAAGACGATATCCGGAAAACCGTCTCGGCATTCCGCGATGCGGCCGTCCGGGCCAAGGAAGCGGGCTTTGATGTGATCGAACTGCACGGTGCACACGGCTACCTGCTGAACGAATTTCTGTCCCCGCTGTCGAACAGGCGGACGGACAGGTACGGCGGGAGCGCAGAAAACCGCTACCGCATCGTACGGGAAACAGTCGATGCGGTACGCGAAGTGTGGAGCGGTCCCCTCTTCGTCCGGATCTCCGCAAGCGACTATACCGACGGCGGCATGACGCCTGAAGATTATGTGCAGATGGCAGAATGGATGAAGGAACAGGGTGTCGACCTCATCGACGTGAGTTCGGGAGCAGTCGTACCGGCGAGGATCAGCCCATACCCCGGCTATCAGGTCCCGTTCTCCGAAACGGTACGGAACGGTGCGGGCATCCTGACCGGTGCGGTCGGACTCATCGAGGAGCCGGCGCATGCGGAAGAAATCGTGCAGAACGGGCGCGCGGACCTTGTCCTTCTCGGGCGGGAGCTGCTCCGCGATCCGTATTGGCCAAGACGCGCCGCCAAGGAACTCGGCGCGGAGATCCAGGCGCCTGTCCAGTACGAGCGCGGCTGGAACTGATAAGACCATAGTTGAATAGGAAAGACGAAAAAACGTGATCCCGCTCATTAAACGGGATCACGTTTTTGGGTTAAGAACATGTTGCAGTACTTGAAGGCTTCAAATCAGACCTGCAGGGTGCCTCCCCGGACTGCATCCTCGAGAAACGGGCTCGGCTCCCCCACACTGTACAGATGGAGTGCATGCATGGCCCGTGTACATGCGGTATAAAAAAGCCTCCGAACGCTTTCGCCGCCATAGACTTCCCGGGAAGCGTTATAGATGATGACCGCATCGAATTCAATACCTTTGGATAGGTAAGACGGAATGACGACCACTCCCTGTTCATACTCCCCTGTTCCGTTCTTGATGAGCTTAAGCCCATCGATGGCGGACAATGATCCGTAAGCGTACAGGGCCTCTTCTGCAGATTGGCAGATCACCGCGATACTCTGATGCCCCTGACGCTGCAGGTCATGGACCCTACGGCCGATGCGGCTGTGCAGCTCTTTGAAATCGGAGACCTGTTCCAGGGATGGCCGCTCGCCGTCGCGGTCAAAAGGAATGATGGTTTCCCCTTGGGGGATCAGTTTCCGTGTGAATTCAATGATCGGCCTGGTGGACCGGTAGCTCCGGGTCAGATTCACCAGCTCTGTCTGATCAGGGCCGTAAAGTCCGGCGAGCATGCTGAAGTCCGTGCGGCCGTCGGCATGGGCATAGATCGCCTGGTTAAAGTCCCCCAGCACCGTCATCTTTGCAACAGGAAACAGGTGTTTCAGAAATTCAAACTGGAAAGGTGTATAGTCCTGGGCCTCGTCGATGACGACATGCCTAATTGTATTGTTTGACTGAAAGCCCATGATCAGTTCCTTTAAAAACAGGAAAGGAGTGGCATCCTCATGGCTGAGCCGGGCGTCCTCAAGCATTGCCGCTGTCATCCGGCAGATATCCCCCCATTCCCCCGGCATCTCTCCTTGTGTCCACTGCCCAATCTTGGAAGGGTCATCAAACAACTGTCCGTACAGCGCTCCGAAATCGACGAACTGATAGGTACGGACAAGTTTGCGCAGAGGTTTGAGTTTCATGTGAACGACCAGCTTGGCCAGGGCCTGCGGCTCCATTTCATAGTCGGCAACAGCTTCTCTTGTAAATCCACGTTTCCCGGCAAGATAGCGGTGAGCCTTGAGATAGGCATCTTCACTGAGGATCTCGATTTCATCCTGGACCCATTGCTTTTTCCATTCATCCTTCTGAAGGATTTTAAATTCTCCCAGCAGCCAGTCCTTCAGCTTTTCCAGACGGCTATGCAGGCGGAGTTCAGGGTCCTGACCGTAGAACTGTTCGGCCATTTGCTCAGCCGTAACAATCGGACGTCCTCTGAACGTCAACTCCCTGAAACGCATCCCCGATGATGCAAGTGACCGGCTGTACGATTTGATCGCTTCAATAAATTGGACGGACGATTTGAAGCGGATACTTTCCACCCTCGATCTTTTGGAGGCGGTGTCCGCGTCGCTCAGGACCGTCTCCAATTGACCGTAGGAAGTTTCAACTTGGAATTCATGGCCCAGCCGGTGTTCCAGATACTCCTGGAAAGTGACCTGCTGCATATTTTCTTCGCCGAGCTCCGGCAGAACGTTGGATACATAACTGCTGAACATCGTATTGGGGGAAAACAGAATGATCTGATCTGCATTCATGTGCTCCCGGTATTTATATAGTAAATAAGCGATGCGCTGCAGGGCGGCCGACGTCTTCCCGCTGCCGGCGGCGCCATGGACGATCAGCAATCTTCCCCGATCATGGCGGATGATCCGGTTCTGGTCCTGCTGGATGGTCGCGACGATGTTATGCATCTGTTTATCGGTCCTTTTGCCGAGCACTTCCTGCAGCACTTCGTCTCCGATGGTGAGACTTGTATCAAACATGGATTCAAGGATGCCATTCCGGATGAGATACTGCCACTTGCCCTCCAGCGTGCCGCGTACGGTACCTCCCGGAGTCCCGTATTCTGCAGGTCCCGGCTGGCAGTCATAGTAGACACTGGAGACCGGAGCCCTCCAGTCGTACACCAGGAATTCCTCCCCGTCCGCATCAGTAAGAGAAGAGATTCCGATATAGAAAGGTTCCGGGATGGATTCATCGTCCTCGGCAAAGTCAATCCGGCCAAAATAAGGAGATTCTTTCATTCTCTGCAGCGTCGACAACCGCCGGGACGCATGCCGGTGGGAGCCCTCGCTGACGGACAGCGCCTGAGCTTCCTGGCGCAGGCCGATGATGGTCTCAAGGTAATCATCGAATGTGTCGGTGTTCACCTTCACTTCGTCCCAGAAATGCCTCCTGATATTGACCACTTCATCTTTGCGTCTTGCCGTCTCTGCTTTCAGCCTTGCGATTTCTTTTGCAATGACGCCCATTACAAGATCCGCCCGTTGCTGTTCGTGCCTGAATTCCGGGTTCATGGCAAACCTCCCTGAAAAAATGTTGTAAAAGGCTTGACTTATTGACTGATGTTGAATTATAGTTAAGATAGGGTAAGTGTTTCTGTTAACTGATTATAAGACGACATCCATACAACCATACCATAAAGCGCCCATTCCGTTCAATCGGATATGGGCGCTTTTTCATTTTTTATTAAATTCGGACAGAGGACTTTCCCCAACTGCCCGCATTTATTTGGATGGATAAAGCCGTCTTAACACGCCGTTTTTCCATTCATACTCCGCTAGATCTTCCGCAATCTCCACTGGTGAGAATACCTGTGCCGCTTCCGCTGCCAAGTGTTCAGCGTCTTCGGGAAGGAAGCGTGCGCTGATATGATTGGCGATCAGCGTCCCCGCCCCCGCCAGGCGCGCGGTTTTAGCGGCGTCCACAATCGTGGAATGCCCGTAGGGTCCTGCCAACTGGGCCGATTCCTGGTCAAACGTCGCTTCGTGGATGACGACGTCCGCATCCTGCGCAAGCTTGACGGCGTTGGCGGTGAATCGTGTGTCGCCCAGGATTGTGACAGTGAATCCGGGCTGCGGCGGGCCAGTGACATCCCGGCTTCTGACAACTGTCCCGTCTTCAAGAGTGATGTCCCTGCCTTCTTTCAGTTCACGCAACAGCGGTCCTTTTGGAACTCCGGATGCTTTTGCGTGGTCAATGAGCAGTTTTCCCGGCAGCGGCTTCTGCTCTATGCGGTAGCCGAAGCACGGTACCACATGATCAAGCGGAAGCGCACGGACAATGAAGGAATCATCCTCGAATATGGTTCCTTCATCCACTTCATGAATGGCCAGTTCATAGTTGAGATGAGTCCGGCTGATCCGGAGTGTCACCTCAACCCATTCCCTGAGTCCCTTGGGCCCGTAAAGGTCAAGCCGCCCGGATCCTCCGAGGAACCCTCTTGAACCGAGCATGCCCGGAAGTCCGAAAATATGGTCTCCGTGCAGATGTGTGATAAAGACTTTCTCCAGCTTCCGCGGTTTTAATGTCGTGTGAAGCATCTTATGCTGGGTGGCCTCTCCGCAGTCGAATAGCCAGAAGCTCCCCCGCTCCTCCAGAAGCTTCAGTGCAAGTGCACTCGTGTTCCGCTGTTTGGACGGCATGCCCGCGCCTGTCCCCAAAAATTGTATCTGCATGTCAACCCTGCCTTCCGCCGGTTTTCGGTCCGGATATGCCTCTCGTGACGGCACCTTTTCCGAACTTCGATTCCAGCTCGCCGATCATTTTCAGGACCGGCTCTTCTTTTGCGTGTTTTTCAAAGTTGAAAATCGACAGTTGCTCTGTCGTCTCCGAACGGTCGATGACCCGGCCGACGGTGATTCCCAGAAGGCGCACAGGCTGTCCGCCGTAGTGCCGGTCAAACAGGAGTTCCGCTTCCCTGTAGATGGCATCGGCTGTGAAAATCGCATTGGTGAGCGTCCGGCTTCTTGAATGGTTCACCCAATCCGCATCACGGATCTGGATGGTCACCAGATCGCCCGCAAGCTCTCTGCGGTCCAGCCGTCCGGCCACTTTTTCAGCCAGCTTGATCAAAGTTTTCTTGAGCTCGGACGGATCGGTCTCGTCAACGGGCAGCGTCACGGACCCGCCGACGCTTTTGCGTTCATGGACGGATTCGGGGTCGACCGGCCGTGAATCCGTGCCGTTCGCCCGCCGTTTTAGATGGACGCCCCTCTTTCCGAGATGCTCTTTCAGAAAGCCTTCTTCTGCCGCGGCAAGGTCGCCGATCGTTTCGATCTTCAGTGACCGGAGTTTTTCTTCCGTGCTTTTGCCGATGCCGTGCATCTCGATGACCGGCAGTGGCCATAGGACAGTCGGCACATCACGTTTTCTCAGAATCGTGATTCCCATTGGTTTTTTCATGTCGGATGCCGTCTTGGCCAGGAACTTATTCGGTGCGATCCCGATCGAACACGGCAGGTCCAGTTCCGTCAGGATCCTGCGCTGCATCTCCTCCGCCAGTTCGACAGCGGTCCCCGGCCATTCCACATCCGACACGTCCAGATAGCCCTCGTCGATCGAAACCGGCTCGACCAATTCGGTATAAGTGCGGAGCAGGCTGAACATTGCGTCCGAAGCGTCACGGTAACGGTTATGGTCCGGCGGGATCACGATGAGTTCCGGGCATTTCCGGCGGGCCTCCCAGACCGGCATGGTGGTGTAGACCCCGTGCGCCCTGGCTTCATATGAACAGGTGACCACGATTCCCTTGCGCTCTTTCGGATTCCCGGCGACCGCCACCGGCTTCCCCTTCAGGGAAGGGTCGTGCGCCTGCTCGACAGATGCGAAAAAGCTGTTCATATCGATATGGAATATAATCCTGCCTTTTTTCGGCTTGCTCTCAATCATGTTCATCGCTCCGGTGTGAAATACTTTCTCCATTATATCAACGGCCGGACCAAAAAGGAAAAAGACGGGCGCGGGCCCGTCATGACTGTACAGTGAGTGTATAGTTCCTTTGTCTGCAATTTCCCCTAAAATTCTCCTCCGGATTTCCGCTGCGGGCCCTCGCTTACCGCGGGCGTTGCCTTAGTCTCCTCGAGCTGCGCTCTGCGGGGTCTTCGGCTAACGCTTTTCCCGCAGGTGTCTCGGACCCTCTGCTTCAATCCGCCATATATAATCCCGAACTATTCCGGTAAAACAATTAATATTTCTTATTTAATGACCATAGATGGTTTGTTGATTGGAGTGAAGGGTGGCGACTCCTGCGGAAAAGGAAGAGCGGAGAGACCCTGCAAGGGGCTCGATGCCTTCCCCGCGGAAAGCGTCCGCCCGTAACGGAAATCAACAGCGTTCTTTAATGTTTTTTATGCTAAATTATTCGCACGATCAAATTCGGAGAGGTTTTTTACAGACTATGACGGCCCGGGACCCTTCTCATCAATGTTATTGCTTCGCCGCAGTTTTCACGATTTCCACCAGCAGGTCTGCCAGCTTTTCAAGCTCTTCGACAGGCATCCGTTCGTTTGTCGTATGGATTTCTTCATATCCGACGGAAAGTGTGACAGTCGGGACACCGAAGCCGTTGAAGATGTTGCCGTCGCTTCCGCCGCCGCTTGTCATGAGCTCAGGTTCGCGGCCGATGCGCCGGATGGCATCCATCGCAGTCTGTACGACCCGGTCCTCCCCGCCAAGCGAAAAGCCCGGATACATCAGCTGGACGTCTGTTTCGGCGGAACCGCCCATCAGGCTTGCCTGGCGTTCGAATGTGCGGACCATATGGGCAGTCTGTTCGTCGAGCTTGTCTTTGTTGATGGACCGCGCCTCAGAGAGGATATGCACTTCATCGCAGACGATGTTTGTCGCCTGCCCGCCTTCGAAACGGCCGATGTTAGCGGTCGTCTCGGAGTCGATCCGCCCGAGCGACATGTTCGAGATGGCTTTTGCAGCAATCGTGATGGCCGATACTCCCTTTTCCGGAGCGACCCCGGCATGGGCGGTCTTGCCCCGGACAACCGTTTTAAGCTTTGCCTGGAACGGAGCCGCCGTCACGATTCCTCCGACTTTGCCGTCTGAATCGACCGCGTAGCCGTAGTCCGCCCGGATGGCTTTCGGATCCAGTTCTTTCGCGCCGCGCAGGCCGCTTTCTTCTCCCGCCGTGATGACGAACTGGATATCACCGTGTGGAGTTTCCTCTTCATTGATGCGGCGCATCATCTCGAACAGGGCTGCAATGCCGGCTTTGTCATCCGCGCCCAGAATGGTTGTGCCGTCCGAATAGATATAGCCGTCTTCCTTAAGGACCGGCTTGATTCCCTTGCCGGGCACGACTGTATCCATATGGCAGGTGAAGTAGATGGATTCTGCGCCTTCCACGCTGCCTTTTTTCGTTGCAATCAGGTTGCCTGCACCATGCCCGGAACGAGCGGCGGAGTCGTCTTCCTTCACATCAAATCCGAGCTTCTCCATTTTCTCTTTCAGGATGCCGACGATCTCCCCTTCGTGCTTCGTCTCCGAGTCGATCTGCACAAGTTCCATGAATTCATCGATCAGCCGTTTGTTTGTCATCCAGCATGCCTCCTGTCAAATCCGAAAGCGCACCTTAAAAATCCGGTGCGCTTCCTATATCCATTATAGCGGAATATTGCCGTGTTTTTTCTTTGGACGGTCTTCTTTCTTGTTGCGCATCATCTCGAGAGCCTGGATCAGCTTGATCCGGGTCTCGCGAGGGTCGATGACGTCGTCGACCATGCCGTGGCTTGCCGCGACATACGGGTTGGCGAATTTCTCTTTGTACTCGTCGATTTTCGCTGCGCGTGTCGCCTCAGGATCATCGCTGTTGGCAATCTCCCGGGCGAAGATGATGTTCGCGGCTCCCTGTGGGCCCATGACTGCAATCTCGGCATTCGGCCAGGCATAGACGATATCCGCGCCGATCGATTTCGAGTTGAGCGCAACGTAGGCGCCCCCATATGCTTTCCGGAGAATGACCGTCATTTTTGGAACGGTCGCCTCCGAGTAGGCGTAAAGGATCTTCGCGCCGTGGCGGATGATGCCGCCGTGCTCCTGCTTGATGCCCGGGAAGAAGCCGGTCACATCCTCGAACGTGATGATTGGAATGTTAAATGAGTCGCAGAATCGGATAAACCGTGCGGCTTTATCCGATGAGTCAATATCGAGGCCGCCGGCCATGACTTTCGGCTGGTTGCACACGAGGCCCACCGTCTCCCCCTTGATCCGGGCAAGTCCGATTACGATGTTGCGGGCAAACTCCGGCTGCACTTCCATGAACGAATCGGCATCGACGACCTGGTCAATCACTTTCCGGACATCATACGGGCGGATGGTCTCAAACGGGACAACGTCCACGAGGTCCGGACGGTCGTCATTCTCCGCATCAGCTTCCAGCCGCGGAGGCATCTCTTCGTTGCTCTGAGGCAGATAGGAGAGGAGCCTGCGTACATCTGCAAGCACTTCCTCCTCGCTTCCGGCCCGGAAATGCGCATTACCGCTGATGGCGTTATGTACTTTTGAGCCGCCGAGATCCTCGGAGGAAATCTTTTCACCCGTGACGGTTTCGATGACTTTCGGACCCGTGATGAACATCTGGCTTGTTTTGTCTGTCATGAAAACGAAGTCGGTGATGGCCGGAGAATAAACGGCACCGCCAGCACAAGGTCCGAGGATGACGGAAATCTGCGGGATGACGCCCGAATAAATGGCGTTTCGATAGAAGATATCCCCGTAGCCGTCAAGAGAGACGACACCTTCCTGGATCCGTGCGCCACCCGAGTCGTTCAGCCCGATGAAGGGCGCGCCGTTTTTAGCTGCGAGATCCATCACATTCGCGATTTTCATAGCGTGCATCTCGCCAAGCGCGCCGCCGAAGACAGTGAAATCCTGCGAGAACAGATAGACGGGACGGCCGTTCACCTTGCCGTAGCCTGTCACGACGCCGTCGCCCGGCCCTTTCATCTTGTCCATACCGAAATCCTGGTTCCGGTGTGTGACAAACGGATTCAGTTCGACGAACGTGCCCTCGTCAAGCAGCAGGTCGATCCGCTCTCGGGCGGTCAGTTTTCCCTTTTCATGCTGGCGGTCGATCTTGTCGTCCCCTCCGCCGAGCTCGATTTCGCGTTTCCTGTCATATAGTTCATTGATTTTTTCATAGATATCCATGACGATCATCACTCCTGGTTTCCGGATTTGTCGCACAGTTCGTAGAGAACACCGTATGAAGATTTCGGGTGCATGAAGGCCACCTGCGCTCCCCCGGCACCGGGCACCGGCCCGTCCGACAGCAGGCGTACGCCGTTCTCGCGCAGCTCGTCCATCCGTTCTTGGATGCCAGTCACGCCGAAAGCGATATGGTGGACGCCTTCTCCACGCTTTTCGATGAACTTGGCAACTGCGCTCGTTTCGGCAGCCGGCTCCAGCAGTTCCAGCTTCACATTCCCCGCATCCAGGAACGCGACCCTGAGTCCCTGCGTCTGAACGTCCTCGATCCCCATGAGTGGAATGCCGAGCGTGTCCGTGTAATATGGAAGGACAGCATCGAGGTCTTTTACCGCAATGCCGATGTGGTCGACCTTTTCCATTTCCCTTGCCCCCTTTTTATGTATCCGATTACAATTGTACCGTTTCAGGGCGCAAAACTCTATATATTGCGCAAACGACAAAAAATCATTAAAATGAACCCATCAGCAGTGAAGGAGCCAGAATAAAATTGAGCAATAAAAAATTTCAGAAAATCGTCATCTACACCATGGTCGCTCTGATGCTTTTGTCGACCATCGCCATGGGACTCAGCCTGTTCATCTGACTACGGAAAAGTAAATACAAAAAATCGCAGCGCCGGCAAACGGCTGCTGCGATTTTTGTTACTTAGAAAAATTTCATGATTATTCCCGTGTTGGCCACGGCCAGCTCCAGCGCCCAGCAACTGGCAAACTTCACCCTTCTCCACTACGATAAGTCAACATCGGCTCGTTCCTCGCCGTGTTTCCTTTATCTCATTGTGAAGGGCTCCAGTTTGTATGTTGCTAAGCGGGCGCCTGCGCTTTTGTTCAGATCAGACTTCCTCGCAATACTCCTCGAACAAGCCCTGAAGATTGACGACGACCGACATCGGGTCGTGCCCTTCGATTTCGTGGCGCGGCACTTCGCCCACCACTTTGCCATCCTTCACGAGGATGAAGGACGGGGACGACGGAAGGTGGTCATCGCCGAAATGCATGCGTGCCTGTGCTGTCGCTTCCTTGTCCTGGCCCGCAAATACCGTCACCAGGTTTTCGGGGCGCTTGTCGTAATGAACGGCATGCATCGCTGCTGGACGGGCGATTCCGCCTGCGCAACCGCAGACCGAGTTGACCATGAACAGCGTCGTCCCGTCCCGATTAATTGCCGAATCCACTTCTTCCGGAGTCTTCAGCTGCTCGTAGCCGGAGGCTTCCATCTCACTCCGCGCCTGGCGGATCATATCTTGCATAAACAGGTTCATATCCATGTTCATGACTGCATCCCCTTTCGGTTTATCCAAGAAAATCATAACAGGTCGGGCCCTTTCCTGCAAAACCCTAGTCTCAGCCGCGGAATAATTCCTCGACCGCAGCCGTCACGGTCAGCCGGCCGTCGAGAATCTTGCCCTCCAGGCGTTCGACTTCATTTTTCCTGCCTTCGGATGCGTAGAACGACTCGATCAGCCGGTCTTCGATCGACTGCCGGAACCAGGCCTTGAGCTGCTCCCGGCGCCTTTTGTCCCATTCACCGGAAACGGACATGCTGTCCCGAAAACCGAGAATCGTCTCCCAGACGTCTTCCAGACCGGTCCCGGCAAACGAAGATACGGGATGGACGGTTGTCTGCCATCCTGGAGTCGCAGGCTGCAGCATACGAAGGAACTGTTTGTATTCCCTTGCCGTCCGCTTCGCAGGGGTGACATTATCACCATCCGCCTTATGGACGATGATGCCATCCGCAAGCTCCATGATGCCTTTCTTGACTCCCTGCAATTCATCACCGGCACCGGTCAGTACGAGAAGGAGGAAGAAATCGGCCATCCCCCTGACCGCGGTCTCGCTCTGCCCCACCCCGACCGTTTCAATCAGGATGACATCATAGCCCGCCGCTTCGCAGAGAAGCATTGTCTCCCTCGTCTTCCGGTGGACACCTCCGAGTGTGCCGGATGAAGGTGACGGCCGAATAAATGCGTTCGGATGACGGGACAGTTCCTCCATCCTCGTTTTATCGCCAAGGATGCTGCCGCCAGTGACAGTGGAGCTGGGATCGATCGCGAGTACCGCCACCTTGTGTCCGGCTTCGGCCAGCATGAGGCCGAATGATTCGATGAACGTGCTTTTTCCGGCGCCGGGCACTCCTGTGATGCCGATCCTGACGCTATTCCCGGAATCCGGGAGCAGGCCGAGGAGGAGTTCCTGAGAGTCCTTTCGGTCTTCCGGCGACCGGCTTTCCAGCAGTGTAATGCCTTTCGCCAGCGCCAGTCTGGATCCGGTCCTGATCTCCTTTGCCAGATCTGCTGCAGAGACGGGACGCCGCTTTTTGACAAACCGCTTTCTTGGACCCGCGGACATGCCGTCATGCGGCGGAATGCCGCCTTCGGTCCGCATTTGGGTCTCTTTTTCCCGTTCCGTCAATCGACGGCTTCCTCATAGCCGAGCTTGCTGTAGATGGCTTCGATGACTTTCTGCGCGGATACCGGGATGACGGTGCCCGGCCCGAAGATGGCTGCGACGCCCGCATTGTACAGGAAGTCATAGTCTTTTGCCGGGATGACGCCGCCGGCGAACACGACGATGTCTTCTCGCCCGAGCTTCCGGAGCTCTTCGATCAGTTCGGGAATCAATGTTTTGTGTCCGGCAGCAAGCGAACTTACACCTACTGCGTGGACGTCGTTTTCCGCCGCCTGCAGGGCCGTTTCGGCCGGTGTCTGGAATAGCGGCCCGATATCGACGTCGAAGCCAAGATCGGCAAACGCGGTTGCAACTACCTTGGCACCCCGGTCATGTCCGTCCTGCCCCATTTTCGCGACCATGATCCTTGGCCTGCGGCCCTCATTTTCCAGGAACTCGCCTGTCATCTGCTTGACTTCATCGATCGCTTCGGCGTCTGAGAAATTCGTACTGTACACGCCACTGATCGAACGGATGACTGCCTTATGCCGGCCGGAGGCCTTTTCGATGGCGTCGGAGATTTCCCCGATCGAGGCGCGCGCTCGGGCCGCATCGATCGCAAGGGCAAGAAGGTTGCCTTCTCCGCTCCGGGCCGCTTCACTCAGCTTGTCCAGCGCCATCCGGACAACCGCTTCGTCGCGCTCCGCTTTCATCTTCTCCAGGCGCTCGATCTGCTTGCGCCGCACTTCTGTGTTGTCGATGTCGAGGATCTCGATCGGGTCTTCCTCTTCAGGACGGTATTTGTTCACCCCGATGATTGATTCTGAACCGGAGTCGATCTGTGCCTGGCGGCGTGCCGCGGCTTCCTCGATCTTCATCTTCGGCAGTCCCGTTTCGATGGCTTTCGCCATGCCCCCGAGTTCCTCGATCTCTTCGATCAGCTCCCATGCCTTTTGCATCAGCTCGTCGGTCAGCTTTTCGACGTAGTAGGAGCCGCCCCACGGATCGATGACGTTCGTCATCTGGGTTTCCTCCTGGAGGAACAGTTGCGTGTTGCGCGCGATCCGTGCAGAGAAGTCGGTCGGAAGTGCGATCGCCTCATCCAGCGCGTTGGTATGAAGCGACTGGGTATGGCCCATCGCTGCGGCGTTCGCCTCAATCAGTGTCCGGGTGACATTGTTGAACGGATCCTGCTCGGTCAGGCTCCAGCCCGATGTCTGTGAGTGTGTCCGGAGCGCGAGCGATTTCGGATTCTTCGGATCAAATGACTTCATCATCTGTGCCCAGATCCGCCGTGCCGCCCGCATCTTGGCGACTTCCATAAAGTAGTTCATGCCGATCGCCCAGAAAAAGCTGAGCCTGGGAGCGAATGAATCTATGCCGATGCCAGCCTGGAGGCCGGTACGGACATATTCCAGCCCGTCCGCAAGCGTATAGGCAAGCTCAATGTCCGCAGTCGCTCCGGCTTCCTGCATATGATAGCCGGAAATCGAGATCGAGTTGAACTTCGGCATGTTTTTCGATGTGTACTCAAAAATATCCGCGATAATCCGCATGGACATCTCAGGCGGGTAAATGTAAGTGTTCCGGACCATGTATTCCTTCAGGATATCGTTCTGGATCGTTCCTGCCAGCTTATCGGGCGCGACGCCCTGTTCTTCTGCCGCAACGATATAAAATGCCATGACCGGGATGACCGCACCGTTCATCGTCATCGACACAGACATCTGGTCAAGCGGGATGCCGTCAAAAAGGATTTTCATATCCTCTACCGAATCGATCGCAACCCCTGCCTTGCCGACGTCACCCGAAACCCGGGGATGATCCGAATCGTAGCCGCGGTGCGTCGCAAGGTCGAATGCAACGGAAAGGCCCTTTTGCCCCATTGCCAGATTCCGGCGGTAGAACGCGTTGCTCTCCTCGGCCGTGGAGAATCCGGCATATTGGCGGACGGTCCACGGACGGGAGACATACATCGTCGGATAAGGGCCGCGCGTATTCGGCGCAATGCCCGGCATATCGGACAGATGGCTGAGTCCGTCCAGATCTTTTCCTGTATAGGACGGAAGGATGCCGATCCCTTCATACGATTCCACAGCCGACTCTTCGGCTTGCAGGTGTGTGCTCCCTTTCAGGACTTTTTCCGGGTCGATTTTCGTAAAGTCCGGCTTGTTCATCGCTGCATTCCCCCTTCAAGAATCCCTTTTACTTCTGTCAGCTTCTCAAGAATATCCTGGCCCCTGTAGTAAAAGCCGTTGAGTCCGGCTTGCTGCAGCGATGCTGCGGTCTCTTCCGGAAAACGTCCCGCAGCATCAAGAACAGTGCCGTCAGGTTTTCCTGTCAGTACTGCCCGTATCGATTCTTCCGCCTGTTCTGAAGATGAACATAGGATGGCATATTGCGGCTGTTCCGATTGCAGATATCCAAGGGCCTCTTCCACAGTTGCAAACAGCGGGGACAGTTCCGGGCGGATTCCTCCTACAGCAAGCACGCCCGCCGCGAAATCGGCCACCGGCTTGACTGCCTTCAGAGTGCCGAAGCGGATAAGATGGACCTTGCCCCCCTGAATGGAAGACCGGAGCGTTTCAAACGGTTCGGCCAGACGGCCATCCGATTTTTCTGACGGGGTCTGATTTTGGATCTCCTCTGCAGGATCGGCATAGATGTTCGTCCCGATCAGTGACTCTTTCCTTGTGGCAAGACGGCGGATGCGCGATTCTTTTTTCTCTGCGAGCAGCCGGTCCAGTGTGCCGTCCGAGGTGATGGCCGAGATCCCTCCCCGTTGTTCGAATTCCAGGAACTGTTCCCATGCTTTCCGGTAAAGCGACTCGGTCAGCGATTCGATGTAGTAAGAACCACCGGCCGGATCCAAAACGCGGTCTGCATGGGCTTCCTCCTTGAGGATGTGCTGGACATTGCGCGCGACGCGTTCGGAGAAGCCTGTGCTTCCCGTCAGGGCATCAAGAGGCGCGACCGTGATGGCATCCGCGCCGCCGATAGCGGCCGCAAAGGCTTCATTGCCGCTCCTGAGAAGGTTGACATACGGGTCCGCCAGTGTATAGGTGCGCAGCGATGTCCGGGCAATAACCGGCACCCGCAGCGGCTCCTTCACGCCGTATGCAGCCGAAAACGACCGGAACAGCAGACGGAATGCACGCAGTTTGGCGATTTCAGTGAAAAAGTGAGTATCAATGTCAAATGTGAAGAAAAGCTTTCGGGCCATTGCTCCAAAATCATCTTCCTTCCCGGCGATATCAGCTGCCTCGGAAAGGGCCGCGGCCAGCTCGGTCACGGCATCTGCCCCTTTCATATGTACGGATCCCGTGTCCACGGCGATGGTCCGCAGTGACGGGAACCTGTGGGAAAGGTCAGCAGACGCATCCACATCGGCGTAGCCTGTAACCTGCTTCCGTTTGTCTTCCTCAACACGGCCGAATACGGCGAGAAACGGATCATCTGGCCGGCACCGCACATAAACGGGCACTTCGGTGATCAGTGATGCCAGAGCATCGAGCACCCCGGAATCTGCTTCTTTTTCCCATCCGCCTGTATAGACGACCGCGCCGTTCCCCCTGACAAGCGCAGTTTTTGTCTTTTCCAGGAATATTGCCGGGTCAGTCTCGCAGGTTTCCTGGAGCACCGTCCAGTCAGCCTTCCCCACCCCGTTCCGGATGGCGTTCAGCCGCTCTTCCTGTCCTTCCGGAATATCATCCGAGGTGTAAAGCGGCTTAAGCGTGATGCCTTCGGGTGTCGCCGTTTCAAGTGATGCAAGCGGTTTCCCTTTTAGCGAAGCTTCAGCTGCTTCGGTCCATTCCCCTGCGGTGGGCTGTGCGAACGACGTCTGTTTCATCGTATGAATTGTCATATACGTCTCCCCCAATGTGAATTTTGCCTATTTTCATTCTACCGGAGAACAGGCAGGCTTGAAAGATGGAATGCTAATCGATGGCGATGCCTGTCTGAACAAGCGAAATCCCGCCGCAATCGTAATGTTTGGCCAGGACGTTCCTGCCTGCAATAGAAAAAGGCCGGGAAGCGGAGAGCTTCCCGGCCGATGCGGTCAGTAGACCGAGGTATTCTCACTCGATATATTCTCGAGGATCTCCTTGACCCGGGCTAGGAACCGTCCTGCCACGAGGCCGTCCAGCACGCGGTGATCGAGGGAGAGGCACAGATTGACCATGTCGCGGGCTGCGAACATGCCTCCATCCATGATGACCGGGCGCTTGACGATCGATTCCACCTGGAGAATCGCAGCCTGCGGATAATTGATGATCCCCATCGACTGGACGGAACCGAACGAACCGGTGTTGTTCACCGTGAACGTTCCGCCCTGCATCTCTTCGGATTTCAGTTTTCCGCTCCGGACCTTATCGGCCAGCTCCTTGACCTCGCGCGCGATGCCTTTGATTGTCTTTTCGTCGGCATCCCTGATGACCGGAACGAACAGGGCATCTTCTGTCGCGACAGCGATTGAGATGTTGATCGCCTTTTTCTGGACGATCTTGTCGCCCGCCCACATCGAGTTCATCATCGGGAATTCCTTCAGCGCCTGGGCTACGGCCTTCACGAAAAAGGCGAAGTAAGTCAGGCCGAAGCCTTCCTTGCTCTTAAACTCGTTCTTGATGGAATCGCGGTACTGGACGAGGCCCGTCACATCGACTTCGACCATCGTCCAGGCATGCGGCGCTTCCTGTTTGGAACGCAGCATATTGTTCGCGATCGCGCGGCGTACGCCGGAGACCGGAATTTCCACGTCGCCTGCAGCTGTCTGGACGCCCGCCGGCTGGCGTCCAGGCTGTTCTGCCGGAGCAGGTGCCGCACCCGTTTTTGGCTGCTCGGCCCGGGTTTGCGCCGGCTCATGCTGTGGTCCGTCGGATTGCGTCGGGATATTCCCCGACTCGATCAGCCGCATAAGATCCTTCCTCGTGATCCTGCCTCCGCGGCCCGAACCCTCTACCTGCGAAAGATCGATGCCGTGTTCCTGGGAAAGTCGCAGCACGGCGGGTGAATACCTCGCACCTGATGGATCGGCTTTCGCCGGAGTGGAAGACCCTCCGGTCCCCGACAGCTTTTCATGCTGATCAGAGCCGGCAGCCGGCATCTCGTTCGCCGGTTCGCTTTCTGCGGGCGCGGCCTTGGCTTCTGCCGATTCTCCGCCTTCCGTCTCAATCGTGCAGACAGCCGCCCCGACTTCTAGTGTGTCGCCTTCACTGGCGATGAGTTCCTTGATTGTGCCGGAGAAGGAAGACGGGATCTCTGCCGTCACCTTATCCGTATTGACCTCGGCGAGGGGGTCGTATTTCTCGACCGTATCTCCCGGTTTCACGAGCCAGCGTTCAATGGTGCCCTCGGTGACGCTTTCGCCCAGCTGGGGCATGGTGATTGTTTGTTTCGCCACTTGGTAGCCCTCCGTCCGTATCAGAATTCCGCGAGATCGCGCATCGCTTTCTCGACCTTGTCCGGATTGATCATGAAGTATTTCTCCATTGTCGGTGCGTATGGCATGGCCGGCACGTCCGGCCCGGCCAGGCGCTGGATCGGTGCGTCCAGGTCGAACAGGCACTCTTCCGCGATGATGGCCGCCACTTCACTCATGATGCTGCCTTCCTTGTTGTCTTCCGTGACAAGAAGCACCTTGCCCGTTTTCGAGGCCGCCTCGGCAATCGCTTCACGGTCAAGCGGGTAAACCGTTCTGAGGTCAAGGACATGAACAGATATGCCGTCCTCGGCAAGCCGCTCGGCTGCCTGAAGGGCAAAGTGAACCGCGAGGCCGTAGGTGATGACGGTGATGTCCTCACCCTCGCGCTTGACGTCCGCCTTTCCGATCGGAAGGGTGTAGTCCTCATCCGGAACCTCGCCTTTGATCAGCCGGTAGGCGCGCTTATGTTCAAAGAACAGGACCGGATCGTCGTCACGGATGGCCGCTTTCAGAAGCCCCTTGGCATCATAAGGCGTCGAAGGAATGACGATCTTAAGCCCCGGCTGGTTGGCGAAAACCGCCTCCACCGACTGGGAATGGTAAAGGGCGCCATGGACGCCGCCGCCGAACGGGGCGCGCACGACGATCGGGCAGTTCCAGTCGTTGTTCGAGCGGTAGCGGATACGCGCCGCCTCGGAGATGATCTGGTTGACTGCCGGCATGATGAAGTCCGCAAACTGCATTTCCGCGATCGGGCGCATGCCGTACATGGCTGCGCCGATTCCGACTCCTGCAATCGCCGACTCGGCAAGCGGCGTGTCGATGACACGCTCTTCGCCGAACTGGTCATAGAGTCCCTGTGTCGCTTTGAAGACGCCGCCTTTTTTTCCGACGTCCTCGCCGAGGATAAAGACGTTGTCGTCACGCTCCATCTCTTCTTTCATCGCGAGCGTAATGGCATCGATATAGGACCGTACCGCCATTATTCATCCCCTCCCTGTTCCGCATAAACGTATTTCAGTGCCGCTTCCGGTTCCGCGTAAGGAGCCGCTTCCGCATAGTCCGTCGCTTCGTTGACGACCTGCTTTACACGGTCTTCCATTTCTTTCTCCGTTTCGTCATCCAGCACGCCCGCTTCCTTCAGATAGGCCGCGAAACGCGGGATCGGATCCTTTTCCCTCTCCGCCTTCAGGTCTTCCTCGGAGCGGTATGCGCGGTGGTCGTCATCAGACGAGTGCGCGGTCAGGCGATAGCAGATCGTTTCGACGAGCGTCGGGCCTTCTCCGGAACGGGCCCGGTCGGCAGCCGCCTTGACGACTTCATAGACGGCGAGCGGATCCGTGCCGTCCACCGTATGGCCCGGCATTCCGTAACCCGGCGCGCGGTCTGAAACGTATTCACACGCAAGCTGTTTTTCGAGAGGAACGGAGATTGCGTATTTATTGTTTTCCACCATGATGATGGTCGGCAGCTTGTGGACTCCCGCGAAGTTGGCACCTTCATGGAAATCACCCTGGTTGGAAGAACCTTCACCGAGTGTCACAAACGTGATAAAGTCCTTTTTCTTGATCTTGCCCGCCAACGCCACACCGACAGCATGTGGCAGCTGTGTGGTAACTGGAGAGGAACCGGTGAGGATGCGGTTCTTTTTCTGGCCGAAGTGGCCCGGCATCTGCCGGCCGCCGGAGTTGGGATCTTCAGCTTTCGCGAATGCGCTCAGCATCAGGTCTTTCGGCGTCATGCCGAAGTGGAGGACGACCCCCATATCCCGGTAGTACGGTGCAATATAGTCTTTTTCGGTATCCAGCGCGAATGCGGCGCCTACCTGTGCCGCCTCCTGTCCCTGACAGGAAATGACGAACGGGATCTTGCCGGAACGGTTCAGCAGCCACATGCGTTCATCAAGCCTGCGGGCAGTCAGCATCGTCTCGTACATGCGCAGGACCTGTTCATTCGTTAGCCCCAGCTGTTCATGACGGTTATTGGTCATCTTACGGTTTCCCCCTTTGATTACATATGGATGGCCTTGCCGTCGACGGCAAGTGCCGCTTCACCCATCACTTCGCTCAGGGAAGGATGCGGGTGGACAAGGGACGCGACTTCCCAAGGCGTTGCATCAAGGACTTTCGCCAGGCCAGCCTCGGAGATCATGTCGGTGACATGAGGGCCGATCATATGGATGCCCAGGATATCGTCAGTGGCCTTGTCGGCGATGATTTTCACGAAGCCTTCGGACTCCCCGTGGACGAGCGCCTTTCCGATGGCCTTGAATGGGAATTTGCCGATTTTGACCTCGAAGCCCCGTTCTTTGGCTTGCTGCTCCGTGATGCCGACCGAAGCCGCCTCAGGGCTCGAATAGATACATTTTGGCACCATGTCCGGGTCGACCGGATGGGCATCCGTTCTCGCGATATGCTCGACTGCGGATATCCCTTCATGGGATGCCACGTGAGCCAGCTGGAGACCGCCGATCACATCTCCGATCGCATAAATATGGGACTCTTTCGTCTGGTAGGTCTTCTTGGTCTTAATGAATCCCCGGTCAAGCTCAATATCAGTGTTTTCCAGGCCGATGCCCTCCGTGTTGGCCTGCCGGCCGACGCTTACGAGCATCTTTTCCGCGGTGAATGTTTCTGTCCCTTGGCCGATCTTCGCGTCGATGGAAACTGAATCCGCCTGCTTGTTCAGGGAGTCGGGAAGCACTTCAGCCGAAGTGGCAAACCGGATGCCGCGTTTTTTCAGCAGTTTCTCCATCTCGCGGGAAACATCCGCATCCTCTGTCGGCAGGATCCTTTCCGCATATTCGATGACGGTGACATCTACACCAAAGTCATTCAGCATCGAGGCCCACTCGATCCCGATGACACCGCCGCCTACGATCAGGATGGAAGCGGGCAGCTTATCGAGAGCGAGCGCCTCATCCGATGTGAGGACGGTCGTGCCGTCAATCTCAAGTCCGGGCAGGGTGCGCGGTCTGGAGCCGGTCGCGACGATGACGTTCTGGGGAATGAGGATGTCATTTTCCCTGCCGTCTTCATACTCGACCGAGATGGTGCCGGGCATCGGGGAGAAGATGGATGGGCCCAATATTCTGCCGATCCCCTCGTAGACGTCGATTTTCCCTTTTTTCATCAGTACACGGACACCGTTATGCAGTCCGTCGACAATCGACTGCTTGCGTTGCTGCACCCGGTCGAATGCCAGTTTGACTTCTCCGGTCATCACACCGAACGACTCTGATTCCTCTTTGGCAAGACGGTAAACTTCGGCACTGCGGAGCAGAGCCTTGGAGGGGATACAGCCGCGATGCAGGCAGGTGCCGCCCAGCTTTCCTTTTTCGACGACCGCCGTCTTGAGCCCCAGCTGTGCAGAACGGATGGCGGCTACATAGCCGCCGGTTCCGCCGCCAAGGATGACGACATCATATTCAAGAGCCATGGGGTGGCCTCCTTTATCCTTTAAGGTTGCAAGGTGTGTTTGCCGTCAGCGGCGGTGGAGTGTATCCTTGCCGTTGCGCAGAAACTGGCTGCGCGATTTCGCTACGTTTGCGATGCGCTCTTCCGCAAGGCGGTCGGCCGCTGCATAGGAAGGGATGCCGTCACGTTTCGAAATCTCGAACACCTTTTCAATCGTGTCGTAGATCTTTTCAACTTTCTTCATAGCGCGCTCACGGTTGTAGCCTTCCAGCTCATCGGCCACATTGATGACGCCGCCCGCATTGATGATGTAGTCTGGCGCATAAACGATGCCCATCTCATGGATGCGGTCCCCGTGTTCAGGTGTCTTAAGCTGATTATTCGCCGACCCAGCGATCACTTTCGCCTTCAGCTGAGGGATTGTCTCGTCATTGATGGTCGCACCAAGCGCGCAAGGCGCATAGATGTCGCATTCCACACCGTAGATGTCATTGATCCCGACCGCTTCCGCATCGAACTCCTCCACTGCGCGACGGACTGCTTCTTCGCTGATGTCAGTCACGATCAGCTTCGCGCCTTCCTCATGCAAGTGGCGGCAAAGAGTGAACGCCACGTTACCGACACCCTGGACCGCTATTGTCTTGCCTTCGAGTGAATCGGAACCAAAGGCTTCCTTGGCGGCAGCTTTCATCCCACGGTAAACACCGTAGGCAGTGACCGGGGACGGATTGCCGGAGGAACCTTCATGTGTCGGGGAAATACCGGTGACAAAATCCGTTTCCTGATGGATGACGTCCATATCCTCTTCTGTCGTGCCGACATCTTCAGCCGTGATGTAGCGGCCATTCAGGCCTTGGATATACCGTCCGAATGCACGGAACAGCTCTTCATTTTTATCGGTTTTCGGATTGCCGATGATCACGGTCTTGCCGCCGCCCAGGTTCAGGCCTGCTGCCGCGTTTTTGTAGGTCATGCCTTTTGCAAGGCGGAGTGCATCGATGACAGCTTCCTCTTCCGTCGCGTACGTCCACATCCGGGCGCCGCCAAGCGCCGGGCCGAGCGTCGTGTCGTGAATGGCGATGATCGCCTTCAGTCCGGATGTCTTGTCGTGGCAGAACACCACTTGTTCGTAATCACTTTCCTCGAGGTATTTAAACAATTCCATCATCATTCTCCTCCTTGTGGTCATGTACACGGCCTGTCACACAAGCCGGTGCTTCTCCAGTTTGTAATAAAGCGTTCGGACCGAGATTCCGAGCTGTTTGGCAGCATCGGCCTTGTTCCCTCCGCATGATGTAAGCGCTTCCTTCAAAATTGATTTTTCGTGGGCATCCAGCTGTTCTGCCAGAGTGCCCCCGGTGCCGCCTCCCTCCGCCTGGAATACGGCGGAGAGTTCAGGCTTATCGAGTAATTTATCTGCAGGCTGCATAAAAATCAGAGCCCGGCTGATGACGTTTTCCAGCTCCCGGACATTGCCGGGCCAAGTGTGCTGCCTGAGAAGGGAGGCGGCATCCTCGGAAATCTCCGTGACGGAGCGTCCGAGATCGCGATTGAGTTTAGGCAGCAGTTTTTCGGCAAGGAGCTTGATATCCCCCCTGCGCTGCCGGAGTGGCGGGATATGGACGGGCATGCGGTTCAGGCGGTGGAACAGGTCTTCACGAAACTTCCCTTCCCTCATGAGCTTCTCAAGGTTCCGGTTGGTGGCGGCGATGACCCGGACAGAAACCGGAACGGGCCGGCTGCCGCCTGATCGGTAAAATTCGTGTTCCTCCAGAATCCTCAGAAGGGCCCCCTGCACATCGGTCGGCAGTTCTCCGATCTCATCGATGAACAATGTGCCGCCATGCGCTTCTTCAAACAGGCCCTCGACAACTTCTGTTTTTCTATCCGCTGCCGGTTTCTCGGATCCGAACAGTTCACGTGACAGGCGTTCTTCGGGGATCGCCGAGCAGTTGACCCGGACAAAGTTTCCCCGTCCGGCATCGTGGTGGATCGACTGGGCGAATACTTCCTTGCCGGTTCCCGACTCCCCCCGGAGCAAGATCGGGAGAGGCAGTGTGGCAGCAAGCCTTGCCTGCTGGATCGCCAGCTGCATCTCGGGTGATTCGCCGACCAGATCCTCGAACGTGTAACGGGTCTCCAGCGAGCGGATGATACGGCGCGCATGATCGAGTTCATCGGCAAGTTCCCGCATTTCCGTCAGGTCATGGATGATCCCGATGCTTCCCTTAAGCCTCTCGCCTACAAGGATCGGCGCCACATTGACGACGACTTCCCTCGCCGCAGGTCCGACGCGCATCCTGACTCCCCGGATCGGCCGCCCGGTTTCAAGCACTTTCATGTGAATACTTTCACCCTCGTTGATATCGACCGTGGCCGGCTTCCCGATAACGTCCGCTTCGGCAAGGCCCGTAAGCCGGGTGTATGCCGGGTTGATCATGATACCGCGGCCATTTTCATCAACGACGGAAATGGCGTCATCGCTCGAGTGGATGATCGCTTCAAGCATGGACTGGATTTCTTTCAGATTAGTGATTTCCTCCGCGAGTTCGACAACACCGGAAATATCCCGGAAGACGGCGAAGGCGCCGGTGCGGTTGCCGGAAGGATCGCTGAGCGGCCGTCTGGAGGTGACGACACGCGTCCCGTTTGAAAGTGTCAGCTCACGGTTCAGCTCAGGAATACCTGTCTTCGCGACATGCGGAAGATTGCTGTCCGGGATGACGTCGAGAATATGGCGGCCGAGCGCGCTGCGTACGGGCATGCCGGTAATGAGGGATGCGCTCCGGTTAAAGAAGCGGATCATCCCATCTCTGTCAGTTCCGATCATGCCCTCATCCAGAGAATCAAAAATCATCTTGTTGCGGGCTGTTTCCGACCGGAGGCGCTCGATATACTCCCCATTCTCCTCAAGCAGACTGACAAGCAGCTTGGCGATTGTACCGGGAATCAGGACGGCATGAGCAGGCCTGGCCTTCAGAAGCTCACCGAAAATGCCCTGTTCGCCCGTGACGTCGAAAATCATATGAAGATCATTGGTGATGAAAGGGCGCCAGTCTTTGCCGTGCGGGATGCCGTTTGCATCCGCAAGCAGGATTCCGGGCGCATCCGGATTCGGATCGACGATTCCTGCGACATTCATATAATCCAGTTGCAGAAGAAGTTTTAAAATGGCGGTGCCGCCGGCTCCGGCCCCTACAACAAGTACATTCTGCAAAATCCTTCAGGCCCTTCATGAGATTTGTGCAATGCTTTGCATAATCAACATTATCATACCCGATAGCAGTCTTCTTGACAATCCTCATCTTCAAAAGGAAAATAAACTCGACAGAAAGGGAGAGATCATCATGCAGCGGCTCGCCGCCTTCATCGTTCTGCTCATTCCGGGCATCGGTGCCGCATGGGGAATCAAGCTTATGCGGGATGCGCTGTTCGGCGTTCAGGCATCCGGATTTCCCGTCTGGCTCCAATTCCTGTTCGGACTCGTGGTCCTGGTCCTATGCATCGGATTCTTCGCAGGTTTCCTGTTCAGACGGGACCAGCGGAACGGCAAAATACCTAAAGACCGGTTCAAACGCAAAAACTAAAGGTTCCTGACTTCGTGTCAGGAACCTTTTTGCATAGCTTTTTTGACTGTGTCCGGGAAGTCGGTGATCCATCCTCTGATGAGAGGTTCGGGTTTAGGGATAAATGGTTCGGTACCGTCAACGCCGTAGACCCTTGCGAATTTGCTTTCCCGCTCGATGGCACCCAGATATTTGCCTGACCAGAGACGCTTATGGATATGGAATCCGTCCGAACTCCCGTACACCCCGAGATTGTCCCAGCGGGATTTTTTTGTCAGAATCAGTGCCGTCTCCATTCCCGGATCTGTCTGCTTTACCCTCATCAGCAAAGGATAGTGAAATGAGGAGAAATGAAGATCCGGATAACCTTTTGCCGCCATCACCGTCTGTTCAACGGCTTCCGGATGGTCCAGAAACGTTTCTTTCATCTCAATATTAAGTGGCGGACAGCCAGCCGCGCGTGCCCACTGAAGAAATTCGCCGAACGTCATCACCGGTTGCCCGAAAAGCCTTTTCCACCGGTTCCTGCCGACCTTCAGTGCCCTTACTTCATCAAATGTCAGTTCTGTGACGAATTTGCGCAGTCCGGTGACGCGGTACAGATCGGCATCATGGATGATGACCGGAACACCATCTTTGGTCAGCTGCAGGTCGGTCTCGATACCCGCTCCGATCACGACCGCCTTTTCAAATGCACTAAGCGTATTTTCGAATGCATACCCGGAAGCCCCCCTGTGTGCATACACTTTTCTCATGATTTCCCTTCCTTTCGGCCTCCTATCCGCCTTTTCCCTTGAAGCAGAAATCAAAACGGATCTCGCCCAAGGACCATCATCAGATGCGGCCTCCTACTATAAAACGGAAAAAGCCGCCCGAATGTTCCGGGCGGCGTTAGTCGGCGATTGCCGGTATGAGTGCGGTTTTCATTTCGTTCAGGCGGTCATGAACTCCAGACGAAGCCGGTCAGATACCATCGCGATGAATTCCGAGTTGGTCGGCTTGCTCTTCATATGATGGACCGTGTAACCGAACATCTTAGAAATGACTTCATAATTCCCCCGGTTCCATGCGACTTCAATCGCATGCCGGATCGCCCGCTCAACGCGAGACGGTGTCGTATTGAATTTCTCTGCAATTTCCGGATATAGCACTTTGGTGACGGAGCCGAGAAGGTCGACATCATGGTACACCATCGTGATTGCTTCCCGGAGGAAGGCATATCCCTTGATATGTGCAGGAACCCCGATTTCCTTGATGATGGCCGTAATTGCAGTGTCGATCGCTTTTTTGCTGAGCGCCTGCTGTTTGCCCGGTTCAGGAGCCTGCGTGCCGGATTTTAGCTGGCGTCCGTTTTTCATCTGAAGAATCTGATGGACCAGACGGTCAAACTCAAATGGTTTCAGGATAAAGTAGGAAGCGCCGAGTTCTGCAGCCTGCTTCATGATCTCTTCCTGTCCGAACGCGGTCAGCATGATGATATTCATGTCCCCCGTGCCGCCGTTTGAATGGAGCTCCTCAAGCACCCCTATGCCATCCAGGTGAGGCATGATAATATCCAGAAGCAGTACGTCCGGCTTGTTTTCCTCGAGCATGTTCAGGCAAAGCTTGCCGTTTGAAGCCGTGCCGATCACTTCGATCTCCGGATGATTTTCAAAATAAATCAGCATAGTCCTTACAAGTTCCCGGTTGTCGTCAGCCACAGCAACTTTGATTTTTTCCAATGTAAATTTCCCCCTTTTAAAAGCGAACCCTCTTCCGAAGCCTGTTGAATATAGTTCGACATCCTACCGTTTGCACCTTCACCAAATCATAAAATGAGACCCATGAACGATTTTTCCGACATGATTCGACGGATTCCTACAATTCTTAAGATTGCAGCTCTACTTTTATTATAATGCAGAAAAAGGAAAACGCCATACCTCATAAGGTATGGCCAACATTTTTTTCTATGGTTTTCTTTTTATCATCTCTTCGACGGGAAGAGCCGCGCCTTTCAGGGGCTCCTCGACAAACATATGCGTCACGACTCCGGCGAATTTACCGTCCTGAATAATCGGGCTTCCGCTCATACCCTGCAGGATTCCTCCGGTTTTTTCGATAAGTTCCCGGTCGGTCACGGTAAATCGGAACACATCATCCGCCGCTGCCGTGATCTTAATGCTGTACTTGTCGATCTCTGTGCCTTTGATGGTTGTATAGATATCCGCTTCACCTTCGCGTATTTCCGACGGCCGCATAATCTCCAAAGGTTTCGGGAATGCTCCTGTTAACGATGATGACCATTTACCGAATATCCCATAGATCTCGTTTTCTTGGATATCGCCCAGGAGCTGATGGCCGGATTCAATCGAAGAAATCTTGTAACCCGGCTTTCCCGGTTCGCTCTTTTTGATCTGTTCAACATCTGCCAAAAAGATCGAACCTCCGGAAAATGGCGGTGCTCCGTCTAGCGTCCGGTCGATGATCTGGTGGCCAAGCGCCCCATATTCGCCAGTTTCCGGGTCCACGTACGTAAGGGTGCCAATTCCTTCAGTACGTTCACGGATAAAGGAATGAAGGTTGAGCAATTCCTTTTTCGAGGCCCCGATTTCCAGTTCTGTGCCTTCACGTTCAATTTCAATTACCGTTTTCGCTTCGCCTTGCGCTTTGGCGGCCTTTGTGATGTCCTTGAGTGTGCTGACTTCTTTGCCGTCAAGGGACTTCACGACGTCTCCGGCTTTTAGCCATTGCCCATCAGCGACCAGAACATCATCCGTGACGATGAGCATCCCCAGTTCCAGATGGATACCGATTGAGTGCCCCATCGGAATCAGGGACTTCGGTCCATTCGCTGCCGCACCCGAAGCGCCTGATAAAAACAGGACTGCAAGCAATGCGGGCAGCATCAGCTTCCGGCTAATCCATCGCATGGTTCACCTCCCCGTGCTGTTATATCGTTACTATGTGTCCGGCCGGAATTCTTATGTCCGGTATAATGTAGCATGAAAATCCGCGGATACTGAGAATGTGCCGGAATCACGCGGTTTGTCCCTTACAGCAGGCAAAATTGGTGAAATTTAAAAAGATGATGGTCCATTTCAGTTAATATGCACAAATTAAATCGAATGGCCACGGAGGCGACGGATCTTTTGCGATTTTGTGGACCATCAGCTTTTTCATAAGCATGGCCGGTTTCGTCATTCAGGCGATTTCTCAGGATGAATGACGAAATTGAAGGTCTGAATAGTGAATCCGGAAGCGGGGAAGCCGAAATCAATCATCTGCCGCTAAATAATACTCCCCCTGTCCGCAGCCTTCATGGCTTGCTGACAGGGGGAGTCTATCATTTTTGCACTTTACATTTCCTTTTTCCGATCTTCCGCCATGACGAGCAGCTCTTCTGCATGGCGCTTCGTCAGGTCGGTCATTTCAGCGCCGGTCATCATCCGGCTCAGTTCCTCGGTCCGCTCCATCCCTTCGAGTTCCTGGACGGAAGTGGTCGTGCGGTCACCCGTGACATCTTTTCGGATAAACAGGTGATGGTCCGCCATCGCCGCGACTTGTGGCAGATGGGAGATGCAGAGCACCTGTGAATGCATGGATATTGCCGCGATTTTTTCGGCGATGGCTTGTGCCACCCGGCCGCTGACACCGGTATCCACTTCGTCAAAAATAATTGAAGTGACTTCCTGGTGCTTGGAGAAGATGGTCTTGAGTGCCAGCATGATCCGAGAAAGCTCTCCTCCGGACGCCACTTTGGCAAGCGGCTTCGGCGGCTCTCCTACGTTGGCGGAGATGAGAAAAATGACATCCTCCGCCCCATGCCGGTCGAACTGGCTGCGCTCCCTGAATTCCACTGTAAACTGCGCTTTTTCCATATAAAGTTCCGATAGCTGCAGATGGATGGCTTCGGACAGGCGGACAGCCGCTTCTCTTCTGAGTTCCGCGAGCTCTCCCGCTTCTACAGCGAGATCGGCTTCGAGCGATTCTACTTCTTTCCGTTCATCCTGCAGCCGCTCGTCGCGGTTCAGCAGCTTTTCCAGCTCTTCCGCAATCTTGTCGCGGTATGCGAGGATTTCTGAGACCGTTCCGCCGTACTTGCGCTTCATCGTCTGGAGGAGCGCAAGCCGGTGCTCCACTTCGTCAAGACGGTTCGGATCGAATTCCATCCCGTCGAGCATATTTTTTAATGAAAATGCGGTATCCTGCAGCGTATAAAAGGCATCGGAAACTGAAGTCGCATATTCCCCGGCCTGAGGATCGACTTCCGCGGCGTGCTCAAGGTCACTCATGGCAGCGCCTGCCCAGTCGAGGCCTTTAGATTCTCCCTGGATAGCCTCATAGGCTGAAGATACCCGCTCAAAAATCGCGTTGAAGTTTTTCAGGCGTGTGCGCTCTTCCTCCAGCTCTTCTTCCTCACCCTCGTAGAAGCCGGCCTCATCGATTTCCGTCAACTGGAACCGATACAGGTCGATTCTGTGAGCTACCTGCTGCTCGGACTCATCATAACGCGTAAGCCTTCTTTTCAATTTGACATAACGGTCATGGAGCGATGTATAGCTTTCCTTGGCCGCTCCGATCGTATCCCAGCCGAAATGATCCAAAAGAAGCACATGTCGCTGTTCATCCATCAGTTCCTGAGTTTCATGCTGGCCGTGTATGTCGATCAGCGCCGCCCCGACTTCACGGAGGATGGCCAAGGTGACGAGCTTGCCGTTTACCCGGCAAGTACTTTTTCCCGAGGAGGAAATATCACGCCTCAGGATCACCGCACCCTCGTCATCGGACGGAATTCCGGACTCTTCAAGCTTTTTAAATACCGGATGAGACCTGTAGGAAACCTCGAACATCCCTTCAAGTTCGGCTTTCTTCTCCCCGTGGCGGATGAATTCGCTTGAGCCCCTGCCCCCGGCCAGAAGCTGGACAGCATCGATGATGATGGATTTTCCGGCACCTGTTTCGCCGGTCAGGACGGTCAGCCCGTTATCGAAGCTGATGGACAGGTCTCGGATGATGGCAAAATTCTTGATTGTCAATTCTCTCAGCACCGGGCGTTCACCTCCCTGATCAAAGCATGCCGAGCAGCTTTTCTCTCACCGTTTCCCGCTGTTCGTCATTCCGGCAAAGGATGAGACATGTGTCATCGCCACAGATGGTGCCGAGGATCTCCTCCCATTCGATCTGATCGATGAGTGAGCCGATGGCATGCGCATTGCCCGGCAGCGTCTTCATGACAAGAAAATATCCGGCCCCGTCGATGCTTACAAACGCATCTGTCAGTGCGCGGTTCAGCTTGCGCATAGGGTCGAAGCTGCGCTCGGCGGGCAGGCTGTATTTGTAGCGGCCGTCCCTGAGAGGGACTTTGACAAGGTGGAGTTCCTTGATGTCCCTCGAGATGGTGGCCTGCGTTACATTGAACCCTTCCTGTTTGAGCCGGTCGACCAGCTCGTCCTGTGTTTCAATTTCATGATGTCCGATAATTTCCCGAATCCGTATATGCCGTTGGCCCTTACTCACACTATTTCCCTCCGAAGAATGCATATTTCCTAATAAGAATGTACCATTATCCAATTTTCGCAACAACAAAAAACCCCCGCTTTCGGGGGTTAGTCCAGCGTTTTGTGGGCTTCTTTCACCAGATTGGTGAAACCGCCTTCCGGAATCCTGGATACCGGATTGTCAGCCGACCTCAGGTGGAAAAGGAATTCGATATTGCCTTCTCCGCCGGTGACCGGTGAAAACGATGCGTTGATGACCTCGAAACCGTTTGAAACCGCCATGCCGGCAGTGCGCTCCAGAACCTCGAGATGGACTGCCGGATTACGGACGATTCCTTTTTTACCGACATTTTCACGGCCGGCCTCGAACTGCGGCTTGACGAGGGCAATCACATCGCCACCCGGAGTCAGTACCGTCTTTAATGTCGGCAGGATGAGGCTGAGGGAGATGAAGGAAACGTCGATTGTCGCAAATTCCGGCATGCCCTCCGAAAACAGATCGGGTGTCGCATGACGGAAATTAACCCGTTCCATGACCGTCACTCTCGGGTCCTGCCGCAACTTGTAAGCCAGCTGGTTATAGCCGACGTCGAGTGCATAACTGTGGAGTGCGCCATTCTGAAGGGCACAGTCTGTGAAACCGCCGGTCGATGCGCCGATATCAAGAATCAGTTTCCCAGCGACATCCGCATCAAAGACCTCCAGGGCCTTCTCGAGTTTCAGGCCCCCGCGGCTCACATACTTTTGCGCTTTTCCCTTCACCCTTATTTCGGCATCGGCCGGAATCTTTTCTCCGGGCTTGTCCATCCTTCGGTCACCGGAATAGACGATTCCTGCCATGACTGCACGCTTTGCCTGTTCGCGGGTCTCAAACAGGCCGCGTTCCGTCAGGAGGACATCGATCCGCTCTTTGGGCGTCTTCTGCGTCATAGAGCATGCATGCCTTTCTGGCGGGACAATCCCACCAGTTCTTCCACTTTATCCGCGAGCGCTTCGTCAGTCATCCCGATTTCCTCAAGAAGTTCAGTGACGCTTCCGTGCTCAATGAACTTGTCCGGGATGCCCAAGCGGTCAATGATCGCTCCGTGGAAACCATGGTCATGCGCAAATTCCATGACTCCGCTTCCGAAACCTCCGGCCAGAACCGCTTCTTCAACAGTGACGAGCGGGATTTTTCTCTCGAGGAGGTTTTTCAGCATTTCCTCGTCAAACGGCTTGATGAAGCGTGCATTCACAACGGCTGCATCAATGCCTTTTTCACGGAGGCGATCCGCAGCGGAAAGCGCCATCGGGATTGTTGTCCCGAATGTCAGGATGGCCGCATCAGCGCCTTCCAAAAGTATCTCCCAGGAGCCGATCGGAATTTCCCTCAGCTCTTCATCGAGCGGCACGCCGAGACCGTTGCCGCGAGGGTACCTAAGGGCAATTGGCCCGTCCCCGTAACTGATTGCCGTCCTGACCATGTGCTGGCCTTCGTTCTCATCTTTCGGCATCATGATTGTCAGGTTTGGCATGCTTCTTAGGAATGCAATGTCGAAGACACCCTGATGAGTCTCGCCATCCGCGCCTACAAGACCCGCTCGGTCGATGCCGATGAATACATTCAGGTTCTGTCTTGCAATGTCATGGAGAACCTGATCATATGCGCGCTGGAGGAAGGTCGAGTAAATGGCAAGAAATGGCTTCATCTCTTCAACGGCAAGACCTGCAGCCATCGTTGTCGCATGCTGCTCGGCGATGCCGACATCGAACATGCGGTCAGGGAATTCCGAGGCGAAGCCCTCCAGCTTAGAGCCGACCGGCATGGCGGGAGTGATTGCGACGACCCGTTTGTCTTCGCGTGCGATCCGGCGGACCGTCTCCGCGATAAGCGCGCTCCACCCCGGAGCTTTTGCCGGAGATTTGATAAGGTCGCCCGTTTCAAGCTTATACGGCCCGGTTCCGTGCCATGTGCCAATCTTGTCTTCCTCTGCCGGGCGGAAGCCTTTCCCTTTTTTTGTCAGAACATGGATGAGGACAGGCCCTTCCATTTTCTTGGCGTAATTCAGGTTCGCTTCGAGATCCTCAAAGCTATGGCCGTCCACCGGTCCGAGATAGGTAAATCCAAGTTCTTCGAAAAAGACGCCCGTGACGAGCAGGTACTTGAGGCTGTCTTTCACGCGCTCCGCTGTTGACGCCAGTTTGCCGCCAACCGCCGGAATTTTCTTGAGCAGATACTCCAGCTCATCTTTTGCCTTGTTGTACTTGCCCGCTGTCCTAAGCCTGCCGAGCACATTATGGAGCGCGCCGACGTTCGGTGCGATCGACATCTCATTGTCGTTCAGGATGACAGTCATGTTCGTGCGCTCGGAACCGATATGGTTCAGCGCTTCAAGTGCCATCCCGCCGGTCAGTGCACCGTCCCCGATCACCGGGATGACATGGTTATCCGCACCCTTGATGTCGCGCGCAGCCGCCATGCCCATCGCTGCCGACAGGGAAGTCGAACTGTGGCCGGTTTCCCAGACATCATGCTCGCTTTCGATTCTCTTCGGGAACCCGCATAGGCCCCGGTACTTCCTGAGTGTTGAGAAATCACACGCACGGCCGGTCAGGATTTTGTGGACGTAGGCCTGATGCCCGACATCCCAAATGATCTTATCCTGCGGGCTGTCAAAAGCCCGGTGAAGGGCGATTGTCAGCTCAACGACCCCGAGGTTCGGCCCGATGTGGCCGCCGGTAGCAGACAGCTCACGGATCAGGAACGACCGGATATCCGAAGCCAGAGCCTCCAATTCCCCGTTGCCGAGTTCCTTCAGGAAGGATGGATCGGAAATCTTGGTCAAATCCATCGCCATCACTCACCTTTATCTAAAAAATAGGTAAAAATATTCTTTGTCCATTATAGCAGTGTCCCACCCGTACACAAACCAAACGCCCCCATCAGGAGACCCGGTGGATGATGTAATCCGCAAGCAGCCGGAGAATCGGTTCCGGATCTTTCAGGAACGAAACGGCTTTGACGGCTTCGGAATGGTGATGGTTCAGCTTCTGCTTTGCACCTTCCAACGTCAAAATGCCCGGGTAGGTGTTTTTCCCCTGTTCCGCATCCGCACCGGTTTTTTTGCCGGTGACTTTTTCATCCCCGACCACATCCAGGATGTCGTCCTGGATCTGGAAAGCGATACCGATATGCCTGGCATAGCGTCTCAGCTGTTCCCGCTCTGTTGATTTTGCCTTTGAAAGGACTGCGCCCGCCTCAACGGCAAAAGTCAGAAGCGCCCCGGTTTTGAGGCGGTGGACGTTCTGCAGTTCCTCTTCCGTAAGCTTCTTTTTCTCCGCAGCCATATCAAGCATCTGGCCGCCGACCATGCCTTCCGCACCGGCAGCGCGTGTCAGAAGAAGGATGAGTTCGAGTTTCTCCGAATCGGTCAGGGATGGAGCCTTGCCGATGACGGAAAAACTTTCTGTCAGCATGGCGTCCCCGGCGAGTATTGCAGTGGCCTCTCCGTAAACCTTATGGTTCGTCGGCTTGCCGCGGCGGAGGTCATCGTCATCCATCGCAGGAAGGTCATCGTGGATCAATGAGTATGTATGGACCATCTCCAGTGCCGCGCCGACATGGAGTTCTGCCGGATGGACGCGGCCGAGGTCGTGCAGTACGGCGGAAATGAGCAGCGGACGGATTTTCTTGCCGCCGGCCGTCAGGGAATAAAGCATCGATTCCTTCAGACGTGAATCGGTATCCAGCTTTCTTACGGCATCCTCAAGGACAGGAACCAGGTCATCGACACGGCTGTCCATGAAATCTTTAAGTTTTTCATTCATCCCGGTTTCCTCCTTGAGCCGGATCAAAGGCTGTCGCTTCCCCCTCTTTATCAATCAGCGTCACAAGTTGCTTTTCCGCCGACTGAAGCTTGCTGTGGCAGACAGCGGAAAGCTCCATCCCTTTTTTGTACAGGTCGATGGCATCTTCCAAAGGAACATCCCCGGATTCCAGGCGCCGTACAATCTCCTCCAGACGGCCGATCGCCTCTTCAAAACGTATATTCTTATTATCCTGTTTTTGTTCGTCCATTTATTGTTCCACGTCCTTTCGTTCTGAAGGGCTATCCACGACAGCCTCCACCTTGCCGTCGCGGAATGAAATGGAGACGCGGTCTCCATGACCGAGCTCTCCCGCAGACTTAATCACTCGGTCGCCGCTCCGGACAAGACTGTAGCCCCGCTCCATGACGGAAAGCGGGTTCAGGGCCTGGAGGGTCCTTATCGACGACGCAAGTGTCCTGCCGTGATGCCGGATCGTTTCTTCCGCCGCGCGATGAAGTTCGCGGTCAAGCCGGCCGGTCCGCTCGACTGCCTGCTCCAAGATCCGGACCGGTGATCGGGCGCCAAGACGGGCATCCAGATTGGAGACGGCCTGCCTCCGGTCGGCGTGGAGCCTGGCTGCAGCCTGTTCCAGACGTACATCCAGCCCTTCCAGCTTTTCGGCAAACGGGCGGTAAAGCCGTTCAGGGTAGCTCATCGGATAGGATGATTCCAGTCGGTCCAGCCGTTTCCGCTCGTGCCGGATCATCGTCATGAGCGATTGGTGGAGCCTTGATCTCGATTCGAGAATGCGCCTTGATACTTCGACTTGGTCAGGTACAGCCAGTTCTGCGGCGGCGGTTGGTGTGGGCGCCCGCAGGTCTGCCACGAAGTCGGCTATGACCGTGTCGGTTTCATGGCCCACCGCACTGATGACCGGAATGCGCGATGAGAATATCTCCCTGGCCACTTCCTCTTCATTGAACGCCCATAAGTCTTCGATTGATCCTCCTCCGCGCCCGACGATCAGCACATCAATATCGCCATGCCCGTTGGCCTGGCGGATTGCACTGACTATTGAGGGAACCGCATTGGGTCCCTGGACGATGGCAGGAAACAGCAGCACATCTGCCAGCGGATATCTGCGGTTCAGGGTCGTGCAGATGTCCCGCACTGCCGCGCCTGTAGGCGCCGTGATCACCCCCACCCTTCCCGGAAATGCCGGAATCGGCTGTTTCCATTCGGCGTTGAACAGCCCTTCCTTCCTGAGCCGCTCCTTGAGCTGCTCAAAAGCGACATAAAGTTCGCCGACACCGTCGGGCTGCATCGTATTCACGTAAAGCTGATATTGCCCGGCGGCCTCATAGACATTCACATCTCCACGGACGAGGACGTTCATCCCTTCTTCCGGCCGGAATTTCAGCCTGGAAGCGTTGGAGCGGAACATAGCTGCATTGATGCGCGAGCGGCTATCCTTCAATGTAAAGTAGATATGTCCCGAGGAGTGGAGCTTGACGTTCGACAGCTCCCCCTTGACGTAGACATCGCGCAGATGAAGGTCCGCATCAAATTTCCGCTTGATATATTTGGTCAGCGCGCCGACGCTAAGATAGGGATTTTGCATGCGGGCACCGCCTCTCTAATGGTTACAGTAAATAAGCGGCAGGAGCGGCAGGCTTCCCGTGGGATCTGTGCCGCCCTTGCCGCTTGCTGTAATTTTTTATCTGTGATGTTCCGTCCGGTCAGCGTGTTTCCCGGAGGGCTTTTTCCGCACTTTTCAGGGTGTTGGACATCAGCATGGCGATGGTCATCGGGCCCACTCCGCCCGGAACCGGTGTAATGGCGGAAGCAGATGGGCGTACACGTTCGAAATCAACGTCCCCATGAAGCTTCCCGTCTTCGCCCCGGTTGATGCCGACATCGATGACAACGGCCCCGTCCTTGACGTGCTCCGGGCCGATCATGCCCTCGCGCCCGACCGCCGCGACCAGGATATCGGCCTGTCGGGTGATGGACGGCAGATCCTCCGTCCTGGAATGGCAGACTGTGACGGTCGCATTTGCATGGAGAAGAAGCATGGACATCGGCTTGCCGACGATATTGCTCCGGCCGACCACGACGGCGTGCTTGCCGTTCAGATCCACTCCGGATCGCTCAAGCATCACCATGATGCCGAGAGGCGTGCACGGAACAAACCCGTCCATCCCGGCCATGAGCCTTCCGGCATTCTCAGGGTGGAAGCCGTCGACATCCTTATCTGGATGAATGGCTTCAATGACCCGCTGCTCGTCGATCTGCTCCGGCAGCGGAAGCTGGACGAGGATGCCGTGGATGGACGGATCTCCGTTCAGCCTTCTGATCTCGTCCAGAAGGGCCGACTCACTTGTATCCTTGTCCATCCTGATGACTTCGGAATGCATGCCGAGTGTCTTGGTGGTGCGTTCTTTGCTGCCGACGTACGACGCCGATGCAGGATCGTCCCCGACGAGAATGACCGCGAGCCCGGGTGTCATCCCTTCAGCCTTGAGGCGTTCCACGCCCTCTTTTATTTCTTCCTTTACCTGCCTGCTGATTTCTTTGCCGTCAATGATCTTGCCTTCCACTTGTTTCACTCCAAGCTGTATAGGTTTCAGTCTGTGTATTTGGAAAGTACGCCGTTCACGAAGCGGCTTGATTTTTCATCCCCGAATGTCTTGCTGAGCTCGATCGCTTCGTTCAGCACGACTTTGGATGGTGTTTCCTTCGCATGAAGGAGTTCGTAGACGGCCATCCGAAGCACGGTCCTCTCAACCTTCGGGAGCCGTTCCAGCTTCCAGTTTTCAAGCTTCGACTTCAATGATCCGTCGATTTCTTCCCGCTTGCCGTATGTGCCTACGACGAGGGACTCATAAAACGGGTCACGGACATCATCCTCGCCCGTGATATGCTCCATGGCCTCTTCCGGCGTCATCTCCGTGCTGTCCAGCTGGAACAGCGTCTGCATGGCTTTTTCTCGTGCTTCATGTCGTTTCATCCGGGCAATCTCCTCTTTTTGCATCGTTCTGGACTATGATAGCATATTTTAACCCCGACGTATGAATCCGGACATAAAAAGCCGCCATGAATTGGCGGCTTTCCTTTCAGGCGCGTTCTTCCGTCTGGTCGAACTGAATGCCTGTGATATGGACGTTCACTTCTTCCGGTTCGATAGCGGTCATGTTGAAAACCGACTGGCGGACATTTTTCTGGATTTCACGGGCAACGGACGGGACCGAACGGCCGTATGCGACCGAACAGTAGACATCGATGAAGAGCCCCTCATCGTTATAGTCGATCTTGACTCCTTTGCCGTGAACCTTGCGCCCCAGTTTTTCTGCTACGCCGGTTGCAAATGATCCTCTCATATCGGCAACCCCGTCCACTTCTGCAGTGGCGATGCCGACGATCACTTCAAGCACTTCGGGAGCGAGCTCCACCTTGCCGTACATCTCCTTGCCGGCTGCGGCCGCTGCCTCATGGGAGGAATTCGGTTGTTCTGCCATCCGGATCATCCCTTTCTCAATGTTGTCTGGCTTCTTCTTCAGTTTCAGCCATTACATCATATTTTTCAAGGAACTTTGTATCGAAGTCCCCTGACTTGAACACTTCATGGTCCATGAGATTGAGATGGAACGGAATGGTCGTATCGACGCCTTCCACGACGAACTCCGACAGGGCGCGCTTCATACGGGCAACAGCCTCTTCGCGCGTGTCCGCAAACGTGATGAGTTTGGCGACCATCGAATCATAAAACGGCGGAATCATGTAACCCGGATAAACCGCTGAGTCGACTCGGACCCCGTTGCCGCCCGGTACGATGTACATATTCACACGTCCGGGAGACGGCATGAAGTTGCGCGACGGATTTTCCGCATTGATGCGGCACTCAATGGACCAGCCATTGATTTTTACATCTTCCTGCTTGATTTCAAGCGGTTCGCCCGCCGCAACCTTGAGTTGCTGTGCGATCAGGTCGATGCCCGTCACCATCTCGGTGACCGGATGTTCCACCTGGATCCGTGTGTTCATCTCCATAAAGTAAAACTTGTCATTGATATGGTCATAGATGAACTCGACCGTACCGGCACTGCGATAGCCAACAGCCTGCGCAGCAAGCACTGCAGCCTGTCCCATCTTCTCACGGGTCTCCTGTGAAAGTGCCGGCGACGGCGCTTCCTCGACCAGCTTCTGCATGCGGCGCTGGATCGAGCAGTCGCGCTCGCCAAGGTGGATCGTGTTGCCGAACTGGTCAGCGAGCACCTGGATCTCGACATGGCGGAAATTCTCAATGAATTTCTCGATGTAGACTCCAGGGTTGCCAAATGCTGCAGCGGCTTCTTTCTGGGTGATCTCGACACCCTTCCTCAGCTCGGCCTCATCCCGGGCGACTCGGATCCCTTTCCCCCCGCCGCCTGCAGTTGCCTTGATGATGACCGGGAAGCCGATTTCATTTGCGACTTCCAGGGCGCCTTCGGGACCGTCGACGATTCCTTTGGAGCCCGGGACGACCGGCACGCCGGCCTGGCGCATGGTTTCGCGGGCAACATCTTTTGTGCCCATCTTGGAGATGGCCTCAGCAGAAGGCCCGATGAATGTGACATTCACTTCTTCGCAGAGTTCTGCGAAATCGGCGTTTTCCGCAAGGAATCCGTAGCCCGGATGGATCCCGTCGCAGCCGGTCATCTTCGCGACACTGATGACGTTCGTGAAGTTCAGGTAACTGTCTTTGGATTGCTTCGGGCCGATGCAGTATGCTTCATCGGCCATTTCGACGTGCAGGGCTTCCCGGTCCGCCTCGGAATAGACGGCAACCGTCTGAATGCCGAGGTCACGGCACGCACGGATGATGCGGACAGCAATTTCCCCGCGGTTGGCAATAAGGACTTTTTTCATCATGTCGGCCCCCTTATTCCGGCTTGACCAGGAACAGCGGCTGGCCGTACTCGACGAGTTGCCCGTCTTCTGCGAGAATTTGGACAATCTCTCCGTTTATTTCAGCTTCGATTTCGTTGAACAGTTTCATTGCTTCGACGATACAGACGACGCTGTCCGGCTTGACCTTGTCGCCTAAAGCGACGAATGCCGGGGCATCCGGTGATGGCGACTGATAGAATGTGCCGACCATCGGGGATTTTACTTCCAGCAGGTTTTCATCCTGGGAAGCGGGTGCAGGTGCGGCTTCCGTCTGCTTCGGCTCTTCGCTTGCTGCAGGCGCAGGCTGGGCTGCAGGTGCGGCAGGAGCAGGTGCGGATACGGGAGCAGCAGGGACCTGGGCTGCAGGAGCAGTTTCGGTCACTTGGACGGCACCGCCTTTTTTCAGCTTGATCTCCCCTTCTTCCGTCTTGTACTTGAATTCTTCAATTCCCGTTTGGTCGATCAATTTGATGATTTCGCGGATCTCTTGAATTTTAAGCATTTTGACGACTCCTCTTACTTTAAATGTGTACCCTTACATTTTAGACGTTTGTAAAGGTTTTTGAAATACTTATCACGTAAAAGCGAGGAATCTGGTACTGAAGTACGAGATTGGACATTCATTGACTGAATTTTTAACCTAAAAAGAAAAAGGCCCTGCACAGGCCTTGATCATTGTCCTGATTTAAAATCCACGGAAACGGTTGAGGAATCTTCCCACTCGCTCTTGACCATATACACGATCTGGTCTGCCTGTGCGGCTGACAATTCATCGGCGATGACGCTGACTTTCACTGTCCCGTCTTCGGTACGGACGACGGCATCTTCGTAGCCGAGGTCCTTGATCAGCATCTCGAGCATGGCTTCTGCCGTCTCCCGCTTGGTGAGTCCCTGCATCTCGTTAAATGCCTTGTCGCGCTCTTCGGCAGTAAGATCATCGGATGTGATTTTCTGTGTGAGCAATTCGCGCTGCTGGCTGCGTTCATTGCGCATTTCCATCCTCAGCTCTTCAAACAGGTAGCTTTCAGCGAATACCGGGGTCGCATCACTGCCTGCATCGCCAAGCTCCGTGTCCTTGATTGTATCGTCCGAGAAGATCGTAATACCATCAAACGGCATCGGATTGCGGTCGAACAGATAGTACACTCCGATCACGGCCACAAGGCTCAGCAACGTCAGGAACCAGACACCTTTTTTCTTCACTCTCATCCCTCTTCCCCCTCATTTTTCATTTCCACTACGACAATCCGGTGTTCGGGCAGCTGGAGGACCCCCGACAGAATGCGTACCAGCTCGGCGCGGACCCGGGGATCGCCGGCCCCTTCCGCGACAACGAGAATTCCCCCGTCAGGCGTGTCCCGCCCTTCCCCGGGCGCGTTCCCGAAGTAACTGTCAAGAGGCATCAGGATACCGCCCTGTTCCTCCCGTATCCCGCCTTGCCGATAGACTCTGACTTTACCGACTCCTGTGATATCGGACAGGACGGACTCCAGTTCCGACGGGCCCGGCACCGCGCTTTCTCCACCGCTGCCTGCAAACAGCCCGGTCAGTCCCGGCGCCAGGATGAACAGGCAGGCGGCGCCGGCGAGCAGGAGCGGCAGGGCGCTCTTCTTGAAATTTTTCTCCATGCAATCTCCACGCTTCCCGTCCTTTCTATCAGTGCTGTTTCCGGTATATGGGAGCGATCGGGACGCTCCGGCGGGCCGGGTCCGCCGTGCCGTTTTCTCCGGCTATTCATCCTGTGACATACTATGCACGGCTCGTACAGGCTATGACCCGGGCAGCAGAGAGATTAGTCTGAGGATGTAAAGAGTCTGAGGATGTAAAGAAGTACGGCAAGTTTCATAAGCGGCATGAAATTCTCCCGTTCGTCCTGTCCGAGGACCGCTCCGGTGACCGCAAGGATCCCGATCAGCCAGATCAGGCCGGCAATCCATTCCCACATTCCCTCACCCCGCTCCTGCAATGACCTTGATCAGGACGATGGATAATATGGCAGTGTAAAAAATCGCGAATGCCACGACCAGCATGATTCCGCAGAGGACGAATAGCGTCTTTCCGATATCGTCGAAAAGTCCTGCAAGATCCTCATGTGCAAATGGTTCGCACAGTGCAGCGATCCATTTGTAGAGAAATGCCGTCAGAAGCACATAGGCCACGGGGGTCAGGCTGGTCACGAGCAGCGCCACGATCAGATAACTGCCGGCGATCGGCGCCATGCCCGAGGAATACTTCCCGACAACGCCCATCGTATCCGTGATGAATGATCCGACAAGAGGCACATGCTGGCGCAGCAATGCCTTGATCGGTTCCGCAATGGCGCTCCCCGATGACCATGCCATGGCTCCGGTTGCGGTGATGAAGAGTGAGTAGCAGGCGATGATCACGGAAATTGCGCCAAGAAGGGTTACCCTGATCATTTCTGAGATCCTTGTAAACGGAATTTCCGGCACAAGCCTGGACAGGTAGTCGAGAATAAAGCTCACAATCAGAAGCGGAACCATCCATTTGCCCCCGATCACGACGGCACCCTGAACAAAAAGGAAAACGGCAGGATTCCAGTTGATGAGCGATAGCGCACCTCCCGCAGCGGCCATTCCGGCTGCCAGAACCGGGTAGATGCCGAGAAACAGCCCTGTCATTTTCCCGACGAGCCCGTCCATCATGCGCACCGCATCGATAGCCGGGCCCATGGCGGCCGCCCCCGCCGATACAAGAAGGAATAGCCTTGTCCATTCGCGGAATTGCGGGACGACGAAATCCGCCGCCAGAGCCGCAGCGGAAAGGACGATGATCAGCACAAATAGTCTTACGGGAGGTCCGGCAACGGCGGCGACCAGATCCCACATCCCACTCGCCCCCTTTCCTTCATGGCAGCAGGCCGGTAAGGACTCCCGCGGTCTCCCTGAATTCCCCCAGCCAGATTCCCAGAAGCATCAGCTGGACTGCCATATGGGAGAGACGGCCTATCGGGGCATATCCTAATTCCCCGAGCATGTCCCGGAACGAGGCCGATAGGTAAAACAGGAAAGCGGAGCCGGCGATGAGCCTGATCTGCCTGGCTCCCGGCCCGTCCCATGCCAGCGGAAGCTCCTGCAGCAGCGGAACGGCCATCCGGAAAGTCAGCTGTGCCAGAAGCAGGAAAAAGAAGATCAGAAGGAAAAACGGTGCCATCCTGGGCAAGAAAGTTTCCAGCATGATCAGCAGGAACACCATGATGACGGCGGAAAGAATGATCTCCATGAGAGCCCTCTACGCCGAAAGCCAGGAAAAGAAGGATGAGATTTCCGTAAAGAAAATCCGGAGGAAGCGAAGCATCTCTGCGGTGATATACAGATAGGCGATGAAAAATATGAAAAAAGAATACTCCTTTTTCCCCGTCTGCTCGAAAAACAGATGCAGGAAGGCGATGACGAGACCGACTCCCGCTACCCGGAGAATATCTTGAAGTTCCACATGCGGCCCTCCCGTTTTTTCGAGTGTATGCGGCTCCGGAAGGGGTTATGCGGTTCTGCAGGGGCTGGGGCCATGCGGCAAGTCAGGTGATCCATGCGGTAAGTGGCATGTCTATGTGGCAAATTGAAGACCAATGTCAATTGCGCAGCCCATGTAGCAAACGGCAAGCCCATATGGCAAATCACAGGTCTATGCGGCAAATGGCAGATCCATGCGGCAAATCACAAGCCCATATGGCAAATCGTAGGCCCATGCGGCAAATGGCAGGTCCATGGGGCAATCCACGAGCCCATGCAGCAAACGGCAAGCCCATATGGCAATTCACGAGCCCATGCGGCAAATCACAGGTCTATGCGGCAATTCCCGGATCCCGTACTGCAAATGGCAAGCCCTTATTGCATATCGCGGCGCCATGTTTCAAGTGGCAATTTCTTATTGCAAGTCAGCAGCCAAGTTTCAATTGGCGGGTTCTTGTTTCAAGTCACGAGGCTTTGTTTCAAGTCGCAAACCCCATATTTCAAAACAAAAAACTGCAGACATGCGGTTGATCCGCTTGTCTGCAGCCTGTTGGTTCGTATGGTTTCCCGTTTACGCGCGGGAAACGTATTCACCTTCGGAGGTGTTGATGATCAGGCGGTCGCCTGAGTTGACGAAGAACGGAACCTGGACGACCAGGCCGGTTTCCATCGTTGCCGGCTTGGAGCCTCCGCTTGCCGTGTCGCCCTTGATACCCGGCTCGGTTTCCGACACTTCGAGCTCGACTGTAGCCGGAAGGTCGACGCCAAGCGTTTCACCCTGGTATTGGATCACGTGGACTTCCATGTTCTCCTTAAGGAACTTCAGCTCGTATTCAATCTGGTTTTCACCCAGTTCGATCTGCTCGTAGTTGTCCGTGTCCATGAACACATGCTGGTCGCCGTTTGCATACAGGTACTGCATGCGTCGGTTGTCGATTTGTGCGCGTTCCACTTTTTCTCCGCCGCGGAAAGTCTTTTCCGTGGTGTTCCCGTTTCGCAGATTGCGGAGCTTGGAGCGGACGAATGCCGCGCCCTTGCCCGGTTTTACGTGCTGGAAGTCCAGGACACGGTAGATGTCGCCGTCCACTTCGATGGTGAGGCCGGTTTTAAAATCGTTTACAGAAATCATGTGAGATCCTCCATTTGATTGTTATAGGATAATGAGCTGCTTCGGTGATGACGTCAGCAGTTCGCAGCCGTCTTCCGTGATAAGCACGTCGTCTTCAATGCGGACGCCGCCAAGACCCGGAACGTAAATGCCCGGCTCGACCGTAACGACCATACCCGGCTCGAGAACCGTGTCGGAACGGAAGGAAAGGCCCGGTCCCTCGTGAACTTCAAGACCGATTCCGTGTCCCGTGGAATGTCCGAATGCTTCACCGTAACCATGTTCTTTGATGTAGTCCCGGGCTACGGCATCCGCCTCTTTCCCTGTCATACCCGGTTTGAGCGCGGAACATGCACGCTGCTGGGCTTCCAGGACGATATGGTAGATCTTCTTGAGCTCTTCAGACGGCTCTCCTACCGCGATGGTGCGTGTGATATCCGATACATATCCGTCATACAAAGCACCGAAGTCCAATGTGACCATGTCGCCGTTTTCGATTGTCTTATCGGTCGCGACCCCATGCGGAAGCGCCGAGCGCTTGCCTGAAGCTACAATCGTGTCAAACGATGATTCCGCGGCACCCAGGCGCCGCATGAAGAACTCCAGCTCGTTGGACACTTCCAGTTCGGTTACACCCGGTTTGATGAACGTGAGGATGTGGCTGAACGCCTCGTCGGCAATGCTGGCCGCCTTGCGGATGGTCTGGAGCTCATCGTCCGCTTTGACCATCCGAAGCTTCTCGATCACATCCGAGACGGGGATCCACTCCGCCTCCGCTGCTTTGCGGTAATGGTCGTATTCGGCATAAGGCAGCGTATCCTGTTCGAAGCCGATTTTCTGGATACCCATCGCTTCGATCTGTTCAGCGACCGCATCTTTCATCAGTCCCGACTGCTTGACGATGCGGTAGCCGGAAACTTGTTCTCCGGCCTGTTCCGTATACCGGAAATCCGTAATGAAAACAGCATCATCACGTGAAATGACCGCCGTTCCGGCAGTTCCCGTGAAGCCGGTCATGTAGCGCCGGCTGTACGGGTTCGTGACAAGAAACCCATCGATTCCGAGCCTGTCGAAAGAAGCACGGAACGCCTTTAATTTATCCATGATCATTCCCCTTTTCCCATCCGAAGGAGGGCGAGCATCGCCAGATCGTATCCATAGGTCCCCATGCCCGCAATCTGGCCGGTGCATACCGGGGCAAGATACGAATGGTGCCTGAAGGCCTCCCGCTTATGTATATTCGAGATATGCACTTCGATAGTCGGCAGCCCGGCATCAGCGACCGCGTCCCGCAGGGCGACCGATGTATGGGTATAGGCCGCCGGATTAAAGATGATGCCGTCCGTTCCATCCTCTGCAGCCTCCTGAATTCTGTCGACCAATGCACCTTCGTGATTGGACTGATCAAATTCCAGGTCGGCACCATTGTCGCGTGCCAATTGCCGGAGCCTCTCTTCAACATCGGCAAGAGTTTCGCTGCCGTAGATCTCGGGTTCCCTTTTCCCGAGCCTGTTCAGGTTCGGGCCGTTCAGACAAAGGATTTTCATCGCAAGCCCTCCTTTCAGCAGATTCATCATCATTTTATCATACGCAAGCAGACGGACAACGTTTTTCACGTGTCCGCCTGCTGTTTTTTATGGAATACCGCCGTTTCCATCACAAACCGTGTCACTATTAGGATCAGTGCCGCGTAAGGCACGGAAATGGCTTTCCTGAATTCGTCATAGCCGGCAGGCCTTACGATCAGCCATTCAGTCAGTCCCGCGATTACGAGGCCGACGACGGCAGCCGTAATGGAAACCTTCCACTTCCATGAAAGGGCGAAGAGATAATACGAAATGAGTGCAACCACACAGATGGCGACGAACAAAAGCAGCCATCTGGCCACCCAGTGTCCATCTGCAAAAATCCCGTATCGTTCCGCCCAGCCGGTCGGATTCCATTTGATGAACTTGAAATAATGAAGAAATTTCAACCCGGCTGTCAGAATGAGCGCCACTGCCCCGGCCGTCCAGAACGGCAGCTGTTTAAACATCGGACCACCTCCCCGGTCTCTTACCATGATGGGACCGGGAATCGTCATTTATTCAGGTTGTTCCGGTTATTGAAGCGAAAAAGAAAAACGGGCACCCCAAGGGATGCCCGTACATTGATTAAAAGATGTCAGGAATGATTACAGACCGCATTTCAGCTGTGCCCCGCAGTTTGTGCAGGAGTTGCAGCCGCCGATTTCTTCGACTGTCCCTTTACGGCAGACCGGGCACGTATCACCGATTTCCGATCCGATCGTGACATTGGTCGACCGGAGGGCCTGGATGGTGTCCACGAGAACGACCGGACGTTTTTCTTCGACCTTTTCCTCGATCTCTGCTTCCGGGTCGTTTTCCTCGGCCTTAAGCGTCAGCACCTGTGAATCGCGGGAACCGTCGACGTAGACCGTGCCGCCCTTTGCTCCGCCGTGGTATAGGCGCTCATAAACCGATTCGACCTGCTCGACCGTATAGCCTTTCGGCGCGTTGACGGTCTTGGAGATGGAGCTGTCGATCCATTGCTGGATAACGCATTGGACGTCCGCATGTTCTTCCGGTGTCAGGTCCATTGATGTGGCAAACCAGTCAGGCAGCTGATCCGGATCGGCATCCGGGTTGGCCGTCAGATATTCTTCCACGATCTCCGCCTTGACCTCGATGAACTTGCCGAGACGGCCGCTCCTGTAATAAGTGAATGAGAAGTAAGGCTCAAGTCCCGTGCTGACTCCGACCATGGTGCCCGTGGAACCCGTCGGCGCGACCGTCAGCAGATGAGAGTTTCGGATTCCGTGTTCAAGTACGCCCTGACGGATATCCTCCGGCATGCGCTTCATGTATCCGGTGTTGATGAACCGCTCCCTGAGTTCCTTGGTTTCTTCTTCCGTCTTGCCGACGAGGAACGGGAAGCTGCCCTTTTCTTTTGCCAGCTCGATTGATTCACGATAGGCGGTTGTGGCAATGGCTTCGAAAACTTCATCGACAAGCTGGTTGCCTTCCTCCGAGCCGTAGCGTTTGCCGCAGTAGATCAGAAGGTCAGCGAGACCCATGACGCCGAGTCCGACACGGCGTTCCCCGAGTGCCTGGCGCTCGTTTTCAGGAAGGAAGTACGGTGTGGCATCGATGACATTGTCCTGCATCCGGACACCGGTCCGAACCGTTTCCCGGAGTTTGTCATAGTCGACCTTGCGTGTTTCCTTGTCTGCCATCTCGGCGAGGTTGACCGCAGCAAGGTTGCAGACGGAGTACGGCGCGAGCGGCTGCTCTCCGCATGGGTTTGTCGCCACTACCTGCTGGCCGTAAGCTTTCGCGTTTGTCATGTCGTTGGCATTATCGATAAAGAAGATGCCGGGCTCTGCAGAGTATGTGGCGCAGATGTTGATGAGATTCCACAGTTCGCGCGCCTTCATGGAACGGTATGTGCGGATGGCGAATCCTCGCTTTTCCCATTCGCGCACATCTCCGGACTGGTGCCATTCTTCGTTGTACACGTCCATCTCTTCAGGCGAATACTGCTCCACGTAAGGGAAGCGAAGCCGGTGTTCCCCGTCTTCTTCCACAGCCTTCATGAAATCGGAAGTGAGGGTGACCGAAATGTTGGCGCCAGTCAGGAACTCAGGGTTGTGGACAGAGTACGTTCCGCCGTCACGCAGCTTATGTTCGGCATCGCGGATGATCGCATCGCTGAAGCCGCCAAGACCCGGAATGTTCTTGTAGTTCACAATGCCCTGGTACATGGCTTCTTCCTGCTGGGTGAACGGTTTGAATTTCAGCTTTTCCTTGGCAAGCTTCCGGATATGCTCGTCGTTCGTGTTCTCCACCAGGTAGCGGAGGATTCGCGGGTTCTGCATTTTCGAAATGATGAACTCGACAATGTCAGGGTGCCAGTCCGCGAGCATGATCATCTGTGCGCCCCTCCGGGATCCGCCCTGCTCGACCAGGTGGGTCAGCTTCGCGATATCATCCAGCCAGGAAACCGAGCCGGACGACTTGCCGTTAACGCCCCGCGCAAGCGTGTTGCGCGGACGAAGCGTAGATCCGTTCGTCCCGACGCCACCGCCCCGGCTCATGATTTCCATGACCTGTTTGCGGTGATCCGAAATACCTTCGCGGGAGTCTGCCACAAATGGCATGACATAGCAGTTAAAGTAGGTGACATCCGTATCTGCGCCCGCACCGTAGAGGACACGGCCCGCCGGGATGAAGTTCAGCGAAACCAGCTCCTTGTAAAAGCGCTCGAACGATGCCCGGCGGGTCTCTTCGTCCTTCTCCACGGATGATAGCCCTGTGGCATTCCGTTTGGCGATCTGCTCATAAAAGACTTCAAGCGGCTTTTCGATCACATCAACGGGACGGGTGACAATCCCCTTTTCCTGTTCTGACGGGTCGTCGATCGCGGAACGGTAATCCGGTTCGATCCAGATGTCGGCCATGTCCTTTTCCCGGTCGAGGGAAAGGATATAGCCAAGTCCCCTTGCAGGGAATTTCGGGTCTTCCTTGACTGTCAGGACGACGAAGTCCCCCTCGCCCAGTGTTTTTTTCTCGGTATCTTTAAACGAGTAACGGTCGATCATGACCAGCCGGGAGACCCCTTTGTGCCGGATCTGCATCTCTTCCGTGACCGGATGAACCTGTTGAAAACCGGCAATGTCCCTGTTCAGTTTTGAAACGTCCAGCGTCGGTTGGTTTTTGTGTGAAGCGATGACCAATACCATGACCTCCTCGAGTGTCCTTTATGATAGATACTATATCTAGTAGTATGTACTTCCCAACTCTACTACATGTTGAAACTCGGTATCAAGAACCTAAATTTCGCCTTGACATTTCCGGATAGACGCCAATGTCATGGGGCTGCTGGGTTCGACCGGTTTCGACACAAAACGGGAAAAACAAAAATGATCGGAAAGTCCCTGATTCACTTTTTGAAGTTCCATGAGTCGTTCGAATACTTCTCCTCTTCCAGCCGTCGGACAAGTTCCAGAATTTCCTTGTCGGGATCCTTTTTGATCAGCTCGACATCAAGTGCTTGCTCAAACCCGGAACGGAACGCGTCTGTCACTTCGGCCATTTCCATATGGCGGCCGGACAGTTCCTCGATCGATACCGCCTTTTTCGCCAGCTTTTCTTTCATTCTCCGCCGGTGGTCTTCAGTCGGGAAGTGGAAAACGGAGACCAGTTTATCCAAGTCCATCGATACCGGGATGGCACCGTGCTGCAAGATCACGCCTTTCTGCCGGGTCTGGGCACTGCCCGCTGCTTTCCTGCCCTCGACGACCAGTTCATACCAGCTGGGTGCATCAAAGCAGACTGCGCTTTTCGGCTGTTTCAGTGCGTCACGCTCTTCACGCGAGGCCGGAACGGCGAACTCCGCCTGAAGACCGAGATTCCGGAAGCCTTCGAGCAGTCCCGCACTGATGACCCGGTATGCTTCAGTCACCGTTTCCGGCATGTCAGGGTGGGATTCCGATACGATGATGCTATAGGTCAGTTCACGGTCATGAAGCACCGCACGTCCTCCCGTAGGCCGCCTGACAAACCCGAGGCCCATCTCCCTTACTTTCTCAAGGTCGACGGCTTCCGCCGCCTTCTGGAAATAGCCGATTGAGAGTGTCGCCGGACTCCATTCATAGAAGCGGACAACGGGCGGAATCAGGCCTTTTGAGTGAAGTTCGAGAAGCGCGTCGTCCATCGCCATATTGTAGGACGCCCTCTGCGGTCCGGAGTTGATGAACATCCATTTTTCTGTCATTCCCGACAGCCCCTTTCAAAAAAACACAATGGATTTAGTTTATCATAATCCCCTGTCCCTTATTAACGGATAAGCCGATATTTTGTCCGGCCGTGGACGAACCGCGCGAGTTCTTTTATAATCTTAGGGAGAGAGAAAGGGGAATTTGGACTTGGAATCACTTTATATTATTTCCGCGATCCTTTTCGGATTGATCATCTACATGCTCGTAACTCTGCTCCGGACCCGCAAGGCAGTGACTGCCCTCAGCCAGGAGGAGTTTATCGCAGGCTACCGGAAAGCCCAGCTGATCGATGTACGGGAGCAGAAGGACTTTGATGCGGGTCATATATTGGGCGCCCGCAACATTCCGTTCACGCAGTTCTCACAGCGATACAAGGAGATCCGCCCGGACAAGCCGGTTTATCTGTACGACCAGAACGGATCCAGGAGCGGCCGCGCCGCGCTTTACCTGAAAAAACGCGGTTACGGGCAGCTTCACATGCTGACAGGCGGGTTCCGCCAATGGACCGGCAAAGTCAAAACGAAAAAGTAACATCAATACGCCGCCATGCAGGGATGCCTGCATGGCGGCGTTTGGTTTTGTCACAGGAATGCCATGGAGTGTACCGATATCGTCATTCCCGGGATTGCCCGGCAAAAGAAAAAACTGCAGACAAAGGATCAAGCACTCCCTTTGTCCGCAGACTGAGAAAAGGCCCCCAGTCATGGCGGGCCTTTTCAATATGACTTGTCAGTTGACGGCTACTGGTTCTGAAGCTTCCGGACGGCTGAATTTCAGCACAGGCTTCCGGGCGGCCTGAGTCTCGTCAAGTCGGCTCACGACAGTCGTGTGAGGCGCTTCCTGGACGATTTCAGGATTCTCTTCCGTCTCGCGTGCAATCTGGATCATCGCATCGATGAATGCATCAAGTGTTTCCTTGGACTCTGTTTCAGTCGGCTCGATCATCATGCCTTCCTCGACGTTGAGCGGGAAGTAGATGGTCGGCGGGTGGAATCCGAAATCAAGCAGACGCTTGGCGATATCGAGCGTGCGGACGCCCAGCTGCTTCTGGCGGCGTCCGCTCAGCACGAATTCATGCTTGCAGTGGCGGTCATACGGCAGGTCGAAGTGCGGCGCAAGGCGGCGCATCATATAGTTGGCATTCAGCACTGCATATTCCGATACAAGCTTCAGGCCTTCCGCGCCCATCGAGCGGATGTACGCATACGCACGCACGTTGATTCCGAAGTTGCCATAGAACGGCTTGATCCGGCCGATCGCCTGCGGACGGTCATAGTCGAATGTGAATGCATCGTCTTTCTTCACGAGGACCGGTTTCGGCAGGAACGGAATCAGTTCCTTCTTGACGCCGACCGGGCCGGATCCCGGACCGCCGCCGCCGTGAGGCCCAGTGAACGTCTTGTGGAGGTTCAGGTGGACGGCATCGAAGCCCATGTCCCCCGGACGGACCTTGCCCATGATGGCATTCAGGTTGGCGCCGTCATAATAAAGTTTGCCGCCTACACCGTGGACGATTTCCGCCATTTCAAGAATGTTCTCCTCGAACAGGCCGAGCGTGTTCGGGTTGGTGAGCATGAGAGCAGCCGTGTCTTCCCCGGCCACACGCTTCAGGTCCTCGATGTCCACAAGTCCGTTTTCGTCGGACTTGACCGTGATTGTTTCAAGGCCGGCCACCGTCGCGGAAGCCGGGTTGGTCCCGTGGGCGGAGTCAGGAATGATGACTTTCGTGCGGTTGTGGTCTCCGTTTGCCTGGTGGAAGGCGCGGATCATCATGAGTGCCGTCCATTCGCCGTGCGCACCTGCAGCGGACTGGAGCGTCACTTCATCCATGCCGGTAATTTCGACCAAGTGTTCCTGAAGGTCGTACATGAGTCCCATTGCGCCCTGGACAGACGACTCCTCCTGAAGCGGATGGACATTTGCGAAGCCGGAAAGGCGGGCAACGGCTTCGTTGATCTTCGGGTTGTACTTCATCGTACAAGAGCCGAGCGGGTAGAAGCCTGAGTCAACGCCGTGGTTCCGCTTTGAAAGCGCCGTATAGTGACGCATGATATCCAGTTCGGATGCTTCCGGGAGTTCTGCAGGCTCTTCACGGAGAAGCCCCTCCGGAAGAAGGGCGGAAAGATCGGTCTCCGGAACATCGAGTTCCGGAAGGCTATATCCGATCCGGCCCTCTTTGCTGATTTCAAAAATGAGCGGCTGGTTCTCTTTATGCATGGATGGCCTCCATTTCCTGCACAAGTGCATCGATTTCTTGTTTCGTCCGCTGTTCGGTCACCGCGATAAGTACGTGGCCTTCCAGTTCAGGGTATGTCAGTCCGAGGTGATATCCGCCGATGATTCCGGCATCAAGCAGGCGTCGGTTCAGGTCGGCTACCGGTTCTTTGCTCTTCACGACAAACTCGTTGAAGCTAGCGCCGCCGAACAGGACCTCGTAGCCCGCTTCCTTAAATGCACGGATGGCATACTGCGTTTTCGAGATGTTCTGCAGGGCCATCTCACGGACCCCCTGCTTGCCTAGCGCCGACATGGCGACGGATGCGGCCAGTGCATTCAGCGCCTGGTTTGAGCAGATGTTCGATGTCGCCTTGTCGCGGCGGATGTGCTGTTCTCGTGCCTGAAGTGTCAGGACGTAGCCGCGGCGGCCTTCCTCGTCGTTTGTCTCGCCGACCAGACGGCCGGGAACCTTGCGCATGAGTTTATTGGTGACGGCGAAATATCCGCAGTGCGGACCGCCGAAGGCTTCAGGAATCCCGAACGGCTGTGCATCACCGACTGTGATATCGGCGCCAAGTTTGCCCGGAGGCGTCAGGACAGCAAGCGCGAGCGGATTCGAGGAAACGATGAACAGCGACTTGTTGTCATGGGCAATATCCGCTGCTTCCCGGATATTCTCGATCTGGCCGAAGAAGTTTGGATACTGGACCATGACCCCGGCAGTATCGCCGTCGATCATGCTGCGGAGTGCATCGTAATCCGTCTGGCCATCCTTCAGAGGAATCTCCTTGACCTCGATTGACTGGCCGAGTGCATAAGTTCTTACGACATCCCGGTACTCCGGATGGACTGCTTCCGAGATCAGAAGCTTTTTCCGGCGTGTATGGCCAGCCGCAAGCATGCCCGCCTCTGCAAGCGAAGTGCCCCCGTCATACATGGAAGAGTTCGCAATGTCCATTCCAGTCAGCTCGCAGATCATCGACTGGAATTCAAATATTGCCTGAAGTTCTCCCTGCGAGAATTCCGGCTGGTACGGCGTATAGGCCGTATAGAACTCAGAACGGGAAATGACATGGTCGACGATGACCGGCTTGTAATGATCATAGACGCCTGCCCCGAGGAAGGATGCATGGGAGTTGCTGTCGGCATTTTGGCCGGCAAGAGCGGAAAGCTCTTTCAGAAGATCTGTTTCGGACAGCGCGGGTTTCAGATCGTATAGGCGGTCAAAGCGGACCTTCTCAGGTATGTCACTGAACAGTTCGTCGATGGATGCGACGCCGATCTCATCAAGCATTTGTTTCTTGTCCGATTCTGTCATCGGCAAATAACGGTGCTTCATCATTCTGGACCTCTTTCTGATTTAGGATTTCGCACGCTTATAAAACGGGGTTTCGACAATTTCAGCCTTGAGGCGTTTTTTGCGGACTTCCACTTCGACTTCCTTGCCCAAAACAGCATGTTCGGAGCCGACCAGGATGTTGCCGATGTTCAGCCCAAGCGTCGGGGACTGGGTGCCGGTAGTGACTTCGCCGATTTTCTCTTCATCTTTGTAGACAGCGTATCCCGTACGCGGGATGCCCTTGTCAATCATGCGGATGCCTGCTATCTTGCGTGGGACACCAGCTTCTTTTTGGCTGACAAGTGCTTCCTTGCCGATGAAGTCGGCTTCTTTTCCGAGTTTTACAGCGAATCCGAGTCCGGCCTCGAGCGGAGAGATTTCCTCATCCATTTCCTGACCGTACAGCGGAAGGCCCGCTTCAAAGCGAAGAGTGTCACGGGCGCCGAGACCTGCAGGCACCACGCCGTCTTTTTCCCCTTCTTTCAGAATCGCTTCCCAAAGAGAACGGGCGGATTCCGGTGACGTATAAATCTCAAAGCCGTCTTCTCCGGTGTAGCCTGTGCGCGATACAAGCGCCTTATGTCCGGAAATGCTGACATCCTCTTTGAAACGGAAGAACCTGATGTCCGCAAGCGGCTCATCCGTCAGCCTGGAGAGAACTGCTTCCGCTTTCGGACCCTGCAGAGCCAGAAGTGCATAATCAGCCGATACATCTGTGACGCTGACATCACCTTCGGCATGCTGTTTCATCCACTTCACATCTTTTTCGGTGTTGGCTGCGTTGACAACAAGAAAATACTTGTCATCGGACATTTTGTAGATCAGCAAGTCATCAATCGTGCCACCCTGTTCGTTGCACATGATCGTATATTGTGCGCGCCCGTCAGTGAGCTTAGAAACATCATTTGTCATGAGTTTCTGCAGGAATGCGGTGCTGTCCTTACCTTCGACAAGAACTTCTCCCATGTGGGATACGTCGAATAGGCCAGCACTGTTTCGTACCGCTTCATGTTCCGACTTGATACCGGAAAACTGGACAGGAAGATCCCATCCCCCAAAGTCGATTGTTTTCCCACCGTGACCTGCGTAAAGGTCATAGAGCGGGGTGCGCTGCAAGGTTGTTTCCGCCATTGCACTTCTCCTCCGTTTCATCCAGATGTAAAAAAGGACAGAGAGACCCTGTTAATCGGGTCCTCTGTCCTGTCACCTGAAAGTTTTCCTGCTCGGTTTTCCTCGTTGGTGGCCGGCTGGTCCGGCGCTCTCCAGAGATGCGTCCTGTACGAGTCTTTTTGCCTGAGAGATTCATAACACCCGTTACTTGCTCCTTCGGCGACGCACTTGTGCGTTCTCTCCCCGTACATTCATCCGCCCGGCAGATGCCGGTTATTCAGCTGTAGTTCAAGCGATGACTGTGCCGCTTTGCCTATATCCTAACATTGAATTTTTAGAAAGGCAATATCTTTTCAAAATCAAATCCAAAAGCGAACAAAGCGAAAACCGGAATCCAAAAAAGTTCGGATTCCGGCACTTATTCAGCGCTTTTCTCTGCCTTTCAGCCGTCTGACCTGCCTGGCGGCATAATCAGTGGCTTGGCGGAGGCTGCGCCCCTTCGTATTGACGGTGATATGGGCGGTCTTTTTATAGACCTTTTTGCGCTCGTTGTAGAGCTTCTGCAGTTCCTCGCGTGTCGAACGCTGGACGATCGGCCGGTTTTTATCGGTCTTGATTCGTCTCCAGATTTCAAAAAACGGGGCATTGAGGAACAGGACAAGGCCGGTTTGTCGGAGAAGTTCCCGGTTTTCAGGACGCATGGGCGTCCCTCCGCCCGTCGAGATGATGCACCACTCGTCACGGAAATCCCGCAGAAAGTCCGTTTCCATCTGGCGGAAGTGCTCCTCGCCGTATTGTTCAAAAATCTGCGGAATTTTCATGCCCGCCTGCTTCTCGATCTCCCTGTCCATATCGTAATACGGGAGGCGAAGCGCGTAGCTCAGCCGCTTCCCGATCGCCGACTTCCCGGACCCCATGTAGCCGATCAGGTATACCTTTTTCATCTTCCCACCTGCCTAAGAGCGGTTCCGCTTCGCTAAAATACGACTCGATTTTTCTAATCGTATCACGAGCGTGGGAAGATTCCAATAACGTAAAAGCCTGCATTTGTGCCAAATAGGCATTTGTGACAAGAAGAACGAAGCCGGAAACAAAGAAAAGGAGCAAAAGCGCGGCGGGAAGGATTCCGCCTGCTTCATTCCCCGGCCGGAAGAAAATGGTGGATCGTCCCCCTTTCGGTCCCATCATTAAAAGCGACTCTGATGGAGAGCTGATTTCCCGATTCCGTGAAACTGACGGATCGCACGCCGGTCAGCATCGGTTCGTGCCCCTCGTCATTCACCCTCTTGCGTATCATCGAATTTTTCGCATAGTGACCGATTTCGGTCCTTTTACCGCCACTGACGACAAGTAGTTTGCTTCCCCTCTCCGTAATCTGCACGCCGTCCACGTTTTTAAGGTAATCAGCCAGCTCATATCTGAACAATTCCCATTCCACGGAGGAAGGATCGCCGACATCATGGACCAGGACAGCAGAATACCTGAAGAATCCTGCAAACAGGATAAAAAACACGGAAAGGATCAACAGCTGGAGTAATGCCTCAATGAATGTATATCCTCCCTCACTTGCCCGGCTCGTAGCATCGTGACTGCCAGCCCGAGGTTGCCTTGTATGAAACACAGATCCCCCCTCCCTGCATACGCCAGTCAAATATCACATTCCCGATCCCCCTCGATCCCTCCACTTCCCCGGTCAGGAAATGCTCATCCAAAGCATCGGATGCCACAGAAGCGGCCTGTGCTGCGAGTTTCTGTTCTTCCAGGATGATCGTCATCCGGTTGGTTAAAGGCAGCAGAGAGGTGAATATCACATAGACGATCAGCAATGCCAGGAGGGACTCCGGAAATGAAAAACCCCGCTCACCGGTCAATCGTGACTCTCCCCTTCCCGATATTGACAATCACTTTAGTGCTGCCTTCAGGTGTTTGGAAGTTCAGGGTACCAAAGGCTCTTGCCGATCCTATGCCGGTGAATTCCACCTGTTTCAGAGTGCTGTAATCCGACAAAGAAACGCCTTCGGGCAACCGGCGGGTGAACAGGACGGAAGATCCGGCCTTTGAAGCCACATAGGTGCCATCAGGAGGGAAAACGATTTTCGTGTATTCTCCATGTGCGACGGCATGCAGCTGGATTGCCTGGATATCATGTTTTAACTGCACCTCAAAAGGGATCGGCTCCTTGTCATGAAGGGCTTTTGAAGAGGATGCCGCGTATCCGACGCCAGTAACGGCCATTGCGACTGCAAGAACAAGGAGCATCTCGGTGAATGTGAACCCGCGTGACCAGTTAAGGGTTCGTAATACTGACAGCGCCATTGTTTACAACAATTGACCTCCCGTCCGAGCATTTAAGGTCATTCTCACTTTCAAGGTAGTCCGGTATCAGCGCTGCAGCCGTAGCCGGATTTTCTTTGTTTTTCAGTTTGTATGCCTGGACCTGGCCTTCGACCATTTGCTCAAGAGCTTCGCAGCCGGTTTCATCTATTTCAGCGGCCCGCTTGGTGACATTCGGGATGGCCAGAAGGATCAGGACCGAAATCACGAGAAGGACAATCATCATTTCAATCAGTGTGAAGCCCGCTTGGTTTCTGATTCGCCTAAGCATAAGTACCCCCTTTATTGTAGGTCGACCATACTGTAGACCGGCAGCATCAGGGCAAGATAGGCACCCATGATGCATACCGCAAGAATTCCGAACAATAATGGCTGAATGACGGCTATCAGCTTTTCCGATTCTTCACCGATTTTCTCATCCATCAATTCACTGTAGACAAGCATTTCCCTGGGAAGATGGCCGCCCTCTTCCCCGTGCCGGATGAAAGACGGAAAATCCGGCATGAATCCGCCGGCTTGACGGACAGCTTCATGGAGAGGATCCCCCATGAGGATCCGGTTGCCCGCTGTCCTTGTCATAAAAGCGAGCATGGAGCGCTTATCCTGTCCTGCAAGAATCCCGATAGCCTGCTGGAGCGGGATTCCTCCCCCGAGAAGCGTCCCCATTTCACGGGCAAATACCGAGGTATGTCCCATCCGGACCCATCTCGACAGGAGAGGGACTGCAAGAATGGCCCGCAGCTTCACCTCAGCGGATTTTCTCGACCACATCAGATAAGCAAAACCTGCCGCTGCCGTCAGTATGCAAACGGTTCCTGCCAGGAAATCGGGTATTCTTAGCAGGAATGCCGACAGGGCCACCGCCTCACCTTCCCCCCCCCTTCCGGCCAGCATCTTTTCCATGTTCGGCATGAACAATGTCCTGAACAGGATGAAAAGAAGTGAGACGAAACAGAAGAGCACAGCCGGATACAAAGTTGCCTTCTTAAGTTTCTCCAACGTTCTCCCCCTGCGCCTCAGGCGATCCGACACCGACCGGAGGGCAGCAGGCAGATTGCCGTGGCTGACGGCAATTCCGACCGGCAACAGGAGTGAGGACGAGAATCCGATGTTATTCAGAATGATGTCCGGACCTTCACCAGAACGGAGATTCTGATCCAGCACCTGCTCGGCCACTGCCGGATTGTCGAGATGATGGGGCAGGAGCATGCGGACGGAATCGTGGAAGGTATATCCCTCATCCATCAGTCCTGCGGCCCGCGAAAGGAATCGTTCCGGCTGATGGAGCCTGTGCTTGGCTCGCCGCCGTATAAAAGGCTGCGCCAAGTCGCATCTCCTCCTTCCGTTCAAGTGTCAGGTTCTCCGGCATGACAAACGGTTCCCCTTCCCTGATCGCCCGGAAAGCTTCCGCAAGCAGTTCTCCGTGCAGGATCTCAAAATGAGCTTTTCTGTGGCCATCTCCTTCCCAGAGCCTTTGTGCGCAGATCATGGCCACCGTCTGTCTGAGCTCTTCCAGCTGGATGCCGAATTCCGTCATCCTGAACAAACTGCCGGATGTGTCTCGGGAGTGTACAGTCGCCACGACAAGATGACCGGTCAGCGCGGCCTGTACTGCAACCTTTGCGGTATCCGAGTCCCTTATTTCTCCGATCATGATCACATCCGGCGAATGTCGCAGAATCGCTTTCAACCCTGCAGAATAGGTGATCCCTGCCCGCTCGTTCACCTGGATCTGGAGCAGGTGCGGCTGACTCCGCTCAACCGGATCCTCTAGGGAGATGACATGCCTGCCCAGTTCCTCTGCACAATGCCGGGTCACAGAATACATTGTGGTGGTCTTGCCGCTCCCTGTCGGCCCGGTAAAAAAGATCATGCCCTGTCGCATGCCGGCCGCTTCAAGCAGCAGCGAGGCCGCCTCCCGGTCATCGGTCAGCTTCCCGACCGGCAAAGCCTCCTCGTGCGGCTGGAAACGGATCGCAGCGCTTTCCCTCAGATTCACAGACGGCAGTGTCGAAATCCTGAATGAATATCGGGCTTTTCCGAAATTCAGCGAGAAAGCGCCGCTCTGGGGTTTTCTCCTCTCGCCTATATCGAGCGAAGACAGATACTTGTAAAAGGAGATGATCCGCTCCCCCAGATCCACCGGAATTTCTGCTGCCGTAATAATCCCCCTCCCTTTCCTGTGCTGGATTTCGTATGTCCGGCCGGACGGATTCAGGTGAAGGTCCGTCGCCCCCTCCCCGAGCGCCCGGCCAAGGAGTTCCACGGCTTTCTGTTCGATGAAGTTCTCTATCGTCCGCCGCCTCCCTGCCAAGTAGATTGACAAGGAAGGACCGCACTTCCCTGTCACCTCGAGTATAAGGTGGAGAAATACCCGTTGGTAGTCAACTCGCTGACTTTGCAAAATGAGCCTATTTCTGATGCTGTTTTTGAAATTTACACACGAAAACGCGCCAAATTCCGATTTTGCCGGACTAACTCGGACAACTTTTTGTCACAATCTCTATTACGGAATCAGTTTGCACCCTGCTGGCAAACACTATATAATGAATGGGAGATGATTATGGCACCGTTGTAAAGGAGGGAACACGCGTGGATAATATGTTCAAGCTTTGCGGCTTCTGGACAGGAATTTTCGCGGTCATGTTCTATGTCGGAGACATGATGACCCCATCATTGCTCATGTTGGCCAGCACCGGATTCTTCATTCTTTTCGGTTACCTGAAGTTGACTGAACGCATGTACTTATATCTTTTCGGCGCATACTTGATGGTCTTCATGGTCGGATTCAGCTACTATACCAACTTCATTCACGTACCAGGAGCAGGACATTAATTGAAAAGCGGTACATAAAAAACAGCCTCAACGGCTGTTTTTTATTTGCTCTTCTTTTCTCAGAGTCGTTACATCCCGGTCAGAAAAGGGTTCCTCCGCTTCTCATCACCGATCGTTGTCGGACCCATGTGCCCGGGCAGGACAGTGGTTTCTTCAGGCAGCGGAAGCAGTTTTTGACGGATTGAGTCCAGAAGCGTTTCATGGTCACCGCCAGGCAGATCGGTCCTGCCGATGCTCATGCGGAACAATGCATCGCCTCCGACCAGAATCCCTTCTCCTTCAAAGTAGAACGCGACGCTGCCTGGAGAGTGGCCGGGAACATGCAACGTTCTGAAACGGAAGGGACCTTCCGTTTTTTCGCCATCTTCACTGATCAGCCGGTCCGGCGCGGCAGTCCGGATATCCGGCAGGTCCGCATACCGGCCGGAGCCGTTCAGCATAGGATCGCCCAGCCAGTCCTGCTCTTCTGAATGAAGATGGACCGGTATGCCAAAGCGGGTCCGGATGGCTTCCACCGCACCGATATGGTCGAAGTGGGCATGGGTCAGCAAAATAGCAGAAGGACGCAATTGCAGTTTTTCGATTTCACCGATCAGTTTCCCGGCTTCCTCTCCGGGATCGAAAATCAGGCACTCACCGGTGTCCGCCTCGGCGATATAGCAGTTCGTCTGCAGCGGGCCAAGCGGATAACTGTGAAATTTGATCATTTGTCGAATCACCCCGTGCCCATTATAGCATGCGGCATATCAACCAGTGTTCAAAGATTCGACACGAATAACGCTCGACAAATGTGGGTACTTTCATTACAATAGAAGAGGAGTTTATACAGGATTTGAATCATTATCGGACTCATTGTCAGAAGGAGTGTCACCGATGAACTTATTGATGGTTATTTTCGGACTTATCGCGATCTTTGCGGCTATCGGAACAGTCCAGGCATTCAAGGAACGGAATATCCTGAGCATCCTTTTCAACCTGGTTGCATTCGTCGTATTTGGGGCCTTTGTCGTCCTGACGATCACTTTCCAGGGTTACCCGCCAAAACTACACTGATACCCCAAAAGGGCCGGCAGATCATGCCGGCCCTTTCTCTTTTTGAAAAGGCGATTCCGGTTTATTCTCCGGAATCGCCTTTTAGTTGTTCCATCCAGTTGACTACCGTCCCGTCAGCCGTGTCGAAAATCCTCTCACCCATCGCACCGGTCAGGCAGGCGGAGGCCTCGGGAGAACAGGTCAATACCGGTGATTCGACCACCGCCGATGCCTTTCGGATGCCCCGTGTCGATATCACTGCCGGCTGCCACGCTGTGACCCCCTCCATTGCATCCGTCTCTGCGGGCAACAGGGTGGCAAACCTTCCGGGTCCGGCAGGTTCAATTTTGGCAGGGAGAAGACCGAGCCACTGATCTCCGGCGGGAAGGTTGAACACCTGCAGCCACTCTCCACTGCCGTTTCCGATCAAATAATCGATGCCGCCACCTGTCACGGCTTTGGCTATGACGAACATCGTGCCGTCCGTTGAAAACTCCAGCACGTTCTCCGAGATTACAGATCCGCCTCCGTCCACGAGAGTACCTCCGTCTTCGAGGTTGCCGTCATCGAGAATTTCAATGACCCCGCCGGCCTCCGTCCACACCGGGAAAGGTCCGGCATCTTCTACGGCCTCAAGCGATCCGGATGATGCATCGGCCAGATATACCTCAAAGTCCCAGTTTTCATCAAATGCAGTTATGTACAGTTGGGTCCAGTCGTCGGGATTCCAGGACCACGCAATATCATGGGATTCTACGATCAAGTCTTTTTCGGCCATGTCTTCACCGACCAGCCTGAGACGTGCTTCCCCCTCTCCGGAATCAAGCCTCAGCAACAGCCGGCCGGACTTATGGCTTTCCGCCTCTGTGATCATGAGTTCAGTCCGCACAATCTCTTCTGCAGTGCCTGTTTCCGGCATGACGGCATACAAGACGGAACCCCCGGCTTCTCCGGAAGAGACGGCCAGAATCCTGCCTTCCGCGTCAAAGCCCATGACTTGCGGTTCCTCTCCGATATCAGGGCTGATCCCGGGAACTTCTTCAGGCTGATCTGAACCAGCAGGAGCTTCATCCTGTTCCGGTTGCGTCTCTTCTCCGGGAGCACAGCCGGCTGCTGCCAACACCATTGCGAGCACAGCTGCAAGCATCCAGGTTTTCTTCACCCCAAGCCCCCCGTTCCTATCATTATGTAAAAAAGCCTGTGCGGCTTTGGTTCCGCACAGGCTTCCGGTCATTCGGCTTCGCGCAGTTCTACTTCCTGCCCGGAAACCGGCTGGTTTCTATAAAATCTCAGCAAGTCGCCGTTGATGATCATATCCGAATACTTCAGCTCCTGCTGTACTTTCTGCATTTCCTCTTCGCAGGCAGCCGGATCCTCTGCCTCTTCCCTGGTGGAAAGGTCATAACACACTTCTCCGGCATAGATGTTGTCCGGAGTGATAAAGCGGCCATCACGGAAGATGACGAATTCATCGTGCTCCGGCGAGAATATGTCTGTGCCGAATTGCAGGTCTTCCTTCGTATCGATTCCCATCAGATGCAGTAGGGTCGGCCGGAGATCGATCTGTCCCGCAAGGGTTTCAAGGGTCTCCCCTTCCCCATATCCGGGGATATGGATGAACATCGGCACTTTCTGAAGTTCTGCAGAAACAAGCGGTGTTACCTCTTCACCGAGATACGTGCTCATTGCCTTGTTATGGTTTTCTGAGATGCCATAGTGGTCCCCGTACATGACGATGATGGAGTTGTCATAGAGCCCTTTTTCCTTCAGGTCGTCAAAGAAGCTCTTAAGGGCTTCGTCCATGTAGCGGACCGTCTGGAAATAGCGGTTCAGCGTTTTCGAGTTCGAGTCATATTCCGGAATGATCTTGTCCTCTTCATCAAGTGTGAATGGATAGTGGTTCGTGAGTGTGATCATCCGGGAATAGAACGGCTGCGGCATTTCCGTCATCAGGTCTGCAGACTGTTCGAAGAATGGAACGTCTTTCATTCCCCAGTTGACCGAATCTCCTTCACCGATCGTATAGCTCTCGATGTCGTAGAAATGATCCACCTCAAGCGCCTGATACATCATGTCGCGGTTCCAGAAGCTTTTGCCGTTCGGGTGCATGACGTTTGTATAGTAGCCGTTGTCCCCGAGTTTTTCAGCCATCGAGTTGAATGTGTTTCCGCCGTTTGTAAAGAACACCGCTCCGCCGCTCAGCGGATATAATGAGTTCTCCACGATGAACTCGGAATCAGATGTCTTTCCCAGACCGGTCTGATGGTAGAAGTTCGGGAAATAGAAGGTATCCTTGTCTTGGGTCAGGCTGTTCAGGAATGGCGTGACCTCATGTCCGTTCATATCGTTGTTGATCACGAACGACTGCAGAGACTCCATCGAGATGACGATGACATTTCTGCCTTCTGCCACACCGAACATTTCGGGATCCGGTGCAGCGTGGTTGGCGGATGTATAGTTTTCAATCTCGGTCAGTTCGGTGCCATCAGCCAGCGCCCGCTGTGCATGGGACTTGGTCTGAATGTAAATGTCATAGAGGTGATAATTGTACATCCCCAGGTTCTTCACGAGCAGTTCCCGGTCAAAGCTGCGAGTGAGAAGCTGCGGGCGTTCTGTCTCGGCAAGACCGAGGTTCAGTACAAGCAGTGCCGCGGTGCCCACAAAGTAAAGTCTGCGGAACATCGGACGGACCGCCGACTTGACTGCAGGTTCGCCCAGCTTTTTCGCGGCGTACCAGATGATCAGGATATCCGCGAAATAAAGCGGGTCATGGATTCTCAGGCTTGACAGCACGGAAGATCCGAGGTCTCCGAAGTTATTTGTCTGGAACAGTACCGGAAGTGTGATGAAATCACTGTAGAATCTGTAGAATACAACGTTCGCATACAAAACGATCGTCATGATCGTGCTTGAAATCAGAAGATATCTAACGGTCCCTTTCCATGTCCTCATGTACATGGAGAAACCGTAAATGAAGAGCAGGAAGCAGAGCGGATTGATGAACAGGATAAATTCCTGCATCACGTTGTCGATTGCCATGTTAAAGCTGGTTTTGTAAGTGATGTATGTTTTAAGCCACGATGCCGCTACTGCAATCGCAAGCAGCAACAGGAGTTTTGGCCTTTTCGTATTTGCCACGTCTGGCTAACCCCTTTCTGGTCGGATTCCCGGTTTGGCAGGAAAAATAATGGAATGAGGACAAAATCATGACTGCCCAAATCCGGGTACCCTATTTATGACGAATGTAAACGTCATATGGTTTCATTGTAAACCGAAGTTCATAAATTCTTAATACTTCCATAGACCCGGTTATCGGACCGGGATTATTTTCCTTTTCGCAGAATCAGCCGGGACTGTATGAATTGCTGCTGCGTGATCAGGCCATTGTCATACAGTTGGCGGACTTCCATCTCCATGAGGATGAGGTCTGCATTTCTGTCTCCGGTATAAACGAATGTCCCGAAACGCTTTAGCAGCTGCATCACATCATAGACGGTTTCCATTCGCCGTCCCTCCCCGGCAGTCAATCATGCGCCGGTCCGTGAAGATACTTTCGACAGGGATATCATGCGATTCCACCGGCACTTCCGAACAAAACTGCTCCTCGAACGCGAGGGAGACCCTGTCGCCGGCAAAGCTCAACAGATATCTGTCATAATAGCCGCCGCCAAAACCGACACGGTAGCCGGACTCCGAATAGGCGACTCCCGGAACGATCAGAAGATCGATTTCTTCTTTGCCGGCGGGCAACGTTTTGTCTTCTGCTGGTTCCAGCAGATCCATGTAGACGGTTTCCAGCTCATTATAGGATTGAATATAACGAAACTGCATAGATCGGTCCGACGGCGTACATTTTGGTGCGGCCACCCGCTTGCCGTCTTTCCAGGCCGCCTCTACCAGCGGCCTGGTATCAAGCTCGGGAAACCTTGAGATGGTCACGCCGATCGTGCCGGCTTCCTTATATCTGGAATCTTCCCTCAAAAGCCGGATGGCTTCCCGGCTCCGGGCTGCATGGTCTGCCGGCTCTATTGAACCCAACGTAGCGAGTATGTTCTTTCGGACTGCCTTTTTATCCATGATAAAAACCCCCTTCAATGAAAAAACCAAAACCGGTACCGGTTTTGGCAGGATCCGCTTACTTCGTTTCGCGGTGCAGAGTCTGTTTGTTATCACGTGAGCAATACTTTTTCATTTCAATGCGTTCCGGATTGGTCCGCTTGTTTTTAGTCGTGATATAGTTGCGCTCGCCGCATTCGGTGCAAGCAAGAGTTACATTAACGCGCATTCGGTTCCCCTCCCACTCATACAGGATAGAAATGTTTGAGCATGTAAAGTGAGCATGATTTATACGACTGTTCCATTATAGCACAAGGCGCGGTGATGTCCACTAAAGAATATGCGGTCAACCCACTTTTTTTCAGCGGCAAAAACAGGGACCGGGCGCCTGCTCGGCAATCCCGGCCCATAGCTCATTCCCCTTCTTCTTCGCCTTCCCGGATGACGGTTCCGTCAGAGGATTCTTTTAGTGTGCCCTCTGTGTTGGGGCCGGCTTCCCCGCTTTTGATCCGCTCTTTTTTAAGTTCGAAGTAGAAGTCGGTCATTTCGCGGGCAATCTCATTGTTCGGGTGCGGGATGACGGATGGGTTTGTCGAGATATTGGGTGCCAGCACCGCATAGGCAATCTCCGGATCATCGTACGGGGCAAATCCGACATGCGAGACGTTGACGGTCGCCTTGCCGAACCAAGGATCTTTCCGGTCCGCCTCATAGTAATATCGCTGGGCGGTGCCCGTCTTACCGGCCGCCTTATAGCCTTTTGTATCCTTGAATGTCGAATACGCCGTACCGCGGGGATTGTAGTAGACGGAATACATCGCCTCTTTCATCCGGTCGATCTGGCCATCCGAGTTATCGACCCGGTTCAGGTACTTTGCCGGAACTTCCGTTGCGATCGGACCGAGGGTTTTGCCATCGGGTGACGGCTCCCGGATTTCTTTCACGACACGCGGCGCTACCCGGTAACCTCCATTGGCGATCGTTGCGACGTACTGGGCAAGTTGCATCGTCGTATACGTATCATACTGCCCGATGGCGAAATCGAGGATTTTGTTGGCATCCGGATTAGGCGGGCTCTGCCCTGTGGCTTCGCTCGGAAGGTCGATTCCGGTTTTCACGCCAAGACCGAAGCCGGCAAACGAATCCCGGAAGAGGTTGATGGCCTTGGTGTCGATTGCAAGGGGACCGTTCCGCACATAAGTACCGCCGCCAAGTGCGATGGCAATCTTCCACATGTAGACGTTGGAAGACCTTGTGATGGCGGTCAGATCATTGACGGGTACACGCCCATACTGGTTAAACAGGGTCCGCTTGGGCTTCGTTCCCCGGAAATAAAGGGGTTCATCGATCATCGTCTGGCCGACAGTTGCGGCCCCGTGCTCATAGCCCGCAAGTATGGTCGCCATCTTGACGGTCGAACCGGCCTCATACACATCCTGGAAAGTACCGAATGTCCGGTCATACACTTCATACTTTCCGGTTTCCTTGTCACGGTACACTTGCTTGCCGACCATCGACAGGATTTCTCCATTGTTCGGGTCCATCATTACGAAGAAGATCCGGTCGAAAGCCTGGGAATTCGGTCCGTTTTTGATGGAAAGCACATGACGGCTCACGACTTCTTCGGCTTTTTTCTGGAGCTCGCTGTCGATGCTCAGGACCAGGTCCTTCCCAGGCTGCCCTTCCTGGACCGGCACCGTCTCAATGACGTTCCCCGACTTATCGGTAATATTTTTGGCAATCGTCTTTTGTCCCTGTAGGACGGATTCATATTGTTCCTCTATGAAACTTCTGCCAACACGGTCATTCCGGGAATAACCGCGGGCAAGATAATAATTCAGCTTTTCACTCGGAATGCCAGTTTTTGGTGTCGTGGTGCTGCCGAGGATGGCCATCTCGGAGTTTTTCACCCGCTCCCAGTCCGTCGTCGTGTTAACACCCGGCAGCTCATGGAGCCGTTCGGAAACCCTGGCGTATTCTTCCGGAGTCACATCTCCGCTCTTGATGATCTGCGGCGAATAATTATAACCGGAGGTCATTTCCCGGTAGATGGCAAGAACCTCAAGCTCTTCCCCGGTCAACGAGTTCAAGTCCTCTTCCGTGATTTTTTCACGTACCAGGGTGTCCAGTTCCCGCTGGCGTTCGGTTTTTGTTTTCGTATCATCCGAATTGATCGCCTTTTTCTCCTTGTCGGAAACACGGTCATATGCCTCGTCTTTGTTGAGGAGGATCCAGAAGTCCTTTTTGTCGCGCATGGTGACATCCTCCGGATCCTTCTTGATCAGCGCGGCGAGCCCTCGGGCGACGTCAAGCATTTCATCCGTCTTCGTAGACTGTTTTTTTGTATAGGTGATGGCCCTCTTCGGGTCATTCCCGACAAGAATTTCTCCATTGCGGTCATAGATCCTGCCCCTGGGAACACTTGTATTGACGGAGATTTCCTCTGTTCGCTCAATCACCCGCTTGTAGTCTTCTCCTTTGACGATCTGGAGATATCCCAGACGGAGGACAAGCGCGGAAAACAGGAGGAAAATGGTGAAAAACAGGACATTCATCCTGAAGGCGGTGTTCTTGCGAAGTTTCTGTTTTGGTGTCTCCTGCTTAGAGGATCGCCTGCGGCGGTTCACGCGGCTTCCCCCTTTCCTTGCAATTTTCTATGAGAATTGTAACCTAAACCAACAAAAAAAGCACACACCAACGGGACGCCCGAGGTGTGTGCGGGGTTTCCGGCATAGCCGGAATGAGGCTGAGCCTATGATTACTTCGCTTCTTCGTAACGCTTGGAAACTTCTTCCCAGTTTACAACGTTCCAGAATGCCGATGCATATTCAGGACGGCGGTTCTGGTACTTCAGGTAGTACGCGTGCTCCCAGACATCAAGACCGAGAACTGGCGTCTTGCCTTCCATGAGAGGAGAGTCCTGGTTTGGAGTCGACGTGACTTCGACTTCACCGTTGTTCACGACAAGCCAAGCCCAGCCGGAACCGAAGCGGCCCTTCGCAGCTGTTTCGAACTCTTCCTTGAATTTGTCGAAGCTGCCGAACTTTTTGTCGATTGCTTCGGCAAGTGCTCCGGATGGCTGGCCGCCGCCGTTTGGCGAAAGGATCTGCCAGAAAAGCGAGTGGTTGGCATGGCCGCCGCCATTGTTGCGGACTGCGGTTTTCTTTTCTTCCGGTACGGAATCGAAGTTACGGAGAACATCTTCGATCGATTTTTCAGCGAGATCCGTTCCTTCAACTGCTGCGTTGAGGTTTGTCACATACGTGTTGTGGTGCTTCGTATGGTGGATCTCCATCGTTTCTTTGTCGATGCTTGGCTCCAACGCGTCGTATGCGTATGGAAGTTCCGGCAATTTAAAAGCCATTTCACATTCCTCCCGGGTTCAATTGATTGACTACAACCTTCACATTATCAAACTTGTTGCACAGCTTCAAATAAAAAGCACCGCCGAAATTGCGGTGCAAGAAAGTATTTGTCAGGACACCACAATGACAAACAGCAAAATCATGATAATCTGGATAGCACCCTTCACGCCGACCGATGTAAGGAATCCGATCAGCGAGCCCAGGCCGCTTCTCATGGCCTGCCTGAGACCCTTCCGGTTCACCAGCAGTTCCCCGAGAACTGCACCGATAAACGGTCCGGCAAGAATACCGACAACCGGAATGATGAACGGCCCGACAAGGATGCCGATGGTGCTCCCCCACATCCCAGCCTTTGTGCCGCCAAACTTTTTGACGCCTACTGCGTTGGCCAGAAAGTCCGCCCCGAACAGCAGAATGACAAAAAGGATTTCGGCCAGCCAGAACCACCAGGGAAGTTCGGCAAACGAGTAGAACAGGCCGTACAGGACAAATCCCAGAAAGACAAAAAGAGAAGCGGGGATCACCGGATAGACCAGCCCTATGAACGCGATGATGAAACTCAGGATAATCAGCGTCCAGGCAATGATGGCCATTTGGTTCTCCCCCCTTCTCTTATTTCATTATACGTTGCGGCCCAGAATGGATTCCGCGATATTGACAGCATGGTCGCCGATCCGCTCGAGATTGCTCACGATATCGACGAACACGATACCTGCCTGCGCCGAACATTGTCCGTCATTCAGACGCTGGATGTGCTTTTTGCGGAACTTCCGCTCCATCTTGTCGATGAGGTCTTCTTTTTCCGCAACCTCACGAGCGATTTCCGCATCATGATGATTAAGTGCTTCCAGCGATCGGCTGACCGTATCGATGGTCAGGCTGAACATTTCATCAAGGTCCGCCATCGCACCTTCCGTCAGCAGCACACGATTTGCTTCACGATAGTCGATCAGTTCGATGATGTTCTCGAAATGATCGCCGATCCGCTCGATGTCGCGAACCGTCTCCATCAGAATAACGTGGCGCTCGGATTCGATCGCACTGATCGGCTCCGCGGAGATCTTGACGAGGTAATCGGTAATACCCCGATCCAGGTTATTGATCGCATCTTCCAGTTGGTATGCCGTTTCTGAATGTTTCTTTTCACTTGTTTTCAGATACGTGTAAGTCTCATTCAGGCCGCGGACAGCATACTCGCCCATGCGAAGAATCTCTTCCTTTGCCTGGCCGATTGCAATGGACGGCGACTGCGAGATAAAGGATGGGTCCAGATGTTTCGGCTTGAACTCGATAGAAACATCCTCGCCCGGAATCAGCTTTGTCACCACGTATGCCCAAGCTCCGATTAGCGGGAACTGGATGATCGTGTTGGCCACGTTAAAGGATCCGTGGGCAAAGGCGATCTGCATCTTCGGCTCGAGTCCGAGAGTGGCTGACAGCCAGCTGACATATGCGGTAAACGGCGCCAGGAAAATCATGAAGATGATTGTTCCCACCACATTAAAGAGAACGTGTGTCGCAGCTGCGCGGCGCGCCGCGACGGATGCACCTAGAGATGCAAGCACGGCGGTGATCGTTGTACCGATGTTGTCACCGAACAGGATCGGCAGTGCAGCCTTCAGGTCGACAAGCTGCTCGGCATACAAGCCCTGCAGAATCCCGACTGTCGCACTTGAGCTCTGGACGATGAGTGTGAAGACCGTTCCGACGACGACACCGAGAGCCGAATGCTCACTCATGGAGACCGTCAAGTCGATAAACGACGGAAGCTCGCGAAGCGGCTTCATGCCTCCGCTCATCAGCTCAAGGCCAAGGAAAAGGCCACCGAAGCCGAATACGACTTCACCCAGGTTCTTGACCTTGTCCTTCTTGAAGAAGAACAGAAGAAAGGCTCCGACACCCATGATCGGAAGCGCATAGGCACCGACGTCGATGCCGATGATAAAGGCCGTGACAGTCGTCCCGATATTGGCCCCCATGATGACGCCGATTGCCTGGCGCAGTTTCATGAAACCTGCACTGACGAGGCCGACGACAATGACCGTCGTCCCGGAACTGGATTGGATCAGGACCGTGACGGCAACCCCGACCAGCACACCCATGAACGGGTTTGTCGTGAACCGGTCCAGAATGTCCCTTAACCGGTCACCTGCCGCTTTTTGAAGGGCATTACCCATAAAGTTGATGGCGAAAAGGAAAATTCCCAATCCACCGATAAACTGGAATATCATTTCTGTCCAGTTGATTTCCACGAGTTCATTCAACCCCATTCGACAAAAATTGATGCTTGTCCATTATGTGTAGTTGACCCCTCGATTGTAAAGAGGTGCTTAAAAGAATTTACAATACGTTAACAATCGGGCAACTCCTGTGTCATAGAACTGTCGTTTTCTTCATTCAGAACTACCCTAATGCATGATAAACTAAACAGGTTAGGGAGGCGATCGATCTGAATCTGAAGTTCCGGCAACTCTTCCTTTCGGCTTTTTATGAGCCAAAGAAACTGGCCGCCTACAGGCTTCTGCCATTCGGCAAAGTCGTGAAGTATATTTTTGTATTCGTGTTTATCACAGCTGTCCTGTCGTTCATCAGTTTTTCGATCTCTTCCGGAGATATCCTGAAGGAGACTGAGCTTCCGGCAGAAGATCTGAAGGGTATTGGTCCCCTCCTGTACCCGGCTGCCTTTGTTCTGCAGTTTCTAATCTCCACATTCTATTTCTACATCAAGGCGAGCATCGCTGCACTTGCGGGTATGGGCATCATCCGGATCCGCGGACGGCGAGGCGAGTACCGGCATCTCTGGCGCACCTCGGCCGTCGCGCTCACCGTACCGACGCTTCTGCTTCTGGCTGATGACCTGCTCGGCGGAATCATCCCGTTTGCCACAGCCCTGTCGTGGGCAGCCGCACTCGTTTATATCTGGCTGGCAGCCGGATATTATCCCAAAAAAGCACCGGCTAAGAGAGCAGTCACGCATAAACCCCCGGCACGTTCATAGAATGTGAAAAAGGGGGTTTTTTCTTGCGGATTTTCCTTGCGGCCATCGCGATCCTGATCATCTCCTATTTCATCAGAACTGACCTGCAGGAAGGGACGATTTCCAAAGCTGCCTTCTATTCAGAGGACACCCCCACCGGCTGCACGGAAACTGCAGAGCCCGATGTGATACCCGTGACTGTCGTTGAAGGTGACACAGTCCGTTCATTATTTGCGCTTTACCCGGATGAAATGGATCTCCTCACCCGTCTGAGCGAGTTTTACAAACTGAATCCCCATCTGAAAAACCAACAGCCGGCAATAGGAGAGACGGTCTTTCTTCCCCTGTCTCCAGACACCGGCAATTCCTGCGGATGACCACGGTTTCCATGGCCGTTTGCATCCGGATTACTTGTCTAAGCCGGCATGCATTGATAGAATAATCCAAGTGAAGGCACCGGCCTGAAAAGGAGAGAATTAACCATGGGTGAAATTACACACCGTTCAAAAACCCGTCCGGTCCGAGTCGGCAATCTGACGATCGGCGGCAGCAATGAACTATTCATACAGAGTATGACCACGACCAAGACGCACGATGTGGAGGCGACTGTCGCCCAGATCAAGCAACTGACGGAAGCAGGCTGCCAGGTTGTCCGGGTAGCGTGCCCGGACGAACGCGCAGCATATGCGATCGGTGATATCAAGAAGCAGATCGATATTCCTCTTGTTGTTGACATCCACTTCGACTATCGTCTTGCACTGATTGCAATCGAACAGGGTGCAGACAAGATCCGGATCAACCCGGGCAATATCGGGAAGCGTGAGCGCGTAGAGCAAGTCGTCAAGGCTGCAAAGGAAAAAGGCATCCCGATCCGGATCGGCGTCAACGCCGGTTCACTCGAGCGCCACATCCTCCAGAAATACGGCTACCCGACGGCTGATGGAATGGTTGAAAGTGCCCTGCACCACATTAAGATCCTTGAAGATCTCGACTTCCATGACATCATCGTGTCGCTGAAGGCCTCTGATGTCCAGCTGGCCATCGAAGCCTACCGCAAGGCCTCCGAGGCGTTCGATTATCCGCTCCACCTCGGTATCACGGAGTCCGGAACCAAATTTGCCGGCTCGATCAAGAGTGCGGCAGGCCTCGGCACCCTGCTCAGCATGGGCATCGGGAATACGTTGCGCGTTTCCCTCAGTGCCGACCCGGTCGAAGAAATCAAGGTTGCGCGTGAACTGCTGAAGGTCTTCGGACTGTCGTCCAACGCGGCGACACTCATTTCCTGCCCGACATGCGGCCGTATAGAGATCGACCTGATCTCCATCGCGAATGAAGTGGAAGAATACATCTCCCACATCAAGGCCCCGATCAAGGTTGCCGTTCTCGGCTGCGCTGTCAACGGACCGGGTGAGGCCCGCGAGGCGGATATCGGCATAGCCGGTGCACGCGGGGAAGGCCTTCTCTTCATGAAAGGTGAAACCGTCCGGAAAGTGCCGGAGGAAACGATGGTCGATGAACTCAAGAAGGAAATCGACAAGCTGGCTGAAGAATACTTCGAGAACAAACGCCGTGAAGAAGAGCTGGCGCTCCAGGGAGAAAGCGCAGAGTGACTCCACTCCGCCTCGGAATCGACATTGACGGAACAGTGACCAGTCCCTCTTCCCTCCTGCCGCACATCAATAATCGGTTCGGCAGCGAGTTCAAGCTGGACGACATCACCGATTATAGCCTGACCGCCTCCTTCCCGATGCTTGATCCGAAAGAGTTCGCCGCTTGGTTCAAGGAAGCGGAACCGGAAATCTACCGGACCTCTCCTGCTCATGACTTTGCCAAGGAAATACTGAACAAGTGGAACCGACTGCATGAACTGTATTATATTTCAGCCCGCGGCCTTGAGGTCAGGGATGTAACATTCGGCTGGTTCAGGGAGCACGGCATCCCCTACAGTCATATTGAACTGACGGGAAGCCACCGAAAGATCGAGGCAGCCAAAAAACATGGGGTCGAAATCTTTTTCGAGGACAAGCACGACAATGCCGTAGATATCCATGAGGAAGTCGGCATACCTGTTCTTCTCTTTGATGCACCCTACAACCGGCTCCCTGCCCCGCCCGGCGTCGTCCGTGTGCGCGACTGGCGCGAAGCGGACAACTGGATCCAAAAGGAATTCGGCACAGAAAAAGCGTGAGGATGTAAAATCCTCACGCTTTTTTCATGTCTGAAAATGATTATCCTGCCGTTCTGCAATCAGGGCACTGGCCATACACTTCGAACTTGTGGTCATCAATGACAAATGACGGAAGCGCACGGGATACCTGTTCCATCGGACAGACATCCAATTCCTCTGTCCTCCCGCATTCCATGCAGATGAAGTGGTGGTGATGGCCATGCCGGTTACAATGCATGCGGAATTTCCGTTCTCCTCCCAGCTCGGTCTCTTCGAGGATCTTCATTTCTGAAAAAGATGACAGGTTGCGGTAGACCGTATCCTGGCTCATCTTCGGATGCTGGTCGGCCAATGCCTTTCTGACATCCCCGGCAGACAAATACCGGTCTTCCCTTTCAAGCAGCCTGAGAATCGCTTCTCTGCTCGGCGTCCGCTTGAAACCTTCTGACTTCAGCCTCTCCATGGCGATATCAAAGTTCACCGGTTCCCACCTCCTCATTCCTAACAGCGCTTCGTGACGCGGCCAGCTTTTTGCCGCCGAGCACCAGCAGCAGGATCATGATTGAAATGACGACTATGGTACCTCCCGGTGCCAGATTCAGATAAAAGGCGGCGACAAGGCCACCGAGTACAGACAGTTCGCCGAAAATAACGGCATAGAACATGGCCTGTCGGAATCCCTTTGCGATCTGCATCGCGGCTGCCACCGGAACTGTCATCAGGGAAGAAACGAGCAGGATGCCTACGATTCTCATCGACCCGGCAACTACAAGGGCCGTGACAATCATGAACCAGATGTTCAATGCCCTGGACGAAATACCCTGTGCCCTGGAATATTCGGGATCGAACGACAATGAGAAAAGTTCTTTGTAAGTCAGAACGATAAAGATGAGTGTAATTACGGCGATTGCCATGATTGTATACAGATCCTCGCGCCCCACGGCCGATACAGATCCGAACAGGTATCCGACCAGGTCGGTGCTGAAGCCCTGTGCAAGCGAAATGAAAATGGCGCCCAGTGCAATTCCGCCTGACATGATGATCGGTATGGCCAGTTCCTCATAGCTTTTGTACACTTCCCTCAGCCGGTCGATCAGCAGCGATCCGGCAACAGAGGAGCCGATTCCCAGATATAGCGGGTTTAGTGCTGCCAGTGTGGTGACATTCTGGCTCAGAAAAAGACTGCCGGCAATCCCTGCAAGCGCGACATGGCTCAGCGCATCCGCGATAAGCGCCAGTCTTCTGACCACGATGAACAGGCCCAGTGCCGGTGCGATGAGTCCGATGATCAGGCCGGAGGCAAAGGCATTCTGGAGAAATTCATAATCGAATATGGCAGAAATCATGCGTCCGCCGCCTTCTTTCCGTGATGGACTCGCCGGACCGCATGGCCATACCATTCACTGCGGATCCTGCTTTCCTGCCTGCTGTATTCTTCGTGGGGACCGTGAAAATGGATTGACCGGTTCACGCAAGCCACATGCGTCACCAGTTCCGATACTGTATCCACGTCGTGCGTGACCAATACAATGGCAATCCCCTTCTCACGGTTCAGCCGGCCCAGCATATTATAAAACGACTGCATATGCTTGCGGTCGATGCCGACGGTCGGCTCGTCAAGAACGAGAAGTTCCGGTTTGCTGATGAGCGCACGGGCGATGAACACCCGCTGCTGCTGTCCCCCCGACAGGTCGCCGATGCTCCGGTCGGCAAACTCTTCCATCCCGACTGCCGCAAGCGCGCTGTCCACTTTTTCGTCTGCATCCGCAGGAAACCGCCTGAACAGACCGGTCTTTTTGACCAGCCCGCTGCGGACAACTTCCCTGACCGTCGCGGGAAAGGCACGGTTGAATGCATTTGATTTCTGGGACACATAACCGATCTTTTCCTTTTCACGGAAATCGGATGCATCCCGGCCGAACAGACGAATCTGCCCCGACAGTGGCTTGATCAGGCCCAGGATGAGTTTGATCAGTGTCGATTTACCCGATCCGTTCGGCCCGATGACCGCCCAGAATTCCCCCTGTTCCACGGTGAGGAAAATATGTTCGAGTGCGGCTGTGTCTCCGTACCGGTATGACACATCTTCGAGCTCTATCAATGGTTCTGTCATGTTGCCGTCCTCTTTTCCAATTCGGAATGACTACGATTTACTCAATGAAGTATAGTACAGTTCACCCGTGTTGTAAATGATTTGAGAATGGAGGCTCAGGATGAATCTGAATGGAATGATTGCGGATCTGAAGAGAATGTCCGATCGGGAGCTCAGGGAACTGGCTGCCGAATATGGTGTTGCTCTGTCGCCGGAAGAAGTCAAAAAGCTGCGTCCGCTTCTTGACGAAGTATCTTTTTCCTTTCTATGGGCCGGCGTGCCGGAACCCTTTATCCGGAAGGTGGAAGCCGTAATCGGTCCGGAACGGACACGTCAGATCATGGAACAGTATCTGTAATACCGGTAATCAAAAAACAGGCTTCCCTCGCGTCCCACTGGACGTTCAGGCAGCCTGTTTTGTTTTTCAGATCATGAGGGCTTCAATCGGCTCGCGGCTGAACGACTGTTCCCGCAGCATGGCGATCTCGTCCCGGTAAGGGGCTTTCCGGCTTGCTTTGTCCGGTCCTACCCAAGGGGTTTCAAGGATTTTCGGAAGTTCTCCGAATTCAGGGAGATGGACGATTCTGGCGAGCGCTTCAAAACCGATATAGCCAAAGCCGATATTCTCGTGACGGTCTTTTCTTGCTCCCCGTTCGTTTTTACTGTCATTTACGTGGATAACGGATATCCTGTCAAGTCCGATTGTCTGATCAAACTCTGTCAGCACCTGATCGAGATTGTTGACGATGTCATATCCGGAATCATGAACGTGGCAGGTGTCAAAGCAGACTGTCAGCCGATCGTTCCGTTCCACTCCATCAATGATCCTGGCCAGTTCATCAAACGAGCAGCCGCATTCCGATCCCTTGCCTGCCATCGTCTCAAGTGCGATCCTGACCGGCGCTTCGACCTGAAGGACCTCGTTGAGCCCTTCGATGATTTTGGCAATTCCTTTGTCCGTTCCCTCTCCGACATGGGCACCCGGGTGAAGGACAATCTGGTCCGCACCGAGTGCCGCCGTCCGTTCAATCTCGCTTTGCAGGAAGTTCACACCGAGTTCGAACGTTTCCGGCTTGACCGCATTCCCGATATTGATGATATAAGGAGCATGGACAACGATATTTGAAAGTCCGTTCTCATCCATATGAAGGCGGCCGGCCGCGATATTCAGATCTTCAATTGCCTTGCGTCTTGTGTTCTGAGGAGCACCGGTATAGATCATGAACGTCGATGCTCCATACGAAGCAGCTTCCTCACTGGCCCCGAGCAGCATTTTTTTGCCGCTCATGGATACATGCGAACCAATCAGCATCTTACTTTCTCCTTCCCTGCCGTGACTCCTTGCGCTTTTCCTTGCGCCGGATGTCAGCCACTTGCTTTTCTATCTTTTTCTTATATCCCGGCTTCACTTTGGTTGGTTTCCGGACCTGCCGGCGGATTTTTTCATCCAGATCCCGATCGGTTTTTTGCCGTGTGGAACGCGAATGCCGCTCTTTCAGATCAGACCATTCCCCGTTCTTCACATCACGGTGGACAAACGGCACGCCCATTTTCTCGATCCGCACGAGTGCGTCTTCATCCGACGGATCGTAGAGCGTGATGACCGTTCCCTGCAGACCGGCTCTGGCCGTCCGACCTGAACGGTGGATGAAGAATTCCAGATCCTCGGGGAGGTTATAGTTGATGACATGGCTGACACCCGGAATATCGATTCCCCGGGAAGCCAGGTCAGTTGCGACGATGTACTCGAATTCAAGGTCGCGGACCCTGTTCATCATCTTCCGGCGCTCGCGGGGTGTCAGGTCACCATGGATGCGGCCGGTCTTGATGCCGTTCGAGGACAGGAATTCACCAACCTCTTCCGCTTCCTTGCGCGTGTTCGTGAAAATGATCGCCAGGTAAGGGTTCAGCCCAGACATGACATGAAGCAATTTCTTTTTCCGGTCCATGCTCCTCACCGGGACAAGCGGAAATTCGATCCCTTCCGCTACAGGGCGGCGCTCTCCGATCCGGACATGCTCCGGCGATTCCATATATTTATTCAGGAACGGCTTGAGCTTTTCCGGAATGGTCGCCGAGAAGACATACATCTCGAGATCCTTCGGCATACGGGAGGCCACTTGGTCGATGTCCTCGATATATCCCATATCAAACGCCAGGTCGGCTTCATCAATGACAAGGATCTTGGCCGTATGGGCCAGTAAAGCATCCTCCCGGACAAGATCCCGCAACCTGCCCGGGGTTCCTACAGCGATATGCGGCTGTGTCTTCAGCTTATCGATGGAGCGCTGTTTGTCCGTGCCGCCTATGAATAGCCCGGAGCGGATGTCTGTCCCTTCGGTCAGTTTCTGCAGTTCCGAATGGATCTGCTCGGCCAGTTCCCTGGTCGGGGCGGCAATGACGGCCTGCACCGTATCGGATTCCTGATTGGTGCGCTCTGCAATCGGGATGAGGAAGCTGTGCGTCTTCCCTGTACCGGTATGGGCCTGCCCGATCGCGCTTTTACCGGCCAGCATCAGCGGGATGACCGCTTCCTGCACCGGGGTCGGGGCTTCAAATTCTATTCTGCGGATTGCATCCTGCAGAAACGGACTGAGTTTCATTTCTGTGAATTTCGGCATTCGTTTTCCTCCTCAACTGTCCTTCATTTTAACACAGGCGGCACGGATTCTCCCGTATCTTGTGAATGCGGAATCGGTGGCAATGCGGAAGACTCCGCATATGATTAAGGGAGAGCGTATTTTAAAGAAAGGAGTCCGCCGGATGCGATATCAATCATTTTACCCGTTTTCAGGCGGCGGAAGCGCGCCTCGGATGCCGTTCGGTCCGCCTCCGCAAAGCGGGATGTTCAATGGTCCTGCTGCCGGCTTCGGCAGAAATCCCGGATTTGGTCCGGGCGGGTTCGGCAGAAGAGGATTTGGCGCAGGAGGAGGGCCCGCAGGCGGCGGGGGATCGTTCGGTATGCCGGGAGGTCAGGGAGGCCAGGGAGGCCAGGGAGGCCAAGGGATGTCTCGTCTCGAGTCCTATATGAGGACAGCTGATAGGTTCCTGTCAACCGCCCAACAGCTTTCCCCGTTGATCAACCAGCTCAGCCCCATGATGCAGAACATCCCGGCCCTGATGCAAATCTACCGCGGTTTTTCCGGGGCACCTTCGGCAGGCGGCGGGAATAGTGCAGCCGCAAACACATCCCAACCGAATTCCGAAGCCGCCCCTCCGCGGTCCGACGGCAATTCAGTGCCCCGGATTTTCCAGCCTCCTTTTTGAATCTTTGAATCCGCGGCCCGGCTCCGCTATAATAGGAGCAGTGACCTGAAGGAGTGAAATCCATGAATGTAATCAAGATTTCGCCGAGGGGCTACTGCTATGGAGTCGTGGACGCGATGGTTATCGCCCAGAACGCCGCCATGGACAAGACGCTACCTAGGCCGATTTTTATATTGGGAATGATCGTTCATAATAAGCATGTGACCGATGCTTTCGAACAGGACGGCATCATTACGCTCGACGGGCCGAACCGCAAGGAGATCCTTGAAAAGGTCGATAGCGGAACGGTCATCTTCACCGCGCATGGTGTCTCACCCGAAGTCCGTGAGATTGCCCGCCGCAAAGGTCTTGTCGCAATTGATGCGACTTGCCCTGACGTGACGACCACCCATGTTCTGATCGAAGAGAAAACCGCCGAAGGCTATGACATCATTTACATCGGAAAGAAAGGCCACCCGGAACCGGAAGGCGCCATCGGAGTCGCACCGGACAAAGTCCACCTGATCCAGACGCTGGCGGAGGCCGACGCCCTCGACATCAGCGCGGAAAAGCTGCTGGTCACCAACCAGACCACGATGAGCCAGTGGGACGTCGCAGAGATCATGGAACGCCTGCAGGAACGTTTCCCGCATCTGGAAGTGCACCGGGAGATCTGCATGGCAACGCAGGTACGGCAGGAAGCCGTTGCAGAACAGGCGGGTGAAGCAGATCTGCTGATTGTCGTAGGAGACCCGATGAGCAACAACTCCAACCGGCTTACCCAGGTGTCCATCGAAATCGCCGGCACCCCGTCGTACCGGGTTGAAGATGTATCCGGAATCGACCTTGCCTGGCTGAAGGATGTAAAGACAGTCGCTGTTACGGCTGGTGCATCCACGCCGACACCGATCGTCAAGGAAGTCATCAATTTCTTCGATCAGTACGATCCGAATGATCCGTCGACGCATGACACCACTTCCAAGGTGAAACTTGAAAAAATCCTTCCTCGAATCAAAAATCCGAAACCGGTCAAACGGATTGATCCTTATCCGATTTGACAAATAAAACGGGACTGTCCATCATGGACAGTCCCGTTCAAACTGTAGACAAAGTGAGTGTATAGCTCCTTTGTCTGCAGTTTTATTCTTTCCCTTGAAATCCTCCGGATTTCCGCTGCGGGCCCTTGCTTCAATCCGCCATAAGGCTTATTGAGGCAAACGGCATCTCACATAAACTTGAATGGTTCGGTGATGATCGCCGATTCGATGAATTCGCAGTTGATGCCGGCTTTTTGGGCTTCCTGTTCCAGATGCTCCCGGACACCGCCGACCATGATCCGTTCGATATGGTGGCCGGGATCGACAATGGAGAGGCCGAGGTTTGCGGCATCCTGTGCAGTATGGAAGTCGATGTCCCCTGTCACGAGCACGTCTGCCTTTTTCCCGACTGCTGCACCGACATACTTGGCGCCGGATCCCCCCAGCACAGCCACGTTCCGGATTTCTTCATTTCCTCCATCCACAACGCGTAACGCCGGTACGCCCATCCGTTCCTTGACATGGTCGGCGAAGGTTTCCAAAGTCATTGGTTCAGGCAGGCTGCCGACCCGCCCGATTCCATACTCCTCGAGTCTTTGGTCAAGTACGAAAAAGTCATAGGCCGGCTCTTCATACGGGTGCGCTTCGATCATGGCCTGCTCGACACGCTCACGGATCGATCCCGTCAGCACCACCTCAATTTTCGTTTCAGGGACAGCCTCTTCCTTCCCGACGCTGCCGATGTACGGGTCGGCCCCATCCGTCGGGGTAAAGCGTCCCGTCCCTTCCAGTTCATAGCTGCAGTGTGTGTAATCCCCGATAGCGCCAGCGCCTGCATCACCTAGCGCCTTGCGGACTTTTTCAACACTATCGTGCGGTGTGAAGACAGCCAGCTTGAACAGCGGCTCCCTGTAGGTCTCTTCCAAGATTGTGATGCCTGAGAGGCCGAGTTTTCGTGCAAGCATATCGTTTACGCCGCCAGGCGCCACATCGAGATTCGTATGGGCGACATATACCGAAATCCCCAGGCGGAGACTCAGTTCCACGATTCTTCCATGAGGTGTATCGGTCCGGACCGATTTCAGCGGGCGGAACAGCGGCGGGTGATGGGCGATGATTAACCCCGCGCCGGCTTCAGCGGCCTCCCTGATCACATCTTCCGTCACATCCAGGGTGACGAGGACTTTTTCTGCAGGGGCATCGGGCCTTCCGATCTGCAGCCCGACCGGATCCCAGTCATAGGCGAATTTCTTCGGGGCCCATTCTTCCATCAGCCGGATAATGTCATTGACGGTCGTTTTCTTCTCCATTTCCGAGCACCTCCAAGATTTCGTAAAGTGAGCGCTTCAGTTTCGCTTCTTTGATGTCACGCTCTTCGGAAGGGGATGCTTCCTGCATCCTATCAATGATTTTCCGTAGCGAAGCGGCTTCACGTTCCCACTTTTTCCTGAATGCAGGCGGTTGCCTCTCTGACAGGTACGGGCCGAATCTGAGCTGCAAATCATCATAGATCGCCTTACCCCGTTCAAGCACAATCACCTCATAGATCTTTCCGTCTTCCTCAAGGATGTCCTCCTCAATGATGTGCCATCCATTGGCAACCGCCCACGATCGGATTGCACCCGCATGGATGTTCGGCTGGAGTACCAGCCGCCTGACGCCTGAAAGGCGTTCTTTGCCGTTCTCAAGGATCGAGGCGATCAGCGGCCCCCCCATTCCTGCTATGGAAACCGTATCCACTCCGTCCTCTTCACGGATGGCTTCAAGTCCGTCCGCCAGCCGGGCTATCACTTTACCTTCGAGACCGGTCTCCCGAATGGTCGCTTCGGCAGATTCAAAAGGCCCCCTGGCCACCTCTCCTGCTATTCCCCTGCGGATCCGGTCCGTGAGAACCAGATGGGCAGGAAGGTAAGCATGATCGCTTCCGATGTCCGCCAGTACGGCATCATTTCCGATGCGCGAAGCGACCGCCTGCAGCCGCTTGGAAAGCTTATTCACATTCATCTGCCGACACCTCCTTCTGCAATTGTAAACAACAATCTGTAAAAAGATAAAACCCTTATCCGGATGTCCGGATAAGGGCTTCAAGAGCGAATTCATTATTGAAGCGAAAGCACCCATTCAGCCATCGCATCGAGGTTCTCGTCCGGGACGAGACCGCCAGGCATTGCGCCTTTACCGTTCTTCAGGACGTCTTTAACTTCATCCTGGCTGAGGTCAAGGCCGACCAGGCTAGGTCCGACCGAACCTTCATAGTTCTGGCCGTGGCAGGAAACACATTTCCCTTGAGCAAGTGCCTCCGGATCAAAGTCACCGGAAGAAGCTTCGTCTCCGCCTTCTCCGCCGGCTTCACCTTCAGCGGTAGCGCCGCCTTCCTCGGATTGCTCCTGGTCGGCTGCGATTTCTTCCTGGTTATCCAGTCCATACAGAGACATGAAGAAAATAAGGCCGATTCCGAGGGCCATGATCAGGATATAAGGTACGACAGGATTTCTGTTCATCGACTAAAACCCCCTTTTCCGTGAGATAGCTGTACAGTTATATACAGTGAACAATACATATTGTACTGCATTCCCCCGAAAACTGAAAGCATTAGCCGGGAAAGATTTGCGACTTTGTGACAAATTCGGCAAATGTCCGACGTGCCCTGATTACTTACACACCGATCTGGCGTGCGATAACCATATGCTGGACTTCAGATGTCCCTTCACCGATTTCCAAAAGTTTCGCATCGCGCATATAGCGTTCCACCTCATACTCTTTCATGTAACCGTATCCCCCATGCAGCTGGATGGCCTCATCAGCCACTTCCATGGCGATTTCGGATGCGTAGAGTTTGCACATCGCGGCTTCTTTGGAAAATGGGCGTCCTTGGTCTTTCAGCCAGGCTGCCTTATAAACCATGGTTCTCGCCAGCTCAATTTTGAGTGCCATGTCCGCCAGCTTAAACTGGTTCACCTGGAAATCTGCGATGGCGCGGCCGAACTGTTTGCGTTCCTTGGCATATTGGAGAGACCTGTCAAAGGCAGCCTGGGCGATTCCGACTGCCATGGCTCCGATTCCGATCCTGCCGCCGTCAAGTGTGACAAGGAATTGGCGGAATCCGTTGCCCCGTTTGCCTAGCAGATTTTCTTGAGGAACACGGACATTTTCAAGCACGAGTTCCGTCGTATTGGATGCGTTCAGTCCCATCTTTTCATAATTGTCGATCACCTTGAACCCATTCGCATCTGTGGGAACAATGATGGCGGAAATCTCCTTTTTGCCGCCTTCCATACCGGTGATGGCGGTGAGTGCGAGATGCTTGGCATGGCTTGCATTCGTAATGAACACCTTGCTGCCATTGATGACAAAGTCGTCCCCATCCGACTTTGCCGTCGTCTGCGTTCCGCCTGCATCAGAGCCTGCATTCGGTTCTGTCAGACCAAATGCCCCCAGGGATTCACCCGTACAGATCGGCACAAGATATTTTTGCTTTTGTTCTTCCGTCCCGAAAAGATTCAGAGGCGCTCCCCCGAGTGAAATGTGGGCCGAGTATGTGATCCCCGTTGAAGCGCACGCCCGGCTCAGCTCCTCCGTCACGATGGCGAAGCTGACGGTATCGGCACCTGCTCCACCGTATTCCTCACCGAATGGAAGTCCCATCATTCCCATTTCTCCAAGCTGGCGGAAGATTTCCTTCGGGAATTCCTTCGTCCTGTCGCGCTCTATAGCCCCCGGCGCCACGACTTCGTCTGCAAATTCCCTGATCGTCTTCCGGATCATCTGCTGCTCATCAGTCAGATCAAAGTTCACGTTGCATCCCCCTTTGTGAATACGCTTTCAAAGACAGTATAACTGAACGAGCGCTCGCTTAACAACCTTCATTGCCTGTTTCGGATAAACATTGATATTGTATTGTTTTAGCAGTTGGTTAATTGCCAGTTTCGAAACATAAAAAAACCGCGGTTTCAGTTGAAACCGCGGCTGGCTGTTCATTATTCGAGAAAATCTTTGAGCCTCTTCGAACGGGATGGATGGCGCAGCTTGCGCAATGCTTTCGCTTCGATCTGTCGGATCCGTTCGCGGGTGACACCGAAAACCTTGCCGACTTCTTCAAGTGTCCTTGTCCTTCCGTCATCAAGACCGAAGCGGAGACGGAGCACATTCTCTTCGCGGTCAGTCAGTGTGTCCAAGACGTCTTCCAACTGCTCTTTGAGCAGTTCGTACGCGGCATGGTCAGACGGTGACTGAGCCTCGGAATCTTCAATGAAATCTCCCAGATGCGAGTCATCTTCTTCCCCGATCGGCGTCTCGAGCGAAACCGGCTCCTGTGCGATTTTCAGGATCTCCCGAACCTTCTCCGCAGGCAAGTCCATTTCTTCGCCGATCTCTTCCGGAGTCGGTTCGCGGCCGAGATCCTGAAGCAGCTGGCGCTGGACACGGATCAGTTTATTGATTGTCTCAACCATGTGGACAGGAATCCGGATGGTCCTTGCCTGGTCGGCAATCGCGCGTGTGATGGCCTGGCGGATCCACCATGTTGCATAGGTACTGAACTTGAACCCTTTACGGTAGTCGAATTTCTCTACCGCTTTGATCAGGCCCATGTTCCCTTCCTGAATGAGGTCGAGGAAGAGCATGCCCCGCCCTACGTAACGCTTGGCAATCGATACGACGAGGCGAAGGTTGGCTTCCGCCAGGCGTTTTTTCGCTTCCTCATCCCCGTCCTCAATGCGTTTGGCCAGTGAGATTTCCTCTTCCGCAGAAAGGAGGTCGACACGGCCGATCTCTTTCAGATACATTCTGACAGGGTCATTGATCTTGACGCCGGGCGGGACGCTCAGGTCATTGAGGTCAAATTCCTCTTCTTCACCTTCTTCGCCTTTCTGGCCCTTTCCTTTGCGCTCGATTTCGATTCCCTGTTCCTCGAGTTGATCGAGGAATTCCTCGAAATGATCCGGTTCCATATCAAAAGCGGATAATTTCTCCGTTACATAGTCAAACGACAACTCGCCTGCTTTCTTGCCCTGTTCAAGCAGTTGCGTCTTCATTTCCTCAATTGTCATTTCGTGTTCATGCTCATTAGACTGCCCTGAAAGGTCTGCCATTTTACTCCTCCTCCTGCAAAAGCCGGCACACTCAGATTGCCGACAAGGACTTCCTCAATGCGATAATTTCCCTGGATAGTTCAAGGGCACGGCTCAGATTGCTCATCTTTTCCGCTTCCTTCGATTGTTGCAGTTTTTCGCTGATTTCCATCTCGATCCTGTATTTCGTAATATGGCGCATGCTGTCCCGAATCTCTTCTTCGGCGTGTTCGCCCGAAAACTCGTTCATCGCTGTTTCCATGACGATTTTCCTCAGTTCAGGATCGTCCAGCGTTTCACAGAAGCGATGTACATCCGGTTCGCCATATTCCTCATAAAATCCTGCAAGTCTGACGAAAATCGCTGTATATTCATCATGGAAGAACGGGCTGCCTTCCCCTGAATCCCTGAACCTGGCGAAAAGTGCTCCGTCACGGAGCATGTGGGATAAAATAATCCGCTCTGCCCTCGCAATAGGGGATTTCCGGGTTTTCCCGCGCGGAATGGCCGGCTCTGAAGGCGGGTTTTCCGGCGGCGGAGCGTTCCTTTCCTTCCGGGTATGGCGGGCTTCCGATTTCCTGAACTGCGCAGTGAGCGCCTCCACAGAGACGCCCGTTTCCTCTGCAAGCTGCTTCAGGTAAAGGTCACGCTCGACAGGGGTAGTCTTCCCGGCCAGTTCCTCCAGAACTTCGTGGATATACTGAAGGAGATCATTTTCATTCTTCAGGTTTTTATCACGTTTGGCATACATCATCGAGAACGACAAAAGTGTATGCGGCTGGCCGATGATTGTTTCCCTGAATGCCTCTCCTCCGTACTTTTTAAGGTAATCATCCGGATCCATGCCTTCGGGCACGATGGCCACCTTGGCGTCCAGGCGGTTTGAGGGGAACATCCGGCTGAACCTTCTTGCCGCTTCCCATCCCGCGTTATCGCCATCGGTACAGATGATGACCTCGTTGGTCACACGCCCCAGCATCGAAAGATGCTTGTCCGACATCGATGTGCCCATCAGGGCGACACCGGACTGGATCCCTGCGGCATCCGCCGAAATGACATCCATGAATCCTTCAAACAATATTACATTACCCGATTTGCGGGCTGCGAGACGTGCATTGTGGTAATTATAGAGAATTTCGCTCTTGTTGAAGATCGGTGACTCGGGGCTGTTCAGGTACTTTGGTTCGTTTCCGGTCTTTTCGATGACTCGTCCGGAGAACCCCACCGTTTTCCCGTTCATATCGAGGAGAGGAAACATGACACGGTTCCGGAATCGGTCAAACGCACCATTTCCGTTTTCGGGCAGGATGGCCAATCCGGCTTCCGCCATCTCTTCCTCGCTGAAGCCTTTTCGCCTCAGAAGGGTGACAAGCGATTCCCGGCTGCCCAGCGACCAGCCGATACCGAACTTATCGATGATTTCTTTCGTGAAGCCGCGTCCGCGCAGATATTCGAGCGCTACCTCCCCTTCCACCGTATTCAGAAGCAGATGACGGTAAAATTCTGCCGCGTACCTGTGCGCATCCAGAAGCCGTCGGTGGCCTGAGGGAATCTGCCGTTCACTGCCGGCACCCTCACCCGTCTCCACCTCGACTCCAGTACGTGCTCCCAGTTTGGCCACTGCCTCAACGAACGACAGGTTTTCGACATCCATGACGAACGTGATGGCATTCCCGCCTGCCCCGCAACCGAAGCAGTGGAACATCTGCTTGTCCTCGGACACCGAGAAAGATGGAGAATTTTCATCATGGAACGGGCACAGCCCGAACCAGTTCCTTCCCCTCTTCGTCAACTGGACATACTCACCGATCAGTCCGACAATATCTGTCTGGGAACGGATTGTTTCGATCTTCTCCTCAGGAATCCGTTTCATCCTTCACACCACACTTTCGGTCGTACGGTCGTACTCTCGAATTCGAGATTCAAGAAGAGAATCCTTCATTCTTCGACAAAAAAGTGCGCAGGAGGGAAGAAAACTGCCCACTACGCGCATTTTATTCACAATATACAATTATAATACGCTTCACCGTACATTTCCACCATTAAAGAACATTTTCTTGAACTTCAGCGATACTTTCTGAAACGGCTGCAAAAAAAGAACCGGCCTTCCGAAGAGGCGGTTCTGCCGTTCATCGTTCACGCTTCTGCTTGATATTCAGAATAATGTTGGCGGTCTCTTCGACTGCCCGGTCGGTCACATCAATGACCCTGCAGCCGATCTTGTCCGCCACCGAGTAGAAATGATCGATTTCTGCTTTGATTCTCTCGATTTTCGCATAATTCGCATCATCTTTCAATCCGAGCGCCTTCAGCCGCTCTTTGCGTATCGAGTTCAGTTTCTCCGGCGAAATCACGAGCCCGAAGCACTTATCCGGGTCAATTTTGAACAGCTCTTCGGGAGGGTTCACTTCCGGAACGAGCGGCACGTTTGCGACCTTATAGCGCTTATGTGCAAGGTATTGGGACAATGGGGTCTTGGATGTGCGTGACACCCCGATGAGGACAATGTCCGCCAGCAGCAGGCCCCGGGGATCCCTGCCGTCATCGTACTTGACGGCAAATTCGATTGCCTCGATTTTCTGGAAATAGTCTTCATCCAGCATGCGGACGCGTCCGGGCTCCTCAGAGGCCCGCTCGTTCAGCGTATTGCCGATTACATCGATGATCGGGCCAAGAAGGTCGATTGATGGGATATTTCTTCGCTCACACTCCCGCCGGATATAGGTCCTCATCTCTTCCTTTACCAAAGTGTAGAGGATGATGGCATGCTGCTCGGCGGCGATTTCCGTGATTTCATGGAGCTGGTCGGTCGATTCCACATGCGGAATCCGCTTGACGGCGGTTGATTCAAAGTCCTTGCGGAACTGGCTGATTGCCGCTTTTGCCACCAGATCTCCGGTCTCGCCGATCGAATCGGATACGATATACATTTTCAGTTGATTCATTGGGCACCTCTCACAAATCGTGATTTTCCGCCAGCGACAGGAACGCCGAGGTGATGTTTGTCTTGGTGATGCGGCCGATGACTGAAAGTCCTTTATCGGTTTCTTCGACAACAGGCAGCGCATCAATCTGCCGTTCAATCAGCACCTTGGCCACATGGACAAGCGCCTCGTTTTTCCTGCAATAAGCGATGTTCGGCATCCTCGTCATGATCATATGCACGGGGATCTTCTCCAGGTCGGTGCTGCCGATTGCTGTTCTGAGGAGATCCTTCCTTGAAAGGATGCCGGTCAGCTTGGACTGGTCATCCACGACAATCAGCGTTCCGACGTCTTCGAGGAACATCTGCGTGATCGCATCATAGACGGAAAGCGATTCCTGGACAACAACCGGAATCGACTGAAAATCCCGCACCTTCATGTTCATCATGTTTTCTGTCAGATGCTGATCCTTTTTCTTGCCCGAATAAAAGTAGCCTACTCGCGGACGGGCGTCGAGAAAGCCTGCCATTGTCAGGATGGCAAGGTCGGGCCGGATCGTGGCACGGGTCAGGCTGAGCCGTTCGGCAATCTGTTCGCCTGTGATCGGCCCGTCGGCCTTCACGATCTCCAGGATCTCATCCTGACGCTTATTGAGTTCCATACGACTCACATCCTGTACTTGATGGGTAATAGCCTAGTTCATTATATCCGAATCTCCCGCCGATTGCGAAACGATTCATCCCATGCTACAATATTGACAAAGTTCATACGGCGATGATGGGACAATCAAGTAGTATCCGGCAAAAGCGAGCAGGGATGGTGAAAGCCTGCATGGATATGAAGCGGCACCCCTGAGCTGAACTCTCTGAAAGAGGGCCGGTAAACCCGGCCAATCGGGGTGGAACCGCGGGTCATCAGGCACCCGTCCCCGGACGCAATGTCCGGGGACGGGTGCTTTTTGTATGGGTTGCTGATTCAACCCGGTCCGGCAACGTCCCGGACATCGCCTGTATGAAAATTACGAGGAGGAAACAGACATGACTTCAATGGAAACGATCGTCAATCTGGCCAAGCACCGTGGATTTGTCTTCCCGGGCTCCGACATCTACGGCGGCCTTGCCAACACATGGGATTACGGCCCGCTGGGAGTGGAACTGAAGAACAACATCAAAAAGGCCTGGTGGAAGAAATTCGTACAGGAGTCCCCTTACAATGTCGGCCTCGATGCCGCCATCCTCATGAATCCGAAGGTCTGGCAGGCATCGGGCCATGTCGGCAACTTCAACGACCCGATGATCGACTGCAAAAGCTGTAAAGCCCGCCACCGCGCGGATAAGCTGATTGAAAATAAACTCGAGGCCGAAGGAAATGAACTGGTCGTCGACGGCATGCCGTTTGAGAAAATGCAGGAGCTCATCCGTGAGCATGACATCAGCTGCCCGGACTGTGGAGCTCAGGACTTCACGGAGATCCGCCAGTTCAACCTGATGTTCAAGACCTCCCAGGGTGTGACGGATTCTTCCTCTAACGACATCTACCTCCGTCCCGAGACGGCACAGGGTATCTTCGTCAACTTCAAAAACGTCCAGCGGTCCATGCGCAAAAAGTTGCCGTTCGGAATCGCGCAGGTCGGCAAGAGCTTCAGGAACGAAATCACGCCGGGCAACTTCACTTTCCGTACACGCGAGTTTGAACAGATGGAGCTGGAATTCTTCTGCAAGCCGGGTGAAGACCTCGAGTGGTATGCATACTGGCGCGATTTCTGCAAAAACTGGCTTGACCAGCTGAACATGACGGATGAAAACGTCCGCCTGCGGGAGCACGATAAAGAAGAGCTTTCCCATTACTCAAATGCAACGGTCGACATCGAATACAAATTCCCGTTCGGCTGGGGCGAACTTTGGGGCATCGCAGACCGGACCGACTTTGACCTGAAGCGTCACATGGAGCATTCCGGCGAAGACTTCACCATGACGGATGCGGAAACAGGAGAAAAGTACGTCCCTTACTGCATTGAGCCTTCCCTCGGCGCAGACCGCGTCACGCTGGCTTTCATATGCGATGCATATGAAGAGGAGAAAATCGGCGAGGATGACCGGCGCACGGTCCTCCGCTTCCACCCGGCGCTCGCGCCTTTCAAGGCTGCTGTCCTTCCGCTTTCCAAGAAACTTTCGGATGAAGCACAGGATGTCTGGGCTGAACTGCGCAAGTCATTCCCGGTGGATTACGATGAATCCCAGTCGATCGGGAAACGCTACCGTCGCCAGGATGAAATCGGCACACCATTCTGCATCACCTACGACTTCGATTCCAAGGAAGACGGACAAGTCACGGTCCGCCATCGCGACACGATGGAGCAGGAACGCATGCCGATCAGCGAAGTCCGTGCATTCATCGAACAGCGCCTTGAATTCTGATAGTTATATGAAAAAGGCAGTCCGCAGTTGCGGACTGCCTTTTCCGTGCGCGAGGACAGTCGGTAAAGTGATAGACTCGGTATTTCCGCCCGGTAATTTCCCGGGAAACCGAGGTTATTCATCCTCGCCCGGTGCAGTCTCTTCTGAACTATTTTCACCCTGTCCGTCCCGGTCTCCTGCCGGTTTACGGTCTTCCCTCCCGAATGCCGGCATCCGGTCAAGCTGATCAAGGAAGGAAGCTGATTTCAGTCGGAGGCCCACCTGTTCATCATAGATGGTTCTTATAATCTTCCGCATGAACTTTTTTGTCGCGGGTTTCAGCGTCAGCTTGCCGACCTGCTCAATCGGTACCGTGTAAAACGTCCGGATCAGGCGGAGATGTGCCGGTGACAGCCGGATCAGGTAAGGATCGACATGAAAACAGCGGTGGCAGAGGAAGCCGATTTCCTGGAAGGAAAACGCGAACTCCCCCTCTGTCGCCCCGCAGCTTGCACACTGATGAAGGACGGGATGTATTCCGGCTACAGGAAGCATTTTCCATTCTACAAACAGGGTGATCGCTTCCGAATCGTACTCCTCATCGATGGCGTGGAACGCTTGTCTGAGCAGTTCAAACTGGGCAGGGGACGGCTGATTATCCTCGATCAGACGGTCCATCAGCTCGGCGATGTAACTTGCATAGGCCGTTGCGGTGATGTCCTGATGAAGATGGCGCATCGGGTCCAGCGGATCCCCGGACTGCAGCGTTCCCATGCCCCTCCCTTTGTAAACCATGAAGATACCGTGTGTGAACGGCTGTGTGACGGCAGCAAGACGGCTTGCCGGCTTTCTTGCCCCCCTTGCCATAGCAGTCACTTTGCCGGCCTCTCTGGTCAGGAGTGTCACTATTTTATTCGTTTCGCCATATGGGCCGGTGCGAAGGACAATCCCTTCCCATTTGTTCAGCATTCGCTCCCCTCCCTCCCCGGATGTGAAGAAAAGCGCGGGCACCCGGCCCGCGCCTTGTCAGTATTCATCTTCCCGGAAACCGTACTCTCTAAGCTGATTGGCCCGGTTCCGCCAATCTTTTTGGACCTTTACCCAAAGCTCAAGATACACTTTGCTGCCGAGCAGCATCTCAATATCCTGGCGGGCACGGGTGCCGACCTCCTTGAGCAGCGCCCCCCGTTTGCCGATGACGATCCCTTTCTGTGAGTCTCGCTCAACGATGATCGTCGCACTGACATCTACGGTTTCCTGATCTTCGCGCTTTGCGATCCGTTCGATAACAACTGCGACAGAATGCGGGATTTCCTCACGTGTCAGGTGGAGGACTTTTTCACGGATCAGCTCAGAAATGATGAACCGCTCCGGGTGGTCCGTTACCTGGTCGGCCGGATAATACTGCGGACCTTCCGGCAGATAATCTTTGATAACGTTCATCAGGCGATCCACATTATTTCCCTGCAGGGCGGAAATCGGGACAATCTCTGCAAATTCCATCCGGTTCCGATACGACTCGATGACCCCGATCAGCTCGTCGGGATGGATCAGATCGATCTTGTTCAGGACAAGGACGACCGGTGTTCCGCTATCGCCGAGCATCTCCATGATGAATTCATCACCCTTGCCGAGCGATTCATCGGCATTTGCCATAAAGAGAACAAGGTCCACTTCCTTGAGCGTGTTCTTCGCCACCTTCATCATAAAGTCCCCGAGCTTGTGTTTCGGCTTGTGGATGCCGGGAGTATCGATGAAGATCATCTGGCTTTCGTCCGTCGTGACAACGCCCTGTACCTTGTTTCGTGTGGTCTGGGGCTTGTCGCTCATGATCGCGATTTTCTGCCCGACCACCCGGTTGAGGAAAGTCGATTTACCGACATTCGGACGCCCGATGATCGAGATGAAACCTGACTTGAAGCCTTCACGGTTATTCAGCATGGTCCATGTCCTCCGCCTTGAAAGCGCCCGGCAGGAGTTCGCTGACTGTCGTTTCCAGGACGTCTCCCTTGAGGTTTGTCAGGTACACGGGCATGTCACCGTCACAGAATTCCGCCATGACCTGCCTGCAGGCCCCGCATGGGGATACGGGGCCGGGAGTATCGGCAACAACTGCAAGCGCCGCAAAGTCGCGGCTGCCTTCAGATATGGCCTTGAAAAAAGCTGTCCGCTCAGCACAATTCGTCATGCTGTAACCGGAATTCTCGATGTTGCATCCGCCAAAAACTTCCCCGTCACGGGTAAGGAGTGCGGCCCCGACCTGAAATTTCGAGTACGGGACGTATGCGAGTTCCCGGGCTGTCCTGGCCCGCTCCATCAATTGTTTTTTATCCATTGATTAACCACCTTTAAAATAAGAGATTCATCCATTTGGGTATGAAGATGATGCATCCGATAACGGCGCTTGCCACGGCAAAGGCCAGGACTGCGCCTGCGGCAACATCCTTCGCCTGTCCGGCAAGCGGATGATGTTCGCGGGATACCAGGTCCACGACCCGTTCAATGGCAGTGTTCACCAGTTCCAGGGCAAAGACGCCGCCGAACAGCAGGATGACAATCAGCCATTCCGAAGTGGATAGTCCGGTCACCCATCCTGCGGCGGTCACGATCAGTGCGGCAAGGACATGAAATCTGAAATTCTGCTCTCTCCCAAATGCATGTACGATTCCCCTCCAGGCATAACGGAATGACCGGAAAAGCTTACGGACGTCCATCCGTGTCACGTCCGAGACCGAATGACTCCAGGATTTCATCCTGTCGGCCGAACATCGTGCGTTCGTCCTCTTCGTTCATGTGGTCATACCCAAGCAGATGGAGAAAACCGTGAAGTGCCAGGAAGCCGATTTCCCGCTCCCGGCTATGCCCGTATTCTCCGGCCTGACGGTCCGCCGTCTCCGTTGAGATAAGGATGTCTCCGAGAAGCCGCGGCATGCCTTCCGGACCGTTTATGGCCATCTCCCCTTCGACCGACTCTTCAAGGGCGAATGAGATGACATCGGTCGCCCGGTCCTTGTCACGGTAATCCCTGTTGATCGTCCTGATGGATTCATCGTCCATGAACGTGACTGAGACCTCAGCCTCGCCGACTTTCTCCATCTCTGCGGCATGTTCAAGCAGGCGCAAGACCAGTTGCTGATCTTTTTCCCCAACTGTACCGGTTTCATCCAACATATCGATAGTAAGTGTCATAGCATGTCCTCCAGTCGGTCACTTCGGATACTCGATCCGATTATGGAACACTCCGTTGAGCGTCGTGCAGATCACTTCCCCCACTATTTTCAATTCCCTGAAGCTGAGGTCGCATTCCGAAAATTGTCCGTCATTCATTTTATCCCTAATGATGGAACGGACCAGTTCCTCGATTTTCTCCGGAGTCGGCTCTTTCATCGAGCGCACAGCCGCCTCGCAGCTGTCGGCGATCGAAATGACTGCTATCTCTTTGGTCTGCGGTTTCGGCCCGGGATAACGGTATGCCTCTTCGTCCACTTCTTCCCCCGACTCCCTCGCTTTCACGAGAAAGTATTTGAGCAGGGTCGTCCCGTGATGCTGCCGGGCGATATCCACCAGTTCCTTCGGCATGCCGTGTTTTTTCAACATTTCTGCTCCGTCAGTCGAGTGGGCGATGATGATATCACGGCTTTTACCAGGCGGCAGCGAGTCATGCGGATTCGTGCCGGCCATCTGGTTCTCGATGAAAAATGCCGGCCTCCGGGTTTTCCCGATATCATGGTAATAGCTTCCGACCCGGGCAAGAAGCCCGTTCGCGCCGATTGCCTCGCATGCCGCATCGGACAGGTTGGCGACCATGACACTGTGGTGGTATGTACCAGGCGTCTCTGTCAGGATCCTCCTCAGAAGGGGATGGTTCGGGTTGGACAGTTCTACAAGCTTCAGGTCGGACAGGATGCCGAACACGGTTTCAAAAAACGGCATTAGCCCGATGGTGAGGGCGCCGGACAACAGACCTGAGCCGACGGCGGCCATGATAAAGATCAACCATTCCTGCAGGCCGAAGTGCGACTGGGTCATAAGCAGGTAAAACGTGATAAAAAGCGCATTTACAAGAGCAACGCCGAAACTGGCCGTAAGGATTGACGATCTTCTGCCGTCCCCCTGGATCAGGTAATGGCCGGCAAATCCGCCGAACAGGACATACAGTACGATCTCCATATTGGCGACTGGAGAATACCCTTCCTGAAGCAGGAGGCCGCCTGTTGCGGCAGTCAGCACCGTCAGGAGGATAGCCATCCTTCCGTCCGTCAGAAGCCGGAGGAGAAACGGTACTAGCGCCGTCGGGTAGACATAGATAAGTGCCATATTGAAGTCAATCTCCGTTGCGGCAAGCAGCTTCATTGCAAGGATGGTCAGGAAATATACGACCAGCGTGATGGAGAGCCATTTCTTTTTCACGTATCCCGGCTGATCCAACTGCCTGAAATGACGGTGGATGAACCAGAAAATCAGCAGCGTAAACAGTCCGAGTGCCAATACCGGCCGGAGCGAGGCACTTTCGTTCAGGAGTCCTGCAAGTTCAAGCTGCCGGTGAACTTCCCTGTCTATGATCTGTCCTTCCTGCACGATGACCTGCCCCTGGAGAATACGGGTCGGCTCAACCTCGGCCCTTGCATGTTCGATCCTTGCCTCCGTCTGCTGCACATCCACTTTCTCGTTCATGAAGATGCTGGAACGGCCGATCTCAACCGCTGCGGGCATGAGCCCCTGTGCTACGGCAGAGCTCCGGATCCGATCTTCCGTTTTGTTCCTTGCATCCGCAAGGCCCGTGTCCCGTATCGGCTCTTCCATCACTTCGGACACGATTGAACTGACGGTGTCACGGGCTTTCTCAAGCTCTGCATTGGCGGCGCGGACGAGCATCCCGAGCAGATCGTCGGAAAGACGGAACCCGCCTCCCGAATCCTCGAGATCCTCCAGTTTTTTTCGGAGGTCCGAAATCTGCAAGGCGGTGTCAGGTGGTTCTTCCCCGTCGTCTTCGGCTGCTTCTGCTTTGGCTTCCAGGGCATAGTCGAAGACGGAGCGGACAACGGCCGCGCTGTTTTGTGAGGCTTCCTCGTCATAATTATAGACCGGGGTGACCTCGGCCGCTGCGCGCTGCCGTTCCTGCTCTGTCTTGATAGGGTCTTCCACCGTCTTGGTCGCACGGATGGTTTCGTTGGCGAGGTGGAACATCCTGATATCATATGTTTCGTCTTTCACGCTCCCGAGCATGATGCCAAAGGCAAGGAAGGCAGAAAGCACAAGAAGCACGATGGAGAAAACAGAAAATGAAATCCTTTCAACAAATGATTGCAAACCCTTGAACATAACAGTTTCCCCCTAGTGGCGGGCCGATACGCCCGATCCCCGTCCATGACGGCCGACACGCGGCCAGAAGGATGACAAAACCGGCCGGACTCCAGCTGAGGCAGGAGTACTCGGCCGGTGAACCGTTTCGGTCACTCCCGGTGACTGCTTGCTTCGTATGCTTCGATGATCCGCGCTACGAGCGGATGACGTACGACATCCGCCTGCTCGAAGTGCAGGAAGCGGATCCCCTGGACCTCTTTCAGGATCCGCTGGGCGACTATCAATCCTGATTCCGTCCCACGGGGCAAGTCGATCTGGGTCTGGTCACCCGTGATCACCATCTTCGAACCGAAACCGAGCCGTGTCATGAACATCTTCATCTGTGCCTTTGTCGTGTTCTGCGCCTCATCGAGAATGACAAAAGCATCATCCAGCGTCCGTCCGCGCATATAGGCGAGCGGCGCGATTTCAATGGTGCCCCGCTCGATCAGCCGCTCTGTCTGTTCCGGCCCGAGCACATCATGGAGGGAGTCATACAGCGGCCTCAGATACGGATCAACCTTTTCTTTAAGGTCACCTGGCAGAAAGCCGAGGTTTTCCCCTGCTTCCACCGCCGGGCGGGTCAGGATGATCCGCTTGACCTGTCCATTTTTCAATGCCTGCACGGCCATGACGACCGCAAGATAAGTTTTCCCGGTACCGGCCGGGCCGATTCCGAACACCATATCTTCGGCACGGATGGCATGGACATATTCCCGCTGCCCGATCGTCTTTGCACGGATGGCCTTGCCTTTGGCATTCCTTGCGATCTCTTCGTCGTATAGCTCTGCGAAGTATTCGATCGTGCCGTTCTTGGCCATCTCCAGGGCGGTCGACACATCACGAAGGTTAATGTTGATCCCTTTGCGAATGACCCGCAGCAGCTGGCTGAGGAGCTCCTGGGCGGTTCCACGCGGCTCCTCATCACCCTGAATCACGATGACGCCCCCTCGCGTGAGCACCCGCACACCGAGTTCTTCCTCGATCAGTTTCATGTTCTGGTCGGAGATGCCGAGCAGCATCACCGCCTCATTTGGATCTTCCACATGCAGTTGTACCGTGTTTTCTTCCAATCGATCAATCTCCTTGGGAAATCTGTTTTCTTACGGCAATATTTTCATTTATGAGAAATAATACGGTCCCCTTTACTTTATCATTATCATAATGCACTCGCAAAACTTTTTCATCCTTTACAGTCGCATCGGGATCAAGTGTTCCCAGCAATTTTTCCTTCAGGACGCCAAGGATGACCCTTTCCCCGTTTTCCTCTGTGATCCTCACCTCTCTCGCCGTGCCGTCACGGCTTTCCGACAGCTTCAGGAAGGAATCGAAAACAGCGGGAAGCGGGACCTCGCGCCAGGCGTCCCCTTCAGGCACATTGTTGCCGACCGACAGCCGGTATGCCCGTTCCCCGGGTGCTGAATACCTGATGACTGCCGGCATCTCAAAGCGGGTTTCGACATAATAGTCTCCGTACACTTTCCCTTCCGCGCCGGTCACATAGCTGTCTTCCCTCTGTGTGACAATTCCGGAGGCGACGATGTCCCCCTTTTCCACAGTCGTATTCGGGAGGACATTCCGGACACCGCTGGAAAGTTCAAAGCGGGTGATGACCGCGCGCTTTGATGCTGCAAGATGTGCCGGAGGCAGTTTTTTCTCCGCGTCTACACCAGTCTCAGGAGCCTCGATCGGATGGACGGTCAGGCGGCCACCTTCACGACTGACGCGGACCCAGCTAAGACCCGGGTCGGCGACCATCAAATCATTGCGGATTTGGGACTCGTCAGGAACAGCGCCGATTGGAATAAACGGCCTGATCCCGTTTTTTTCGAGATAGGCACTGATCCGTTCCTGTCGCTCAGGCTTGCCGCCTTCCACCCCAACCGACCAGATCAGTCCGGAGCAGGCCAGGGGCGCAAGCAGGAAAAGCAGGACGGCAATCACGCGGACGGGGGACAGATCCAGGATCACCCCGTCCCGTCCTGCCTGCAGTCCGAGGCGCACACGATATTTCCGTCTCATTTTCCGCAGCGCGGGCATGTCCTTCCGCATCACGGAGAACCTGAGCTGTTCCCCGTCACGCCCGGCATTTCTCAGGCGGATGCCGGATGCGGCGCAAGCCGAGAAAAAGGCATCAGCCCCGCTTCCGGTTACCGTGAGCCAGACAGTTTCCCGCCCGCGCAGCCGCTTACCCGTCTGCATGGTCCCTCGTACGGATCAATGTCAGCCGGTCCAACCGGTCAAATGTGATCAGTGCCGCCTCGTCGCCGATCTCCTCGACCTTTACCTCTTCTCCCTCAAGAGTCATCGCATAGGGCGCAAGGCGAAGACTGACTGCACGCTCGCCGATCTTTCCGATAGTGAATTTTCCATTGAGCCGCAATGTCTGATGATCCTCGATTTCTAGAAAAGGGACCATCCTGAAAAATCTGCGCATACAAAAACCCCCCTTGGCCTTCAGTTTATGACAGGCCGAGGGGGGTCATTCACACCGGCTGTAGCCGGTTATCTTCTCTTCGCTTTTGGCGGGCCGAGAATTTCCGCAAACACGATTGCACGTGCAAGTTCTTCTTCGGATTCCGGGAATAGAGAATCAGGATCTGCCGGTTCAGGTTTTCTTGAAACCGGAACTGGCGCTGCGGTCGGACGCATGCGTTCACGCGTGCGTTCCTGGCGCTCCTGACGCTCTCCTCGCTTGGCTGCGGGAGCCGATTCACGGGCCCTGCCGGCGTCGTTTTCCGCATTCCGCCGTGTGCTCCGCACGGGCTCGGGCTTCGCCGTGTTTGAATCCGCTTCGCGAGGGTCCGTGCGGAATTCCTTTGCCTCTTTCTGAATCTCTTTTTGAAGATCTTCATATAGCTGCTTTGTCAGGTCCTTCAGATTTCCTCCCTGCGCAGCGGGCCGCTTGGGAACTTCCTGACGGGGAGCCTGATTCGGCTTTTGTGCCGGAGGCTTCTGGTTTTCCTTGCCCTTGAACAGGGTGCCGATTATCAGTGAGATGATCAGCAGGATGATCGGTTCCATCAGCTCATCCCCTTTCCATCATCCGCGGGTCATTCCTGGCCGTCGGGGCGTTTGTCCTGCTCCTTGCCCATCTTGCCGAGAGTTTCACGCATGGAGGTATCTGCCTGGATGTTCTTGTAATTCACGTAATCCATGATGCCGATGTTGCCCGTCCGGAGCGCTTCTGCCATGGCAAGCGGTACTTCCGCCTCTGCCTCGACAACCTTGGCGCGCATTTCGCCGACTTTCGCGCGCATTTCCTGCTCGCTGGCGACTGCCATCGCGCGGCGCTCTTCGGCTTTCGCCTGAGCAATCTTCTTGTCTGCTTCCGCCTGCTCTGTCTGAAGCTCGGCACCGATGTTCTTGCCGATATCCACATCTGCGATATCGATCGACAGGATCTCAAATGCCGTGCCGGCATCCAGTCCTTTTGATAGGACGGTCTGGGAGATCATATCCGGATTCTCAAGAACGACAGTATGGTGCTTGGAGGAACCGATGGTCGAAACGATCCCTTCGCCGACACGGGCAACGATCGTCTCTTCGCCGGCACCCCCTACTAGCCGGTCGATGTTGGCACGTACCGTGATGCGGGATTTTGCCTTGACTTCAATCCCGTTCATTGCCACACCGGCGATAAACGGCGTTTCAATGACTTTCGGGTTGACGGACATGCTGACAGCTTCAAGCACATCACGGCCTGCCAGATCGATCGCAGCCGCACGTTCGAAAGTTAGTGGGATATTCGCGCGGTGAGCCGCGATCAGGGCATTGACAACGCGGTCAACGTTACCGCCGGCGAGATAATGGCTCTCCAGCTGGTTGATACCCACTTCGAGCCCCGCCTTGTGGGCCTTGATGAGCGGGTTGACGATCCTGCTCGGAATTACCCGGCGGAGACGCATCCCGATCAGTGTGAAGATGCTGACTTTAACACCGGCTGCAAGCGCGGAAATCCACAGCGTGACCGGCACAAATGTAAAGAAGACAGACAGGGCGACGATCACCAGAAATGCGACGATAATCAGCCCGATTGTTCCCAATCCAAGCATTCTGTTTCCTCCTTATTCTTCGGAAGCTTCCCGGACAACGATCCTGGATCCTTCCACTTTCGTAATCTTAACATTTTGGTCTTTCCCGATGAATCTGCCTTCCGAGACGACATCCAGGTATTCCCCGTCAATTTCTGCCGTTCCGGAAGGACGGAGCGGTGTCACTGTTCTGGCCGTCCGGCCAATCAGTTCAAGCCGGTTGGCATTTGATACATAGCCGCTTTCGGTGTCAGTGGCGTCCCTCAGGACGATGCGGTTAAGCAGATGGAGCCGTTTGCCAAAGAATTTCATCATGATCACCATTCCTAATATCGTGATGACCAGTGCCGTGATGACGGAAATGGCCATCCAGGCCGGGTCGGCCCCTGCCAAGATGATGCCCGCTACCATCGCCACAGCACCAAGGATGCCCAGGATGCCCCCCGGTACGAACAGCTCGGCAATAAGCAGCCCTATGCCTGCCAGGAACAGCAGCAGCGATTCATAGCCGGCAAGTCCCGCTACAAGATGTCCGTAGAAGAACAGGAGCAGTGCCCCGGCACCCATCGACCCCGGTATTCCGAATCCCGGTGAATACAATTCCACGACAAGCCCAAGCCCCGCAATCGACAGCAGAATCGGAACGACGACCGGATTCGTGATGAACCGCGCCAGTTTTTCACTGAACGTCTCATTCATCTTAACGACTTCCGCACCTTCAAGCCCTGTGGTTGCCAGCAGTTCGGCAAAGGATGACACGGTTCCTTCGCTATAATTGACTTTCATTGCTTCGTCGGCAGAAAGTGTCAGAAGTTTTCCTTCCCCCGCGCGGTACTCCGGCAAATCGATTGATGCATCAGCCATGGCAAGTGCATAAATCGGATCCCGATCCTGGTCAGACGATTCTGCTGCAGCCTTCATGGAAGCGAGCCATGCGCTGTTGGCTTTGTCATCGGCAGCGTTTCCGGACTGGTCAATCACCTGTGCCGCGCCGATCCGGCCGTTCGGATGCATATAGATTTCGTCCGCATGCAGCGCAAGGAATGCACCCGCAGACAGGGCATCGCGGTTGATATACGCAATCGTACGGAGTTCGGTCTCATCCATCAGCTTGGCGATCCGGCCTGCGGCATCCACGAATCCTCCCGGTGTATTGATCTCCAGGATAATCGTATCGGCACCGGCCTTTTCGGCTTCGCCGAATGAGCGGTCAAGGAACTCATACAATCCCCGTTCGACTTCATTTTCCAATGGCACGTGGTAAACTTTGCCGCTATCCGCTCCGGCATGTGGAATCGCCATGAGGAACAGGGCGGCAAACAGAAGGAGGCCGCGGATCAAGCGGATTCCTTTCAAGTCTTCACCCCCATTCGTCTCTCGTCCATTATAGGTGATTATACGGATGAACGAAGCAAAAAGTTTCATTTAAAATGAAATAAACCGGAAAACCCCTACGGGATTTTCCGGTTTTGCATACATATTCTGATTCAGGCCATTCCTGTTATGGACGAGGGATGGTGAGGGGGATTAGTATTTGCGCTTGCGGGCAGCTTCGGACTTTTTCTTCCGCTTAATGCTTGGCTTCTCATAGAACTCGCGTTTACGGGCCTCTTGGATTGTGCCCGATTTGGAAACACCACGTTTGAAGCGGCGAAGAGCATCTTCAAGCGATTCGTTTTTACGAACGACAGTTTTTGTCATGACTTTTCCCCTCCCTCCGTACGCACTTCCATACATGAAAAACACATCATGTACTCAGAAATTATAGCCTAATTCCTGGTGCGGGTCAATATATATCTTTTAATTTCGCATATGTGGTTTTCAGAAAATGATCAGTAATCTTCAGATGAAGTGAGTCCTTGCATGATTTTGACGCCGGAGCTGGCCCCGATCCTTGTAGCCCCGGCTTTAACCATTGCCTGCACGTCCTCCAGGCTGCGGACGCCGCCGGAAGCCTTCACGCCCATCTCTTCGCCGACTGTCAGGCGCATCAGCGCGACATCTTCGACTGTGGCCCCTCCCGTCGAGAATCCTGTAGATGTCTTCACGAAGTCTGCGCCAGCCTGCTTGGCCAGGCGGCAAGCGATGATTTTCTCATCATCTGTCAGCAGGCAGGTCTCGATGATGACTTTGACGATTGCCTTTCCCGCGGCCGCCTCCACGACTGCGCGGATGTCCGCTTCGACGGTTTCTTCATCGCCGCTTTTCAGTGCGCCGATATTGACCACCATATCGATTTCCTGCGCGCCTTTTTCGATGGCATCTTTTGTTTCGAAAGCTTTTGTCTCTTTCGTGCCGGCGCCGAGCGGGAAGCCGATGACGGTGCAGACTTTCACTTCAGATCCCGACAGTTCGGATGCCGCAGTCTCAACCCAGTATGGATTCACGCAGACCGAGGCGAACCGGTACTCTCTCGCCTCGCTGCAAAGTTTCACGATCTGTTCTTTCGTAACTTCCGGCTTCAGAAGTGTATGGTCGATCATTGATGCGACATTGATGCTCATGGCTGATCCTCCTAAAATGACCTTGAGGTCTGTTGACTGATTTCTCCGAGAACTTCCCGCCCAGACACAATACGCCCGGAAGCCGTAAACCGGCTCCGGGCGATGCCGGTTCAGGCGACCGGTTCCGGATTGTCCTCGACCACACGGACAAATACACCTTCGTTGTAAGGGTACCCGGCCTTTGTGATCTTGACACGGACAATTTTGCCGACCATAGATTCGTCGGCAGGTATGACGACTTTCATGTAGTTATCTGTATAGCCTTCGTAAAGCCCGCTTTCCGGATCCTCTTTGAATGGCTCTTCCGGGATCATTTCAAGCACTTGGCCCTCATAGGCCGATGCGTATTCCTTCGCGAGCTGTTTGTTGAGCTCCAGCAGTCGGTGGACGCGTTCGTTTTTCACTTCTTCATCGATCTGGTTATCCATCCGGGCAGCAGGTGTTCCGATCCTCATCGAATAAGGGAATACGTGCAGCTCTGCAAAGCGGTGGTCACGGATGAATGTGAAAGTCTCCATGAACTCTTCTTCCGTTTCGCCCGGGAATCCGACGATGACGTCAGAGGTCAGTGCAAAATCGGGCAGCGCTTCACGCAGCCGCACCAGACGGTCCGCAAAGAATTCCATCGTGTACTTCCTGCGCATTCTCTTCAGCACAGTGTCCGAACCGGACTGGATCGGGATATGAAGATGGCGAACGACAATGTTGGATTCTTTCAGCACGCCGATCACTTCATCGGTCAGCTGGCTGGCCTCGATCGAGGAAATCCGGAGGCGCTTGAGCCCCGGCACCTTCGCCTCGATATCGCGGAGCAGCTGTGCGAGGTTATAGTCCTTCAGGTCTTCTCCGTAGCCGCCGGTATGGATGCCTGTAAGCACAATCTCTTTGTATCCTGCTTCGACAAGCTGACTGGCCTGATGGATGACCTCTTCCGGATTGCGGGAACGCATCAGGCCGCGGGCCCATGGAATGATGCAGAATGTGCAGAAGTTATTGCAGCCCTCCTGGATTTTAAGGGACGCACGGGTCCTGTCGGTGAATGACGGGACATCCAGTTCTTCATAGACACGGTTTTTCATGATGTTTCCGACTGCGTTGATCGGCTGGCGCTCCTGCCTGTACTGTTCGATGTAGCCGAGCAGCTTTGTCCGGTCCTGGGTACCGACGACGATATCCACGCCCGGAATCTCCATGATTTCGGCCGATGATGTCTGGGCATAGCAGCCCGTTACACAGACGACGGCATCCGGATTCGTCCGGATGGCACGCCGGATCACCTGCCGGCTTTTCTTGTCACTTGTATTGGTGACGGTACATGTATTGACGACATAGACATCTGCCCGGCCTTCAAATTCCGCCCGCTCGTAGCCGGCGTCCTTGAAAAGCTGCCAGATGGCCTCTGTCTCATAATGGTTCACTTTGCAGCCCAATGTGTGAAAGGCAACTGTCGACAAGGGGCTCACCTCTTTCCTTCTATTTCGCTTGAAATGGCGGACAGCGCATAAAGCGGTGCCGTCTCTGCCCTGAGGATGCGCGGCCCCAGCGCAATGGGCCTGAAGCCCTCTTCACGGAACCGCTCCGCTTCCGCACGGCTGATGCCGCCTTCGGGTCCGAAGACAGCCAGTACCTTCTGTCCATGATACACGTTTTCAAGCAGGGCGGCAATCGAGCCCCCGCTCCGGTCCTTGGCGGCTTCTTCATCGGCGATGAGAAGCAGGTCGAATGATTCGGCAAGACGGATCAGCCCATCCAGTCCGGTCACATCCGAGATTTCGGGAATGACGCTCCGGTGTGACTGCTCTGCCGCTTCTTTCGCAATCTTCCTGAGCCGTTCGATCTTTTTGCCGCTTTTTTTGCTGTCCCACTTCACGATGGAGCGCTCCGCCTCGAAAGGAATCAGGCCGGACATTCCCAGCTCGGTTCCCTTCTGGACGATCAGGTCCAGTTTGTCGCCCTTGGGAAGGCCCGCCGCGACCGTCACACGGACCGGCATCTCATTGGACGGGAGTTCTTCTCCGTCCCTGAGGATCGTGACCGCGCCGTCAGCAAGCGACACGATTTCACACTCGAAAGCCTCTCCGCCGGACACCGCGATCAGCCTTCCGCCTTCGGACATCCGCATCACCTTCGTGATATGCCTCGCATCGTCCCCGGAAATCACCGCCCGGCCGCCCGCGTCATATGGCCCATCAAGAAAGTATCTCTGCATCCGTCCCACCTGCTTCCGGTTTGCGCGCAATAATGGCAGTCCAGTCTTCCATCACCATCACTTCCTCGATCACGAAACCGGAGGCTGCAATCGCATCCTTCACTTCATCCTTTTTCTGGGCGATGATGCCGGATGTGATAAAGAGGCCTCCCGGCTTCAGGACCCGGTAGGCGTCATCTGTAAAGGTGACAATCACTTCCGCCAGGATATTGGCGACGGCAACATCCGGACGGCCATCATACGCATCCAGAAGGTTGCCCTGCCGGACATCAATCTGTCCGGTGAGCCCGTTGAGCTCCGCGTTTTGGCGGGCGGACTCCACAGCCACCTCATCCAGGTCGAGTGCCGTGATCCGGCCGGCGCCGAGAAGTGCGGCACCGATCGACAGGACGCCCGAGCCGGTACCGATGTCGACCACTTCGTCGCCCTCCTGCACAGTCTTTTCGAGCGCCTGCAGGCACATGACCGTGGTCGGGTGTGTTCCGGTGCCGAATGCCATGCCCGGATCCAGCTCGATGATCAGCTCATCCGTGCTGAGCCGCTCATAGTCTTCCCAAGTCGGCACGATCGTGAACCGCTTTGAAATCTTGACCGGATGGTAATAATCCTTCCAGGCGGTCGACCAGTCCTCTTCGTCCACTTCCGACTGGGTAACTGAGTTCGGTCCGATATCAAGTCCGTAGGATACCAGATTGGAAATTTCGTTTTTCAGCTCGTTCACCGTTTCGGAAAGGAAACTGTTCACCGGAAGGTATGCCTTGACGATGGCCCCCTCTGCCGGGTAATCCGCCCTGTCCAGTTCGTACAGTTCCCCGAATCGTGTATCGTGCTCGAGGTCGGGTTCCCGGGAGTCTTCGATCACCACTCCGCTCGCTCCCGCTTCATAAAGAAGGTTCGAGACGGCCTCCACAGCCTCTGTGGAAGTGTGTACTGCGATTTCCGCCCATTTCATGTAACAATCAGCCCTTTCAGTCGCCCTTGAATGTACGCTTCAGACGATCAAACAGCGAACTTTGATATTCGTCCGGAACATCTCCGCTGACAGCGGCGAAGTCCCGCATCAGCTGTTTCTGCTTTTCGGTCATCTTCGTCGGGGTGACGAGCTTGATGATGACGTGCTGGTCGCCCGTGCCATATCCATGAACGTTTGGAACCCCTTTGTCCTTCAGACGGAATGTGGTGCCTGTCTGGGTTCCGGCGGGAATCTTCAGCTTGACCTTGCCGTGTACAGTCGGGACCTCGACTTCATCCCCAAGAGCTGCCTGTGCAAAGTTCACGCGCAGTTCCAGCAGGATATCGTCCCCTTCACGTACAAAACGCTCATGTGGCCTTACACGGAATTCCACATACAGGTCTCCGGCAGGACCGCCGTTTACGCCTGGTTCACCCTGGCCGGAAACGCGCAGCTGCTGTCCGTCCTCGACACCGGCAGGAATGGTCACCTTGATGCGCTTGCGCTTGGTGACGCGTCCCGCACCATGACATTCAGGGCACTTTTCCGGGATGATCTTGCCGGTTCCCTGGCAATTCGGGCAAGGACGGCGGTTGACCATCTGTCCGAACGGAGTCGTCTGTGTGACGCTGACCTGTCCGGAGCCGCCGCACTCTGAGCAGGTGCTGACGCTCGTGCCAGGCTTGGCTCCGTCACCATCACAAGTTTCACAGGTTTCTTCCTTGTTGACATCGATTTCCGTTTCTTTGCCGAAAACGGCATCCATAAAGTCGATCGTCATCGTATAGGATAGGTCTGCTCCCTGACGGGGTGCATTCGGATCGCGGCGTCTGCCGCCGCCTCCTCCGAAGAAAGTGTTCAGAATGTCGTCAAAGTCGAATCCTGCGGCACCGCCGCTGAATCCTCCACCGCCGAATCCGCCAAATCCTCCGCCCCCGAAGCCGCCCGCCGCATCGGCATGGCCGAACTGATCGTAGCGGGCACGCTTGTCATCATCGCTGAGAACCTCATAGGCTTCGGCGATTTCCTTGAACTTCTCATCGGAACCTTCTTCCTTGTTCAGGTCCGGGTGATATTTCTTGGATAGTTTCCTGTAAGCTTTCTTGATTTCATCTTTACTTGCAGATTTCGTGACACCAAGCACTTCATAGTAATCACGCTTGCTCATAATCTCACTCCTGACTCGCTTGCATGAGAATCATTGTACCATGCGGAAAATGGTCTTTCAAAAACGATATGGCCCCTGCAGTTCCGATACTCCGGAAACCGCAGATCCCACCGTCCGGTTTTGGACAGTAGAAAAGCCAAAGCCGAAATACCGACTTTGGCTTTTCCGAGGGCGGATTATTTGTTGTTCTTGTCATCGTCGACTTCTTCAAAGTCTGCGTCAACGACGCCGTCATCGGAAGATCCGCCGTCCTGCTGGGCTTGCTGGGCCTGAGCCGCAGCCTGTTCATACATCTTCACCGACATCTGCTGGACAATCTCCATGAGTTTGTCTTTCTTCGTGCGGATGTCTTCGATGTCATCTTTCTCGAGAGCGGCTTTCAGCTCATCTTTAGCTTCTTCAGCCTGTTTCTTTTCCTCTTCGGAAACGTTGTCGCCGAGATCAGAAATCGTCTTTTCAGTCATGAATACGGCCTGGTCCGCTTCGTTGCGGAGCTCTGCCTCTTCCTGACGCTTTTTGTCGGCTTCGGCATTTGCCTCCGCGTCCTTGATCATTTGTTCGATCTCTTCGTCGGACAGTGTATTATCGGACTGGATCGTGATGCGCTGCTCCTTGTTCGTGCCCAGATCCTTCGCTTTGACGTTGACGATCCCGTTTTTGTCGATGTCGAAAGTGACTTCGATCTGAGGGATGCCGCGCGGTGCCGGCGGGATATCGGTCAGCTGGAAGCGTCCGAGTGTCTTGTTGTCGGCAGCCATCGGGCGCTCCCCTTGGAGAACGTGGATGTCAACGGCCGGCTGATTGTCCGCAGCAGTCGAGAATACCTGAGACTTCGATGTCGGAATCGTCGTATTGCGGTCGATCAGTTTGGTCATCACGCCGCCCATCGTTTCGATGCCGAGGGAAAGAGGCGTCACGTCAAGAAGAACAACGTCCTGCACGTCGCCCGACAGGACGCCGCCCTGGATGGCCGCACCCATTGCCACCACTTCGTCCGGGTTGACGCCGCGGTGAGGTTCCTTGCCTGTCGCTTTTTTGATCGCTTCCTGTACGGCAGGGATCCGTGTGGAGCCGCCGACGAGGATGACCTGGTCGAGTTCACTTGCAGAGAGGCCGGCGTCTTTGAGGGCCTGGCGTGTAGGAACCATCGTGCGCTCAACGAGATTTGCCGTGAGTTCATCAAACTTCGCACGGGAAAGCGTCGTCTCAAGGTGCAGCGGGCCTGCTTCCCCTGCAGTGATGAACGGAAGCGAGATTTGTGCGGATGTTACGCCGGACAGGTCTTTCTTCGCTTTTTCCGCAGCGTCTTTGAGTCGCTGCATCGCCATTTTGTCCTTGGACAGGTCGATGCCATTGTCTTTCCTGAACTCTTCCACGAGCCAGTCCATGATCGCCTGGTCGAAATCGTCGCCGCCCAGCTGGTTGTCTCCGGCAGTCGCGCGGACTTCGAACACACCGTCGCCGAGTTCGAGGATCGATACGTCGAACGTACCGCCGCCAAGGTCATAAACGAGGATCGTCTGCTCGCTGTCCGTCTTGTCGAGTCCGTAGGCAAGTGCAGCGGCCGTCGGCTCGTTGATGATCCGTTCGACTTCGAGGCCCGCGATGCGTCCGGCGTCTTTTGTCGCCTGGCGTGCGGCGTCATTAAAGTAAGCCGGAACCGTGATGACTGCTTTGCTGACCTTTTCACCGAGGTAATCTTCCGCATACCCTTTCAGGTACTGGAGGATCATCGCAGAAACTTCCTGCGGAGAGTAGTCCCGGTCTTCAGCTGACACTTTTTCGTTCGTGCCCATCATTCGTTTGACCGACATGATTGTATTCGGATTGGTGATCGACTGGCGTTTCGCCACTTCACCGACCTGGCGTTCCCCGTTCTTGAACGATACGACGGAAGGGGTTGTCCGGTTGCCTTCCGGGTTAGGTACGACTTTCGGCTCGCCGCCTTCCAGTACCGCTACTACAGAGTTTGTCGTTCCAAGGTCGATCCCGATGATTTTGCTCATTGTCCATTCCTCCTAAAATCAATGCATCCTGAAGCATTATGCAAATTGTTTATTCGTTGACTTTCACCATTGAAGGACGCAGAATCCGATCCTTCAGCATATACCCTTTCTGGAGTTCCTCCAAAACGGTATTGGACGGCTGCGAGTCGTCCTGACCCTGCATGACGGCGTGATGGAAGTTCGGATCGAACTCCTTGCCCTCCGCCTCGATTTCCTCAAGACCTTCCTTCTCCATTGCGGATCGGAAAGACTGATAAATCATCTCCATGCCTTTTTTGAGGGCAAGCGCATCTTCGGACTTAACTTCAGCATCAAATGCACGTCCGAAGTTGTCCAGAACCGGCAGCAGTTCTAGCATAAGCCGCTGCGAACGGTACTTTTCGGAAGCCTGCATGTCGGCAGCCGACCGGCGCTTGAAGTTTTCGAAGTCCGAAAGCAGACGAAGGTACTTGTCTTCCTTCCCCTCCAGTTCTTCCTCCAGTTCAGCGATCCGAGCATCAAGGGCATCTGTCTCCCCTTCGTTTTTATCCGGTGTTTCAGCGGTCGCGTCAACCCCCTCAGCTGCTGCCTCCGTAACGGAGGTGTCTGCTTCTTGGGTCAGATTGTCTCCCTCAACCGCGGCCGTCTTGACGGCCTCATCATTCAACTCTTTGTTTTCATTGTTGGACACGAAAAACTCTCCTCCAAACTCTCATACTAACCGTTTTGATTTGAGCACTCCCGGAAACAGGAGGCTCAAGTTTATGAAACGGGAAGGCGTCACTTGAGATGCCTTCCCAATTCACGGGAAAGGCCACGGCTCATGTAGTCGAGCACGGATACGACCCGCGCATAGTCCATCCTCGTCGGACCGACGATGGCGATCGCACCCTTTCTGCCCTCTCCCGCTGTATAAGAAGCAGTGATAACACTGCAATCTTCCATGGCAAGGTGGCCGTTCTCAGAGCCGATGCGGATATGGATTCCGTCATCACCCAGGCCAAAGAGCAGCGCGGCAAGCGGTGCATCTTCCATATAATGCATGACCTGTCGGGCTTTTTCGGGATCATTGAATTCCGGCTGGGTCAGCATATTCATGCGTCCGCCGAAGAACAGGCGCTCTTCGTTCGTTGCGCTCAGCGACTCGCGGAACGATTTGAACAGATCCCCGTAACGGCCCACATGGCGACGGAAAATTCCGGAGATCTCCGTCTGCATCCGCAGATCGATCTCATGAAGAGGAATTCCGACAAGATGCTCGTTGAGGATGTTCACCATCCGCTCGATATCGGACGGATGGATGTCCTCCGGAATGTGGAAGTTCCGGTGTTCGACGTGGCCGCCGTCCGTAACGATGATCGCTACCGCATAATCATCGGAAAGCGGAATGATCTGGAATCGCTTCACCTTGTGCTGGCCAACGTCCGGCCCGAGCAGAATCGACGTATAGTTGGTCAGCTCGGACAATATGCCGGCCGTCTTCCGGATAATCAGTTCAGTCTCAAGCAGCCGCTCGTCGAAGATGGAACGGATCCGCTCCAGGTCAGCCCTTTCCAGGCTCCTCGTTCTGAGCAGATGGTCGACGTAAAAGCGGTAGCCCTTCTCGGAAGGAACCCTTCCCGAGGACGTATGCGTCTTCTCGAGAAAGCCCAGTTCCTCAAGGTCCGCCATGTCGTTCCGGATGGTCGCAGCACTGAACGGCACCGTTTCAAGTTTGGATAGTTGGCGCGATCCGACAGGCTGGGCCGACCGGATGAACCCGTCGACGATCGCTTGCAGAATATGCAATTGACGCTCTGTCAGCATGATCATCACCTCTGTTAGCACTCCGATATGTTGAGTGCTAATTTCTATATCCAATTTATCAAATGCCATTCCGTCCGTCAAACAAACAATACGTTATCCGAGAAACTGCTGAAACACTTCATTGCCGAGGAAAATGCCCTTTTTGGTCAGGCGTACCGATTCCCCGTCCGATGTCAGCAAATCCTGATTTGTAAGTTCACGGATCTGGCTGCCGTAGACATCTTCCAGCTCCCTGCCGAACCGCTCCCTGAACATGTCGAACCGCACCCCTTCGGTCATCCGGAGTCCGAGGAACATTTCCTCTTCCATCTCTTCGCCTGCGGTTACCCGGTGTTCCTCGAAAACCGGCCGGCGGCCCTCCAAGACCGCATTCATATATTTCTTCAGCGGCCCATGATTGGAGTAGCGGACGCCGCCTGCATACCCATGCGCCCCCGCTCCGGCTCCGGCGTAGGAACGGTTTTGCCAATAGAGCTTGTTATGGACCGATTCATATCCCTCTTTGGCGAAATTGCTGATTTCATACTGCCGGAGACCCGAATGCGCCATCCGTTCCATCAGCAAGTTGAACATGTCCGCTTCCAGGTCTTCGCCGGGCAGCGGCAACAGATTCTTGTTCATCAGATTATAGAAAACCGTCTTGGGTTCCACGATCAGAGAATAAGCGGAGTAATGCGGAAGTCCGAGCGAAAGAGCACGGTCGAGTGTGTCTTCCCACTGCGCCATTGTCTGTTCGGGCAGACCGTACATCAGGTCGATGCTGATGTTTTCAAAACCGGTGTCCCGGGCCTGCCGTACGACACGTTCAGCGTCATTCGGGCTGTGCGTGCGGCCAAGCCGCTCCAGAAGGCCTGCGTCGAATGACTGTACACCGATGCTCAGCCTTCTGACCCCGTTATCCCAGAGAATGGCGAGCTTGTCCGGGGTGAGTTCATCCGGATTGGCTTCTGTGGAGAACTCGATCAGGCGGCCTTTCGGAACGGCACTGTCAATATAAGCAAACAGCTTTTCGAGCTGCCGGTCTTCGAGTGCAGTCGGTGTCCCGCCACCCAAAAAGATGGTGAGCGGCCCGTCGCTTCCGAACATCCCTTCCCCGCGCATCCTCCTTAATTCTTCGCCAAGGCAGTCGATGTATTCATCAACGGGCTGGTTTTTGAAAAACACTTTGTTGAAATCACAGTAAAAGCAGATCTGGTGGCAGAATGGAATATGGATATAAAGACCGTCTGTCATGTTGTGTTTCCTTCTTTCATGCGAAAAAAGGAGGCGGCCGCCTCCTTTTCCGGTGTTAGGATTTGTCCTCGTCCATGCTGAGGACGGCCATGAAGGCTTCCTGCGGTACTTCCACTGAGCCGACTTGCTTCATCCGCTTTTTCCCGGCTTTCTGCTTCTCCAGAAGCTTACGTTTCCGGGAGATGTCTCCGCCGTAACATTTTGCGAGGACGTTCTTGCCCATGGACTTGATGGTCGAGCGGGCAACGATCTTGTTTCCGATGGCTGCCTGGACGGGCACTTCAAACTGTTGCCTCGGGATGAGTTCCTTGAGCTTTTCCACGATTGCCTTGCCCCGTTCATAGGCAAAGTCCCGGTGGACGATAAAGCTGAGCGCATCCACTTTCTCGGCGTTCAGGAGGATATCCATCTTCACGAGCTTGCTCGTGCGGTAGCCGATCAGTTCGTAGTCGAACGATGCGTACCCTTTTGTATGGGATTTTAGCTGGTCAAAGAAGTCATAGACGATCTCGGAAAGCGGAATCTCATAGATGATGTTGACACGCGTGGAATCCAAATAATCCATCGTCATAAAGTGGCCGCGCTTCCGCTGGCAAAGTTCCATGACAGCCCCGACATAATCGTTCGGCACCATGATGGAAGCCTTGACATACGGCTCCCGGACCTCTTCGATTTTCTGAGGGTCCGGCATCAGCGACGGGTTGTCCACCTTAAGGACAGATTCATCGGTCATAATCACATCATAGATTACGCTCGGCGCAGTCGTGATGAGATCAATGTTGAATTCACGTTCGATCCGCTCCTGGATAATCTCCATATGAAGGAGTCCGAGGAATCCGCAGCGGAAGCCGAAGCCGAGTGCCTGGGAAGTTTCCGCCTCATAAGTCAGCGCGGAATCATTCAGCTCCAGCTTTTCCAGAGCTTCGCGGAGGTCATTGTACTTGGCCGTATCGATTGGGTAAAGACCGCAGAACACCATCGGATTCAGCTTCCGGTAACCAGGAAGGGGCTCATCCGCCGGGTTGGCGGCAAGTGTAATGGTATCCCCCACGCGGGTATCTCCGACGTTCTTGATAGCCGCAGTAAGATATCCGACATCACCAACAGTCAGTTCATCGCGTTTCGTGGCTTTTGGCGTGAAAACGCCTGCCTCCACGACGTCGAATTCCTTTCCGGTCGCCATCATGCGGATCTTGTCTCCGGGTTTTACTGTACCTTCGACAATCCGGATATAAGCGACGACGCCCCGGTACTGATCATAAAGAGAGTCGAAAATAAGCGCCTTCAATGGTGCTTCGGGGTCTCCGGTCGGTGCCGGCACTTTTTCTACCACTTGTTCAATGATCTCTTCGATGCCGATCCCGGCCTTCGCAGATGCATGAACGGCTTCGGAAGCATCCAGGCCGATCACATCCTCGATTTCCTGCTTGACCCGCTCGGGGTCTGCAGCAGGAAGGTCGATCTTGTTAATGACCGGAAGGATCTCCAGGTCGTTGTCGAGCGCCAGATACACGTTCGCCAGCGTCTGGGCCTCGATCCCCTGCGCCGCATCCACGACGAGGATGGCGCCTTCACATGCAGCCAGGCTCCGGGAAACTTCGTAGGTGAAGTCGACGTGCCCGGGTGTATCAATCAGGTGAAGAATATACTCTTCACCGTTTTTAGCCTTGTAGTTCAGCTGGATGGCATTCAGTTTGATTGTAATTCCCCGCTCACGCTCCAGGTCCATCGAATCGAGGAGCTGATCTTTCATCTCCCGTGAGGTCAGGGTTTCAGTTTTTTCCAATATCCTGTCGGCCAATGTGGATTTCCCGTGATCGATATGGGCGATGATCGAGAAATTCCGGATGTGGTCCCGACGTGCAAGTCGTTCTTCGCGATTCATGTTGTCCACTCCTCTGTAAACTAGTTGAATTATAACAGTGGACAAAACATGATTCAATCGGGGCCTAAAGGAAAGCCATTGTTTTTTCCCGTTCGGGTCAACCTCCGGCGATCACTTCGGCTGCAGCTTTTGCGACAATGGCCGCTGTCCGGTTCAGTTCTTCCTCTGTATTTTCCGTTCCGCCCATCTCAATCAGGAGCACGTTCGGGCCGAGGTCCTGGTTATAGATGCCGTCGACACCATGTCCGCTTTTCCTGAAAATCCCCTTTGAAATGCCGGGTACCAGTTCGTTCATCTTTCCCGAGATCTTCTCTGCCAATTGCCTGTTTGCCTCGTGGCCCCCATGATCTTCCCCGATGACGAAGTACACTTTGGCATACGGCCCGTCCGTATGCTCCAGTGTCGTCTTGTTCCTCCCGAGGGAATCCCTATGCACATCCAGTACAAGGTCATAGGCACCTGCCTGCATCTGTTTTTGGACCTGGGGACGGATTGCCTTATAGGCACGGCTATGCGGCACGCCATTCTGGCTCATCTTGCCGGCATTGTCGTAGTTCAGAACATCAAGCTGGATGCCATTCATTCCGAAATGGGAACTGAATGCTTCACCGAGGTTCATAATATTCTCCTTGCTATGCGAGACGGCGGCCTTCCCTTCTTTTGCACGCAGAATCGGTGCAAACGCCTCATGGGAATGGGTGAAGTACATCAGTGCCCGTCCTGCCCCCCCCGTTTCCGCCGGTTTCCCGTCCTCCTCCACCTCAAAGTCGAACAGATTGGCGGCATAGACCAGTCTGCCCGATTCCGTGGCGGCCTCTCGGACATCCGTTTGCAGGCCGGGGATCTTGACCGTGATGAACGGCATGAGGAACAGGAATAGGATCAGCCACGTATAGAACTGCCATTTTTTCTTCATCAAAAGAATCCCCCCTCCCGCACTATATGGCGGGAGCAGGGGATTCAGAACCCGGCGTTGCGGGCGACAGCCATTTTACAACGCCGGACGATACGAGAGTTGCATACTGCAGGATCCACGTATCCGTCTCCTTAGGCGTGACAAACATGCTCTGCTCATCCGACGAAAGCACTTCCTCAAACAGCTTCTGCTTGTCTTCCTTCGACCATTGGGACCACTCACCGAAAATCGGCTTCAGAACCTTTTTGTCGGTTTCTTTTGTTTTGTCATGAAGCCATGGCGTGACTGCCAGTGCCGAGGAGGGAGAGTTTTTTTCTTCTATTTTTGCGGCGATATAGTTGAACACCGATTCGATTGCGTCGGACACCATGACCGGACCGTCCACAACCGTCGGGACACCGATTGCAGTCACCGGGATTCCAAGCACTTCCTTTGAAATCTCTTTCCGTTCATTGCCGACACCGGATCCCGGATGGATTCCCGTGTCCGTCAGCTGGATGGTCCGGCAAAGACGCGTGCTGTCTCTTGCTGCCAGTGCATCAATGACAATGATCAGGTCGGGACTGATTTTAGATGCCAGTGCATTCACAAAATCACTGGTCTCGAATCCTGTCTGGCCGGTTACTCCCGCCGCGTAGGCGATCAGCCCGGGGTCTTCCGAATAAAATGCCGGGACGGCCTCCTGGAGGCGGTCGATCGCATACGGGCCGACTGCGTCAGGCGTGACTGAGCGGTTGCCGAGACCGACGACAAGAACTTTTGGATTTTCCGGCAGGCCGAGAGGTGCATGCATCTCCCGCAATTTGTCGGCCAGCAGCTGTTCCAATTCCACGAAGCCTTCTGAATCATCTGCAGTCAGACCCGGTGCGGTAAGGGTAATGTAGGTGCCCGACTTTCTGCCGATTTTCTCGGCACCCTGATCATCCACCCGAATTTCTGTAACGATAAATCGTCCTTTTCGCTTTTCCCGAAAGTCAATGCCACTGGATTCTTTTAGTTTTTCCTTGTCCTTTTCGGTACGGTGCCTGACCATTTCATCTGTTTCGTCAAGCAGGTCCGTCCTGCCGAATTGCATCATGTCACTCACCTCCAAATCAGTATGTCCATGTGTCAAGGGAATATTCTTTGCGTTTCATGATTGCAATCAACCTTCAGTTTTGATAGAATATTGTCTGTTGCATAAAGGCAGGCTCCGATAAGCGGGCCGCTTCATGATCCGACCTTGAATGGAGGTGAATCCATTGGCAAACAGCAAACAAGCGATTAAACGAATCCGCCAGAACGAAGCAGTCAACGCACAAAACGTAACGCAGAAATCTGCGATGCGTACGGCGATGAAAAAAGCGGAAACGGCGATTGCCAACAACGACGAGAATGCAAACGCGCTTCTGAAAGACGCGATCCAAAAACTCGACAAAGCGGCGAACAAAGGGCTGATCCACAGGAACACGGCTGCCCGCCAGAAATCCCGCCTTACGAAAAAAGCCCAGTAATTGTTACTCGGCTTTCAGACCGTCCTGATCCGGCCAACGGAACAGGGCGTTTTTTTGTCTTAAAATAAGATACACTCCTTCCTATCTTCGTCTTCAACCTGCCGACCATGAGTGTGAAAATGGCATAAACTTTTGATGACTTTATATAAGTAACTGATTGGCGTAACCATCTAAAATGCATAAGAAGGGTTTCAACAAATCTTAATGATTCCGGATTTAGATGTATGATTTCTTCCTTTGAACAGAAAAACTCCCCAAGCCTGCGTAAGCAAGTTTGGGGAGTTTTTGTTGGCTTAGTTATTGGAAATTATTTTACGACGTGAATCATTGAATTAAAGAACCTGAGAAAACTGCAGTTGCATCTTTTCTGCAGGTGTCAGATAGCGCCAGTAGACGACCTTTTCAGTTTCATCAAAACAGACGGCAATGGTTGCATGGATGAACTTCTTGGAAAAGAGGGTCTTGAAGCCGACCGGCCGGTATTGCCACTGATCCAGCTCTTCTTCCCATTTCTCATATTCGTATTTCGGCAGCATGCCGGCCACACGTTTTTTCAGCCCGGTTTTTCTTTTACGATTAATAAGAATTGCGATTGTTTCCGATCCGACCTTGATGACTGCACATTTGTTTTCTTTCCTGAGCAAGCCGTGGATTTCATCATCCATCATTTCAATCACCTCATGGGTTGTTGTGGGTGAAGCTCGGGCAGTGGCTTGGGCAATAACACGACTTTTTTTCTTGAGGCTCAGGGTGTTGCAGACCCTAATTCACCCGTACTATACCCCGATTCAAACATGGGTGCAACCTTTTAGAAGTAATCTTTTAATTGAGAGTTGATGAACTTTGTAACCCCCCTGCAAAAGCCGCATTTCCCTGTTTGCCCAGGCATAAAAAAAGACTGCAGGCCGGGCCTTTGGGCACAGTCCTGCAGTCTTCTCATTTCGTTCCGCTCACCTTCTGCATCAGCACCAGTTCGAGAACCCGTTCCCTGTTGCCCGAGACTGTTTTAAGACGGAGATCAGCATCCGCCAGACGGGACAGGGTCACGAGCAGGCGGGCTTCATCGGCCAGTTTCCTGTTCTCCAGGATGAGCTTGACCCGGTATGGGTGCACTTTAAGCTGCTTGGCGATCTGGTGTTGCTGGTACCCTTTTTTCTTCAGGGCATTCACCTGAATCATGAGCCGCACCTGATTGGCCAGAAGTGCGTTCAGCCGGATCGGCTCCTCCTTGTTTTGCAGAAGGTCCCTGTAGATCTGCAGTGCCCTTGCCGAATCTCCCTGCATATAGGCGTCGAGCAGTTTAAACGCATCGTCTTCCGGCGTCTTTGCCACGAGAAGGCTGACGGCGTTTTCACCGATCTCTAATCCCTCGCCGGTATAAAGCGCGAGCTTCTCCAGCTCCGAGCGCAGACGGACAAGATCCTCCCCGGCCGTTTCGATCAGCAGACGGACGGCATTGTCGGAGACGCTGCTTCCGAGACGCGCCGCCTCCTGCTTCACCCATGTTTCGACATCATGGGTTTTCAGCGGTTCCGCATCCAGGCAGACCGCATGCTTGCGGAACGCCTTGACCACTTTTTTCCGGGCATCCAGCTTTTCGTAGGGCGCAAGAAAAAGGACGACTGCACTATCCGGAGGATGGGCAAGCCATTCCATGAGCCTGTCCAGGTCATGTTCCACTTTTTCCTTCCCCTTGTCGGCAGCTTTCAGGAATGATGCGTTTCTCGCAATGATCAGTTTCCTGTCGCAGAAAAACGGGAAAGTGTCCGCTTCCTCGATCAGTGCTTCAACCGGTGTTTCATCCAGATCGAATGTGGTCAGTTCAGATCTGGCTGCATCGGGCATGGCATCCTTCAGCCGTTTCTCGGTTTCATCAAAGAAATACATTTCCGGTCCGCTGATCAGGTAGACCGGTGCAATGTCCCCTTTGGCAATGTTTCTCCAACTATCCGTAAACATCGTGAACACTCCGTTTCCCTTGAGCCTGTTCATCTATTATACATGAAGCCGGACCGCTCCATAGATTGTGAAAGTTTCATGAACCTCTCCTGAACGCGCAAGGATTGCCTTGTACGTTATAGCTTTTTTCTACATCATCCCTTATAATATGGGGGAACCATAGGAGGGGTAGCAATGAACGAATTCGAACAGAACCCGCAGACGAAGCGCAACGACGTCATCGACTCGGGCGTGGGCTTCATCGTATCCTTTGTATTCTTTTCGCTGATCTTCGTCATTGCGACAGTTATCGAACTCGTTGCAGGCTGATCAGGGCGGAGGCTTCCGGTAAACCGGAGCCTCCGTTTTTTATTGTCCGTTTGTGCGTCTGTGGGTTACTGCAAGGCCTTTTCCGGGACGGAAAGAGAACGTCATCGTCCCGTAATCCGCAGTGGAAAGGGCGGGAAGACCGGCCTCGCTGAACCGCTCCGTAACTTCGGGGTGCGGATGTCCGTATCGGTTATCCCGGCCTGCGGAAAAAATGGTGACCGACGGGCTGGTGGAACCGATAAACGACGCACTGCTGGAGGTCCTGCTTCCATGGTGGCCTGCCTTGAGGATCGTCACCGGCAATAGGTCCTCATATTCCCCGATAATCTGCTGTTCCCCTTCTTCCTCCAGGTCCCCGGTGAACAGAACCCGAAACCCGTCATGTTCCAGATGCAGTACAAGTGAGTCATTGTTTCCGCGGTATTCGCTCTCCATGGGATTAAGATAGCGGAAAAGCGTCCCTTCTTCCTTCCAGCCCGCACCCGCAATCATTTCCCTGACCGGGATACCCTCCTCTTTTGCAACCGCGATCACGTCCGCAAATCCTTCCTCCCCATATGTTCCGGGTCCGATATGAATTTCACCTGCCCTGATCTCCCTCAATACTTCGTCTGCGGCTTCCGCATGATCCGCGTCCGGGTGCGATAAAACCAGCTTGTCCACTTTTGTAATTCCCCGGCCCTTCAAATAAGGGACGACCACCCGCCCGCCGATACCTGAACCGCTTTTCTCCTCCATTTCCTCTCCGTCAAAAAGGAGTCTTCCTCCCGTATCGATCAGAATGACGCTTCTCCTATAGGGTAACTCCACTAAAGCGGAATCCCCCTGGCCCACATCTATGAACGTGACCTGAAGGGACGGATTGGCATATGGAACGGCATGTATGATACTGCACACAGCGACAAGGACCGCTCCAGCCGACCTGGCTTTGCGTCTTTCCAGAAGCCAAAAGAATAGGAACACAGCGGCGATCAGCAGAAGCAGCGACGGGAGGTCCGGCCTTCCCGGAGTCCAGACACTCAGCGGCAGTTCTGCACAAAGCAGGATGAACCCTGCCAACGCTTCCCGTAACGGGACATACAGGGTAAACAAAAGGCCGGCCACTTGGGGCAGTATGAAAGTAAGCAAGAGCAAAATCAGGTTGGCAGGAAGGATGATGGCCGAAAACAGCGGGACGAACAGCAGATTGGCGGCAAATGAGGAAAGGGATGTCTCGAAGAAATGATAGAGGAGCACCGGTGTGACCGCCACCTGGCAGATGACCGTGACCAGCCATGCCTGGTGAATGGAACCGCGTGCCGATGAAAGAATGGCGGAAGAATGGATCAGCGCAAACGCTGCAAGGTAGCTCATCTGGAAGCCGGGTTTGGATACGGCGTGGGGGTCGACGAGCAAAAATAAAATCATCCCGGCGGAAAGAAGAAGATCCAGACGGGGCTTTCCGGACTTGGATTCCGGAACGAGCAGCATCATAGAGATGAGAACAGCCCGCCACACGGGCGGTGCCCCGCCGGCCAGCATCGCATAGACGGGAAGGAACAGCATCAGGCCGGTCCTCACAATATGGGTCCTGATTCCAAGCCTGAGCAGTCCCTCCCTGAGCAGATAAATCAGGATTCCTACATGAAGACCGGAAATCGCGAACAGATGGGTGATGCCAAGTCTCCTGTAGGCCCGTTCATCATCCGGTTCTGTCGCCGAGCGCTCGCCGATAAGGAGTGCTTCCGCCTCGGCAGCAACAGTTTCGGGGAAGTGTGTCCGGATGTGGCTGCCGAGCGCCGCACGCCACCTTCTGAACGCAGAGGAAATTCCCGGAGCCGCCCCTGCGGGCTCGGCATCCTGCAGAGTCAGGATGCCGGCTGCCCCTTCGGAACGCAGCCATGCTGCCATATCAAAGGCATACGGATGCGCGGGAGGATCGGGTACTTCCCTTTCAGACCGGGCCAGGTAACGGTGCCCGGCAATGCCTTCGTGCAAAAACCGGTCCCGTTCTTTTTCAGAGCGGAACCGGTAGTTGACATACCACTTGTTTCCTGCCGGATCTTCTGCAAATCCCCTCAGCAGGCCGCCAGATTCGGACACTTTGTCCGTCCAGACAATTTCTTCGGGTACGGACGGAAAATGATCCTGTCCGTCATTTGAGCTGAACCAGGCAAATGACGCCGCCGCGATTCCCATGAACGCCAGCCAGACAGCCGGGGGTTCTTTCTTCACGGCTGCGGCAACGGCTGCCGGAATCAGCAGTGCCATAAACAGCGGAGAAACCTTGCTGGCGGCAGCCGCTGCCAGGACAGGCAGAGCCAGATACATAATAGGGTTTTCGATCAGCCTCAGCCGAATAACGATTTCACCTTCCTGCCATATGCTTCAAGCTCTTCTTCAGGCGTTCCGGCATCCTTCAGCCTGCCCAGCAGTTCTTCATAGAGCCCGATTTTCTCCTCGGCGAGAAAATCGACTTCGCGCTCCTCGAAAGGAACTTTGAGCACCCGTACTCCGGCCTGCTGCAGAAGCTGCTGTGCATACTCGTTATTTTTATAATCCTCCGCGTAGACCAGCTTGGAAATTCCGGCCTGGATGATCGCTTTCGTGCATTGGAGACACGGGAAATGGGTGACATAGATTTCCGCACCCGAAACCGGCGCACCATATTTTGCGCACTGCAGCAGCGCGTTCATCTCGGCATGGATCGTCCTGACACAATGACCGTCCACGACATAGCATCCTTTATCGATGCAGTGGTCGCCTCCGGATATCGACCCGTTGTAGCCGCCGGCAACGATCCGGTTGTCACGGACTATCGTCGCACCGACCGACAGTCTCGTGCATGTGCTCCTCAGTGCCAGCAAATGACTTTGCGCCATGAAAAATTGATCCCAACTAATCCGCTCCATGATGTCCGCCTCCTGTAACTGTAACAAATCATTATCCTCAGTTTATCGGTGAATCCAACCGGATTCAATGTCATTTTGCGGTGATAAGCTCCTCAAGGGCAGCGAATGTCTTTTCACCGATTCCGCTGACATCCATTAGGCCTGCCGGATCGGCAAACGGGCCATGCTCGGTGCGATGGGCAATGATCGCTTCCGCTTTCGCAGGACCGATCCCTGGAAGGGTCATGAGTTCTTCAGCTTCCGCCGTATTGAGGTTTACTTTCCCGTCGTCCGCACCGTAGACGGGCGGAGGGGCCGAGCCGGTCTGCCCGCCATCTTCCGGCATGATGAATGGCACATATATAACCATCTCATCCCGCAGCCGTTCCGCATGGTTGATCGCGTCCGGCACGGCATCCGGAAGAAAACCGCCCGCCCTGGCAACAGCGTCGATGACACGGTCGCCTTCTTCCGCCTTATAGACACCAGGCTTTTCGACCGCCCCCTTCACATCAACAAAAATGACCGCTGCGGAAAGGTCCGCACGGTCATCGGCACTGATCGGGTCCGGCCCGTCAGAAACTGGTATGAATGAATCCGCAGGCACGCCCGCGGTATGGCTTTTCGTGTACAGGATAAACGTAAGGATCAGGGCGGAAGCTGCAATCGGGGGGATCAGCTTCCTCCAGTTCATCTTCAGCCATTCCAAGAAAAAATTCCCTCCCGGCGATGGCGGATCATGGAGTCTCCTCCACTATACCCGAAGCCCGAATATTTTGGAAGCTTCATTTTACCGCATGGAAAAAGATGCGCTCACTGTTTTCGGCAGGCGGCTCCCCCGTCCAGTCGGCTGTGACCGACCGGACGGCAAAGCCGGACTCTTCCAAAAGCCGGATATAAGTATCCGGCGTGAACGTCCGCTGCAGATGAAACTCTTCCTTCCGCACATATAGTCCATCCTGCCTGCGAAGGAAAAAGCTGATTTCCGATTCTACTGAAAGCGGCTCTTCGCCGGGATAGGTATGCCAGATATACGAAACATCTTCCAGATCGGCGGTGAACGGCCCGTCAAGGAACAGTTCGGTCATCTTATAGGGGGAGTGGACATCAAACAGCAGGCGCCCTCCCGGATGCAGTGCGCCAAAAACATGTCTGAACACAGCGGCCACCTCTCTGGCATCGGTCACATAGTTCAACGAGTCGATGGCAATCACCGCCAGGTCATAACCGGTATGCCCTTCCATCTCCTGCATCGGCTGTTCAAAAAACATCCCCTCTAGACCTGCTTCTTCAAAGCGTTCCTTTGCCACCGAGAGCATGTCACCGGACAGGTCGATTCCCGTCACCCGGAAGCCTTCCCGGGCAAACTGTTCCGTCAGCGTCCCCGTACCGCATCCGATATCCAGGAGGGTTTTGCCTTCTGCGGGTCCGGATACTTTCCGGACCCATTCGGCATATTCCCGGTAGGGAATATCTTCCATGAGCAGGTCATAAACGTGAGCAAATGCATGGTAGGATTCTCCGCTCATTGCCCTTCCATTTCCAGTTCCGGCGCATCTCCCCACAAACGCTCGAGGTTATAGTAGGACCGCTCGTCTTTGTGGAAGACATGGGCAACCACGTCACCGAGATCGACCAGGATCCAGCGTGCGGAGTCGAAGCCTTCGAGCCGCTTTACGGCAAAGCCGGCTTCTATCGCCTTGTCTTTGATTTCACGTGCGATCGACTGCACCTGCCGGTCGGAATTTCCGTGGCAGATCAGGAAATAATCAGCAAGGAGCGAGACGCCCTGCATGTTCAGGACGACCATGTCGGCCGCCTTTTTATCATCTGCGGCATTGTATACCGTTTCAAGCAATGTCTGGTTTGTCATCGGTTCTAAGCACCCTTTCCTTGCGAGAGACTGTCGTTGTAGCACCGGAGCGTGTCCGGATGGATGGCGGCGCGGACGGAAGCCAGGTACTGCAGGTTGTGCGCACTGCACGCTGTCAGCGCCGAGTCAAGCGACCTCTTGGCCTCAGCCCGGAGCAGGTCCGCTCCGGGAAAATCCCTGCCCGGCTCGATCATGTCCGCAACAAAAACGATTTTTTCAAGGCGGGACATGCCGGCGCGGCCCGTTGTGTGGAAGCGGACGGCAGCCAGGATATCTGCATCCAGGATTCCGAATTCATTCCGGGCGATGACCGCTCCCGCCGGGCCATGCCACAATTCATGATGGAATCCGAGTACAGCGGAAGGATCACCCTCTGACACTACGATCCGCTTCAGCTCCTCCTTCGGCATGGCCTTGGCCACGTCATGCAGGAGCGATGCTGTCTCCGCTTTTTCTTTATCTTCCCCAAAACGGCCCGCAAGAATCACCGCCGTTTCCGTAACTCTCAGAACATGTTCGTATCTTCCCGCCGGCAGGCGCCGTGCCACCTCGGATTTAAGATGTTCGGCCTTCATACAATCCCTCCTCGCGGATAAAGCGGATCACCGGGTCCGGAACCAGATATCTGACCGAACGCCCCGCTTCAAGCTTTTGTCTCAGGATGGTCGAGGACAGATCGATCTGCGGGATACTGACCATTCTGACCGGGTACCTGCCGGAAGCGCTGCTGCCGGGACGGGGAACACCGATAAACGCCACTTTCTCCACGAGCGCATCGATGTCATGCCAGGTATGCAGCTGTTCGATGCTGTCACCGCCGATGATGAATGAAAAATCTGATCCTGGTTCCCGTTCAAGGAGCAGATCCATTGTCCTGGACGTATAGGAAACGCCTCCCGACTCCACTTCGATGGGCTCGACCGTGAAAGAAGGATTGCCGCCGACTGCCAGCTTTGTCATCTCCAGCCGCTGCCAAGGTTCCGCATCGCCTTCCTTCACCTTGTGAGGAGGGATGGCGTTTGGCATAAAGCGGATTTCATCGAGGCCTGCAGCGTCACGGACGCCTTCGGCAATCATCAGATGGCCGATATGGGGCGGATTGAACGTCCCGCCCAGTATGCCGACCTTCTTTCGCTCACTCACCAGGAAGCACGAGACGCTTATTGTCCCTCGACTCCCGGTAGAGCACGATCGTCTTGCCGATCACTTGAACGAGCTCAGCACGGGTCCTTTTGGAAAGCATCTGTGCGACTTCCTCTTTTTCCTCCGGCGCATTCTGAAGAATGGCCACCTTGATCAGCTCGCGTTTTTCCAGTGCTTCGGAAATGCCGCTGATCAGTTCATCATTGACACCCTGTTTTCCCACCTGGAAGACGGGCTGCAGATGATGCGCCTCGCTTCTCAGGAATCTTTTTTGTTTTCCGGTCAGCATGTTGATTCCTCCATTTCTGCTATCAGCCGTTGTCTTGTTCCAAGCGTGTCCGGCATCAGGCCTGTCCATTCATTGAAGGCAAGCGCACCCTGCCAGATGAACATGCCGAGTCCGTCCACGATTTCATTTCCGTTCTTCATCGCCGCTTTCAGGAATTCCGTATGGAGGGGGCTGTAGACAATATCCGCCACTACTGCCCCCGGATCCAGGTTGCCGATGGCGATAGGCAGGCCGTCTGTTGCGGTCGACATACCGACAGGCGTCGTCTGGATGATGATTCCGAAATCGCCCAGCCTCTCTGCCGCTTCATCAAGGCCGAGAGCCTCACCGCCAATACGGCTGCAGAGTTTCTCGGCCTTTTCCACGGTGCGGTTGCATACCGAAATTTGTCCATACCCGCCCTGGCTCATGGAAAGGGCAATTCCGTTTGCCGCACCGCCTGCCCCGATGATCAGCACGCGGTCATTTCTCCGGGCGGTGCCGATCCGCTCCTCGAGCGAACGGACAAAACCGGGCCCGTCAGTATTCATTCCGAGCAGACGGCCATCCGGCAATACCTTGACCGTATTCACCGCCTGCATCTCAGAGGCGAGCGGGTCCACTTCGTCCAGGTACGGAATGATCGTCTGCTTATGCGGCACCGTCACATTCCATCCTGAGGCACCCAGGCGGCGCAATGCGGCAACAGCGTCGCCCACCGTCCCCGCCGGAACATGGACCGGGATATAGGAGGCATCGATGCGATTTTCCCTAAACCACGTCTCATGCATGGCCGGCGACTTTGAATGGGATACCGGGTCACCGATGACTGCATACCATTTTTTCATTTGTTATCCCCCTCAGATCAGGGAAGGCCGGAGTATGACCGCAACCCCAACGGGCGCATGGACCGCCACGACTTTCCCTGCCTGCTGGACCGTGATCCAGCCGAGACCAGAGATGACGATGTCCGTCCTCTCTTCCCTGATTGAAAATTCATGCCGCACAAGTTCCGGAAATGCATCCGCATCCGCCGACGGAGGCGTCAGAAGCTCGCCTTTTTGACGGGCATACAAGTCGTCTGCCTTCTCCAGCTTTGTCCGGTGGATATCAAGCGCATTGGAAACATGGACGGTGAACGCCGTGCGCCCGCCCTTCAGATAATCGAACCGTGCCAGCCCACCGAGGAATAGAGTCTGCTCCTCATTCAGCTGGAACACCTTTGGCTTGATCTCCTTTTTCGGCGTGATCACTTTCAGGTCCTTTGCATCCAGAAGATGCGCCATCTGATGATGGTTGATGATGCCCGGAGTGTCATACATGGATTTTCCGTCATCAAGCGGAATATCAATCATATCCAGCGTGGTCCCCGGGAAGTGGGATGTCGTGATGACGTCTTCGCCGCCCGCGACCTGCTTGATGATCCGGTTGATGAAAGTCGACTTTCCGACATTCGTACAGCCGACCACATAAACATCACGGCCGGACCGAAGCTCTTCGATGCGCCGCATTGCACTGTCGATGCCGGTCCCTTTGTCGGCGCTCACTAGCAGGACATCCTCCGGCTGCAGTCCGAGTTTCCTGGATTCGGAAGTCATCCAGTGGATGAGTTTGTTTTCTTTCACCGATTTTGGCAGCAGGTCCACTTTGTTGCCGACGAGGAGCACAGGGTTGGAACCGGCGAAACGGTGCATGCCCGGAATCCAGCTTCCGTTAAAGTCGAAGATGTCGACGACGTAGACAACAAGTGCATCCTTGGAGCCGATCGTATTCAGGATCTTCAGGAAATCATCGTCCGTCAGCGGCACCGGCTCCAATTCGTTGTAGTTCCGCAGCCGGAAACAACGCCGGCAGAGAGGCATTTCTTTTTCAAGGGTGGCCGCCGGCGCATATCCCGGAGCTTTTTCATCTTCGGTCTGCAGGATGGCCCCGCATCCGATACAGGTTTTCTCCTCGGTCACTTGATCTCCTCCCAATCGATGAGCCCACGTTTTTTGAGCTTTTTCATGATGAAACGTTCGACCTTCCGGTTGAACCGTGTGGCCAATCCGTCCGAGCTGGCGACCGGAACGACGAGCACTGTCTGCAGCCCGCTGCGGTTCCCGCCGAAGATATCCGTCAGCAGCTGGTCGCCGATCACGACAACCTGTTCTTTAGGAATACCCATCTGGCGGACCGCCTGGCGGAACGCTCTGCCCATCGGCTTGCGCGCCTGGTGGATGAACGGGATGCCAAGCGGGTCAGCGAATGCCTTGACGCGGGCTTCGTTATTGTTCGACACGATGGTCACATGGATGCCCGCCTCGCGCATATCCTTCATCCAGTCGATGATTTCCGCGGTCGCGTCGGGCCTGTCCCATTCGACGAGCGTATTGTCCAGGTCGGTGATGATTCCCCGGATCCCGTTGTTTTTAAGTTTTTCCGGAGTTACCCGGAAAACATTCTTCACATATTCATTCGGCAAGAAAAGACGATACACCCAATTCACTCCATTGACTCTGAATTCTTTCCCGATTATACCACAGCGCCGCTCTGTCCCACATCCCGGGACCGGTCATTCTCATGATTCCTCACATTGTGACATATGGTGGCAGAAACAATAATGGAGGTGTTGGCGTGAGCGGGATCTTCACTGCACTGCTTCAGCTGTGGGCGGATATCCCCGCACTGGTCGGCTACCTGAAAGGCCAGGCGTTCCAGAAGCCGATGAATGCGGAGGAAGAGGCAGACTGCCTCAGGCGGGTGGCCGAGGGTGACGACAGCGCAAGGGATGAACTGATCGAGCGCAATATGCGTCTCGTCGCCCATATCGTGAAGAAGTTCCATCCGAGGCACGAACAGCTGGACGACTACATCTCAATCGGCACAATCGGCCTCATGAAAGCTGTAGGCAGCTTTACCCCGGACAAGAAAACCAAGTTCTCCACATTCGCCGCACGCTGCATCGAGAATGAAATCCTCATGCATCTCCGTGCCCAGAAAAAGGTCCAGAAAGATGTATCCCTATATGAGCCGATCGGCATCGACAAGGACGGTTACTCCCTGCAGATCACCGATGTCCTAAAAGTCGATGAATCAACAGCCGATGACCGGCTGGAGCGGAAGGAACGCTTTGACCGGTTGTACCGGCACCTGACCAAGCTTGATGAACGCGAGCTGGAAATCATCCAGAGACGCTACGGCCTGCTGGATGATCATCCGATGACCCAGAAAGAGATCGCCGCGCAGCTGAACATATCGCGCAGTTACGTCTCACGGATCGAGAAAAGGGCCCTCGTCAAGCTTTATCAGCAGTTCAAGCATGAAAAAAGCCCCTCTCCCGCTGAGCGCGGGGGAAGGACCGACTAAATCACTTTTCGGAACCGAGCTGGAACATCATGACTCCAGCGAGGATACCGGTCACAATCAAAGAACCTGCCATTAGATAAAGCACATTGTTCACTCCCTGTCCAAGTAGTGATTCACTTATTCGATTATACCATGCGATCACTGAAGATTCGAGACCGTACGAATGACCGCTTCCGCCGAATGTTTCGCCGCCTTCGGCAGAAACTCGTCAAACGACACGGCTGACTCCTTGCCCGCAATATCCGAAAGGGCCCGGACGACAACAAAAGGCACATTGAACTGGTGACACACCTGCGCAACGGCAGCCGCCTCCATCTCAGAAGCAAGCGCATCGGGGAACAGTTCACGCACGCCGGCGACGCGTTCAGCATCGGACATGAAGGAATCCCCGGTGACGATCAGCCCTTCCGCTGAAGCGTGTTCACCGATGTCTGCCACTGCTTTGTGTGCTGCTTCCATGAGCCTGCCGTCTGCAACGAATGCAGGGGGAAGCTGCGGAACCTGACCGTATTCGTAGCCGAACGCCGTCACATCCACATCGTGATGCCGCACTTCCGACGAAATGACGACCGTACCGATTTCATGATTGCTGTTGAAGCCGCCGGCAGATCCTGTATTGATCACGGCATCAGGCTTGAACCGGTCGAGCAATACAGCCGTAGACATCGCTGCATTTACTTTTCCGATCCCGCTCTTTAGCAGGATGACGTCCGCACCATTCAGCTTTCCGGACGTGTACTCGCTGTTTCCGGCAATCGTCGTCTCTTTTTCTTCGATCCGGCTGCGCAGAAGCTCAACCTCTTCTTCCATCGCGCCGATAATGGCTATTTTCATACCAGAATCCTCCGTTCAGCTCCGGTCAATAGGCCCCTTCAAGCGTTTTCAGCTTATCGAGCCGTACCGGCATCCAGCCTTCGCCGTCCACCCATTCCAGGTGGACATTATATTTTTCACCTTTATCTCCGGTCGATACGGTCCCGATTGATTTCTGCGGGCCGCCGCCGTTTTTCACATACCATACGATCATGTCGCTTTCAGGGATTCCCGTGGCATATGACATGGCCCGGACTTTTTCCTTCCAATCGACATGGCCTTTCTCGTAAACCGAGACGTGTTCGCCGGACTGCTCGGTACCGATCGGTTTCCAGGAAGTGTCGACGATTGTTTCTTCGACAATGCCTTCGTCCGAAGGGGTCCGGATCACTTTGCCTGGCTGGTCGGATTCCTGGGCTTCCTCCCCGCTGTTCTCAGCGTCGGGATCCTCTTCTTCGGAGGCTTTTTCCCGATTATCGGAATCCTTCTCCCCGGTTTCATCCGTTTCACCGTCAGCATCATCGGCCGGCGCGTTTCCGCCATCCGGTCCGCCGTTGCCTTCGGACTGTTCTGCTCCTGCCCCACGGCCGCTGTCGGCCGCCTGATCATCGCCGCCGGTGAATATGCCCACTGCAGTGATGGCGATCAGGACAAAGACGACACCGATCAGGATATTCAGGAGCCGGTTTGACTTCTGGCGGTTTCGGGCCACCCTGGAAAAATTCTTTTCTTCCATGCCATCTCCTCCCCCGGTTACTCTATCATAAACGATTTCCGCTTATTTGACGAAATCATTACCGGATTGTTTCAGTTTGATTAAGAGGAATTTTCATTTCCAAAAAATGCTTGGTCATCCCGGATGTTATGCAACATGTCCCGCTGGTTCATCAGACCGTCAGTGATTTTTATCAATGCAATAAAAAAGCTGATTTCCGCGGAAGGTCCCCCGCTTGCCTGCGGTTGCGGAACCTTCTGCTTGAATCAGCCGTTTTGATTTATGCAACTGCCTGAGGCAAAAAGCCGGCAGGGGCAATCAGCTGATGGACGTGATTTCTACATCCATCTCGCCGCCCGGCGTCATGATCTTGACACGGTCGCCGACGGTGCGGCCGAGGAGTCCCCTGGCGATCGGCGAGTCGTTCGAGATGCGGCCTTCGAACGGATCCGCCTCTGCCGAACCGACGATGGTATACGATTCCTCATCGCCGTCCGCTTCCTTGAACGTCACGGTTTTGCCAAGCTGCACGCGGTCATCATCACCGTTGTCTTCGATGATTTCGGCATTGCGGATCATCGATTCGAGTGTGGAGATGCGGCCTTCGATGAACGCCTGGTCCTCTTTGGCCGAATCGTACTCGGAGTTCTCGGACAGGTCGCCGAAACTGCGCGCGACTTTGATGCGCTCAACAACTTCTTTTCGTTTAACCGTTTTCAAATAGTCGAGTTCTTCAATGAGCTTCTCTTTTCCCGCCTGTGTCATTGGAAATTTTTTCTCTGTGGACATAAATAATCTCTCCTTCGCGTCTTTCCTTCATAAAAAGAATACTATGCCGCCCCGTGGCCGGGAATGCGACATAGCGGAAATGTGATGGTTTTAACTGACAAGAGTATATTACAGATTTTGTGGAGATTCAAGAATTGTTTTTATTTTCGTCACCATCAGATCGATTGCGACTTTGTTTTCCCCGCCTTCGGGGATGATCAGATCCGCATATCGTTTTGTCGGCTCGATGAACTGGTTGTGCATCGGCCTGACGACCGACAGATACTGGCCGATCACCGAACTGATCGAACGGCCGCGCTCTTCGATATCCCGCTGGATGCGGCGGATGATGCGGAGGTCCGCATCGGTATCGACAAAGAGCTTGATGTCCATCAGTTCACGCAGCCTGGCATCATCCAGCACCAGGATCCCCTCGATGATGATGACGTCCTTTGGCTCGATCTCCACGGTCTTGTCAGAGCGCGTATGTAGCGCATAATCATACACCGGGCGATTGACCGGACGCCCGACAAGCAGTTCCTTGATGTGCTCGATGAGGAGGTCCGTATCAAATGCGAGCGGATGGTCATAGTTCGTCTTGAGACGTTCTTCGAATGCCAGATCGGACTGGTCTTTGTAGTAATAGTCATGTTCAATCACGACGACGGAATGTTCCTTCACGACGTCATAGATTGCACGGGTGACGCTCGTCTTGCCGGACCCGGAGCCTCCGGCAATTCCGATGATGAGCGGCCGTTTTTTCGTCATAATGCTGCACCTTCTTCGGTTGTTTCTTTTTTCGTGCTGATCATGAGGCCGTCGCCGACCGGCAAAAGAGCCGAATCATAGCCGGGATGCGACATCAGCCATTCCGTGAACTCCTTGAGCTTGCGGATCATCGTCCGATTTTTCCTGGGGATGTCCTTCGGATCTTCGGCGGCCAGGCCATGCATGAACATGTTGTCACAATAAATCACGCCGCGGCTGGACAGCAGCGGCTCATAAATGTCAAAAAACCTTCTGTACTGCCCTTTGGCGGCATCGATGAACAGGGCATCGAACGGCCCCTCCGGAAGGTTGTCCCCTAGCTCCAGTGCATCTCCCCGGACTAGCCGGATCCGACCCGAAGCCGCGGAAAGGGCGATATTTTCCTCAGCCTTTTCCTGCATGGCCTGATCACGCTCGATTGTCACCACTTCGGTACCCGGAAGCGCCTCGGCCATCCTGATTGCGGAATATCCGATTGCCGTCCCGATCTCCAGGATCCTTTCGGGCCGCTGCACACGGAGGATCTGGAGCAGCGCCTCCATCCCCTCCAGCTGCATGATCGGCACCCGTTGATCACGGGCATATTGTTCAATCTCCAAGATCCGCTCCGGTCGGGGAGAGATCAGTTTTTCCGAATATCGGCTATATTCGTGTTCCATCATTCACACCTGCTTATCCCAAAAAAATACCCGTTCATCATAGCATTATTCACATGAAAAGAGAAGGAAAGCGGAAGCTCTCCTTCTCCTGATCATTCCCCGCTCTTCAGAAACTTGTCCCGGTTCTTAAGATGTTCTTCATACGTTTTCGCAAAATGGTTGACGCCGGACGGATCCGCGAGGAAATAAAGATAATCGGTATCAGACGGGTTAAGTGCGGCATCGATGGATGAGCTGCCCGCATTCGAGATCGGCCCCGGAGGGAGTCCCTCGTTCTGATAGGTGTTGTAGGCGTCATCTATCTCAAGATCGCTGTACATCGTCCGTTCCAGGTGCTTGCCGTGAGCATAGGCTACCGTCGGGTCCGTCTGGAGCGGCATGCCCTCCTCGAGGCGGTTTTCAAAGACACTGGCGATCGACTTGCGGTCTTCCGGTGTGCGTGCCTCTTCTTCGACGAGCGATGCCATCGTCAGGACCTGATGGATGGTTCGTTCCTCTTCGGCAATCGCGTCCCGGTAAGGCGAAATGTTTTCATCTGTGGCCCCGACCATCTGCTCGACCAGCATTTTCAGAGTCGGCTTCTCTTCGAACACCGGGTAGGTTGCAGGGAAAAGATAGCCTTCCAGCGGAAACTTGATCTGTTCGTCCAGGATCTCTTCGGTGAGAAGATTCGGGAATTTCGAAATCAGCTCATTGATATAAGCTTCATCCGTCACAAGCTCCATGAATTCATCGGCTGTGAATTCCGTGTTTTTCTCGATCACTTCGGAAATCTGGGCAAGATTGAGGCCTTCAGGGATCGTGTACTGGAATTCCGGTTCTCTATACACCTTGCCCGTCTTCAGGCTCTTAAGCAGTTCGTCCGGAGTCATGGCCCGGCTCATTTCGTAGGTTCCTGCCTGGAAGTCGCTTTCATTGTTGAATTTGGCGTAATACTTAAAGATACGGTCATTTTTGATGACGCCGGCTTCCTCGAGCTTCAGGGCGATCGTATCCAGGTTGGAACCGATCGGAATCTCTACCGTAACGGTACCCTCTGCATCCGGATCAACCGGTTTAAGCGCTCCGTTCACGTAGGAATATAGGATTGCGCCCCCGACGATCAGAAGGAGCAGTGCCGCGAGGAAGACGATCATGACGATTCGTCGGACGGTCTTCACTTCCTTCTTTTTTTCATTCATGCGTTCAAGCATGACCTGTTTTTTGGATCGGTCACTCATAAACCGCGTTCCCCCTCTGCATTCCGAGGCTATTATACATGAAACGACAACAACAGGAAAGGAGTTGCAGAATGGATGCTATCCATAGTGCCTTGCATGCGGGAGAAGGCATGCGAAAAAGCCCCCGTTTCCGCACCGCACGGAATGTGTGGTGCTCGGGGAGCTTGTCCGGCCGGCACAGGCCGGCTTATTGCATGCCTCTTACTCTTCTTCCTCTTCGTCTTCGTCTTCAGCGAGGAACGTATTGAGCATTTCTTCGATCATGTCCCACTCTTCGTCGGTCTCGATCGGCTTCAGTTCTCCCTGTTCGCCTTCTTCACCAGGTATGAAAGAGGAAGCCATGATCTCGATTTCCTCGTTCTCGTCTTCTTCCGCTCCTACCGGGTAGTAAAGAACATACGATTTGCCGAACTGCTCTGCCTCAAATGTGAACAGCACCTCGCAAAGCTGCTCGTTGCCTTCTTCATCTACAACCGTGATGTGCGCATCTCCGTGTTCCATTCAAATCACCTCATCCGTTTTTTCTGTCCAGCCAACCCTGCAGAATCATGACGGCAGCCATCTTGTCGATGACGCTCTTGCGCTTTTTCCGGCTGACATCAGCACTGATGAGCATCTTTTCTGCCGCCATCGTCGTAAGGCGCTCGTCATATAGTTCCACAGGAAGGGAAAATTCATCCCTCAGCAGGTCTGCAAAACGCTCGGATGCTTCCGCGCGCGGACCCACTGTGTTGTTCATATTCTTTGGGTACCCGACAACGAATGAAGTTACACCATACTCCGCGGCCAATTCGCGGATCCGGCCGATGCCGAACTCGCCTGCCTCTTCGTCGATCTTGATCGTCTCGACGCCCTGGGCCGTCCAGCCGAGACCGTCACTCACGGCGACACCAATCGTCTTCGTGCCGACGTCGAATCCCATCGCCCTCATGAACGTCCTCCGTCATTTCCGGCAATATAAAACTTCACAAGTTCCTCGATGATCTCATCCCGCTCAAGCTTCCGGATCATATTGCGTGCATCGGCATGCCGCGGGATGTATGCCGGGTCTCCTGATAGAAGGTATCCAACGATCTGATTGATGGGGCTGTACCCCTTTTCTTTCAGCGCGGTATGAACCTTCAGCAGAACCGTCCGTACCTCATCTTCCATCGGCTCTTCCGGAAAGTTGAACTTCATCGTCTTGTCGAATGAATCCATGGTCAGCACCCCGCTTTCCCTCAGGATGCCAGGAACCTCGCATCCCATTTTAAACGTACAGATCCGCAATTAAACGGATTTGACTAAATCATACACGGATTGGAGAGCTTCATCAAGTTTGGCTGGGTATTTCCCGCCGGCCATCGCCATATCCGGCCGGCCGCCTCCCTTGCCTCCGCAGATTTCCGCGACATGGCGGACAATGTTCCCGGCATGGTATTCCTTGCCGGCAATGTTTTTTGTCACGCCGGCAGCAAGTGTCACTTTGCCGCCCTCAGCGGATCCGAGTACAATCACTCCGCTTTCCAGCTTTTGCTTGAGCTCGTCCATCATTGTGCGGAGCTGGTTGCCGTCCGCGCCTTCGACTCGTGCGGCCACAACCGATACGCCGCCGATTTCCTGGGCGGACTCCAGGATCGCTCCGAGCTGTCCCTGTGCTTTTTGTGCAGAAAGCGACTCAAGCTCACGCTTCAGTTCTTTCTGGTCGGCCTGCAGGGCTGCAAGCTTTTTCAGGAGGTCCTTCGGATTTGCCTTGAGCATCGAAGCGGCCTCGTCAAGGAGTTCTTCCTCCTCCTTCATGTGAAGGAAGGCTTCCTTGCCTGTCAGCGCCTCAATCCTCCTTGTGCCGGCCCCGATGCCGCCTTCGGATACAATTTTGAAGAGGCCGATCTCCGACGTGTCACGGACGTGGCAGCCGCCGCAGAGCTCAAGCGAGTAATCGCCGATTGAAACGACCCGCACGACATTGCCGTATTTTTCTCCGAACAGGGCCATGGCCCCCATTTTCTTTGCTTCATCGATCGGGTGGTATGCGGTCCCTACGCCGATGCCGTCCCAGATGCGTTCATTGACGATCCGTTCGACTTTGGCGACCTCTTCCTCCGTCATCGCGCCAAAATGGCTGAAGTCGAAACGGAGGCGGTCAGGACCGACATAGGAGCCCGCCTGGTTGACATGCCCGCCGAGGACATCCTTGAGGGCCTGATGGAGCAGGTGTGTCGCCGTGTGGTTTTTCACGGTCAGGCGCCGCTGTGCTGCATCCACTTCTGCTTTGAGCGTATCGCCTTTTGTGATCGTGCCGGCCTCCACTTTAACCGAGTGGAGATTTTGTCCGTTCGGCGCTTTGCGGACGTCCTGAACGGAGGCCCGGAAAGCATCACCCGTCATCGATCCCCGGTCCGCAATCTGGCCGCCGCTCTCCGCGTAGAACGGAGTGCGGTCAAGGATGACTTGCACTTCCTCGCCCTCTTCCGCGGATTCCACCATCTCTCCGCCGCTGACGATTGCGATGACCTTCGCTCCGGCAACCAGATGGTCATAGCCGATGAATTCACTTTCCTCGTGGAAGCCGCCGAGCGCGCCGGACTGGACCTGCATCGAGCCGATATCCTGACGGGCTGCACGGGCACGCTGACGCTGCGCTTCCATCTCCCGGCGGAACCCTTCCTCGTCAATTCCGAGACCCTGTTCTTCCGCGTATTCTGCAGTCAGCTCTTCAGGGAAACCGAATGTATCATACAGTCTGAATGCATCCTCGCCCGAAATGACGCTTCCGCCTTCCTCTTTCACCCGCCCGATGATGCCGGACAGGATCGACAGGCCTTCATTCAGCGTTTCGTGGAACCGGTCTTCCTCGTTTTTGATGACCCGCTGTATGAAATCGGCTTTTTCGGTGACTTCCGGATAGTAGCTTTCCATGATGCTGCCGACAACCGGAACGAGGCGGTACATGAACGGCTCGTCAATTCCGAGCTGTTTGGCATAACGGACCGCGCGCCGCAGCAGGCGCCGGAGTACATAGCCGCGGCCCTCATTGGACGGGAATGCCCCGTCGCCGACAGCAAAGGCCACGGTGCGGGTATGGTCCGCAATTACTTTGAACGCTGTGTCCTTTTCCTGGTCCTTGCCGTACGATGCTCCGGAAATCTGTTCGATTTCGCGGATGATCGGGATGAACAGGTCGGTATCAAAGTTTGTCGGGACATCCTGGACGACGGATGCAATCCGCTCCAGCCCCATGCCGGTATCAATGTTCTTGTTCGGCAGCGGGGTATAAGTGTGATCCGGGTTATGGTTGAACTGGGAAAAGACCAGGTTCCAGATTTCCAGATAACGCTCGTTTTCCCCGCCCGGGTAGAGTTCAGGATCGGAAAAATCGTCGCCGTACGAAGGTCCGCGATCATAGAAGATCTCGGAGTTCGGTCCGGATGGCCCTTCCCCGATGTCCCAATAGTTCCCTTCGAGACGGATGATTCGTTCTTCCGGAACGCCGACCTCATCACGCCAGATCAGGAGCGCTTCCTCGTCTTCCGGATGGACCGTAACGGACAGTTTCTCGGGATCGAATCCGATCCAGTCCGGATGGGTCAGGAATTCCCATGCCCAGTGGATCGAGTCGCGCTTAAAGTAATCACCGATCGAGAAGTTTCCGAGCATCTCGAAAAACGTATGGTGCCTTGCCGTCTTGCCGACGTTTTCGATGTCATTTGTACGGATCGCCTTTTGGGCGTTGACGATGCGGGGGTTTTCCGGCACCACGCGGCCGTCAAAGTATTTCTTGAGTGTCGCGACACCGCTGTTGATCCAGAGCAGGGACGCGTCGTCGACCGGGACGAGCGAGGCGCTCGGTTCGACTGAGTGGCCCTTTTCCTCGAAGAACTTCAGGTACATCGCTCTCAGTTCTGCAGAAGTAAATGATTTCATGCTTGTTCTCCTCCTCGTTGTGTCGGCGGTACGGCAATAAAAAAATCCTCCATCCCCTATGCAAAGGGACGAAGGATCTGTTCGCGGTACCACCCTGATTACAGCAGCATCCGCCGCTGTCTCTCAAAATGCCTTAACGCGGCGGACGGCAGGGATGAGCTGCACTCTGGAGTAGCTTTCCGCATCCTTGCCTGCGGGATCCCTTTCAGTCGTGGGAATCCTTCCTGTACCGGCGCAGTGCGTACTTTCTCCGTCATCGAATTGTCTTATATCCCGCATTATAGTGAAAGTGGGCGCATTTTGTCAACGCCCATCCATGAAGTCGTATGGCGTCATCCCGTCCATGCCGACCATCGGATCGATGGCCTGGTGGTTGGACAAGGTCAGGGACGGCGGAGCGGAAGATTCCGCGGCCGGTGACTCCTCCTGCCCCGAGGCGGTTACGGTTTCCGGGGATCCGGCCGCGGAAGCCGCTTCAGCTTCCTGTTCAGTGGAGGTCGCTTCCTTTTCCGCCGATTCCGCTGATTGTTCTGCCGTTTCAGCGGCAGCCGCTTCGCCACCAGTCACACGATCCATGAGCGTCGTCCTCCTGCTCAGATCATCTGCCCGGGCGATGCCTTCCCTGAAGACATCCGGTTCGCCGATGAGGATCAGGAAGTTTTTCGCGCGTGTCAGCCCGGTGTACAGAAGATTCCTGCGCAGCATCCGGCGATAGGTCCGGACGACGGGCATGATGACCGTCCCGAATTCACTGCCCTGAGATTTATGGATCGAAATGCAATAGGCCAATGTCAGCTGGCTGAGATCTTTCCGCTCGTAGTTCACTTCAAGGCCGTCGAAGGAGACCACGATCATCTCTTTTTTGTCGACGGTCTCGTTCGGCTTCATGATAGCGACCACTTCGCCGATGTCACCGTTGAACACATTGCTTTCGGGCTGATTGACAAGTTGCAGGACTTTGTCACCGATCCGGTAGGTGATGTCGCCGAACACGGTTTCTTTCCGGCCTTCTTTTGCCGGATTGACGATTTCCTGAATCAGTTTGTTGAGGTTGTCGATGCCGGCAGGGCCCTTGTACATCGGAGCCAGCACCTGGACATCCTGGATCGACTGTCCTTTCGTCATGGCGCTTTTCAGCACTTTCTCGACCGCTTCCGGAATCTGCGGCGTGCCGGCTTTGATAAAGGACCGGTCGGATGTCTTTTTCCCGATATCGTCTGTGACACCGCCCTTTTTCACCTTATGGGCGAGCTCGATGATCGATGAACCGCTGCTCTGGCGGTAAATATCGGTCAGCTCGACCGCGGGCACCTGTTTCGAGGCAAGCAGGTCTTTCAGAACCTGCCCCGGGCCAACAGGCGGGAGCTGATCCTGGTCTCCGACGAAGATGACCTGGGCCCCGTCCGGTATCGCCTTCATCAGCTGATGCGCGAGCCACGTATCGACCATCGACACTTCATCGATGATGAAAAGCCTGCCGTCCAGTTCCCGCTCAGTTTCCTCTTCCCGCTCCATTCCATTAAAGCCCAGAAGCCGGTGGATGGTCATCGCAGGCAGCTCGGTCGACTCGCTCATCCGCTTTGCCGCGCGTCCTGTCGGTGCGGCGAGCACGATCGGGAAAGCTTCTTCCTTTTTCGCATAATCCTTCGGTTCGAGCGATAGCCCGTGCAGCTCGGCGTACAGTTCGACAAGCCCCCTGATGACGGTCGTCTTGCCAGTCCCCGGCCCGCCCGTCAGAATCATGAACGACGAATGGAGCGCAAGCTCGATCGCTTCCACCTGGGTTTTGGCGTAGGTGACCCCGAGCCGTTCCTCAATGCCGCCGAGTGCCTTCCGGATTTCAGACTGGGGAAAAGCATCCTTGTGCGACTCGTCCTCAAGCAACGAAACCACTTTCGAGGCGATGCCGATCTCGGAAAAATAAAGCGATGGCAGATAGCAGCGCTGCTGCTCGACGACAATCTTGCTTTCTTCACCGAGCTCGATGATCGCCTGCGTGATGGCTTCGAAACTGATCTTGTGGGGCTGGCTCGCTTCAAGCATCCTCTTGGCTTCCGGCAGGAGCGCCTCCGCTTGCGTAAACACATGGCCTTCCGACAGTGCCGCCATGTTCAGGAGGTGAAGCACTGCCGCCTTCACCCGGTCCCTGTGATCTCCTGTGATTCCGAGCCGTGCCCCGAGTTCATCCGCCCGCTGGAAGCCGACTCCCTCGATCTCCCCGATCAGCCGGTACGGATTCGTCTGCAGTACGCTGACAGTCTCCTCCCGGTATGTCTGGTAAATCCGCATTGCGAGCTGAGGGCCGAACCCCCATTCATTCAGCGCGATCATGATCCTTTCCAATCCCATATTCTCCTGCAGGACGGAAACGATCGTCTCTTTCCGCTCGTCTGACAGCCTCGGCACCCTGTCGAGGGCGGACGGGTCATTCAGGATGAGACTGATCGTATCTTTTCCAAGTTCCTTGACGACCGCCTGGGCAGTTTTCTGGCCGATTCCGGGAAACAGGTCGGACGACAGGTAATGGACAAGCCCCGTCTCGGTGTCCGGAAGGTCTTTCGTGAACACGGAAGCCTTGAACTGGGTTCCATATTTCGGATGCTCCACAAGGCTTCCCTGGAACTTATATGTATCCTCCCCCTCAAGGGGAGGGAAATATCCGGTCACGACAATCTCCTTGCCGTCATATCCGGAGTCGGTCGCAGTGACTTTGACACGGAGGATTGAAAACAGGTTCTGCGGATTGTGGAAGACCGTGGAAACCGGCCGGCCGGATAGATATTTTTCATCTTCTTTAAACAGGTCCATCTGCCCGGCCATTCCGTTTACCTCCTTTGCCTTACTGTTCCGACTGACTGATCATGTTATAGACTTCACGCGCCTGGATATGGTCCGGACTGACCGTGAATGCCTTCTTAAGATGGCTGAGCGCATGCTCGCGCTGCTGTGTGGAGACTGCATACAGCACACCGAGATTGTAGTGGGCGTCCGCATTTTCCGGGTCGTGTTCCGCCACATGCTGCAACTCTTCCATCGCCTCGCCGAACATTTCCATCGACGCAAGGAGAATACCGTAGGACAGCCGGATCTGCAGATCATCGGGCGCCAGTTCCCGCGCGCGCTGCATGTACGGAAGAGCCAGTTTCAGCTTGCCGGTGCGTTCGAGTGACTTTGCCAGCATGTAAGGGGCATCGGCACCTTCAATCCCGCCCCTGATCGCCTTTTCGTATAGCCTGGACGCTTCCTCATAACGCTCGAGGTTATAGTAAAGGCCGGCAAGACCATAGATGGCCGTCATGGATCCGGGATCTAGAGTCAGCGCCTTCTGGAAGAATTTCTCCGCTTTCAGCGCTTCCTCCTCCCGCCCGATCGATGCAAGCAGGTTCCCGAAATTGATATAGCCGATCGGATCGTCGGGATTGGCATCGATCGCTTCCGTGAATGCTTTCACAGCCTCTTCATAGTCTTCGTTTCGGATCGCTTTGATCCCTTCAGTATTATAATCCATACTTATCACTCCTCAGCCGACATAATCAAGCCGGCTGCCGTTTTTGTACACTTCATCGATAGTCCCGCCGCCAAGGCACACATCGCCGTCATAAAACACGACAGCCTGGCCCGGTGTGATCGCACGGACCGGTTCGTCGAATGTCACCGTCGCGGTTCCGTCGTCATGAAGCTTCACTTCGACACCGGTGTCCGGCTGCCGATAACGGAATTTCGCTGTGCACCGGAAAGATTCCGGCTTTGGCGCATCCGATGTAAATCCGACCTGGACCGCCTTCAGGCTGTCGGAATACAGGGCGTCATTGTGGAAGTTCTGCCCGACAAGAAGCACATTGCGCTTCAGATCCTTACCGATCACGAACCACGGGTCGCCCGCTCCGCCGATGCCGAGACCGTGGCGCTGGCCGATGGTGTAATACATAAGGCCATCATGTGTGCCCATGCGCTTTCCGTCCATCGTCTCCATCGCACCTGGCTGGGCAGGAAGGTAGCCGGACAGGAACTCCTTGAAGTTCCGTTCTCCGATAAAGCAGATGCCGGTCGAGTCTTTTTTCGTTGCCGTCGCAAGCCCTGCCTCAAGGGCGATCTTGCGGACTTCGGACTTTTCCAGATGGCCGAGCGGGAACATGACCTTCGACAGCTGGTCCTGTGACAGCTGGTTGAGGAAATACGTCTGATCCTTGTTTTCGTCGACGCCGCGCAGCATGACGGAACCGTCTTCGCCGTGTTCCACGCGCGCATAATGCCCTGTAGCAAGGTAATCGGCGCCAAGGCTCATCGCATGGTCCAGGAATGCCCGGAATTTGATCTCCTTATTGCACATCACGTCCGGGTTTGGCGTGCGGCCTGCTTTGTATTCATCCAGGAAGTACGTAAATACTTTGTCCCAGTATTGTTTTTCGAAATTGACCGCGTAATAGGGGATGCCGATCTGGTTCGCGACCCGGATGACATCCTCATAGTCCTCCGTCGCCGTGCAGACGCCGTTTTCATCGGTATCGTCCCAGTTTTTCATGAAGATGCCGATGACGTCGTAGCCCTGCTGTTTCAGCAGCAGCGCGGTCACAGAGGAGTCGACGCCGCCGGACATGCCGACGACGACGCGTGTATCTTCTGGTTTTTTATTAATTGCCATGATTGTTCACCTTTCTATTGTCCGGCGAGTCTCCGGACGACTGATGCCGTCTTTTCCGCGGCGGTCCGGATGTCTTCTTCCGATATGCCATAACCGAAGCTGAAGCGGACGGAATTGCGCAACTGCTCCGCCCCATCCCCGTACATCGAGACGAGCACGTGTGACGGATCGATCGATCCCGCCGTGCAGGCCGAGCCGCTCGAAACATAAACGCCCGCCAGATCCAGATTTACGAGCAGGGATTCGATATCCGTGCCCGGAAAGCTGAGATTCAGGATGTTCGGTAGTGTCTTTGCCCGACCCGCATTCACGCTGAATGCGATGCCGGAATCTTCAAGGGCACCGGTCATCATCTGCTTGAATACCTCATGCCGTTCGTCTCGTTCAGACAGAGATTCATGAGCGATTTCTGCCGCTTTTGCAAATGCCGCGATGCCCGGCACGTTTTCGGTCCCGGCGCGGCGTTTCCGCTCCTGTTCGCCGCCTGCTGTCGGCGGCACGAGCTTCGTGCCGTTTTTCTGGTAAAGGAAACCAATTCCCTTGGGGCCGTTGATTTTATGCGCGGAAGCACTGAGCAGATCAATTCCGATTTCCCCGACATTGACCGGTATCTCTCCGAACGCCTGAACCGCATCGGTGTGGAAGGTCGCGCTGTGCCCCTTCAGGATTTCTCCGATCTCCCTGATCGGCTGGATCGTGCCGACTTCATTGTTTGCCGCCATGATCGTTACAAGAATCGTATCATCGCGAAGTGCCTTTCTGACATCATCAGGCGACACTCGGCCTTCTTGGTCGACCGGGAGCCATGTCACTTCAAAGCCACGCTTTTCAAGCCTTTTGCATGCGTTGAGAACCGCATGGTGCTCGATGCCGGTCGTGATGATATGGCGGCCTTCATCCGCTCTTGCTTCGGCTGTGCCAAAGATGGCGAAATTGTCGCTTTCCGTACCGCCGCCCGTGAAGATGATCTCTTCCGGCCGTGCGCCGATCAGGCCGGCGACAGATGCCCGGCTGTCATCCAGGAGTTTTCTTGCGGCACGTCCGGCGCCATGGATACTCGAAGCATTGCCGTACATGCTCGTAAGAAGTTCTGCGTATACTCTCGCCACTTCCGGGTGGACCGGAGTGGTGGCGGCGTGGTCCAGATAAATTCCGTTCATCTTCAAAATCCTTTCCCAGAGCGCTGCCGGCTCATCGGCCGATTGTCCGGTCCGGCAGCTGGCAGTCTGTCAGATATAAAACATATAGCCTTCGTCATCGCTGTCAGATTTCATATTGATGAGGTCCTCGATTGTGACTGTGTCAAGCACGTCCTTGACCGCATCGCGGATGCGTCCCCACAGCTGACGCTGAGGCTGCGGTTCTTCTTCGATCCCCTCGACCGGCTGGATCGGCCCTTCCAGGACACGGATCACATCGCCGGCAGAGATCTGATGAGGCGGCTTGGCCAATTTATAACCGCCATGGGCCCCCCGGACACTTTTCACAAGCCCCGAGTTGCGGAGCGGCGGAACGAGCTGTTCGAGGTAAGCCTCGGACAGATTATTGATTTCTGCGATTTTCCGGAGCGGAACAGGCCCGCTCCCGTATTGCCGGCCGAGCTCAATCATGATTGCGAGCCCGTAGCGGCCTCTGGTCGAAATTTTCATCGATACACCTCTACCCTGCGCTTTTCTATCCGCCATTATAGCACATCAATTCCCGGCCCTGCGCATGAAGAGTCCCGGGATAAGCTGTATAATGGAAGGATGGACGAAAGAAAGGGCTGATTTCATGCAGAACGAACCGCTCGCCTACAGGATGAGGCCGAAAACGATCGACGAGATCGCCGGCCAGCAGCATATCATCGGTGAAGGGACCGCTCTGTACCGGATGATCAAGAACGGTCACGTGCCATCGATGCTCCTGTATGGCCGCCCCGGCGTCGGCAAGACGTCCCTCGCGCATGCGATTGCGGGGACCAGCGGCCTGCCGTTCATCGCTCTGAACGCCACCGTGTCCGGCAAAAAAGATGTGGAACGGGTCGTTGACGAAGCCCGGGTTACCGGAAAGGTCATTCTCTTCCTCGACGAGATCCACCGTTTCAACAAGCTCCAGCAGGACGCCCTTCTCCCGCATGTGGAGAATGGATCGATCGTCCTGATCGGTGCCACTACCGAAAACCCGTTCCATGATGTGAACCCCGCAATCCGTTCAAGATGCGGCGAAATACTCCAGCTGAAAGGTCTGGAAACCGGGGATATCGAGGCGCTGATCCGCCGGGCGCTCTCGGACGGAGACCGAGGGCTCGGACGGATGGAGATCCGGATCACCGATGATCAGATCGTCCGTCTGGCTGAAGGCGCGGGCGGCGATGCCCGAAAGGCACTGACACTGCTTGAATCGGCAGTGCTGGCCTCTGATGAGGAAGACGGCACGACAACTGTTGAAGATGCAGTGATCAAGAGCCTGATCGGGCGAACCGGTGTATTCGGGGACAAGAACGGTTCCCATTTCTATAATCTCCTGTCCGCCCTCCAAAAATCCGTGCGCGGCAGTGACACGGATGCGGCCGTCTTCTACTTGGCTCATCTGCTGGAATCGGGTGACCTGACGGCCGTGTGCAGAAGGCTCCTCGTCATGGCCTATGAGGATATCGGTCTCGCCAATCCCCAGGTCGGCGCACATGTGCTGGCAGCGACACAGTCTGCTGAGCGCCTCGGCATGCCGGAGGCCCGGATTCCCCTAAGCGTTGCAGTCATCGAGATGTGCCTCTCCGAAAAATCCAACTCAGCATACCGGGCATTTGACGCGGCGGCCTCCAGGATCCATGCCGGAGACACAGGGGAGATTCCCCAGCACCTCAAGGATGCGCACTACGCCGGCGCCGCGGCTCTCGGACATACCGGATACAAGTATCCCCACGACACCCCGCTCGGGGAATTCGGCGGCTGGACCAGCCAGCAGTACCTCCCCGACAAAGTGGCTGATGAGCGGTTCTATGAACCTGTCATCGCCGGCAAGGAGAAAAAGATGGCCGGCATCTATAAAAAGCTGAAACAATTTGTGAAGCAAACATAAAGAAGCCGTCCGGCCGGAACGGCTTCTTTTAATTGGATGGCGGAGAGGGATTGGTACTATATATGTAACAAAAGACAAATCGGACTCAGAAGTAATACCTTTGTATCCGATTTATCTATGTTTGGTATGTACACTGGCATAAATATTTTGCAAACGGAACTAAAGAAAATCAGGAGAAGCAAAAATTGTTTTTCTATCATAAGTAGAAATTATGAATACGGCCAAAAATCATACTACATATAACTTCTCGTTAATGTGAAGAACAAGTAACAACCTCACCAAGCTTTTTTAGTACGAATAAACACTTTCGCATGTATTAGCCTGTGGCTCATAATAACAATGTTGTTTAAATTGTCCTGAAAATGGTTGACCATACCATGTAGGTGGACACGGAGCATACGGATTAAAATACCAAAGAGAATACTTAGAAGGATGTTGTCCCCAATAATTTACTACTTGTCGTGCCAATCTTCTTTCTACCTCTCTTGCTGGACTATAAAATAAATTACCTTTTTGTACTGCTTCAAAGGAATAATTTCCACCTTGAACCTGAAAAATTACATCCTCTATGGTTCTTACATCCCTAAAATCCAAACAATCAGCTACTGCTCGATTTACAATGACATTCCCAACCATAAGCATCCCAAGTTGCCCTTCACCCTCAGCCTCTGCCCGCATCATTCGTGCAATTAAATCAATGTCCTTATCCCTATATTTCACTCTCGCCACTTTACATCACCTCTATCAAGAATTGTATTCAAAACAGCCTACAAAGATGTCAAGCGGTTACATCAACTTCGCAATCCTCGTTTCAACTTCGGGGGCCATGTTGCAGTTTCACATTCCGTATTTCAACTCACCAGTCCTTGTTTCCGGTTAACATAAAAAAACTATTTATTGCTCTTCCCGAATAACAAATTGAAAAATCCGTTCCCGGATGGGAACGGATTTCAGACTGTAGACAAAGTGAGTGTATGGCTCCTTTGTCTGCAGTTTTTTCTTTTCCTTGAAACCCTTCGGATTTCCGCTGCGGGCCCTCGCTTACCGCGGGCGTTGCCGGCGCCAATGCGCAGTTTGGCGTCTGCGCTCAAAAGCGAAAGCGTTGAGCAGCATTAGCTGCACTCCTGAAGCTGCGCTCTGCGGGGTCTTCGGCTAACGCTTTTCCCGCAGGTGTCTCGGGCCCTCCGCTTCAATCCGCCATAAAGCTTATTGAGGCAATCGGAATGGGAAAGGATTTAATTTTATTCGCCTTTCACTCGCTTGATCTCAATGTCTTTTACGATGTCATTCAGTACCCAGGAAGCGCAGAATAATCCTGCGGTTGATGGGACGAATGCATTGGATGCAGGAGGCATTTTGGCCTTGCGGATCTTGGCATCCGGCTTCCCCACCACCTCGTTCACTTCTTCTTTCGAGATGATCGGGCTTTCGTCGGAGAAAACGACCGGGACGCCTTTGCGGATACCTTCCTTGCGCAGGGTCGTCCGGATGACTTTGGCCAGGGGATCGGTGTGGGTCTTCGAGATGTCCGTGATCGTCAGCCGCGTCGGATCGGTTTTGCGTGCTACCCCCATGCAGGAGATGACTTTCACGCCGCGCTTCACACACTCTTTGATCAGGTGGATCTTATAGGCGATTGTGTCGGACGCATCGATCACATAGTCAGGATTCAGATCGAACAGCTGGTCCGCTGTTTCTTCTGTATAGAACATATTGAGTGTGATCACATCGCAGTCCGGATTGATGTCCGCAATCCGATCTTTCATAATATCGGCTTTTTTCTTCCCGATCGTAGACATGTAGGCGACAAGCTGCCGGTTGACATTCGTGATGTCGACTTCGTCCTTGTCTATCAGGATGATGCGGCCGATTCCCGTCCGCGCGCAGGCTTCTGCCGCGAATGAGCCGACTCCTCCAACGCCGAGAATGGCGACAGTCGTCTGCCTGTAACGGTCCAGACCCTCTTTGCCGACTGAGAGTTCATTTCTGGAAAACTGGTGCAGCATGGGAGTTCCTTCCTTTCACAATCGAAAATAAAAGCCTCCCGCTCATGCGGGAGGCGGTCAGTCAAAATGGGACAGATCCCGATCGTGCCGTCTTTGGGTAATCGTTTTGAACCCGCACAAGGCAGGTGGGTGTCCTCACCGCCACGTTTGACTTCCCCCTAGGGGGCATGCCAGCAATGCCGGTATTCGGACTCCCTTACGATTTAAATGTTCGGTCAAAACTGATAGACAAATAACGAACACATCAGGATCTGTATTGGAATTAATAGTAACATATCTTCATCTTCGAATCAACGCTGAACGAATGCGGCTTCTGCCTTATTTTTACTTCCGGAGCTTTATACCCAGTTCCTCGAGTTGCGCGTCGGATACTCCTGACGGCGCCTCCACCATGAGGTCGCTGGCGCTTGCTGTTTTAGGGAAAGCGATGACATCGCGCAGGCTGGATGCGCCAGAAAGGAGCATGGCTAGCCGGTCGAGCCCGAATGCGATTCCGCCGTGCGGCGGCGTGCCATAGTCAAAGGCATCCAGCAAAAATCCGAACTGGGCCTTTGCTTCTTCCTCGGAGAACCCGAGCGCGGTGAACATTTTTTCCTGGATATCACGCTCATAGATCCGGAGAGAGCCTCCGCCGAGTTCAAAGCCGTTCAGCACCATATCGTAGGCCATTGCGCGGACTTTCTGAGGTTCCGTTCCGAGCTTTTCGATGTCTTCCCGGACAGGCATCGTGAACGGGTGGTGTGCGGCATAGAAGCGCCCGTCTCCTTCGTCGTACTCAAACAGCGGCCAGTCGGTCACCCACAAAAAGGCGTAGCGGGATTCGTCGATCAGGCCACGCTCCTTGCCGAGTTTCAGCCGGAGAGCGCCGAGTGCGTCTGCGACGACCTGCTTTTTGTCGGCAACGAAGAGCAGAAGGTCTCCCGACTCCGCTTCAAGTGCAGATTTCAGCTGTTCTGCCGTCTCGCCTTCAAAGAATTTGGCAATCGGGCCCTTTAATCCGTCATCCTCGACTTTCATCCAGGCAAGTCCCTTGGCACCGTATCGTCCCGCGAACTCGCCGAGAGCGTCAATGTCTTTACGGGAATAATCTCCGGCAGCACCTTTGACATTGATCGCCTTGACCTGTCCGCCGGAGGACACCGCACCTGCGAACACCTTGAAAGCGGAGTCGGAAACCACTTCGGAAACATCCTGCAGTTCAAGTCCGAAACGCACGTCCGGCTTGTCGGAACCATAACGGGACATAGCTTCGTCATAAGTCATGCGCTGGAACGGCACAGGTACATCTGCGCCTTTGACGTCCTTCAAGACTTTTTGGATCAGCGCTTCGTTCAGTTCGATGACGTCCTCCATTTCGACAAAGCTCATCTCCATGTCGATCTGGGTGAATTCCGGCTGCCGGTCAGCCCGCAGGTCTTCGTCACGGAAGCATCGGACAATCTGGTAATACTTGTCGAACCCTGACACCATGAGCAGCTGCTTGAAAAGTTGCGGAGACTGCGGAAGCGCATAAAACTCCCCATCGTGGACCCGGCTCGGAACGAGGTAGTCGCGGGCGCCTTCCGGAGTCGACTTTGTGAGGTAAGGGGTCTCGACTTCCATGAAGCCGTTGTCGTCCAGGAAATTCCGCACGGTCTTCATGATGTCGGAGCGCATCTTGAACGTCCGGTACATTTCAGGGCGGCGCAGGTCCAGATAACGGTATTTGAGCCGCGTTTCCTCGCCTACATTAGCTGCATCATCAATGACGAACGGCGGATTCTTCGCTTCGTTGATGATGTCGATTTCTTCAGCCTGGACCTCGATCATACCGGTCTTGAGGTTCGGGTTCACCTGATTCTCCTGCCGGCCGATCACAGTTCCCCGCACTTCAACGACGAATTCGTTGCGCAGGCGGTCGCCCGCCTGCATGGCCTCTCCCGAAAAGTCCGGATTAAATACGACCTGGACGATTCCCGTACGGTCGCGGAGATCGACGAAAATCAGACCACCAAGGTCCCGCCGCCGCTGCACCCATCCTTTCAGAACGACTTTTTGACCGATCTGTGTCTCGGTGACTTCACCGCAATAGTTGGTTCTCTTCATGTCTGCTCTTCCTTCCTCCACTCAAGATCTGCTTTTCAGGGCTTCTGCCAGACGGGCAAATTCCACCGTCTCCTGTGTGCCGTCCGCCATATTTTTGACACCGGCAGCTCCATTTTTCAGTTCATCTTCACCGATGACGATGACATGTCCGGCTTTCTGCCGGTCTGCCGCCTTCATTTGGGCCTTCATCTTCCTGCCCATATAATCCATGTCGGCCGCGATTCCTTCCCGGCGCAGGTTTCCAAGAATTTTTACCGCTTCTTTCCTCGACTCTTCATCAAGGGCTACGATGAATGCATCCAGCTTGCTCTCGGTCTCAGGCATCTTGCCTTCCGCCTCAAGCGCCATCAGGAAACGTTCGATGCTCATGGCAAACCCGATGCCGGGTGCTTCAGGACCGCCGATTTCTTCCGATAGTCCGTTGTAGCGTCCTCCCCCGCAGAGCGTCGTGATGGCACCGAATCCATCTGAAGTGCTCATGATTTCAAATGCGGTGTGGTTGTAGTAGTCCAGTCCCCTGACAAGGTTCGGATCGACCACATACTCGATTCCGAGTGCATCAAGAGAAGTTTTCACCTCTTCGAAGTAAGCCGCGGACTCTTCGTTCAGGTAGTCGGTTAGAGCCGGTGCGGTTTTCATCAGCGGGTGATCCCGGTCCACCTTGCAGTCCAAAATCCGGAGCGGGTTTTTCTGGAGCCGGTTTTGGCAGTCGCTGCAGAACTCTCCGATCGACGGCTCAAAATGGCGAATCAGTGCTTCGCGGTGTGCATTCCGGCTTTCCTTATCGCCGAGCGAATTGATCACGAGACGAAGGTCTTTGAGCCCCGCACGCTGATACACATCCATCGCGAGAGAGATGACTTCCGCATCAATCGCGGGCGAATCGCTTCCGATCGCCTCCACGCCGAACTGCACAAACTGGCGATAGCGTCCTGCCTGCTGGCGTTCATAGCGGAACATCGGTCCCATGTAGTAGAGCTTCACCGGCTGATCCGGCGAACCGAACAGTTTGTTTTCGACAAATGCCCGGACGACCGGCGCAGTGCCTTCCGGACGGAGTGTCAGTGAGCGCCCGCCACGGTCTTCGAATGTATACATTTCCTTCTGGACGATATCGGTCGTGTCCCCGACACTTCTTGTGAACAGCTCAGTCTGTTCGAAAACCGGTGTCCTGATCTCTTCGTACCTGTAGAGCCGGCACGTTTCCCGGATCAGTGACTCGACGGCCTGCCAGCTTCCCGTTTCAACCGGAAGCAGATCCTTTGTTCCTCTAGGCACTTTGAACATCATTGATTTCCCATCCTTCCCAGGAATGAAAAAAAGCCCTCGTCCCCTGCATCTCTGCAAGGGACGAAGGCTTGTTTTCTGCCACCGCGGTTCCACCCTGATTGGCACAGCACGGCTGCACCCACTCGGTCCGGGTAACGGCCGGTTCCGTCTTCTCCTACGCGGGGATATCCTCCCTTTTCGAAGAAGAGCCTCTCGGATGTTGTTCACGGTCCTTGTCCTGCGGACGGGATTTCAGCCTAGGTCCCACCCTCTCTTTACAGGACAATGGGCCGCTACTTTTCCGGTCAGTGGCATCCATTCCAGTTCAATTAACCATTATCTTAATGACTTAAGAATCAACTGTCAACCGTTTTAGAAAAAGGTATAGAATTCTCCGTGTCTTCAACGTAAACTTAGCTTAAAGGAGGTGGATGAATGAGATACAAACGAAAAATCGGATTATCCATCCTGCTGGTCTGCGGACTGCTGCTCGGATTCCAGTGGACATCCGGCATCGCCCGGGCGGCGGGCACTGTAACCGTCGACACAGAGTCAATCAATATCCGCTCGGGCCCGGGGCTCACCCACAGCGTAACCGGCTCTCTGAAACGGGGAGATACCGTCAAAATCCTCGGATCCGAGGGGGATTGGCTTTATGTGGATGCAGGTTCATCCAAAGGGTACATCGCCGCCTACCTTACTAAGACGTCGGCTGCACCGGCTTCCGGATCGGACAATGTCATCTCGCAGGTGGACAGGCTGAATGTGCGCGCAGAGCCGACCACTTCCTCGGCAGTTCTGCTGAAGATGAACCGCGGCGAGCAGGCCATTTCCCACGGATCCTCGGGCGGATGGACGGAAGTGACCGTAAACGGGACTCGCGGCTGGGTGTCAAGCCAATACATAACCGCCTCCTCGGCCAAGCCCGAGACCAAAAAGGCGAAAGCGGAAAACGAATCGTTCACGGTCTCCGTATCTGCGCTTAACGTCAGGGAAAAACCGGACCTCACCTCAGGTAAAGTTGCGGTGGTCCGCCAAGGAGAGTCCTATCCGATCACCGAAACCGACGGCAACTGGATCAGACTCTCAATTGGAGGCAAGGACGGCTGGGTATATTCCTTCCATGGGGTCCGTTCTTCCGGCAGTGCTGTCGCAGGCACTTCCACCGGCGGATCAGGATCGGTTTCCGATAATCAATCCGCATCCGTCACAATCCTCTATGACGGAACGAATCTCCGCAGCAGCGCCTCAACTTCCTCCAATGTGGTAGACCGTGCCGCTGCCGGTCAGACATACACCGGTGTACTGGAAGGCGACTGGTATCGGATTTCACTGAGTGACGGCACGGAAGCTTATGTGGCAAGCTGGGTCGTATCAGTCGGCAGCGAGGCTGCCGAACAGCAGAAAGAAAAAAAGGAAAAAGCAGATCGCAAAGCGGGAACGCTGAGCGGACTGACACTTGTGATCGACCCGGGTCACGGCGGCTATGACGGCGGAACGACCGGCATGAGGGGGACAAATGAAAAAGATCTCACCCTTCCCACTGCCGAACTTCTGTCATCCAAGCTGAGGGCGGCAGGCGCCGAGGTCATCCTGACCCGGGAAACTGATGAATACGTGGGCTTGAGAAAGCGGGTGTCGCTCAGCAACCAATCTGGTGCCGATGCGTTCATCAGCCTCCATTACGACGCCACGACCGATCACTCGGTCCGCGGGTTCACCACCTATTATCAGAAGTCGGTTGAGGAATCCCTGGCGGAGTATGTCAATAATTCTCTCGGGAAATCAGTGAATCTGAAGGACCGCGGAGTCCAGAAAGGCAATTATCTCGTGCTGCGCGAAAACCGGCAGCCCGCTATCCTTATCGAACTCGGATTCCTCAGCAACCTATCCGAAGAACGCCGAGTGAAAAACCCGGAATACCGGGAACAGGCCACAGACGGCATCTACAAAGGCATCATCAAATACTTTGATTCCCAGTTGGGAGAATAATTAAAAGCTTCAGACCAAGGAGCCATGGCCCCTTGGTCTGCAGTTTTTTTATAGGGCTTTGTATAAGGCATGTTGATTTCCGTTACGGGCGAACGCTTTCCGCGGGGAAGGCATCGAGCCTTCTGAGAAGTCTCTCCGCGCTTCCTTCTCCGCAGGAGTCGTCGCCCTCCACTCCAATCAACGCATCGATAAAACCATCCCGATCACAAAAGTAACGGGATACCCCGGGTTCAGCAGATTGGATGAGTGGTTACCCGGCTTCTCCAAATCGCAACCAACCCACTTCTGAATCCTACGCCCAGTTGAATCATAACAAACACCGCCCGTCAGCAATGGCAGGACTTACGAGTTTCCCTTCCCTCTGAATAGTACTTTGAAATTGAGATTTATTCTATCCGATACGGCATCGCTTATTGTTTGAACTGCTAACTTAATAAAACAGGAACCGTTTGCCTAATACGCTCCATGGAGGATTGAAGCGGAGGGCCCGAGACTCCTGCGGGAAAAGCGTTAGCCGAAGACCCCGCAGGACGCAGGTCCGAGGAGGCTAAGGCAACGCCCGCGGAAAGCGAGGGCCCGAAGCGGAAATCCGAAGGATTTTCATAACATAAAAAGAGACAAAGGAGCAATACACTCACTTTGTCTGCAGTCTGTTATATAGCTATATCGGTTCTGCTGTTAATAGATCATTTCTTCGATTCAACAATGACCGTAACAGGTCCGTCATTAATGAGACTGACGTCCATCATGGCGCCGAATATGCCGGTTTCCACGCGGAGTCCGAGGTGACGGAGCTTTTCGTTGAAACGCTCGTACAGCGGCTGGGCCTGTTCGGGCCTTGCCGCCTCGGAGAAACCCGGACGGCGTCCCCTTGTCGTGTCCGCGTACAGCGTAAACTGCGAGACGGACAAAATGGCGCCTCCTGCTTCCAGGATCGACAGGTTCATCTTACCGTCTTCATCTTCAAACAGACGCAGGTTGGCGACCTTGTTGGCCACGTATCGGACATCTTCCTCCGTGTCGGAGTGTGTGATGCCGACGAGGAGCACATAGCCGCTGTCGATGGCTCCGGTCACATCCCCGTCAACGGTCACGGATGCCTCCCCGCTCCGCTGGATGACCACTCTCATTCCCGACTCCCCCTTTTCTCAGTTCGTAACCCGCTGGACATAATAAATGTCGCGGATCTGCTTGATCCGTTCCACGATCCGGTGGAGGTGGGTGATGTTCGTGATCAGAAGCGTCATATTGATGGTCGCAATCTTGTTTTTGTCGCTTTTCGCGCTGACTGCCGTGATCACCGTCTTCAGATCGTTGACGATATGCATCACTTCATTCAGAAGGCCGGGACGATCGTAGCCGGACACTTCGATATCCACCTGGTATTCCTTCTGTTTCCCGGCGGGACTGTTTGCCCATTCCACGTCGATCAGCCGGCTTTCCGTATCGTCAGGTGAAACATTCGGGCAGTCTTCCCTGTGCACGGACACGCCGCGGCCTTTTGTAATGTAGCCGACGATTTCGTCGCCCGGCACCGGACTGCAGCATCTGGACAGCCGGATGAGCAGGTTGTCGATGCCCGGGACGATGACACCCGATTCCGTTACTTTTTTAGGTGCGGGCGCTGCCATCTCTTTGGTGATCTTCTCAAGCTGCAGCTCGGCCTCTTTCTCTTTGCGGAGCTTGTCCGTCAGCCGGTTGACCACCTGCTGGACGGTGATGCCGTTGAATCCGACCGCGGCATGCATGTCCTCTTCATTCGCGAAGTTGAACTTGTCGCACACCCGCTTGATATTATCCTCGGTGAGGACCTCTTTTTTCGAAAGGCCCCGCTCTTTGAGTTCCTGTTCGATCATCTCTCGGCCCTTGATGATGTTTTCATCCCGCAGCTGCTTTTTGTAAAACTGCTTGATCTTGTTTTTCGCCTGGGATGTGTTCGCTATCTTGAGCCAGTCGCGGCTGGGGCCAAAGGATGACTTGGACGTTAGAATTTCCACGATGTCCCCCGTACTGAGCTCCGTGTCCAGCGGGACGATCTTGCCGTTGACTTTGGCACCGATCATCTTGTTGCCGACTTCGGAGTGGACGCGGTAGGCAAAGTCGATCGGAACCGAGCCCGAGCGAAGCTCCAGGACATCGCCGTTTGGCGTGAAGACATACACCATGTCGGAGAACAGGTCATATTTCAGTGATTCCATGAATTCTTCCGCGTTCGACGACTCATTCTGGAAGTCGAGGATCTCGCGGAACCAGGTCAGTTTGGAATCGAGGCTGTCCTGCTTTTCCTGAAGGTTCTTGCCTTCCTTATACGCCCAGTGGGCCGCGACCCCGTACTCTGCGATGCGGTGCATCTCGTCCGTACGAATCTGCACCTCGAGCGGCTCGCCGTGCGGGCCGACAACCGTCGTATGGATTGACTGGTACAGGTTCTGCTTCGGCATGGCGATGTAGTCCTTGAAGCGGCCCGGCATCGGCTTCCAGAGCGTATGGATGATTCCAAGAACGGCATAGCAGTCCTTGATGCTTGAGACCTGGACACGGATTGCGAGCAGGTCATAGATTTCGTTGAACTGTTTGTTCTGCAACACCATCTTGCGGTAGATGCTGTAGATGTGTTTGGGGCGGCCGGACAATTCGCACTTGATGTTCACCTGTGCCAGTTCGTCGCGGATCTGGTCCATGACTTTCCTGAGGTAATTTTCCCGCTCCGTCCGCTTCCGTTTCATCAGGTTGACGATCCGGTAGTACTGCTGGGGATTCAGATAGCGCAGTGCCGTGTCTTCCAGTTCCCACTTGATCGTCGAAATTCCGAGGCGGTGTGCAAGAGGCGCGAAAATTTCCAGTGTTTCCGCCGATACCCGCCGCTGCTTCTCGGGGCTTGTATACTTTAGTGTGCGCATATTATGGAGGCGGTCGGCCAGCTTGATGAGGATGACCCGAATGTCCTGAGCCATCGCAAGGAACATCTTCCGGTGGTTTTCCGCCTGCTTTTCTTCCTTGGACTTATACTTCAGCTTGTCGAGCTTGGTGACGCCGTCGACCAGCCTGGCCACTTCTTCACCGAAGCGGGAAACCAGCGCTTCCCTCGTGACTTCGGTGTCCTCGACGACGTCATGCAGGAAGCCCGCTGCCACCGTCTCCGGATCCATCTGAAGTTCGGCAAGGATTCCCGCTACCTGTATGGGGTGCGTAATATACGGTTCGCCGGAGCTCCGGGTCTGCCCCTCATGTGCCTGTTCTGCCACTTCGTAGGCATCCTTCACGAACTGGACGTGTTCCTCATTCATATAGGAGGAGACGGATGCGAAAACATCTTCCACCGTCATCACCGTATTTTTCGCCATTCCGTCCACCGCCTTTCCATTGCTTTTCTGATATAAAGTTAAAACTATTTTATCAAAAAAGCGCGTTTTTGCAAAAACGCGCTCTCGAATCAGACCCCCGGCTTCCGCCGGGGGCCGAATCAGTCTTCGTAATTCATCAGTGCATGGACATCGTAGCCTTTCAGGCGTTCACGGCCATCCAGGTAGGAAAGCTCAATGAGGAAAGCGCATCCGGCCACTTTGCCGCCGAGCTCCTCGACGAGCTTGACCGTCGCCTCGACTGTGCCCCCCGTTGCCAGAAGGTCGTCGACGATCAGGACTTTTTGTCCCGGTTTGATCGCATCGCGGTGGATGGTCAGGACATCCTTGCCATACTCGAGGCCGTACTCGACCCTGATCGTTTCGCGCGGAAGCTTGCCTTCCTTGCGGACAGGCGCAAAGCCGATGCCGAGTGCATAGGCGACCGGGCAACCGATGATGAACCCGCGTGCTTCCGGTCCGACAATGATCTCTGCCCCGACTTGTTTTGCGTACTCGACGATTTGCTCGGTCGCGTATTTATAGACAGGACCATTGTCCATGATTGTTGAAATATCCTTGAAGCTGATGCCCTCCTTCGGATAGTTCTCGACAATCGTCACATATTGCTTTAAATCCATAGTTGCTGCTCCTCCCGGGCGGTTTCAGGCGCATCAAGAATGCTGCCGATGACCCGCCGTAATTCCTGATAGGGCGAATAAAGTAAAGTCTGCTCTATATTGATCCGCCGCTCCAGCCCCGAATATGTTTCGGATTCGGACAGATCCCGCTTGGGCGGGCTGTCCACGACTGCGGCGAGTCCATTCTCCATTGTAACAAACCCGAGCTCGAAAAACACCTTTGTCATGAAAATAACCGTATCCCGGCTCCAGCCTTTATGTTTGGCAAGCCGTTCCCCTTCACGCATGACATGGAAGCTGCCCTGCTGCTTGAGGAACGAGTAGTACCAGCCGAACTGCTTCCGGTCGGGTATCCCCATGAAATAACGGGATTCCGGCACATGGAAATGCGCGTATATCCGGGATGGCCCGCACGAGCTGAGCAGCCCTTCAAGTGCCTCCAGCGATTCGGGCAGATCCAGCAGAACGACCGCTGACGAACGTGACGGATTCAGTTCCTCCGGCTGAACGATCTCCTTCCCGGTATCCGCGCGGAATTTGCGGACGCTTTCCTTTTTGAAGGCCACGAATACGGCTTCTTCCGGAATGGAAGGAAGCCATCTGGACAACAGGCGCTCCCCGCGCACGTCAAACAGCTGCCAGCCGTCCGACTTCATGTCGGTCAGCATAAGCTGCGGCTTTTTCCTGCCGTTCCACTCGTTGATCTGCAGGTCACCCGCAAGGCTCACCCGCGCATCCGGCGTCAGCTCATCCTCCAGGTGACCAAGCCCGAAGCCGACGACATCAAGTGTGTTGACGCCGTCCGATACACTGAGCTTGAGATGGTTTTTCATCGATCCGATTTTCCGGCTCGACTCCACGCTCAGGTCAGGCAGGCAGTACACCGGCTTGGCGAAGCCGACACCGTACGGGCCAAGTTCGGACAGTGATTCGATGGAGCCGATATCAACTTCATCGAGAGTCAGCTGCACATCGACGTCCAGCGTCGGGATCAGGTCCTCTTTCGTCAGTACTTCACTGCCCTGCGCGATGAGGTTTTCCCTAAGCTTTTCGAGATTCTCAATCGGCAGTGTCAGTCCCGCAGCCATCGGGTGTCCGCCAAAATGAGGGACCAGGTCCGCATTTTTCTTGAGTTCCCTGTACATGTGGAAGCCTTCGATGCTTCTTGCGGATCCTTTCGCGATTCCCTTTTCCGGGTCGAGTGCGAGCACGATCGAAGGACGGTAATACTTTTCCGTGATCCTGGACGCGACGATCCCGACGACTCCGGGATTCCAGCCTTCTCCTGCAACCGTCAGCACATGTGGGACGGCGTCGCCATATGTATCCTCGATCTGGGCGATCGCTTCATCGGCGATGGAGGCGACCATCTTCTGGCGTTCCTTGTTCCGGTCATTCAGCTGTGAGGCAAGCATCGATGCTTCTGCAGCATCTTCGGTCAGGAACATTCGGACGGCCGGCGCCGCGTCACCCAGCCGGCCGAGCGCATTGATCCTCGGCCCGAATGCGAAACCGATCGTTTCTTCATTGATTTCCTGCTGGCGCACGTCCGACACACTGCTGAGCGCCCGGATGGCAGGATTGGCTGTGTTCCTCAGCTTCTCGATACCCATCTTAACGATAAGCCGGTTTTCATCGTGAAGCGGAACAAGGTCGGCAACCGTTCCGATCGCACCGAAAATAAGGGAATCAGCCGGAAAGTCACCTGTCAGTGCATGGGCGACCTTGAGAGCCACACCTACGCCGGCAAGCTCATCGAACGGATAGTCCCCTTCCGGATGGCGCGGATGAATGATGGCATCCGCTTCCGGCAGAACCTCTCCCGGTTCGTGGTGATCCGTGATGATCACATCCATGCCCATCTCCTTGGCAGCAGCTACCTGCTCATTGCCGGAGATGCCGTTGTCGACCGTCACAATCAGCGAAGCGCCTTGCTCGTAGACTTCACGGAACAGATCGGTATTCGGGCCGTATCCGTGCCTGAAGCGGTTCGGGATGACATAAAAGGCATCTGCGCCAAGTGAAAGCAGTGCCTTCATAAGGACGGTCGTGCTCGTTACACCGTCAGCATCATAGTCACCGTAGACGGCGATGCGCCGTCCGGTACGGATATGCTTATGGATCAGTTCGACCGCTTTGTCCATATCTTTCATGAGAAATGGATCATGCCAGCTGTCCAGGCCGACCCGGATGAAGGCGGACGCTTCATCAGCATCCGTAAATCCCCTGGAGGCCAGAACCTTCGCCGCTATCGGCGACAGTCCGAGGGCAAGCCGGAGTTTTTCCGTGGCGGCATCATCATTTTCCTGCGTCCGCCATCGCTTCATCGATTCTATCATTGCCATCACTTCCTTGAAGTCTATTATACATGAGAATGTCCCATCCTTTCTATTGGCGGAAATCCCCACAAGTGTAAGAATCGTTATGGGTGAATACGAAAAAACTCCTGACGGAATGTCAGGAGGTCACCGGCTGTCGCCGCCAAGGTTATTGTCACGCGGTTCCGCTTCCAAATCTGATGCAAATGCAGAAGCGGCATGCTGAAGCGTTGCAATTTCATTTTGCTGATCGGCGATTTTGAGTTCCTTATCGTTCACTTCCCTTTCCAGCCGTTTGATTTTCCTCTGCTGCATGATGGAGCGGAACATCGAAACGAATCCGCTCACCGCCGCTCCGAGAAGGGCCGATCCAAGGATGACGATGATGAGCGGCCACTCAGCGGTTCCGAATACATAATTCACCGGCACCGGATCCACATTGACGATTGCAAACCAGGCGACAACGATCGCAAGGATGAGTCCCAAGAGCAGTGTCCACTGGAATTTCATTGCGGTCCTCCTTTCAGCCAAAAAAAGACAGGGCATACAGATGTATACCCTGTCCATTCCGGAGCGGAAACCTGATCAGACGACCGGTTCGTCGGAGCCCCAGTTCTTTTCTTTTTTCTGGACGTCGATCGTCCCTTTCTTGTTGATCTCCCGCTTTTTGAGAACGAGCCACAGCTGTGCGGCGATGAAGATCGACGAGTAAGTACCCGCGATCAGGCCGAACAGGAGTGCAAGCGAGAAGTTCCGGATCGATTCGGACCCAAAGAAGATCAGGGCGACAACGACCAGGATGACCGTCAGAACGGTGTTGATTGACCGGCTGAGCGTCTGACGGAGCGACTTGTTGACAACCTTGGCCAGGTCTTCCTCCGTCTCGATCTTCTTCATCTTGTGCAGATTCTCACGGATCCGGTCGAAAGTGACGATCGTATCGTTGATCGAGTACCCGACAATTGTCAGGACGGCTGCGATGAAGGTGATGTCCACTTCAAGCCTCAACAGGCTGAAGAGAGCGACCATGAAGAATGCGTCATGCAGAAGGCTGACGATTGAGGCAACACCCATCCGCCATTCAAATCGGAAAGCCACATAGATGATGATCCCGATCATGGCAATGGTCAGCGCTTTGACCGCATTTTCCGCCAGTTCCCGTCCGACAGTAGGAGAAACGGTGCTGATATTCGGCTCGTGACCGTAAAGATCACCGAGTTCCGCTTTCAGCTGGTTGATCTCGCCCTGATTCAGATCTTCCTTGTAACGGAAGACGGCGATCTCCTTGTTTTCGCCCGAAATCAGAATGTCTTCGGTCGGGTGGCCGGCTTCTTCAAGAGTAGCGGATACTTCTTCCTGGGTAAGAGGCTCATTGGACAGCACTTCCACCCGTGTTCCGCTCGAGAAGTCGATTCCGAGGTTCAGCCTGAACATACCAAGTACAACTGCGCCGGCAATCAGGAAGATGATGGAGGCCGTAAAGAACTTTCTCCTGTTCCCCGCAAAGTCGAAACGGTCGAATCTCGTTGTCAGTTCAAGCACATCCAACTCTTCTTCTTTGGAATGGATGTACTTTCGGGAAAGGCCGAAAGCACCCGGCTTGCCATCGAGCATTCCGCTGTGGACAAGCAGTCCCAGAAGCAGGCGCGATCCCCAGACAGCGGTGACGAAGCTGAGCAGGATCGACAGGATGAGCATTGTCGCAAACCCTTTGACAGAGCTTGTCCCGAAGACGAACAGGACGCCTGCCGCGATCAAGGTGGTGATGTTGGCGTCAAGAATCGCCGTGAAGGACGATTTGGCACCTGCCTTGAATGCTTCTTTCACCGTGGCGCCGATCCGGAGTTCCTCGCGAATCCGCTCATAAGTCAGGATATTGGCATCGACGGCCATCCCGACACCGAGCACGATCGCGGCAATCCCCGGAAGTGTCAGCACACCGTTTAATAGGTTAAAGACAAGAATCAGCAGATAGACGTATACAGATAGCGTGACCAAAGCCACAAAGCCCGCTACCCGGTAATAAACGAGCATGAAGAGAAGGACCAGCGCGATACCGATCGCTGCAGCGATGACCGTCTCATCGAGTGCCTGCTCACCGAACTGTGCACCAACCGAGGTCGAGTAGATTTCATCCAGGTTGACCGGAAGCGCACCGGCGTTCAGGATACCCGCCAGGTGCTTCGTTTCATCGACGGTGAACGAACCTGAAATCTCTACATCGGACGAAAGGATCGGCTTGGAGACGTTCGGAGAAGAGATGAACTTGGGCTCCGGCTTTGTCACTTCCTCCGCAAAGCTGTCCTCGCCTTCTATAAAGTCGAGCCAGATGACAAGCTGGTTGTTCGGCGCCATCGAGGCGATTTCGGAGGTGACCTCCCCGAACTTTTCCGCGCTCTTCAGCTGGAGCGTGACAATCGGCTGCCCCTGGTCATTAAACGTCGACTTGGCGCCGCCCTCGACCAGGTCATCCCCGTCAAGCATGAGGCGGTCATTCGTGTCGCGGAATGTCAGGTTGGCCTGCGTGGATAAAAGTTCACGCGCCGATTCCTGATCTTCGACTCCTGCCAGCTGGACGCGGATCCGGTTGCCGGACTCGATCTGGATGCTCGGCTCGCTCACACCGAGAACGTCTATCCGGTCGGTCAGCGCCCTTGCCGTATCGGCAACCACCTCTTCAGTGATCTTCTGGCCGTCACGGAGCGGTTCCACCTGGTAGAGCACTTCGAACCCGCCCTGAAGGTCCAGTCCGAGATTGACGTCCTGGGCAATCTGCTTGCCGGTTCCGCCGATCATTGAGGCAAACAGTACCAGCAGCAATAGAAAAGCGACTATGCGCCCTCGAGTTTTCATTGTTGTTCCCCCTATTCAATTGGCAGCAAAAGACAGTGTCCTAACCGCCGGACACCTTATATTAGACGCACAAAAAAAGCAACAGTTCCATTATGAAACACGTTGCCTGTCGTGTCAATTCGGCCTTTTGCCTTCATTCTGGTCCCCTTTTCATCCTTTCGGAGCAAGGAGCGCACGGAATTCTTCCTCGTCCAGCCCTCCAAAACCGCTGCTTTTGGCAGCTTTCTTGAATCCCTCCACTTGTGTGTGGGTCATATAACGGGAAGGGGAAATGGACAGAATGTCCCCCACGGCTTCATGGACAGGGATTTCCTGAAGATCTTTTTTTCTCCAAAGTTTTCCGCGGCAGTATGTCCACAGGGCCTCTTCCGTGACAGAGCCGTAACCGTAGAAACTGAATTCTTCCGCTTTGTTCGAAAGAGCAGGCCGGACCACCTCAAAAAGATCCTCCAAACCTTCCTTCACCATGTTGCACATCCTCTCCGTGAGTCGTACGGGCCCTTGCTCCCGCATACGGATATTGTATAAGATTTCGGCTAACATGAGAAGGAAGTGTTCAATGTGTCGACATTTTTCCGGGGCACCATCATTCTGATGGGCGCGGTCTTCCTGTCCAAGTTTTTCGGATTCATCTACCGGATGCAGTTTATGCGGGTTGCGGGGGAAGAAGCGGTCGGCACTTACATGACCGCCTATCCGGCGTTCATCTTTTTCCTTGCCCTGATCCAGCTCGGCCTGCCGATCGGTGTTGCCAAAGTGGTCGCCGAACTGCACGCAAAAGGTGAGAGGAACGGCCTCCAGCAAGTCATGCGAACATCGGTCATATTATCCGTCGCTGCATCCGTCGTCCTCCTCCCGCTGCTCATCCTGGGCGTTCCTTATTTGTCAGGGACGCTTCTCGGAAATCCGGAGACTTCTGTCGTCCTGTACATCTCGATGGCCGCTTTGCCGATAGCGACCGCATCAGGACTGATCAGAGGGTATTTCCAGGGTATTGCCCGGATTGAGGAGACAGCCTGGTCACAAATTCTGGAGCAGACGGTCCGGATCGCCCTCATCAGCTTTCTTCTTCCGATATTCGCTGACCCGTCCCGCCCTGCTTTGACTGCAGGTTATGCAATGGCCATCACCGGCGCAGCCGAAGTCGCGACATTGCTTTACCTGTACATCAAGTACCGTCAGGTCAAGCGGACCAAAAACGAAAAGCCGAAAGGGCTGTATCCCCTCCGGCCGATCCTTTCCGTCTCCCTCCCGTCCTCAGGAAGCCGTCTTTTCGGTTCGTTCACCTGGTTCCTCGAGCCGATCGTCTTTATCCGTGCACTTGGCATGGCCGGAATCGGCGTGACGGCAGCAACATCGCTGTATGGGGTCATCTCGGGTGTCTTGATCCCATTGCTGCTGTTCCCCGCTTTTATCTCTCATGCACTCTCTGTCGTCCTCGTGCCCGCCGTGTCCAGTGCCGCGGCACTGAACGACATCCGTCTTCTTCGGGAGAGGATTCATCTGTCGCTCCGGATTTCCGCAATCACGGGAAGCGTAGCCGCCGCCGTGTTTTTCCTTCACGGAGAGGAAATGGCGGTCAAGCTGTTCCACATCTCGGACGGCGGTGCATACATGCTGATGCTTGCACCGATTTTCTTCTTCTATTATATCCAGGGCCCGCTCCACTCCATCCTGCAGGCGATGCAGGAAGCAAAGGCCGCCATGATGAACTCCGTGTACGGAGGAATCGGCAAACTTCTCGTCATGTTCGTCCTGGCCTCGCAGCCGGGTCTTCAGGAAGCGGGAGCTGTCATGGCCATCGGTTTTGGTGTGCTCGTGACATCGTTCCTCCATATCGCGACACTGCGCAAAAAGCGGGAGGCCTCCACCGGCTTCACAATGTTCATCATTCCATATTTGACCTTTATCCTGACAGTCGTCGCCCGGCCGCTCCTGATCGAGGAAGTGCCGTTCGGGATGCTCGGCGACATCGTCGTCACTTCTGCCTTCCTTCTGGTATTGCTCGTACTTTTCCGGTATTTCCGGCTGTCTGATCTCCGGACTGTCCGCAAGCTTGCCAAGCGCTTCTGACGGCTAGCCATTCCTGCCCTTTTCCTGGATATGGATCCCGTCCTTGTCAAGGGCGCAGAAAAAGATTTGTTCAGGACCGCTGTACCCGGCATCCGATAGTTCGTTCATCAGCCAGTCCAGGTCCTTGCCGATCAGGGGAAGATGTTCAATCTGGATCACGCCGTCCGAGATCAGCGGGAGGATCGGCTTGTCACTGCCTTTTTCAAATACCGCCAGATTTCCGCTTGGCTCAAGAAAGGCATAAGCCACATTGCGTACAGAAGCCACCTGCTGCTCCCGAAGTTGCTGGAGCAGGTCATCGATATTGTATCGCTGCTTTCTCATATTCTGTTCCTCGATCACTCCGTTCCGGATGATGACCGCCGGGTCTCCCTCGACGACATCCCGGAACTTTTTGCTTTTGAGGGAGAAATAGGACGCAGTGACCTGAATGATCAGCAAAACGATTATCGGCAGGATGGCGAGAAAGATGGGGCTGTCCGGATCATCCAGTGCAAAGGCGGCCACTTCGGCCATGAGGACGGAGATTACAAGGTCGACTACGCTAAGTTCCCCGAGCTCCCGCTTTCCCATCAGCCGAAGCACGACGATGAGCATCACATACAGGAAAACTGTCCGCCATACCACTGTCAGAAAATCTTCCATGATGCACCTCTTTTCCTGCTCAGTATGGACAACGTCATGCGAAACATTCACCGGTCTTCGGACATTAAAACGAAGCTAACGGCACACAAAAACCGCAGGCACGGCGGAAAAACCCGCTGTGCCTGCGGTCATTTAAACGGATCAGTTGTCGAGCACACGGCCGACTGCCGCACGTTCGAACTGGAGACGGGATCCGTCGGAGCATTTCAGGAATACGGTCGCGTCATCAACTGCATCGATCGTGCCGTGGAGGCCGCCGATCGTGACGACTTTGTCGCCGCGCTGGAGTTCATTTTGCATTTGCTGTGTTGCTTTCTGCCGCTTCTGCGCCGGGCGGATCAGGAAGAACCACATAACAGCGAACATAAGGATCAGCGGCAACAGGGCTACTAATGTTTCCATTTATTTTCCCCCTTTCTGTATGGTACAAGTATACAAGCTTCAGAAGTTTTTTGCATTTGGTTTGTTGTATCCATACTGTTCAAAGAACTCTTCACGGAAATCGCCGAGCCGGTCTTCGCGGATCGACTGCCGGACCTGTTCCATAAGATTCATGAGGAAGTACAGATTGTGGTAAGACGTCAGCCGGATGCCGAACGATTCTTCCGCCTTGATCAGATGGCGGATGTAGGCGCGGCTGTAATTTTGGCATACATAGCAGTCGCAATTCTCGTCCAGCGGCCGAAAATCGCGAGCAAACTTCGCATTCTTGACAACGAGACGCCCTTCACTCGTCATGAGTGTTCCGTTGCGGGCGATCCGGGTCGGCAGCACACAGTCGAACATGTCGATGCCGCGGATCGATCCGTCGATAAGCGCATCCGGTGAACCGACGCCCATCAGATAGCGAGGCTTGTTTTCCGGAAGAAGCGGCGTCGTGAAGTCGAGCACCCGGTTCATAACGTCCTTGGGCTCTCCGACTGAGAGTCCGCCGACTGCGTAACCCGGGAAATCGAGCGAGGTGAGGTCCTGAACGCTCTGACGGCGCAGGTCTTCATACTCGCCGCCCTGCACAATGCCGAACAGCCCCTGGTCTTCCGGTCGTGTGTGGGCCTCCAGGCAACGCTCCGCCCAGCGGGATGTCCGCTCGACACTGGCCTTCATGTACTCATGGGATGCCGGGTACGGCGGGCACTCATCGAATGCCATCATGATATCCGAGCCGAGCGCATTCTGGATCTCCATCGCTTTTTCGGGGCTCAGGAACAGCTTGCTTCCATCGAGATGGTGGCGGAAATGGACGCCCTCCTCCTCGATCTTGCGCATGTCGCTCAGCGAGAAAACCTGGAACCCGCCGGAATCGGTCAGGATAGCCCGGTCCCAGTTCATGAACTTGTGGAGGCCGCCCGCCTCTCTGATGATGTCATGGCCCGGCCGGAGCCACAGATGGTACGTGTTGCTCAGGATGATGCCTGCTTTCATTTCTTTAAGTTCTTCCGGAGACATCGTCTTGACGGTCGCCTGCGTGCCGACCGGCATGAACGCCGGTGTCTCGAACGAACCGTGCGGCGTATGCACGATGCCGAGCCGCGCGCCCGTCTGCTTGTCTTTTTTGATCAGTTCATAGGTGATCGCTGGAGTCATTCGTTTCTCCCTTTCTTTGGAGGCTTCAGGAACATCGCGTCACCGAAGCTGAAGAACCGGTAACGCTCGTCCACCGCATGCCTGTATGCATTCAGGATGATCTCACGGGACGAAAAGGCGGACACGAGCATGATCAGGGTCGATTTCGGCAGGTGGAAGTTGGTGATGAGCCCGTCGATCGCCTTGTATTCATAGCCCGGATAAATGAAAATCGATGTCCAGCCGCCGGCGGCGACGACATCGCCGCCATGTTCGGAGGCGATTGTTTCAAGCGTGCGTGTCGATGTTGTACCGACGGCGATGACCCGGCCGCCTGACTCCTTCGTCTTCCGGATTGCAGCGGCAGCTTCTTCAGAAACACAGTAATACTCCGAATGCATCTCGTGGTTTTCGATTGTATCGACGCTCACCGGGCGGAACGTGCCAAGCCCGACGTGGAGTGTGATGAAGACGATCTCGACTCCTTTTTCCCGGATCTTGTCCAGCAGTTCCTCCGTGAAGTGGAGACCTGCAGTAGGCGCAGCCGCCGAGCCGCGTTCCTTTGCAAAAACAGTCTGGTAGCGGTCCCGGTCATCCAGTTTTTCGTGGATATAAGGGGGCAGCGGCATTTCGCCCAGCCGGTCGAGCACTTCATAGAAGATACCCTCATAGCTGAACTTGAACGTCCGTCCGCCATGGTCGCCTGTTCCGGTGCACTCCGCCTTGAGCAGCCCGTCACCAAATGTGATGACTGTGCCGAGCTTCACGCGTTTGGCCGGCTTGACGAGTGTTTCCCACTCGTCTCCGCCCTTGTCTGTCAGAAGCAGCACTTCGATCGCTGCCCCGGTTTCTTCCTTCGTACCCAGAAGACGTGCGGGCAGAACTTTTGTATCGTTGAGAACAAGGCAGTCGCCCGGTTCAAAGTACTCAAGTATATCGGAAAACTTCCTATCCTCGAATCCGCCGGTTTCGCGATCCACGACGAGCAGCCGGGATGCCGTCCGCTCTTTAAGCGGAGTTTGCGCGATCAATTCCTCCGGCAGACGAAAATCAAAATCTTCTACATTCATGATGGGTTCCTTCTTCCGTCGTCCGGCATGTCCATGCCGAAATGTTCATAGGCACGCGGCGTGACCACACGCCCGCGTGGTGTCCGCTGCAGGAAACCGACCTGCAGCAGGTAGGGTTCATAAACATCTTCAATCGTGGCCGATTCTTCACCGATGCTCGCGGCGATTGTGTCGAGGCCGACAGGGCCGCCGCGGAACCGCTCGATCATGGAAAGGAGCAGCTTGTGGTCAATGCTGTCCAGGCCGTGAGAATCGACCTGAAGCAGTTCCAGCGCTTCCTGTGCGGTCGGGAGCGTAATCTCCCCGTTGCCCCGCACCTGGGCGAAATCCCTTACGCGCCGGAGCAGGCGGTTGGCAATCCGGGGAGTGCCGCGTGATCGCATCGCCATCTCTTCCGCCGCATCACGTGTGATCGGGGCACCGAAAATGTCAGCACTCCTCACAACAATTTCCGCCAGCGCCGCACGGTCGTAATAGTCGAGCCGGAGCGGCACACCAAACCGGTCACGCAGCGGGGCCGACAGGGAGCCGGCCCTCGTAGTGGCACCGATCAGCGTGAAGGGAGGCAAGTCGAAGCGGATCGACCTTGCCTCAGGCCCCTTGCCGACGACAATGTCGAGGCAAAAGTCTTCCATTGCCGGATACAGCACTTCCTCGACAGCGCGGCTCAGCCGGTGGATTTCATCGATGAACAGCACATCCCCCGGCTCAAGCGAGCTGACAATGGCTGCAAGGTCACCGGGTCGCTCGATTGCGGGACCGCTCGTCGTCCGGAAATTGACACCCATCTCATTTGCGATGACCGAGGCGAGCGTCGTCTTGCCGAGACCCGGAGGCCCGTATAGGAGCACATGGTCCAGGCTTTCTTCCCGCTGCTTGGCCGCCTCGATGAAAATGCCGAGGTTGTGCTTGACCCTTTCCTGGCCAATATACTGGACGAGACGCTGTGGCCGCAGCGTCTGCTCAAATCCGTCGTCAAATGTCGAGGCTTCACTTGAAATGACCCGCTCTTCCATAGTCCCCCTCCTTTCCTTTATGTTGTTCAAAGCGGTTCATCATTTAACCCTGCTTCAGGAGAAGCGCCAGCGCCCGCTTCATATAAGCTTCCGTATGATCCAGTGTCTCTTTGTCGAGCTTGGGACGGATCTTGCTGAGCTCCCGCTCCGAATAGCCGAGCGCGGTCAGTGCAAGCATCGCTTCCTCAAGATCGTGATTGGAGTCCAGTGACGGTTCAGGATCCGTTTCCGTCATGAAGACGACTTCATCCGTCACTCCGTCCAGTTTCCCCTTCAGATCCAGGATGATCTGCCGGGCGGTCTTTTTCCCGACACCGGGGAATCTGACGAGGAACTTCTCATCTTCCGCCTCGATGGCGGCGACAACCTGTGCGGTCATCCCGCCGGCAAGGATTGCCAGTGCCCCTTTGGGCCCGATGCCGGATACGGTGATCAGCTTCCTGAACAGTTCCCGCTGCTCCGGGGCCTGGAAACCGATCAGCTGCATCACATCTTCCCTTACATGGAGATGTGTGAAAACCTGCTTTTCTTCATCTGCATGGAATGCATACGGATTGGGCGTGATCACCTGATAGCCGATGCCGCCTTGTTCAACCGTTATATACTCGGGCGTCACCCTTGTGATGCGCCCTTTTATGTAATCGTACAAGCCGTCTTCCCCCTCTGCCGCAATGAGTAGATTATAGCATACATGTTCGCATCCCCGCATCAGGAGGGGTGCCATGGTTGTTTACATAATAAAAATATTTGTTTTCTATGGTTCCAGTACGCAAAGATGCCGCAGATCTCCCTTTAGTTTGGGAGATCCGCGGCAATGACCGATCAATGATTGGCTCGTTTTGATACCTGATAGCAGAGCGGGATCCAGGCGGACAGTGCTTTGTCCGTGAACCGGTCCAGCTTCACTTTCAGTTGGTTTTGTTTGTCTTCTTCCAGGGACAGCAAGTAGAGCCATTCCCTGAGCAGTTCATTCGGATAAAGCAGCAGATTGAACGAAGAGGCGGAAAGTGAGGCGAGTTCCGGCTGCTCGCCGCACAGATAGTCCAGGTTAAAGTCCACATGCGGCAGAACGCGGTGGATCCAAAGGGCAGTTTCCGTGCCGGCGGGACCGGTGCAGGCCAGGTCAAAATCGATCATGACGTACTTTCCGTCCGGACCCTTCAGGAAGTTGTGGTGGACCACGTCTCCATGAAGAAGCGTGCAATCCTCTTCCGGATCATACGTTTTCCGGATGCTCCTGAGTGCTTCCTCGGCGTGAAAGATAATGCTGTCATAGTGCGGGTTGCCGATCAGCGGGACCAGTTTCTTTTTCTGGTTGCGGAATTTTGCCAGCCGATCTTCCCATTTGGCAATCAGCGGATATCGGTAGAGCACACCGGTGCTTTCCCAGTTCACCTTTTCTGATGTCTCATGCAGCGTACGGAGAACGGAGAGCGTCCGTTCCCTCCCTGTCCTGCTTGAATAGTCGGCAGGCCTGGCGCGGTCAAGCCAAGGCTGGATGACCGCCCGTTCATCTGCAGAACCGATGATCGGCAGGATATGCGGGAATCCGATATTCTCAAGCTCATCATGGATTCGCCGCACCTTGCGTGCCTGATGGGCGGAATCATATTTCTTCAGCGAATACCGCTTTCCGCCCACATCCCATTTCCAGACGTTCTGCTTGATCTGTCGGATGTTGCCCCCGGCAGTCATGGATTATCAGTAGCCGCCGTATCCGAACGGTGACCCGCATACGTGGCAGGAATGTCCGTGATGGTGGCCCTGGCCCGGATAAGGTTGGAAACCTGGCTGCGGCCAATATGGCCAGGCTGCGGCCTGAACAGCGTACGGCACGGCAGACCCGCCACCGCATCCGCAGTCACCCTGAGACTCCGCCGGATACATATGCATCGGTGCCTGAGGCACGTGCAGCTCTTCGTCCATTGGAGATTCCTGTTCCTGCCGGCTGCCCATGTACACATCCAGTGAGGACGAACAAGAACTTGATTCTTCCATCTTCCAGCCGCGTTCAGGCGATTCTTGTTCCGCCGGCATGGCGTATTCCGGCATCCCTTCCGCTATCGGCAGTGTGTAGCCAGGTGCTGCCGGCATCTGCGGCATCGCAGGATACGGCTGTGCCTGCGGATAATGTTCCATCTGAGGATACGGCTGCATCATGTGAGGGTGATGCATCATGTGAGGGTGATGCATCATGTGAGGGTGATGCATCATGTGATGATGAGTCGGCATATGGCCGCACATCTGGCAACACATATCAAACACCGGCATGCAGCAGAATGGCATCATCATTGGAATGGCCGCCTCCTTCTCGGGTGGACATGGTTGCTGCATCGGCGGCATTTCCATTTCCGGCATGACCGGAGGCGGTGCCATCGGCGACTCTTCTTTCATTGGAGGTGGCGGCGGTGGCGGTGGCGGTGCCATCGGTGATTCTTCGATAGGCATCATTGGCGGCGGTGCTGGCATCGGGGCCGGTTTCGGTTTCGGCGCTGGCTTTGGAACCGGTTTTGGAGCAGGCTTTGGCGGCGCCGGCTTTGGTGCCGGTTTTGGAGGTGCCGGTTTTGGCGCAGGCTTCTTCATCGGCGGCGGTGGCGGAGCAGGCGTCAGTTCCGACGATTCCATTTCCTTCTTTTCCCTCACCGGCTTTTTCGGGCGACCATCTTTGTACGGGTGTTCTGCCGGCGGCTGGCCCTTGCCCTTCTTCGCGTGATCAGGCAGGAAGATCTTCATCCCCGGCACGATGTAGTCCGGATTTGCCAGATGGGCATTGAGCCGTTTTACTTCTTCGAAGGGAACCCCGTACTGCCTGGAGATTTTCCAGAGGGTATCCCCTTTCTGCACAATGTGCACGTGCATTGCTTCTCCCCCTTCCATCGGTATAGCGTATGAACCCGCACTGGGCGATGACACTGAAACTTTGACAGACTCCGAGGACGTCTTCACAATAAGCTATGAGAAAACGAACAGCAGTTATGACGGGAAGGAGTCGAAGCCCATGGAAAAGTTGAAGGGGGACGAGCGGAGGGATCTGATCCTCAAGAAACTGAAAGACAGCGGACGCCCGATCAAAGGCGCAGAACTGGCGAAAATATGCGGTGTGAGCCGACAGGTCATCGTAGGGGATATCACCCTACTCAAGGCGCATGGGGAATCCATTATGGCGACGAGTTCCGGATATGTCCACCTCGGAAGCGAAGCGCCGGAGCGACAGGGGCTCCTGTCGAGAAAAATTGCCTGCACCCACACGCCGGATCAGACGGAAAAAGAGCTGAATCTGATTGTGGATGCGGGTGCTTCGGTCCGTGATGTCACAGTGGAGCATCCGGTTTACGGAGAACTCAATGCTGCCATCATGGTCAATAACCGGCATGACGTGGGACAGTTCGTCACCCGGCTGAATGAGACGGGCTCGCCGCTCCTGCTTGAGCTGACCGGCGGCCCTCACCTTCACACCATCACCGCGGACAGCGAGGAAATCCTCGACCGCGCGGAGCAGGCGCTCAGGGAGCACGGCTTTTTGACGGATGAAGCGTGAGAGCGGAATCGTCAATCGGCTTTTATTTTCGGAGTATGCTCGGGATTTCGCACAATGGATCGTGTTTTCGGAGTAACCGTTCAAATTCGTATGATGGACCGCCATCCAACAACAAAAAACCGGCATCGCGCTTAAATTTCGCGCGGTGCCGGTTTTATTTCGTATGTCCTATAGGTGCCCAGCGGCTTGACGACGCATCCGAGCGCGGACAGTTCTTCCATGGCGCCCTTCATCATCGGGTCTTCTTTTCCCGCGTCCACATCGACGATGAAAAAGTAGTCGCCGAGTCCCGTCTTCATCGGGCGGGATTCGATCTTGGTCAGGTTCAGCCGTCTCCAGGAGAATACCGACAGCACCTGATGAAGCGCACCGGAGCGGTTGTCCTTCGGCAGGTTGATCATGAGGGTCGACTTGACCTTGTCCCCGCAGCCGGGCTTGCCGATCTCCCCTTCCCTCTTTGACAGGACCACAAATCGCGTCCGGTTAAAGTGGAAATCGTTGATGCTGTCCTGCACGATTTTCAAGCCGTATTTCTCTGCCGCAAACCGGTTGCCGATGGCTGCGATCCGCAGCTCCGGGTTCTCCGAAGCGTATTTCGCCGCACCCGATGTGGAGGTCGCCTGGATCAGCGGCACGCCGCGGAACCGGTAGTGCAGGAATTTGTGGCACTGGGCCAGTGCCTGCGGATGGGAATGGATCGACTCCACCTCTTCCCAACTGTCCGCCTGCTCCGGATGGACCATGAGATGCTGGTCGATCGGCTGCAGGATCTCGGCTGTGATATAAAGCTCCACTTCATGGTAAAGGTAATCCACCGTCAGGGAGACGGCGCCTTCCAATGCATTTTCAATCGGGACGACCGCATAGTCCGCACGGTCTTCCGATACGGCTTCAATCGCTTCCGGAATCGTCGTATAGGGCATGAGCCAGTCCCCGTGGAACAGCCCGTCCGCTGCCAGATGGGTAAACGACGCCTCCGGTCCGAGATAAGCCACCCGTGTCACTGTTTCTTCCAAACCTGTTCTCCCCCTCAATAAGCGCCCGAGCTGACGACATCCGCCGATTCGATGAACGCCAGCCGCTTGAGCGTCTGCAGGAACGTGTTCAGTTCCATCGTCATCGCGGTCACGTCCAGGGACAGCGTCACATTGGCACGGCCCTGGATCGGGATTGTCTGGTGGATCGTCAGCACATTGCACTGCGCCTCCGCCACGGTCCGCAGCAGTTCCGCCAGTGCTCCTTCCCGGTCCTCCAGCTGAAGGAAGATCGTCAGGATCCTCTCCTGGACAACCGAATGGAACGGGAAGACCGTATCGCGGTATTTATAAAACGCACTCCTTGAAAGGCCGACCCGCTTGACCGCATCCCAGATGGTCGACTCCTCGCCGTTCTGCAGGAGGCGCTTCGCTTCGAGCGTTTTCTGCATTGATTCCGTCAGGACGTCTTCCCTGACGAGAAAATAATTCTCATCCGAAACGTCTTTCATTGTTTCAGTCCTCTTTTCTTTGCCCGCCGGCTTTGCCGGCAAGCCCCCCTTACGGGCAGGTCTCAGTCAACGAACTCGAATTCGTAGTCCATGATGCGGACCGTGTCTCCGTCCTTGACGCCCCGCTCGCGCAGCGCGTCGTCGATGCCCATGCCTCGGAGCTGCCGGCCGAACCGGCGGACCGATTCCTCATGCGAGAAGTTGGTCATCTTGAACAGCCGCTCGATTGCAGGCCCGCCCACGGTAAATGCCCCGTCGTCGTCCCGGCCGATGATGAATTCATCTTTCTTCTCCGCTTCAAACTTATAAAGGACGTGGCGTGATTCTTCCACTTCCTCAGGTGCATAAAGCGGGAATTCCGGCGTCTCTTCAAGTAGGTCCGCAACGGCGTAAAGCAGGTCCGACAGCCCCTGGCGGGTGATGGCGGAAATCGGATACACCTTGACATCGGACGGGATCTGTTCCTTGAATTCGGCAAGGTTCATTTCCGCCTCTGGCATGTCCATCTTGTTGGCCACGACAATCTGCGGGCGTTCCGTAAGACGGAGGTTGTACTGCTCCAGTTCTTCATTGATCGTCACGTAATCCTCATACGGATCCCGGCCTTCCATGCCGGACATGTCGATGACGTGCACGATGACGCGCGTCCGCTCGATATGGCGGAGGAACTGATGACCGAGCCCGACACCTTCGTGGGCCCCCTCGATCAGTCCGGGAAGATCTGCCATCACGAAACTGCGCCCTTCACCTACATCCACGACTCCGAGATTCGGCACGATCGTCGTGAAGTGATAGTCGCCGATTTTAGGCTTGGCGGCGGAGACGACGGACAGCAGCGTCGATTTCCCGACACTCGGGAAGCCGACCAGGCCGACATCCGCCAGCACTTTCAGCTCGAGAACGACCTCAAGCTCATAGCCCGGCTCTCCCTTCTCGGAAATTTCGGGTGCCGGATTTGCAGGGGTCGCAAAACGGATGTTGCCCCGCCCGCCGCGGCCGCCTTTTGCGATGACCGAACGCTGGCCGTGCTCGGTCAGGTCAGCGATGATTGCGCCGGATTCCGCGTCTGTCACCGTCGTACCCGGCGGCACCTTGACGACCATGTCCTTCGCGTTTTTGCCGTGCATGCTCTTGCTCATCCCGTGCTCGCCGCGCTGGGCCTTGAAATGCCGCTGATAGCGGAAATCCATCAGCGTGCGCAGGCCTTCGTCCACCTCAAAGATGACATCTGCGCCCTTGCCGCCGTCGCCGCCAGCGGGACCGCCCATCGGCTCATACTTTTCCCGGCGGAACGCGACCATGCCATTGCCGCCGTCCCCGCCTTTTACATAGATCTTTACGTGATCGACAAACATCACCGATCCACCTTCCTTCCAGCTACTGTCATCTTCAATTGTCCATCTTCTTCGGAATGATGGAATGTAAACCGTGCATCGGGTGACGCCTCCGGCAGACCTTGCTGCAGTTCGTGCGGACCTGTCAGCGTAAATGTGACCGACCATGCCCCGGATTCCGTCTTTACCCGGATCTGTGCACCGTACTCCGCATAGGGGCTCAGGCCGTCCTGAAGTTCTGCGAACAGCTCTTCGAGAAAAGCCTCCGCCTCCGTGTCCGCCTCCCTGTCACCAGGGCCGTCAGCGGACACGTCCAGCGTCGCCTCATATTCCGGGAAGCGCCAGCCGAAGGTAAGAAGCCATACTGCCAGGCGCGGCATGCCGGCGGCACCCAGTGCGGATTCGTGCCGTGCCCGTTCCACGGCATCGTCAATCGCTTTCTGCACCCCATCCTCTTTGCCGAGATCGAGAAGCATCCGGATCAGATGAAGGGTGTTCATATGATCGTGCCTCGAGTATTTCAACAGTTCCTGTGCCGACAGCCGTTCTTCCATCTCGGTCACTTCCCGTCTTCCAAAAGTTCGTGTTCATCCCGTACGTACAGTATACCACTACAGGACACGCCTGTTTCAATGCAAGCGGTTAAAAATCGGAGGTCTTTTCGGGAAAAGAAAAAAGCGGGCCGCATGAGAATCATGCAGCCCGCCGTCATCCATCTGTTGCTTATTGAGCAGCCGGATAGACGCTAACTTTTTTCTTGTCGCGGCCGAGACGCTCGAAGCGTACGACGCCGTCAACCTTTGCGAACAGCGTATCATCGCCGCCGCGGCCAACGTTTTCACCAGGGTGGATTTTCGTCCCGCGCTGGCGGTACAGAATGGAGCCGCCGGTTACGAATTGGCCGTCCGCGCGCTTCGCACCAAGGCGTTTCGCTTCGGAGTCACGGCCGTTCTTCGTGGAACCTACCCCTTTCTTCGACGCGAAGAATTGGAGATCCAAACGTAGCATGTAGTCCACCTCCTATCGGTTAATAGTCACTTTAATATGTTCACCATAGTCCCGCTCAATGGTCTGCAATGAAACAATCATGGACTTCAGGATCAGCTGGACAGACTCATCTTCGGGATCCGGCACCCGGACGGACAAATAGCCGCCATCGTCGCCAAGATCCACTTCCGGCTCCGTTTCCGTCAGTACGTACACTGAGTTCACGGCGCCGAACGACACGGCCGAAGCCGCGGCGCAGACAAGATCCTTTCCGTGTTCCGCGAAGTCCGCATGGCCGGTCATCTCAAATGAGATGATGCGGCCATCTGATGTTTCATCCACAATTACCCGGATCACGGCTTACAGGTTGATGCCGTCGATGACGACTTTCGTGTAAGGCTGACGGTGACCTTGCTTCTTGCGGTAGTTTTTACGGCGCTTGTATTTGAAGACAACGATTTTCTTGCCGCGGCCGTGCTTGGCGATCTTACCTGTAACGGTAGCGCCTTCCACGAATGGAGCTCCGACTTTCACGTCGTCTCCGCCGACGAACAGTACTTTATCGAATGTGATCGTCTCGTCGACGTCACCTGCGAGCTTTTCGATGTAGATCTCCTGGCCCGCTTCAACTTTAACTTGCTTGCCGCCTGTTTCAATGATTGCGTACATGCTTGCACCTCCTCTTAGACTAAGACTCGCCCTTCAAGGTGACCAAGTGGTGCTTAAGACCTTGTCGGCGCGGTTGTAGTAGCACGGGTGCGCTACAAACCAACATGAAAATACTATCACAGACCGGACTTCCGGTCAACTGCCGGCTTCGGGAAACTTCCGGCATAAACTCGCTCCAGCACCCGCTCATATTTTCTGTACCGCCAGTGAAGGATATTTTGCAGCAGCAGGAACAGTGCAAGGAACAGATAAGGCGCAGACTGCGGAAGATAAAGGATCAAAAAGACAGCCGCGGCTACCGACACGAAAATAGAAAGCAGGATGAGAGCGATTTTTTGATCCGGAAAGAAAACAAGCGCTGCCCGACCGCCATCCAGCGGCAAAAACGGCAGCAGATTCAGGCCAAGCAGGGCAAGCTGTGTCGTGATCAGCTGGTCCCGGCCGGGGATTTGGATGAATAATGAAACAGCCAGCAATAGTGTGGTCGCAGCAGGCCCGCCGGCGACGATCAGAAGCCTGTCCGTTTTGGGCAAACGAGAAAAACGGGGAATCACGATTTCCCCGCCGTATGGCATGATGACGCATTGCCTGACGGGAGCGCCCGTCCATTTCGCGGCCAGCAGATGGCCGGCCTCATGAAACAGGAGCGAGCTGAGGACGATGGCATAGAACGAGACATTCCCGCTCGCAATGATTGCAAGCAGGAACGGGATCATGACCGGATGCATCCGGTACTTCATTTGCAAAGGGCTCCGGCTGTCATTCCCCCGTCCCCCTCAGTGAAGCCAGCCAGTTTTTCACACCTTCCGCATCCATCGTATCCCCGTCCCGCTCCACTCCGAGGAACATCGCCCCAGTCTCCAGCTCCGCGATCGCTTCCCCCGGGCCGACCGTCGTATACGGAAGCGTCAGGAACTTTCCGATGAAACCGTATGTCACGGTATCCCCGTCATCATACTGGACTGTCACCGTCTTCCCCGTCTGGCGCGTATGTCCGGTATAGATCACCAGCCCGTCCCCCTTCGCCGTCACCGGAATGGTCGCGCCATAAGACAGCACCACCCCTTCGCGAAACGGCTGAAGAGTGGAAAACTCCGCCATCGCCGGAGTCGCCCCGTCCGCCGACACCGGCAATGCGGTCTCCGGCCGCCCCTGGTCCACGAACGACATCACCCACTTCTTGAGTACCGTGAGCTCCTCACCCGACCGGACCAGGTGCGTGATCTGCGTCTTCATCACCTGATGCTCCTCCAGCTTCGCCACCCCAAACAGCACCACCGTCACAAGCAGCGCCGCCACCCACTTGTCCCTCCACCTCATCAGCACCACACCCCTGCGAAATGTTTTCTCTATCATATGTAGGAGGGAGCGGGGTGATGATAAATTGTTGAGAGATTTGGAGAGTGTCATGGGGGCGGTTACTCCAAATTAGGTAGCCTTACTCCAAATGCTGGAGGCTTACTCCAAATACGGGCGCCTTACTCCAAATACGAGCGCCTTACTCCAAATACGGGCGCCTTACTCCAAATACGGGCGCCTTACTCCAAATACGGGCGCCTTACTCCAAATACGGGCGCCTTACTCCAAATACGGGCGCCTTACTCCAAATACGGGCGCCTTACTCCAAATACGAGTGCCTTACTCTAAATCCAGCGATCTTACTCCAAATCAGGAGATACTCATGATTTCTTTTTGTACATTAGGTGATTGACAAGTTGATCTAAACGATATTTCTCATTTGGTATCGTCCATTTTCTATTTCGTTTTTGATTCCCGGTATATTGGCTTGATGAAGACAATAGTCTTATTGCGCTTTGAATATTGATCAATCCCAGAAACCGTTGTGCATCGTTGCTGGTAATTTGTCCTCCAAACAAAATTCGATATTCCTGCAGTGCCGTAAGATGGGCATCGTTCGATGAAGCATCGCAATCCTTACATATCCACTTCCCGTGACCTCGCTCCATACCAGCCCCAAAGCAGCCCGGACATCTCACTCCTGACCTAATATCGCCAACTGTAAGACTGTACCATTTTAAATATTGATCCTGTTTTCCCCGGTCAAGCAGGTTAAGCGCATCAATGACATATTGCATATCCGCCCTCTTTAATATCGCCCGATTCTCCTCCTCCAATTTCTCGACATGCCCCGGCAGCCGGTCGACGGGGAAAATTGGCCGGCTAACGGGACCCTTGGCAACGAGTCCGTTGTAGCTTGCCAGGACAATCGCTCCGTGTACCCGGACCGGCAGATCGATGGATGCGAGAAAGCGCTCGGTCGCGGCTATTGCGCGGTTAATCTGGTCTTCGGGGTTCCTCATGCCTTCCCGCACACCGTTTATGAACCGATAAAACTGTCCGGTGGCGTCGTCGAAGTAGAGTTCTCCGGTCATGTTCTTGACTTCCAGCACCAATACAAATGCGGGATGGAGCACGAGTGTATCCACCTGCACCTGTTTTCCGCCTGACGGAATCATCACATCCTTCAGCACCACCGGTTTTTGCTTCAACCTTGCCTCTTCCAAATAGAAGTCCGCTTTTTTCTCTCCCGCATAGCCGGCTAGCCTCATTTCCAAATCGGCCCGGATCCGCTCATACGCGGGATGCCTGTCCGAAACCCTCGATTCCAGTACAGCCAGTGCGGCAAGCCGCTCCGGAATACTCCGTTTTCCCATCACCCTTCCTCCTTTCCAAAATGAAAAACCCCCATCGGCACGCCTGATTAGGCATGTGATGGGGGTCACATTGTCGAATATCCTTATATCCTCCCGATTTCCCGGGAAACGATTATTTCGAGAAAAGGGATTTCAATTTACCGAGGAAGCCCTTTTTCTGCTCTTCCATGGACATGAGCGGCACCGATTCGCCGAGGATCCGGCGGGCGATGTTGCGGTATCCTGTGGCAGCACGGTTGGCCGGATTGAGGACGACCGGCTCGCCTTTATTGGATGAAGAAATGACGTTTTCGTCATCCATGACGATGCCGAGGAGATCGATCGACAGGTGGGTCGTGATCTCGTTGACGTCGAGCGCTTCGCCGGACTCCATCAGATGGCGTTTAATCCGGTTGATGATGAGCTTCGGCGGCTCGATGCCTTCTTCCTGCTCGAGCAATCCGATGATCCGGTCTGCGTCGCGGACCGCGGAAATTTCCGGGGTCGTCACGACGATGGCGCGGTCGGCACCGGCGACTGCGTTCTGGTAGCCCTGCTCGATCCCGGCCGGGCAGTCGATCAGGATGTAATCATATTCCCGCTTCAGTTCGGTGACGAGTTCCTTCATCTGCTCAGGCGAAACAGCCAGCTTGTCCGCTGTCTGTGCCGCCGGCAGCAGGAACAGCCGGTCCTCGAAGCGTTTGTCTTTCACGAGCGCCTGGTTAACACGGCAACGTCCTTCCACCACATCGACGAGGTCGTAGATGATCCGGTTTTCAAGGCCGAGCACGACGTCCAGGTTCCGGAGGCCGATGTCCGTGTCAATCAGGCAGACTTTCTTGCCTTGAAGGGCCAATGCAGTTCCCAGGTTGGCGGTCGTCGTCGTTTTGCCGACGCCTCCCTTCCCTGATGTCACAACGATGGCTTCTCCCACATTAGCTTCCTCCCTTGAATGTAGATAGATACGGCCTCAGGATACGGAGCTCCTGAAGTCGGTCGATGGCGATGAAGCCGCTCCGGTGGATGTAGGCACATTCCATTTCCGGACGTTCGGACAGAATTGTCAGTTCGTCCGTCATCGTCTCCACTTTATCGGCGATCATCAGATGAGTCGCTTCCAGCCAGGAAGCTGCGATGACCGCGTCCCGATTGCCTCCTGCACCGGCGTGGGCGATGCCCTTCAGCCGGCCGAGGACAAAGATGTTCCCGTTCGCGATGGCCTTCCCGTTCGGGTTGACGTCACCGATGATGACGAGGTCGCCCTCCGCCTGCACGACCTGTCCGGAGCGCACGATACCGACAAACGTTTCGGACTGGCTCTCCTTGATGAGGCGGTTGCACTCTTCCACACGGATGACGTCACTCTGCACTTTGGATACTCGGAGATGGGGAGATTTCTGTACACAGTTGATGAGCTCCTTTACTTGCTCATCGGTGCAGTACCGGTTGCCGAGGTGTAGCTGGATCTCCGTCGTCCCCTCGAGCGCCTCCTCCCGGACTTTCTGCTCAAGTTCCGACATCAGTTCGGAATAGGAGCATTGGTCGTCAAGGCGCAACACGAGGCCCGACTTCGTTCCTTTGATCATGACAAGCTGTTTTCTAGTCACTTGCGTCACCCCAATTCTCCTCCATGCTTACAACATTCCTTCCCTCTTCTGGATGCTCCGCCGGTTGGCAAGCGATTTGAACACCCAGCCCAACAGGACGAGGAACACCGAGTTGGCAATCATCGTCGGCACGAGTCGTGTCGTGATGAATTCTCCAAATGGCATCCCGATAAACCCGATCAGTGTGAAGAATCCGTAAAGCGCCGTCTCAAGGACCGCCACGAGAAGCAGCGTAATGAGCGTGACGACGATTATATGTTTATGGATGTGCTTCACGGCCCAGATTGCCAGCAGGCAGACGGCCGGGTACAGGAAGGCGTATAGTCCAATAATATCAATGTGAAATAAATCGTACAAGAGTCCGAAAATGATTGCGTACACGAGGGCACGCTGCCGGCTGTAGTAGACTCCGACAAAGATCAGGAACATGATCAGAAACCTGGGGATGAGATAGCGGAGTTCCCCGCCGACCTCAATCGGCGAAAACAGGCCGAACACCGGCTCCACATAGAATAAAACGACGGCGACAAGAGGAATGAGGAGCCGGATCATGAGCCGTCCCCGTCTTTCCCGCCATCCGCCGTTTTATCCATTGCCTCTCCCGTGTTGCCGGCATCCGAGCCGTCGACCGCAGTCGATGTCCGCTTGGTGACGATTACATGCTCCAGCATCGCGAAGTCGGCAGCCGGCTTGATATGAGCCTGCTTCGTCAGCCCGAAGTCATCGGTCGTCACTTCCGTGATTTCCCCGATCAGGAGGCCTTTCGGGAAGATGCCACCGAGACCCGAGGAAATGACCTTTTGGCCTTCCTTGATCTCATGCGCGGAATCGATCCTCTTGAGGATCAGCTCCCGCCGCTCGGTGTCATATCCTTCGATGAGGCCGAACGCTTCCGTCTTGCCCGTGACAAGCGCGGACACCCGGTAATCCGGATCCTGTGTCGCGAGCAGCTGGACGGTAGACGTGAACGGCGTCGTCAATATGACTTTCCCGATGAGCCCGTCGGCGGTCATGACCGCCATGTTCTTTTTGATGCCGTGCGTCTCACCCCGGTCAATGACAATCTTCTCTTCCCATTGGTCCGGGTTCCTTGCCAGGACCGAGGCATGGATCGGCTCATAGTCCCGAAGGTCATCCTTCTTGCCGACAATGTCCTTCAGCCGCTTGTTCTCATTGCGGACATCACTGAGCTCTGCCTGTACGGCCGCATATTCGACGAGCCGCTTGCGCAGGCGCTGATTCTCCTCATAGGTGTTCAGGAGTGAATCCACATCATCGACCAGGTCCGTTATGTAGTGCGCCGGCTTCGAGAACAGTTGCTGTCCGAAGCCGACAACATCTTTTACGATCTGTTCGGGCAAGTTCGCGTGGTCGCGGTCCCTGAGCGAGAAGAAGATCAGGGCGACCAGCACGATGACACCGACGAGGAGGAGGATCAGCCGTTTGTTCGAGAAAAACTGCGGCATGCTGCCTTCACTCCCGTATTATCTGGCTTGCTGTTTCTTGATGACATCGAAGTTGTCGAGCGCTTTCCCAGTGCCGATTGCGACACAGTCCAGCGGATCTTCCGCGATGGATACAGGCATATTCGTTTCTTCCGCGATGACCTTGTCGAGGTTGGCGAGAAGCGCGCCGCCGCCCGTGAGCACGATGCCGCGCTCCATGACGTCCGCGGAGAGCTCAGGCGGTGTATGCTCGAGGGTCTTCTTCACGCCGTCGATGATCGCAGTGATGGATTCCTTGAGGGCTTCCGCGATTTCTTCGGAAGAGATTTCGATCGTCTTCGGCAGGCCTGTCAGCAGGTCGCGTCCACGGATCTCCATCTTTTCCGGCTTGTCGGTGACTTTGGCGGAGCCGATTTCAATCTTGATCTGCTCAGACGTGCGGTCGCCGATCGTCAGGTTATACGTCTTGCGGATATACGAGATAATTGCCTGGTCCATGGCGTCGCCGCCTACGCGGATGGATTCGCTCGTCACGATGCCTCCGAGCGAGATGACTGCCACTTCCGTCGTCCCGCCACCAATATCGACGACCATGCTGCCTGTTGGTTCCCATACCGGCAGATTCGCGCCGATTGCAGCCGCAAACGGCTCTTCAATGGTGAAGGCGTCTTTTGCCCCCGCCTGGCGGGATGCGTCAATCACGGCACGCTGTTCAACCGATGTGATGCCGTATGGCACACAGATCATGACGTTCGGCTTTTTCCAAGTTCCGCCGGATGCTTTCTGTGCTTCGCGCAGGTAATACTCGATCATGGCTGTTGTTGTGTCGAAGTCCGCGATGACACCATCTTTCATCGGACGAGTTGCGATGATCGAGCCCGGTGTACGGCCGATCATGTTTTTCGCGTCATTGCCGACTGCGACAATCTCCCCGGTCTTGACGTTCTTCGCGACGACTGACGGTTCGCGGAGAACAATCCCCTTACCTTTAATGAAAACCAATGTATTTGCTGTGCCGAGGTCAATCCCGACATCTTTTGATCCGAGTCCAAACACGCTATTAATCTCCCTTTCTGCGCGGCCGTTAGTGTTGCCGGTTTGAAATCATACACATCATTATAACGGATTCCGCGAGAAAGTGACAATCTTATATGAAGCTATATCGCATAATAGACTAAAGTAAGTATATTCTTGCTTTGATCGATAGAGTGTGGGGTTGATTTTCACTCCAGGCCCTCGCTTACCGCGGGCCGGCGCCGAGCCCCGCGACTGCGTCCTGCGGGTCTCGCCTGTCCGGCTTTTCCCGCAGGTGTCTCGGGCCTTCCGCTGCAATCAACGATAGAGCATCATTTAATCATCAACACCTGCGTACAAGGCCATTTCATCTAAAAGATTCAAATAAAGTCGCCTTCCTTGAGACTGAGGAATTTGTGGTCGCCGATGATGATGTGGTCGAGGAGGTCGATGCCGACGATTTTTCCGGCTTCGGCAAGGCGTTTGGTGACTTCGATGTCTTCCGGGCTCGGGGCCGGGTTGCCGCTCGGGTGGTTGTGGGCGCAGATGATGGAGGCCGCGGAGCGCTTGACCGCTTCTCGGAATACTTCCCTAGGATGGACGATTGAGGAGTTCAAACTTCCTATAAAAATAGTCCGGCTGTGGAGTACTTCGTTTTTCACATTCAGGAACAAGACGACGAAGTGCTCCTGGTTCAGGTTCGACATATCGGGCATGAGATAGTCCGCTGCATCTTCCGGAGAGCGGATGACATAGCGTTCCGTCGACTGTTTGCGGGTGAGGCGCTTGCCGAGTTCGACGGCGGCCAGCAGCTGCACCGCCTTTGCCTCTCCGATTCCTTTCACAGAAGTCATCTCTTCAAGCGTCGCATGCTGCATGTCCTGGATCCGGTCAAAAAAGGCCAGAACCCGGTTGGAAAGCTGAAGCACCGATTCCTGCCTTGTGCCGCTCCGGAGCAGGATCGCGATCAGCTCCTGATTGGATAGGCTTTCGGCTCCCTGATGGATGAGCCGCTCCCTCGGCCTGTCTGCGATATGAAGCTCGCTGATCTTCGGCACATACAGATCCGTCGTCAAGGCTCGTCCCCCTCTCCCCCGGCGATCACGCCAATCTCATCCAGCACCTCGAACACATCCGCGACCGGAAGCCCGACGACAGCGTGGTAGTCTCCCCTGATCTCCTTCACGAACAGCGCGCCTCCGGACTGGATGCCGTAAGCGCCGGCCTTGTCCATCGGATCGCCGGAGTCGACGTACCGGTCGATCATCCAACCGGGGACATCCCTGAACCCGACATCCGTCGTGACCGAGAAAGTGCGCTCCTGTTCTCCGTCCGTCACACAGACCCCTGTCGAGACGGAATGCGCCGTTCCGCAGAGCGATTCAAGAAACGCCTTGGCTTCTTCCCTGTCGGCCGGTTTCCCGTACACGTTCCCACCCTGATGCACGACCGTGTCCGCTCCGATCACGACGGATCCCTGTTCATGCTCCGCCACATCCATCGCCTTCAGCCTGGCAAGACGTTCTGCATAGTTCGCCGGATCCTCCCCCTGCCGGATCGGCGGCTCTTCCACTTGCGGCTTCCGGACGATGAACGGGATGCCTGTCACCCCCATCAGCTCACTTCTCCTCGGCGATCCGGATGCGAGGACCACCTGCCGGTTCGTCTTGAATTCCATATGCCATTCCCCCTAAACGGTTTGTTCCCATCATAGCCGAGGAGGGGGAATTAGAGAAATCTGCACTTTACAAAATTGAACGCCGGAACTGGCTTAAAATTCGATTTTGAGGCAGTCAGCTGCCTCGGTATAATGGCTGACCAGATGCAGTCTCATGACGTCCGGATCTTCCGTGATCCCTTGCACGGCGCCGACATTTTTCTTCCAGCCTTCAGGCAGGGCATCATCTTTCGTCTTATCATCAAAATTGAAATTTGCCGCTTCCTGGCCTGCCAATAAAACAGGGAGTTTCCCGCTTGTTTCGGCAGGACAGGCCGCTGCGTCGATCGTGAACGGCTTGATGAATGTGTCCTTCACGACGGATGCACGGGCCTCAGAATCGGTCAGGTGGACCGATGACCAGAGGTAGAACTTGTCCTCCACGCGGACAATCGCCGCCTTGTCGAGCTGTGCCTGGGATGAGAGGAACCCGGTCGCCGCATCGTAGCTGGAGAACATGCCGTGCTGGATGGCGAAGAACATCGTCTTCCGGTTGCCTGTCGCCTCCTCGCCTTCCCCTTTTTTCGCTTCTTCCTTCGCCGGCTGCGCATCCGCCGGTACCGTCTCCCCGGATTTCGGCGTTTCCGCGCCTCCAGTACCACCGTCTTCCGACATGACGATGAACCCGAACAGCAGCACGCCGCCGATCCCCATCAGGAAGCCGTGCATCATGGCCATCGCGATCGCCCCGCGAGAATACTTTTTCCGTAAACGCATGACAACACCCCTTTTAAGAGGAACGATACCAGCCGGACGATAAAAAAGGACAAGACGGCTGTCGTCTTGTCCTAAAAATATATCGAGTCAAACAAACAGGTTCAGATACCAGCCGACAATCTCATTGCCGTATAGGTATGCGACCATCGCACCGAAAGCGATCGACGGGCCGAATGGAACCGGCGTCCGCCGTCCCTTGCCCTGCCGCTTCAGGATGATAAAACCGGCAACCGCCCCGACCAGAGATGCGATGAACAGCGACAGGAATGAATCCGTCAGTCCGAGCACGAGTCCGATCGGCACGTACAGCTTGATGTCTCCGCCGCCCATGCCGCCCTTTGACACGATGGCGATCAGTAGCAGCAGCGCCGGCATGACCAGCGCCGCTGCCGGTCCGCTCCACCACGGATCCGTCGGGAAGACGATCCTGAGCAGGAGAATCGGAATGCCGAGCGCAAGGAGAATCTTGTCGGGGATGAGCATATAGGCGATATCCGAGACGGTGATGATGACGAGAAGCGACAGGAACAGCAGTGCCACCACCAGTTCCCCGGAAAATCCGAACCGGAGATAAGCAAGCGCGAAGGCGATCCCGGTCAGGAGTTCCATCACCGGATACACCCAGTGGATCTTCGAGCCGCATCCCCGGCACTTGCCCTTCAGAAAAACGAACGAGAAAAACGGAACCAGGTCCGCCGCCGTCAGCCGGCGCCCGCAACTCGGGCAGCTGGAAGGCGGACGGACGATCGACTGCTTTTCCGGGACCCTGAGGCCGACGACGTTGAAGAAAGAGCCGAACACGAGACCGTAAATAAAGAAGAACGATGCCCAAAGCCATATCATCGGTCAGTTCCCCTGTTCCGATTCGTCTTCGAACTTGAACGGATCTTCCTTCATTGAAGCCGGAGGTGCAGGAGCCTTCGGAGTCTCTTCTTTCAGGGATTCGAGGTCGTCACGATAGAACGACGAGAAGGTCAGCTCCATCTGGATCGGTTCGTCCTCTTCCGTTTCCTCCCGCTTTTCGGTCGGACCGGAGAAACTGATGGCATCTGTTACGGTGATTCGCTCGAGTTTTTCCACTTCCTCGATGAACGTGATGATGCCATCGTAGTCTTTGGACGTGATCTGGACGGTCGTCAGAAGCTCATCGACGCTTTCCACACCTTCCGGCGGGTTTTCGATCAGCATCTCGCCCGTAGAAAATGAAACACCCTGGATTTCCGTACCGGAAACGACTTCAGCCTTGCCGACTTGCAGGAGGACGATTTCCTCGACCGGCAACACCGGCACTTTCCGCTGGAGCGGCTGGCTGCTGGCGGGCTCCGTGTATTCAACACCCGCTACCTGCTGCTGGAGCGTGGAAAGCACCTGGCGCTCCGTCTGCAACGACTGCTGTGCCTGAAGCCGTTCGTCACGTGCCGGGTTGAACAGCATGAAGTAGGAATACAGCAAAAGTGAAATAAAGAACAGAATAGAGGCGAACAGCAAAATCAATTCTTTCTTATCCAAGTTCAGCCGGCTCACTGTCCATCTCCCCCTTCCGCCGTTCCGTCTTCAGGCTGCTCACCGGCCGGATCTGAACCGGTTTCCGTATTGGCATCGCTATCCTGTTCGACGTTTTGTTCAACATTCTGGTCGACGTTTTGCTCGACGTTCTGATTTACATCGACGTTCACATCGGTTTCTTCCTCTTCGGCAGGCGCTTCTTCTTCCTCGCCTTCCAACGGCTCTTCACCTACGGCTGTTCCTTCCGCATCGTCGCGGGTATCGACGAATTCGATCGTATACACAGCACGGTATCGAGGGACGAGCGTCTCGTCCGGATTAACCGGATTCCCTTCTTCGTGCTCCTCTTCCTCGAGCGGCTCCGCAGTCACTTCGGTCATCGCGGCGTTATCTATGATCTCCGCGGCTTTAAGACGGGCTAGGTAATGGGCAGCCTGCTCGTAGCGGTCGAACTGGATTTCGAGTTCGGCCGTATGCGGGCCGGTGTAGGTGTAGTCCATGATGAAGCCGCGGAGCGGCAGATAAGAAACAAGCTGCCGCAGGAGCGGCGCGGTCGGATAACGGTAGCTTTCCGCCCAACCGACCGTTGCCTCGAGCTGCTGGCGTTCGGCCATCGTGTCTGTGCCGGTCATGACGGAACGCAGCTCCTCTTGGCGGTTGCGGATCTGTTCGGACTGGGAATTGAGGCGGACCGCTTCATCTGCATTCCGATCCGCCATGATGAACAGCGTCAGCCAGAACAGGAGTGCCGCCGCAATAAAGGTGAGCGAGACGAGAAGGGCCTTCGAGGCCCCTCTTTCCCGCTCCGGCAATAAGTTGATATCGACGAGCAATCGTTACACCTCTTTCAATGCCAGGCCGATCACCCGGTCGAATCTTGCCGGCCATTCCCACCCGGCAGCATCTACAGCCGGTTCTTTCAGGACATGCCCGGTTTCCTGGCCCATCTGTTCGCGGAAGAGCCGGTTCAGTTCCTCGGCCCCTTCGTATTCACCCGCAATGAAGAGGCAGTCGATTGTCTCGTTGCCGTCCATCATATTGAATGTGTAGAAATTGATGATTTTTGAAATCTCCCGGTATGCGGCATCCGGCGAACGGTCCTCATCTTCCCCAAAATCAATCGGCCGCATGAACAGCGGTTGGTGATTGTGGAAGATCGAGACGGTGAGGTTGCCGTCATGGAAATCAGCGACCAGGACGTTCCGTTTTTCTTCCAGTCCATGCTGAAGATAAGCAAGGCGGTACAAGGCAAGCGGGGCGATGTCACACTCCACGGGCTTCAGCTTCGCACCGTCCAGCGCACGCTCATATTGCCGGATCACGCTTTCCTTAGTGGCAATGATGAGCGACTCCCGCTCTTCCCCTTCACCGGTATACGGAACGACATCGAACAGCGGATCGTCGAACGGCAAATAAAGAGAAGAGCCGATCTCAATGAAGAAGTAGCCTTTCAGCTCATCTTCAGGGACATCGGCCGGAGTTTGCACTTTTCGGATCATGACATAATTATCGGGCGCGAGGAACCGGACACGCCTGCGTCCGATCCCCCACTGCCCGACCGCCCCCTCCACCGCCGCAGCAAGCGCCGCCGGATCGGCGACCTGGCCGCCATCGACACTACCCGACGGCAGCAGCACCTCACCGACCCGCTCAAGCACGAGCGGATTGGCGGACCGTAGCTCTGCATAACGGATCGCGTCGGATTCAATCGTCACCGACACGATGCGCTGACGGCGTTTGAAAAGAGATGGGGACATGGTGTCAGCTCCTTAACGTATTATGTTGTTGGCTTAGGAATAGTCTTGTTCCCATCTTCACTACCTTTTTGTTTATCATTATTTATATCATCTACGGTAGCGTTACTAAAAATGACGTTTTTTGTTCCAGAGAAAGCTGTAACAGTTACTGTAATTGTATCTTTACCACCCTTGCCATCCTTTTTGACAATTTTATCACTGTCTGTTCCCGCTGGAATTTTACCTGGACTCTCTAAAAAGCCGTTAGATGTTAATTCAGGAATAGAAACAGATGTAGCGCTAGGATTTTCTGTGAAATACAAATTAGCTGCACTCAAAACGTTGACTGCATCCGATTTCACAGCACTATAACGACTATTTTCAATAATGTTACCAATTGCGGGAACAGCAATTGCCGCAATGATTGCCAAGATAACAATTACCGCCAAAAGCTCAATCAGCGTGAGCCCTTTTTCCTCTTTCAGCTTCTTTTGAACAAATTTCAACATAAGTCTTTCCTCCTAATACTTTATGATTATTTCAAATCTATTATATGATAGCTTGATAGATTTAGCTAGGTGTTCATATAATTTTCTTTTCTACACAATTCGACCAAAAACAACTATGTTTACCTTCTTATCCCACTTGCTCATACATACTAAACATCGGAATCATGATTGCCATGACAATTGTGCCGACAATGACCGCCAAAAAGATCATCATGAGTGGTTCGATCAGTGCCTTCATCCGCTCTGTTGCCGTTTCTACTTCTTTCTCATAGAATTCGGCGACTTTGACGAGCATTTTGTCGAGGGCACCGGTCTGTTCGCCGATGGAGATCATATGAGGGATCAGTGGCGGGAACGCCCAATGGTCTTTCATTGGTGCTGCGATGGAGTTCCCCTGCTGAAGGGAATTCCGAGATTCCCTCATGACTTTTGCAATCACGGCATTGTCGACGATCCGTTCGGTGATGGTCATCGCCTGCAGGATTGGGACGGAACTCGTGAACAGCGAGCTAAGCGTGCGGGTCATCGTCGAAAGCACCGATTTCTTCATCAGATCTCCAATTAGCGGCATCCGGAGGAGGAACGAATCGATCATGTACTTGCCTTGCTTAGTCCGGTTCATCACGTAGATTCCGATGACGACCAGAAGAACCAGTCCGACCAGCACATACCAATACTTCTGCATGAATTCGCTTGCCCCAAGGACGAACAAGGTGATTGCCGGAAGTTCTGCATCCAAGCTCTCGAACATCTCGACGAACATCGGGACGATCGAAGTAAGCAGGAAGATGACGACACCGAATGCCAGCACCAGGACGACGACCGGATACACCATCGCCGAGACGACCTTCTGCCGGGTCGCATAAGATTTCTCGTAGTGGACCGCCAGGCGATCAAGCGAGTCGTCGATCGTTCCGGAAGCTTCGCCCGCTGCAATCATATTGAGCGTGAGCGGCTCAAACACTTTCGGGTGCTTGGCCATGGCATCACTGAGCGAGCCCCCGCCGCGCAGGTCATCCCCGATTTCAGATAGGATCTTCCGAAATGGCTTCGAGTCGACCTGCTGGGAGAGGATCGTGATCGCTTCTACGATCGTCACCCCGGCGCGCAGCAATGTTGAAAACTGCTGGAGGAACATAATCAGCTGCGGCCGTTTTACCGGACTGCCGATTGAGATTTCCTTGGTCAGGGTAGTCTCGGGCATTTCAATGATGTTGAGCACGCGGATCCCCTGGTCACGGAGCTTCAGCACGGCTTCCCGGCGATTATCCGCCTGGACCGTCCCTTTCCTTACGCGTTTCCGGTCCCTGCCGTCATATTGATAGCGCGGCATCAGTGTTCCTCGCTTTCCAGATAGCCTTTGACGGTTTCACGGTCTAAGGCTCCGCTGTCGACAAGTGCCTGGACGGAAGTGGACATCGTATGCATGCCGGCTGCCCGGTTCGTCTGGATGACGCTCGGGATCTGGTGAATCTTCTCCGTCCGGATGAGGTTGCCGATTGCAGGGTTATTGATCATGATTTCGGTTGCCGCGCGGCGTCCCTTGCCGTCCTTTGTCTTGAACAGGCGCTGTGAAATGACCGCCTTCAGGACACCCGCCAACTGGATCCGGATCTGGGTCTGCTGGGAGGACGGGAACACGTCGATAATCCGGTCAATCGTCGATGCCGCGCTCCAGGTGTGGAGCGTACCGAAGACGAGGTGGCCGGTTTCCGCCGCTGTGATGGCGATTGAAATCGTCTCAAGATCCCGCATTTCCCCGACGAGGATTACGTCCGGGTCCTGACGCAGAGCGGCGCGCAAACCGTCCGCGAACGAATCGGTGTCGAACCCGACTTCCCGCTGGTCGATGATCGATGTGCCATGGTTATGGACGAATTCAATCGGGTCTTCCAGTGTGATAATGTGCTTCCGCATCTTTTCATTGATGTGCCGGATCATGGCCGCAAGCGTCGTCGATTTCCCGGATCCGGTGGGGCCGGTCACGAGGATCAGGCCCTGCGGCGTTTCCGAAAGTTCCTTCAGAACTTCAGGCATGCCCAGGTCCTCGACGCTCATGATCTTGGTCGGAATCGTCCGGAATGCGAGTGAAACCGAACCGCGTTGGCGGTAGGCGTTCACCCGGAACCGGGAAATCCCGTGAACCGCGTAGGAAAAGTCAAGCTGCCCCTTTTCGAGAAAATCTTCATATAGCGTCTCGGGGATGACCGTCTTCGCGATGTCTTCTGTGAACTGCGGCTTGTTGATTTCCTTGCCGTACCGCTTGAGATCTCCGTGGACACGGAAAATCGGAGGCACACCCACCGAGAAATGGATGTCCGAGGCACTGTAGTTGAATGCTGCCGTCAAGATCGTGTCGATTGTTTCTTTCATGCTGGTTAGTTCGTTCATCATTCATCCCGCCTAATCGAGCATCGCGACACGGAACACTTCTTCCGTTGTCGTGATCCCCTGTTTTACTTTTAGCAGTCCGTCATCCATGAGGAAGATCGTCTTGTTGCGGATGGCGATCTCCTTCAGTCTGGCGGCCCCTTCTCCCCGGTTGATCGCAGATCGCATGTCGTCGTCGATCACCAATACTTCATGAATCGCGATTCGCCCCCGGTAGCCGGTCATGTTGCAGGACGGGCAACCCGCCCCGCGTGTCACTTCTTCAATTTTGATCCCGCGCTTTGCTGAGATTTCACGCTCGCGCTGCGTCGCCGGCTCTTTCCTGCCGCAGTCCCTGCAGACACGACGGAGAAGCCGCTGGGCAACGACCGCGTTCAGCGAGGCCGTCACGAGAAAAGGTTCCACGCCCATGTCGAGAAGTCGGGTGACCGTGGCAATCGAATCATTCGTGTGGATCGTGCTCAGGACAAGGTGGCCTGTCAGGGACGCACGAACCGCAATATCTACCGTCTCCCGGTCACGGATCTCCCCGACCATGATGATATCCGGGTCCTGCCGGAGGATCGAGCGGAGCCCCGCCGCGAAAGTCATTCCGACGTTCGCATTCACCTGCACCTGATTGATGCCGCCAAGCTGATACTCGACCGGATCCTCGACGGTGATGATATTCACTTCTTCGCGGTTCAGTTTGTTGAGCGCCGCATACAGCGTCGACGACTTTCCTGAACCTGTAGGGCCTGAAATCAGGACGATGCCGCTCGGCTTCATGACTTCTTTTGTGAACCGGTCAAGGTTGATCCGGTTGAATCCGAGCCGTCCCATGTCGGTCAGTGAACTGCTCAGGTCAAGGATCCGCATGACGATCTTTTCTCCGTAGACTGTCGGGAGCGAGGAGACACGCAGGTCAATTGGACGGAAATCGACGTTCGTCTTGATCCGGCCGTCCTGCGGCACCCGGTGTTCTGTGATGTCCAGCCCGGACATGATCTTGATCCGGGCCGTCACCATCGCCTGCATATGTTTCGGCAGCACCCGCTCATCCTTCAGCATCCCGTCGACCCTGAAACGGACGAGCACCTTCTGCTCCCTCGGGTCGATATGGATGTCCGAAGCTTTCTCGACGACCGCGGCCGATAATATCTGATTGACAAGCCGGACGATCGGCGAATCGAGGTCGGTCAGGTTATCCTCGTCCTCATCCTTGCTTTTTTCATCTTCCAAAAACAGATCATCAAACGTTTCCTCATAGTATTTCGCGATCGTTTTCTGGATGTCGTCCTGTGAGGCAAGAACCGGTTCGACGTGGAATCCGGTCGACAGCCGTAGGTCTTCAATCGCGATGTAGTCGGTCGGATTGACCATGGCTACAAACAGCTTGTCCCCCTCGATCTTCAGCGGGACGAGCAGGTTCCGCTTGGCGAATTCTTTTGACACAAGCGAGAAGATCTGCGGCTCAAACGGATATCGGAACAGATTGACATGGGGGATGCCCAGCTGCATCTCCAGTGTCTCGACCAGCTGCATGTCCGTGATCAAACCTTTTTGCACGAGCGCCTCTCCAAGCCGCTGTTCCTTCGGTTTTTCTTTCAGAACCGCGTCCAGCTGCTCGGCCGTGATGAGACCGGAATCGATCAGCATGTCCCCCAGGCGTTTTCTTATCTGCACCATCTGATCTTCCTCCTCTCTATGCATCCTTCTCATGGCTCGACCGGGTTGCCTCCCTTGTCATAAATGATCTCGTCTTCGCCGGGTTGGTCGGGATTATCGTTATCAGAAGGACTGCCACCTGATCCGTTTCCAGAATCGCTCTGACCATCCGGATTTCCGGAAGACCCTGAGCCGGAGCCGCCTGAATTGCCTGAGCCTGAGCCCGCTCCGTCTCCTGTTTCGGCATTGTCATTATCACTTTCAGAATCCGTCGTGTCCGTCTTTCCTGAACCGTCATCGTTTCCACCTGATTCTTCACCCTCGCCTTTTTCTGCAGCGGGCTGTTCTTTTGGTTTTAACCTGTGGACTTCGATGCGGTGAACGGGGGCGTAGAAATCAGTCGAAACTTCTTCCACCGATTGTTCGATGGACCCTTCAGAGACATGCTTCAAGACAGTAACGCGGACCCCTGCTTCCCCTTCTTCATCAATTCGCGGGGAAACTGTCCGGACGTTTTCGCTGAACTGTTTGATCGTCCGCGGGTCAAAATTCTCCAAACCGGTCACTGATGTAGAGTAGTCATACATGAGCGGCAACCCTTCGAGCGCAATGGTCAGTGAATCACCAGTAACATCCGTCCTGATTGTGAAAGCGGATCCGTTCGGATTGGTGAACTTGAAATCCATGCCGGTCAAGATGTTGATCGCCGCCTCATAGCCGACCGGAATCTCCTCGGGAAGCCGGTCACTGATCGACCGCTCATCAATGATGAAGTTAGTGTTGAGTACTGTTGCGTAAAGCACAGAAGCAATCCGTGTCATTTCAATTTCCGTCAGCGTTCCATTTTCCGTCGATTCAAGCATCTGAATAAAGGAAACCGATGATCCGGCTTCGATCTGATAGCCGTCCAGTGCAGCCATGGCATCCAAAAGACCCCCGCTGACCGGCTGGCCGCTAAAGCTTGAGGAGGCTACCTGATCAGCTCCAGACAATCTGCCGGCATCCATGAAGTCTGTAATCTGGATCTTGGCCGGCATCGTCCCGGATCGGAGTCTGCGCTCGATGCCATCGGTGATGGCGCTCAGTTCCTGTTCTGTGAAGCCCAACTCGCCAAAGTTCTGTGAGAGAAGAGAATGGACGGCTTCCTCATTCACCTGCGCGAGCATCGGGTTTTCCTGGCCACTCGAGGCGTTGTCGATCGTACTGTCCACATCATAGGAGACCGCTTCTTTCGGCAGTTGGATCGAGGCATCCTGATAGATGATGCTGACGTCAAATCGTCCTTCGAGATCCGTGACTCCTTCGCTCAGCACTTTTACCGTCTCGGGTTCTTTGAAATCAGACACATCATAAGGTCCGATATACGTGTTTTCCCCAAAGTCTTTTGATGGGAACAGGAGGTTCCCGGCAAGAATCGATCCGCCTGAAGCGAATAGATAAAAGAACGCTGTGGAGGCTACAACGCCTGAAAGTATAGATAAGATTTTTTTATTGCTTTCCATCGCGGTCATCCTCCACCATCAGTTCTTCATCAGTAAGCAACCCGAACGGATCAGGCTCCGGATCGACCTCTTCGCTTGTCTCAGTTGTCTCACCCTCTGGTAACGGCCTGGAAGACAGCCAAGATTCCAGATCTTCATCAAGTATATCGTCATCCCCCATCAGGTCGGGCTGCTGTTCCCCTGCATTTTCCGGTTCAGATGCACGGATTGCATCGGTCTGTGTGCCGACGACCGGCAATTCATCCTCTTGCGTCAGCAAATCCTGTTCGGATTCGGCTTCAGAGTAGTCAATCGGATCGGCGTACTGCATCGGCTCTTCGCGCAAAGCGCCCAATTCTTCAATATCGTAGGATTCAGCCGCTTCTTCCTGTGCAAGTCGGCTTTCATTCGGAATGATTTCGAGTTCGTCGGCGTCATATTCATCAGGCTCCACTTCAGCAGAAGCAGCTGATTCGCCAGCACCCGTATCGGCATGCCGGGCGGATGTATCGCTAGCAGGCAGTGGGTTAGCAGCAAGTTCAGAATCTGATTCAAGTTCAAATTCATCCTGTCCGCTCAGACCATCCATGGAGGTGACGGCTTCTTCCCTGAAGTCGGCTGGACCGCCCAGTACATCCGGAATATCAGCGACCGATTCATCCTCTGTCCGTTTTCCAATCAATACGGCTGCAGCAAAGGAAAGCCCCAGCATCCCGAGCACGGCATAGTAGAAGGAGAACTGGTTTTGAACATAAATACCTGCCAGTGCAATCAAGAACCCGGCTGCCGCCATGATGACGATTAGCTTGCCGGCCTTCCCCTTCTGCATAAGCAGATAAAGGATCGGAAACACAATAAGCGCTGCGAAAAGGAGAAAAATATAATCTAGCATACCGGGCTTCCTTTCGATGTTTCATAGTCAATAATCGACCTTGATATCGTAATCTGAACCGATCACATTCGGCTCTGAAATCTCAACCGTCGTCAGCTCTTTGATGCTGACTCCGCATGATTCGAGAAAGCCGGAATAGCTGTCCGCTTTTTGTACATAGGCGTTGTAGTCGATCTTGTTTGGCTGCCGTTCTTTCATGACAAGTTTTTTCCCGCTCTCGGAAAAGTAGATGAGCGAGGCACTGTCGGAAATGACCAACTCTTCTTCCAGGCGCTTGATCCCTGATGGAGCAAGACGGTCAAGATCAATACACAGTTTTGAGTAATCACTCACTTCGAAGTGCTGACCCCACTCCAGCGGAGCAGGATTTTCAGCTGTATTTCCAAGAATGATAAAGTTGGTATTGTCCATATCCTTAATGTTGTTGCCTGTCTTCAGGCCCTTAACGATGATCTGCTGTTTATTACCGTCTTTACCCATGTTCATGATGTTGTTGCCCGGGTTAAGCGTATCGTTGATGATCAGGGTCGCGTTCTTCAGATTGTTCATGTTGTTGAACTTGCTGTCGTCCATCGCTGGGACGTAAACATTGATACCGCTGAAGTCGATATTGTTCAGGTTGTTGCATTCGGTTGTGCCTGACCCACAGGCATCTTTCAGGAAATCCGATGAGTGGACAGTGAAATCAGAAGGGTCCAGACCTTTTTTGATTAGAAGATCAACAAAGCCTTCGATTGAGACACCATCGATTTTACAGTTGTACGGAGCTTCCACCAGGTTCCCTTCTGTCGGGTTGATGATTTTGTCTATATAGTCTGCAGTACATGTCTTTGTAGGTGTGTCCGGGCCAAAAATGTCTTGATACGTAAGGTCTTCGATGTCCTCAATCGTTGTGACCGGTACCCTTGAACCCTCATCAGGATTCAGGAAATGATCCGGGACCTTGATTGTAAGTGCAGCAGTCAGTTCATCTGTCCGTCCGGCAGCCTCCCCCTCGATCGGAAATGTGAACGTCACTTTCTTTATTGAAGGGTCCGGAGTATCTACTGCAGGGGAAACCCCGACCGGCTTTGTTCTGAAGATTACATTGGAACCGTCGACCTCCATCTGTACAGCTTCACTATATTTACCTTGAAGATCCTTAAGTTTTTTAAAGAAAGTCTCTCTCATCTGTTTTTCAATTTCCTGCTCCATGGCTTCTCTTTCCTCTTTCGTATCACAATCAGAGCCGACAGGAGGTGTAAGGCATGCCCTCAGGTCATTCAGTTTCAAACGGGTTTCAACATTGATTTCTGCCAGGAGCTCACTGAAGCTGGCACCAAAATGTGCGGATTCATAGTCAATTCCAATTTCGGCCGCAGCCACTGCCTGTGTCCCGGTCTCCACTGTCCGCTCCTGCCGGGAATGATTCAGAGAACCGGCCATGAATGTGGCTGAGAATGCGAGCAGCAATGTGATGATCAGCAAAACGATTACTAACGTGTAACCCTGCTCATTCCTCAAACTTTTCAAGATTGTCCCCTCCGCTGTTAAGAAATGCCATCCTCATTCTTTGTACCGTGTCAGCATGGTCGTCTGTGTAAATTCCCTACCACTGTCCATTTTCAATGTCAGCGACAGCTTGACGTTTTCGGAAAGCGGATCGATCGGCAATATCAGCGGATCTGCAGGGTTTGACGGGTCGGGGGGTGACATCAGAATTCGGTCTGCCGAAACGTCCACAGCATAGCTTTCTGCAAATTTTTCCTCAATCGCCGTTGACAGTTCGGTCGTGGTGCATGCACCTCTTCTTGACCCCCCTTCCCTTTCGTACACCTTGCGGACAAGACCTGAGGTTCCCGGGAGCAGTTCATAACAGGCCCCTGACCGGTGCGCATGTGTCAGCTGGGTGATCAGGAGGTTCATCTCTTGCTGCAGTTTCACCTTTTCGGTTTCGGCCGCCTGATATTTCGCGCCAATTCCAAATGCCGTCATGGTGATTGTGAGCACCAGAGATGCAAGGACAAGAACCGCCAGGAGTTCTGTTAGCGTCAGCCCCTTCTCGTTTTTAAGGCGTTCCATCTTCACGGACCCACCTCCGGTTTTCGTTCCACTTTAAGATAACCGTAGTTTTTTGATAACGGATTTGTGGAGGACGCTGATTCATAAACTTCTATTTTCATTTTCCTCAGGAAGAACGTATCGAACACTTCATTGAAGTCTTTTGAGTCGTCACATGGAGCTTCACATTCTGCAGGAGCTTCAACATCGGCCACCACCGTATTACCATTATTTAGTGTATACTTGACCGAAATCTTTTTGCTCCCTGTTTCTGGCGTAACGGAGAGTGTGGATTCGTCAATGTCCGGCCGATTCTTAAGAACCGTTTCCAATTGACCGGCTATCAAGTTGTTGTCTGTTTCTGTCATTTCGTCGACTTTCTCCCACTCCAGCTCCAGCGGGATTGATTTAATGAAAGAAGTTTCTTGCCTCGCCACATTCATCGTGTCGAGTTTGACTTCGGTTCGTTCGTTGAATAGGGTCATCTGCGGGAAGAGGGTCATGATGCCGATGAAGACGATCCCAAGAATCACGAGGGTGGCAAGAATTTCGACAAGAGTCAGCCCCTTTTCATCCCGAAATTGCATGAATCTATTCATCTCTTACCCTCCCTACACAATCTATCTTCATTATCTTAAATATGACGACTTTTGTCATGGCTTTCCTACTGCTTTTTTCCTACAAATTCCGACATCCATGAAAAAAGACCGGTTTCCCGGTCTATCACGCTTGATAGATTCCAACTCGGTTCCTGCCGGCCTGTTTTCCGCCGACATATAGTGCCCGGTCCGCGCTGCGGAGCAGGTCATGCGGTTCGTCACTGTCTTCCGGAACGGCTGCCACACCGATGCTGACGGTGATGCTGACAAACTCTTTGCTGCGGGTGCCATCCAGGTCAGGGGTGATCTCGAACATTGACCGTTCAATATAACATCTCAGGTGTTCAGCGAAATCAGCGGCTTCCTGTTTCCGGTATCCGGGCAGCAAGATGACGAACTCCTCTCCGCCGAATCTGGACACGCTCCCCTTCTCGCCCGTTTCTTTCTCCAGGATCCGTGCGAGGTTTTTCAGGATGTCATTGCCGCTCTGATGCCCGAATGTGTCATTCAGCTTCTTGAAATGGTCGATGTCCAAGATGATGAGCGACAGGCGGCTCAGCACCCCTCCGTTGACGTTCCCCACCCGCCGTTCCAGTTCCCTATCAAACCAGCGGTAATTATACAAGCCGGTAAGCGGACACAGTTCGCTTTTCGATATCGCGGCCTGTACATAATTCGCATTCTCGAGGGAGACAACCAAATGTGTACAGATAAGTTCGAAGATCGGTGCATCCCTCCGTTCGAAATGATGACGTCGGCAGGAACCTATGATCAGATAGCCGAACAGGCTGTCTTCCCCGAATAGCGGAACAGAGACGACACTTTCGGTCCCCGCGGGAAGCCGGACGGGCAAGGCTTTCCGCCATTCTTTGGCTGTTCCGTACACCCTTGTTTTTGAGGGTAAGGACTTCCCTCCATGAACCGGTTGACCGCGGAAAGAAAAGTATTGAGGAGTCTTGGTGTATTGGTCTTCCTCAAATGCACGGATCGGTGTCAGCCTGCCTTCCGACGCCCGGATCAGATAAACGGAATCCGCTCCTTCCGCAGCACGGATACGATGGATGAACGTTTCTGCAATCTTGTCAAACCCCAAATGGCCCGCCAATTCATATCCGGTTTCCGATGCGGCCGACAGCCGCCTGTTCACATGATTGGTCTCCTTGTATTTTCCGGTAAAAGCCAGCGTGATGAAAAACGGGATGATAACCAGGGTCAGTCCTGCCACACCGAATCTCTGCTCAAGGAAATAAGCGGCAACCCCGAACGGGAATACAACCGGCAGTGACAGCACGTCCCAGTAAGTTTCGGCAGACTTCAGTTTGTAAGGTCTGTCAGTCAGCAGTGAATCTGCATAGAGACAGAGATGATTGACTATCAGATACGCGACCGCGTAAATCATTCCCATGCCAAGGATGTGGGCCGTTGAAGAGCTTCCGATTTGCCCGCCCGCAGCAAAGAACACAAGCGCCGCTGATGCGGAGGAAGTAAAGAAGATAAGTGAGTTCAGTGCAAACCGGTGGAAAAGCGGCATGCTGCTTTTTGTCAGCAATGTACTGAACACGACGATCAGCTGAGACGTCAGAGCTTCGGGACCGGCGCCGAACTTCAGGAAAATCGCGATGAGGAGCCAATGCTGGAACGAAACGCTGATGTTCTTGAAATTAAGCGGGAACATGGCGGTGATAACCGCCCCCGCAGTCAGAACGGCATAAGATTGCCATTCATTCCCGGTGATGGCCGGGCTCAGCCTGTAGAGAAGGAACATGCCCCCCGGTACGACCAGCAGCCAGATAATCGGCAGTGATATCCGCTCTTTTCGTCCGATGACCATCTTGCCATCCCCCCTTCCGTCAGCCGCTGTAAGTTGCCACCCGATTTCGCCCGATTTGCTTTGCGCCTGTATAGAGGGCGCGATCTGCGTTCCTCATGACATCCATGGCGCTGTCAGCATCATCCGGTACAGAAGCAACACCGATGCTCGCTGTGATTCGGACACTGGACATCGGTTCTTCTTCATCCGTACCGATCAGAAATTCGTACTGTTCGATTTCATTCCGGATCTCCTCCGCAAAACGGAGCGCGTCCTGCTTCGGAATATCCGGCAGAACGAGGGCAAACTCCTCCCCTCCATAGCGTGCCACGGTCCAGTTGCCTGCTCCTTCCACCTTCTCCCGCAATAAATCGGCGAATGTGATCAGTATTTCGTTTCCGCTCTGGTGTCCGTATGTGTCATTCACCTTCTTAAAATGATCGATATCAAGCATGATAAACGACAGTTCTTTGGATTTTCCGGTTAGCACAAGATCGACCCGACGGCGCAGCTCACTCTCCATATATCTGTAATTGTAAAGACCGGTCAGACCGCATCGCTCGCTCTCGTGGACCGTTTTCTGCACATGCCTCGCTTTTTCAAGTGAAACCGACAGATAGGAACCGAGAAGCTCGAGAATCCTCTGATGGTGTTCTTCGTAAACATTCTGCCTCCGGGACATCACGCCCACAATACCTTCGATTTTCCGGTTCCTGACGATGAGGGTGCCGAGGAGGCTTTCCGCTTCGGGGTGGTCATACTGCTCCGCATGATCATTCCACTCCTGCCGGGCGTTGAAGAGGAGGCCTTTCCCGGACCGATAGATCATCCTGCCAATCCCTTCCCCGGGCGCCAGGCTGTCCAGATTCAGGTTGATCTGCTCTCCGTCTTCACTGCAGATGAGCGGTTCAACACGCCCGTTCCGGATGTCATAGATGTAAAGGGAATCTGCCGGCACTATTTTCGGCACTCTCCTGACAAAAAGATCAAGCACTTCAGGCTGTGTGATCTTGCCGGACATTTCATGCCCCAGCTCCACAGCTTGCGTGAGGATATCATTCACCCGCTCCGCATTATCGTACTTTCTCATCATCATCGTCACACTGAAGAACGGAATGGCCAGCACCGGGAGGCTGTAGAAACCGATCAGATCATAAAGGAAGTAGGCGCAGAGACCATACGTGAAGACGACAATTGCCGCAATCACATCGAGAAGAACAATTTCGGAATTAAGCGGGTATGGATTGCCGATCAGCTTTTGGTACAGGTCCATGAACAGGATGTTGCCGGCTGTTCGTGCGGCTATATAAAACAGGGCTGGAATGACCATATCTGCCATTCCCATTCCGCCTGCCGAACCTCCCAGGGCATGGAATGCACCTGCGGAAACCACTGACAAAACAAAGGTCATGGTCGAGTTGAAAAAGAACCGATGGAGAGGATCGGGGCTTTTCAGATTACCCGGAATTGTGCCCAGAAGCGCAATCTGGATGATGACGGCTTCAGTGAGGACTCCGAAATGAAGAAACGCAGGGAGCGTCAGCCATCCAACCAGTGACAGCGGGATGCCGTTCCGCCTGACCGGGAAATAGACAGCCAAAACAGCAAGAATCGTCACAGGCAGAAGAATGCGGAAATCAGGGGATGCAGCAGGATGATTCAGTGCCAAATAAACAAACCCGGCCGGGACAATAAGAAGCCAGCTTAAAAACACAGCGATTCTGACTGATCTTCTCACGTCATCCATCCTGCATGCCCCCCTGCTTATCTTAATTTCGAGTCATATTGTCATCACTTTACCAAATCCCCCCTCCAATGTCTTGCAATTTTCAAAAATTATAGGAAAAGCGGTCGAATAGACGAGATTAGGGACAAAGACCCAGTGATAATCAGAGGCTTAGCCTGTGTTTCAAAAAATCCTTTATCAAGTCCTGTAATGGACACGGTGGATACCGGGAGCGTGGTGAGTTTCGCGAGCATAACCGCAGGGGCTGCATCGGCATCAGCAAAATCAACAAACGTAACTGAAGCGGCCACCGGTTCAAGGATGCGGATGACCTGCCTGAAATCCTTCCTTGCCAAAATTCCAATCATCAGATTTACTTGGGTTTCATTTCCGAAACGTTCCCTGATTGTCCTGACCAGCGCTTCCGCTGCCGCCGGATTGTGCGCGCCATCCAGGTAAACGCCAGGGAGAACTTCTTCGAATCTTCCGGGCACAAATGCGTTCTCCGCTCCCTTTCTCAATAGGTGTTCATCAAGTACTAAGCCGGTAGCCTTTAACGCTTCAGCGGCCAGTGCAAGGTTAATCGCCTGATGGGCGCCCGACAGGCGGGTCGTGATTCCCGTAACTTCTTGAAAATCCCTTCCGTAAATCCGCAAGGGGGCTCCGGTTTCTTGGGCACACCTCTTGACTTCGTCCAACCCTTCTTCAGGAAGCTGCCCGATAATGCCCGGGACTCCCCGCTTTAGGATTCCTGCCTTGTGCCAGGCAATCTCCTTGATCGAGTTTCCGAGAAACCCGGTGTGGTCGAGAGCGATTGAGGTGATGACAGATGCTTCCGGCACGACGACGTTCGTGCTGTCAAAACGACCGCCCATGCCGGCCTCGAGGAAAATGAGGTCAGGCTGATGATTTTTGAAGATGAGGAAAGCCGCGGCCGTGAGCAGTTCAAAATCCGTGAGCAGACCTGAAATCCCTGCTTTCCTCATTTCGGCAAATGCTGCGTCCGCCTCTTTTTCCGTGATCGGCCGACCGTCAAGCCGGATCTGGTCGTGTAGGTCGGTTATGGCAGGAGACGTGAATGATCCCGTCTGGAGGCCATGCGCGCGTGCGATCGCTTCCATGAATGCCACTGTCGATCCCTTGCCATTGGTCCCGGCAATATGGATAAACCGCGGTCCCCGCTCAGGATGCCCGAGTTTTTCGAGTGCCTCTTCCATCGCATCCAACCCCGGGCGGATCTCATCCGCGCTCGTCAGTTCGTGCTTCTTTTGATAGAAATCCAGTTTTGGAATCAATGACGTCTCCTCCGTGTGGTAAACTTGTGATGAATTCATTTTAGCGTAGAGCGCGGTTTAAGTGGAGGAAGAGCGATGAAGAGTTGTTGGGTCATTTACAATGGCAGCCTCATATCGGATAAGTTCGCAGACCAGGCACGGCTTGTCGCCGAGGCGGCGGAGCGTGCAGGGGTCCGGGCCGAAATCCGGAAAAACTATGAGGTCATGATGGATCTGCAGCGCGGAATCGGGGTGCCGCCTTCGTTTGTCGTGTTCCTGGACAAAGATATCCTGCTTGCGGCCTGGCTGAAGTTTTCCGGTATTCCGGTATTCAATGATCCGGAAGTGATCGAGACATGCGACAACAAGGCGAAGCAGTACATCAGATTGGCTCAGGCCGGGATTCCGATGCCGCGGACGGTGATCGCGCCGAAGGTTTATCCGAACTTCTCGATCTCGGGAACCGGTTACTTCGAACGGGTGCTCGAAGATTTCGGATTGCCGATGATCATCAAGGAAGGCCACGGCTCATTCGGGGCGAAGGTGTACCTGATCGAAACGGAAGAGGCATTTTTCGAAAAGGTGGATTCCCTCCGCGGCGTCGACTTCGTCTTCCAGGAATTCATCTCTTCCAGCAGGGGCCGAGACATCCGGGTGAACACGGTCGGCGGACGGATCGTTGCGGCGATGTACCGGCACTCCGAAACCGACTTCCGGGCAAACATCACGAACGGCGGCGTTGCGGAGCCGGTGGAGCTGACGGAAGAGCAAATGGAGATTGCATTGGATGCCGCACGGGCGGTCGGAGCGGAATTTGCCGGGGTCGACCTTTTGTTCGGACCGGACGGACGGCCTCTCGTCTGTGAGGTCAATGCCGCCGCGCATATCCGCAACATCTATAACGTGACCGGCATCAATGTGGCCGACGCGATGATCGAATACATACTGGAGAAACTTGAATGAAACACGGAATCGTTTATTACCGCCCCGATGAGGCCGCCCGCAACGTCGCCTTCATCAAACTTATGAAGCTGGCGGCCGAGCGCGCCGGCATGCTGCTGACTTTGTCGATGTACCCGGAAGACCTGTCGCCTGACGCCGACTTCATCATCTTCCGAGAACGAAACGCAAAACTGGCCCGTGAGCTCGAAAATGCCGGCCACCGGCTGTTTAACCGAGCGAAGATTAACCAGATCGCCAACGACAAGTTCGCCACCTATCAGCTGGCGACATTCATGGGGGTCCCCGCGGTACCGAGCCGGCTTGTCGAAAGCCCGGACGAGCTGGACAGCTATCCCGCTGTGCTGAAGACCGTCGATGGCCACGGAGGCGTCGAAGTCGCACGCGTCCTCGATGAAATGGAAGCCGGCTGGTTCTTCACCCGCTTCATGGACCGCCGCATCATCGGTCAGCCCTTTATCGAATCCGGAGCCGCCGATGTCCGCCTGTACATGGTCGGCAACGAACTCGCCGGAGCCGTCAAACGCACCGGCAGCTCCGGATTCAAATCCAACTTCACACTCGGCGGCCGCGTCGACCCGCACCGCCCGACCGCGGACATGGTCCGCGCCGCCCAGCGCATCACCCGCGCCTTGAAAAGCGACTACATCGGCGTCGACTTCCTCCTCCTCCCCGACGGAGGATTCCTCCTGAACGAAATCGAGGATCCCGTCGGCGCCAGATCACTGTACGAAACAAGCGACGTCGACATCGCCGACGACCTCATGCGGCATATTAAGAATAAGTTGAACGAATAATCCCCCGGCGGGTAAAAGCCGGGGGATTTTTGCATGTGGGGGTAGGTGTGAGGTGGTTCTTGGTCTCTCATTGTCTCCGCTTGGTCTTTCGTTGTCTCTGCCTGGTCTTTTAATTGCTCTGCTTGGTCTTTCGCACGCCTTGGTTGGACTCTTGCTTTTTCATCCGCTGAGTTCCAAGAAATCTCCATTCCTCAATAATTCTCTGCACGGTTGCGGATCGGTGAAATTCTGCATAATCCGCCCGGTAACCTATATAACCACCTGACCCGATGCGAGTGACGGGCAGTTGCATGATTAACTTCCGGGCACTCTTATGCGATTGATAATTGAATAAGGACAAACATTGTTGGGGAGTAATTGTCGAACTGATCAGCAGGAACCATGTCAGCAACATTTCGAGATGTGGCCTATGGTTGACTATCCTGCAAGATTCACATTCCCAACTTCGCTCGGTCTGTTTCTTGAGATAGCCACCACATTTATTGCAGATCATTCCACGGTAAAGTAATACAGGATTCATCTTGGAATGCTCACTATACGGAAACGGCAAGTAGGGCTTAGAATGATGGCGGAGTGAATTAGTTATTGATTGCACTTTTTCACCGTCAATGACTGAAGGTTTGCTAAGGTGAGAACGGATTTGAACTCGGAGCTCACGCAACTTCACGACTGGCATGGCGGCTGGAATTACCTCAATCACCGGATTGTTTGCAAACACGACAAGCCCCATTATGTTTGTTCTTAGATTGAGAAGTTCCAGCCAGGAATGCAAGTTACCGATCTGATCATGAAGTTGTGTTACCGGGCAATCAAAAGTCTGAATGATTCTCCCGGTATCGTCGACCTTTCTCAGTTCGGCAGGCCCTTGATGAAAACGGAGTCTGCCTCCGATTTGTTTGGTTTCCAGCAGGAGAATGCCACTGCGTGCGATCACCGCAAAGTCAATCTGAAACTGCAAGCCGCCTAACAGCGGCAAGTTCAGGTTTTCGATGATGTGGCAGTCCTCCGGAAGAAAGACCGAGCGAATGGTCTCCAACACCTTTCTCTCTCCGTCAGCCCCCGCACGGATATTATTCAACTGTTTTTCCAACTCACCGTATTCCCGAGTAAGTTCCGGCACTCTAAAGAGTGCCTGTTCCATTGCAAACTCCAGCATCTTCGTGTCCCATTGGCTTCCTATCCCGACTACCCACTTTCCTTTTTCCTGAGCTTAGCACGGTATTGAACAGCATGGAACCGCGTGGACCATCTTTCAATTTTGCGGCATCCATGTCACTTGAAAAAATAATCATAAGTCCCGAGTGCGGTCGTCAGGTTTTTACTGACCGGGTCTTTTCTCCTGGAGTAATAACGAAAGACCAAGAAGAGCTCCTGAATGTCCAAGTATTTGGCATGAGAGTCCAAGCACGCACAACGAGTGTCCAAGCAGGGACAATAAGAGTCCAGGAACCCCGCTCACAACAACGAAAACCCCCGCCATCACGGCGGGGGTTCAGACTGTAGACAAAGTGAGTGAACTACTCCTTGGTCTGCAGTTTTTTCTATTCCTGAA
>NZ_QUZH01000024.1 GCF_009761675.1 Bhargavaea sp. CC-171006
CGGGATTCGAACCCGTGTTACCGCCGTGAAAGGGCGGTGTCTTAACCGCTTGACCAAGGGGCCGTAGTCCTCAATCGGACAACGTTTATATTAGCAAAGAAAAATGGCCCATGCAACCCATTTTTTGAAGTCGGAATATTTATTTTTGAAGCGGTTCTTTGGTGTGCGTTTTTAGCGGCATTTGGCAACGTTTCTCATTATTATAGCAACGTCTCATCTCAATATTGCAACGTCTCAATGCTTTAACGCAACGCTCCACTTCTCTCACGACAAAAGCCCCGCGGATCCGCGGGGCTTCCCTTTTTCTTATTTCACCGCGGGCGGGCCGAATTTGCCGGCCTGGTAGTCGAAGAAGGCCTCGCGGATTTCTTCTTCCGAGTTCATGACGAACGGGCCGCGGGCGACGACGTTCTCGCGGAGCGGAACGCCGGAGTAAATCAGCACGCGCGTCCTGCTGTTCGCGCGGAGTTTCAGCCCGCTTGGCGCTGATTCCTCCCCTTCTTCGTTAAAGGTGAGCGTCGCGGCGTCTGTTTTGGACAGGACGGTGCCGGATTCTCCCGCTGACAGCTCTCCCGCCAGCACGTAGAGAAAGGCATTGTGGTTTTCCGGCAGGACATGTGTGTACTCGGCGCCTTCCTTGAGCGAGACTTCGGCCATCGTGATTGGCACTAGGCTTTCCATCGGTCCCTTCACACCGGCGACATCACCGGAATAGACCCGGACCGTGCCGCCATCCACCTCGGCAACCGGTGCTTCATCCACTCTGACGTTCTGGTAGAAGGAATCCGATCCCTTCAGCCGCTCCGGAAGATTCAGCCAGAGCTGCAGCGTGTGGATCAGGTCGTCCCCGTATGCCTCCTCGGCATGTCGGGCCCCGGAACCTGCGTTCATATATTGCACGTCTCCCGAGTCCAGGACCGAGTAGCCGCCTCCATTGTCGATGTGCTCGAGACGGCCGTCGATCACGTAGGTGATCGTCTGGAAACCTCGGTGCGGGTGGTCGGAGAACGTTCCCCGCTTAAACCAGTCGTCGGCCATAATGATGAACGGGTCGAATGCCTCCTCCTGCCCCGGCGGCAGCACCCACCCCTGCTGGACGTGCGGGAATCCGGGGTTCTGGTACCTCACCCGCCAATGGTCTTTGATATCACGCTGGAAATGTTGCATCGAAATCCCTCCCTGTTGTTTCCATCTTACCCGTTCCGGAATGATAAAATGGAGTGAACTGCTCACAAGGAGGAGATTGCATGAATCCGGCTTTATACGAGGCGGCACTTGAACGGATCAGTGGGTTGTTCGGGGAAGATGCGACCGGGCACGATGTCCGCCACACGCTCCGGGTATACCGGATGGCGATGCGGCTCGCGGATGCGGAAGGAGCCGACCGGGAACTCGTGGGGCTGGCCGCGATGCTCCACGACGCGGACGACCCGAAACTGTTCGACAGCGGAGACGGCCTGCCGAATGCGCGGGCGTTCATGGCGGAGCAAGGAATAGGGTCCGCCCAGACTGAAGCTGTCTGTACGATCATCGACGAGGTCTCCTTCAGCAAGAACGGAGGGAAGCGACCATCAACGGTCGAGGGGATGGTCGTCCAGGACGCCGACCGGCTTGATGCGATCGGCGCGATCGGCATCGCCCGGACATTCGCCTTCGGCGGCAACCGCGGCCAGCCGATCCATGACCCGGATCGTGACACCGGCACTTCCATCGCCCACTTCCACGAAAAATTGCTGAAACTGAAGGATCTCATGAACACGGAGGAAGCCAGGCGGATCGCGGAAGAAAGACACCGGTACATGGAAGCATTTTTGGAGGAGTTCCATGAAGAATGGAACGGACACCGCTAAATCAGCGCACAAATGAAGGAGGAGCCATGACCCACCATTCACATCAAGTCCTCGCCCTGATCGAGGACCCTGATTTCACTGTATTGGACGATCACTTCAACCGCTTCAACCCATTTAAGATTCTCCAGGTCGACAACTATGAAATCCGTCATTCCAATGTGCTGGGCTGGCTGATGGATCCAGCAGGGAATCATAATCTGGGACCCTACTTCGCGAAAAAGATCATTACGAAAGTATTTACGAATCCTGCGAACACAGACGATGAGGACAAGCTGTCCAATTACGATGTGTTGGAAATCTCCAGCCATCCCTACCACGACCTCACCGTCTTTAAAGAGCTTCAAACTTCCAACCGGAAGAGGATCGACCTGCTTGCCGTGTCTGCCTTCCATAAAACCGTCCTGCTGATTGAAAACAAGTACTGGTCAGGCGAATCGGAAGGCCAGCTGGAAGAGTATATCGAATACGCCCGGTCGGTCTATGGGGGATATAAGATCATTCCGGTTTTCCTGACTCTCCAGGATGAGGAGCCGACACACGAGGATTATCTGATGCTCGGTTATTCGGATGTGCTTGCAATTCTGCAGCAACTCCTTGAAACCCGGAAAGAATATATGAATGCACACATACATAACTTCATTTCGTATTACACCGACATCCTGGAAGATCAGCTTGTCGAGAATGAAAAGCTGAATGCCACCGGAATGGATCTATACAGAAATCATAAGGAAGCGGTCGACCTCCTGCATTTGCTCCGGCAAGGTCCTGGTGATGGGGATGATTTATTGATCAGCACCTACCGCCGGCATCTGGAGACCATCAATTTCATAAAGAGTGTCGGTGACAGCTTCCTGAAAGAGGCGTTCCTGAAGTTTGCACGAAAACGAAAGTGGCCTGAACATCTCTACACCGCCCATTTCCGTGTTCCACACTTCCTCGAGAAGACGTGGTTTGAGCAATACAAGGATAGCGACCTGAGGAAAAACTGGTGGATGAATCGAGGACTGATCGCCTGGTTTGAACGGGCAGGCGACCGGCTCAAATTGAGAGTGGAGGTCGGTCCGCTCGAACACGAATTGCGCGTCAGACTGCTTCGGGGACTGGCCGCAAGGGGACTCGACATCAAGGAGCAGGCATATGAGGAAAGCAGCCAGTACACCCGCATCTATATGGATGCGGAAGCCCCAGAATCTTGGGAAGATGTCAGCGAGCTCGCGCGGGTCATGGAACGGCTTTATGAGAAAGAAGCCTTCCAATCCCTGCTTCGCCTCACCAATGAAGCTGTGGTCATGGGCGAGGAAGGTGTACAGAACCGGACTGCTGACGGAACGCCGATTGAGCAGGCTTTCCGTCAGCTCCTTGAGGTCAAGGACATCTCGAACTACCAGATCCACCACCGCCTCCCCAACTTCGTCGAATCGGAATGGACCCGCTTCCCCGCCGGATATGATCTGACAGAAAAATACTGGCTCGGATACCCGCTCATCGCCTGGTTCCGCCTGAAGAATTCCGCGCTCCGCCTGATCATCGAGGTCGGTCCCCTGCCAACCGGGAAGAGAAATCATTTTCTATTGCGGCTTGAGGAAGAAGGCGTTCCGGTCCGTGCGCTGGCCTATGAGGAAGGAAGGAAATACACCCGCATCTTCTCCCGCGCAATTTCTGTCGGGAATATTGAGGATGCGGATGAACTGAGGAATGCGATGATTCAATTGATGGACAGCACAGAATACGGTGACATACGCGACCGGATTCGGCGGACGATAGGGGCATTATAAGAAGAGGCACCATCCGGAGTGTGAAACGGATGATGCCTTTTTTGATGAAAGTGACGAAAGGCGGCTTGAAAGTGATGAATCGTGCTGCGAAAGTGATGAATCCGGTCTTGAAAGTGACGAAACACCCATCGAAAGTGATGAATGATTCCCCGTCCCTCCTGATCACTTCTTACCCAAATCACTCGGCAGTACAGCATCCCGGGTCACCTTGATATCCCACGTGATGATTGTCGCGCTGTCTCTGACTCCGTGTTGCTGAATCGTTTCCAACATGGAATGGACAGCATCAGCAGCCGGAACTCCCCTCTGAAACGACTGATCAATGCTTGCAGGATCCGAGTAAGGGGCCCCCGGGCATTCGACCAAACCGTCGGTCGTCAGGAACAGCCGGTTTTCTCCTTTACGGAGCTCTCTTCTGCCGACCGTATAACACGGAAGTTCTTGTGCGAACGTGTTCACCTGGCCGATCCATTCGTAGAACTGCCGCTGATTCAACTGATATTGCCCCATCCGTACTAGTTCAGAATGGAACAGGTAAAGCAGGCAGTCCCCCACGGACAGCCACCATACATACGCTCCTTTTCTTGCCGCGATGAGGCATGCGGTTTCCCCTTTGACCTTCCGGCAAGCGACCAGAAACTCATCGGACTGAAACATGTTCAGTATTTTTCTTTCCAGCCCTGTGAATGCCTCATCGCTAGCTGGCAACCCGAGAATCCGTCTGATGGCAGTTTCCTCCTGCCCGAACAATTCCAGAACGGCATCGGCACTTTCAGCGGAATAATGGGCATCGAGAACCACCGCAAGCTCCCAGTCCTCCTCCCTGCTTAGCCAGATCAGACAGCCGTCTTCATTCTTGGATTGACCGGCCGTTGAATTTCCGCCGTACCGCCCCACCACGATATGCTTCAACTGAAGGATGGAGGGCCGGTCGACAAAATCATCCTCACTACCGACCCAACTGAAAGAGGTCATACCGAGTGTTCCTCCATATAATCTCTCAGACGGCCACAAAGGCGGACGACCTCATCGTTATCTCCCATCGGTGCGCCCTCCCAGTCGTAGACTTCAGAGGGTCCCCAATATTCCTGCGGCGTGCCCGGATAACGCGCCACCAGATGCATGTGAAGATGGGGAACCGCATTACCCGAGACGAATGAATAGATGTGCTCGGCGTTTTCTGATTCCTTCAGGGCTTTGCTTACTCTGGCCATCGTGACGCCGAACGCCTTGGCCTCTTCAATCGTCAGGTCAGCCAGTGTAGGGGCATGCCGTTTTAAATCGATCATGATGTGGCCCAGGTAGTTCGGCCGGCCATCCCTGTCGATATGTCCGACATACACGTGCTCATCTTCATAAATCACCGCTCCGGAAGTTTCAATATTTCCTGCGTGCTTGTCGCAGATAAAGCAATCCCCCATCATCCCTGCCCCCTTATTTGTAGTACGGATATCCTTCTTTCTATGAGGCCGCATTTCCTTCAATGACTCAAAAAGCCATCATCCGCGGCAGTTCGGATGATGGCTTTCTTCAATTTGAGCGAAAGTGACGAATGGCGTCTTGAAAGTGATGAAAGGGGTCGCGAAAGTGACGCATGGCTGCTTGAAAGTGACGAATCGGGCTTTGAAAGTGACGAATGCCCGATTCGGCCAATTACTCTCCTACAATTGCCGCTTCTTCTGCGCGCTTGGCTTCCAGCGCCTTCAGCTCCCTGCGAAGGATTTTCCCGGAGATCACCGTTTTCGGCAGTTCTTCCATGACTTCGATCTCGCGCGGAGCGGCGTGAGCGGCGAGGCCTTTTTTAACGAAGACACGGATGTCTTCGAGCAGTTCATCCGACTCTTGGAAGCCAGGGCGGAGCGTGATGAACGCTTTGACGATTTCTCCGCGGACCGGGTCGGGCTTGCCGATGACGCCGGCTTCGCCGACGGCCGGGTGCTCGATCAGCTTGCTTTCGACTTCAAACGGGCCGATGCGTTCACCGGAGGAGTTGATCATGTCATCGTCGCGGCTCTGGAAGAAGACGTAGTCATCCTCGTCCTGGTAGGCGAGGTCGCCGGACAGGTACCAGCCTTCGTATTTGAAGTAGGCGTCAAATCGGTCTTTGTTCCCCCAGATCTCCTTCATGAGGCCGGCCCATGGGGTCTTGATCGCGAGCTGGCCGACTTCGCCGCGTGGCAGTTCCTGTCCGTTTTCGTCCAGGATGCCGACGGTGATGCCCGGGAACGGGCGGCCCATAGAGCCGGGCTTGATCGGCTCGGCCGGCAGGTTCACGATCAGGTGCCCGCCGGTCTCGGTCATCCACCACGTGTCGTGGATGCGGACGCCGAGTTCGTTCCACGCCCAGTGGATGACTTCCGGATTCAGCGGTTCGCCGACGCTCAGGATGTGGCGGAGCGAGGACAGGTCGAACTGTTTGAGCGCGTCGCCTTTTGACAGCAGCATCCGGAAGGCAGTAGGCGCGCTGTACCAGATCGTCACGCCGAATTCCTCGATGAGGCGGTACCAGTCTTCGGCTTTGAAGCGGCCGCCTTGTATGATGACCGTCGCGCGGTTGAGCCACGGTGCGAACAGGCCGTATACGCTGCCGGTCACCCAGCCCGGGTGGGAGGTGCACCAGTAGACGTCGTCGTCCTTCACATCAAGCACCCATTTGCCCGAGACGTAATGATGGGACACGGCGCGGTGCGCGTGCAGGACGCCCTTCGGCTTGCCGGTGGAACCGCTCGTGTAGTGGATCAGCATACCGTCTTCCGGCCCGACCCACTCGGTCAGCTCCTCGCCGGGAACCACTTCAACTTCTTCCGCTTCAATCTCATCTGCGTATAGGACCGTTTCAAGCGACGGAATCTCTTCACGCGGGACGCGCTCGCCGAGCTCCCGATCCGTGATGAGGAGGGTACCGTTGCAGTCGTTGATCCGGTCCTTTACCGCTTCTTCCATGAAGGCCTCGAACAGCGGGCCCGCAATCGCGCCGATCTTGATGACCGACAAAATGGCGATATAGCATTCCGGTGTTTTCGGCAGGAAGACGAATACGCGGTCGCCTTTCTTCACGCCGTGCTTTTTCAGCACTCGTGCATAATGGTCCGTCTTCTCTTTCACTTCACGGAATGTCAGCGACCGGCGCTCATCACCGTTGGCGTAATGGAGGGCGATCTTGTCACCGTAGCCCTCGTCGACGTGGCGGTCGACCGTGGCGTATGCAGCGTTCACTTTTCCGGCTTTCCAGAACAGTTCACCCGATGCGTCCTCCCAGGTGAATGTGTTCCGGATCTCGTCATAGTTCTCAAGGTTATAGTTGCCCGGCAGCGGTGCCAGGATCTTTTCTTTTACGATTGTCATGCTGTCTCCTCCTATCAGGACCGGCTCAGGTCCAGGCTTTCCAGTATGTCCGTCTTCAGTTCCGCAAGGCGGGTGCTGCCGCGTGGTCTCGGCCTTGGCTCCCCGACGTTGATTTCACTCACGACCTCACCCGGCCGTCCGCGCAGGATGACAATCCTGTCGCACAGATATAAGGCTTCGTCGATGTCGTGGGTAACGAGCACCATCGTTGTGCCCGCCTCTTTCCAGATATCGAGCAGGAGGTCCTGCAGTTGCATCTTCGTGAAGGCGTCCAGCGCACTGAACGGTTCATCCAGAAGCAGGACCTCCGGAGAAGTGACGAGCGCGCGGGCTATTGCGACGCGTTGTGCCATGCCTCCGGACAGCTCTTTCGGATACAGATTTTCGCTGTCCCCCAGCCCGACTTTTCTGAGGATCTCGCGGCCCTTTTTCTCCTTGTCCCCGGCCTTGCTGGACAATCCGAATGTGACGTTTTCCAGGACGGTTAGCCACGGGAATAGCCTCGGCTCCTGGAAGATGAACCCCGCGGACTCCTGCACGCCGTCCACCAATTTTCCGTTCAGTCTGATCTCTCCGTCGTAGTTTCCGTCCAGGCCAGATATCGCCCGGAGCAGCGTGCTTTTCCCGCAGCCGCTCGTACCGAGAAGGCCGATGATCTCTCCCTCTCCCGCGGACAGGTTGACGTTCCGGACCGCTGTCTGGCCGTCGAATGTGCGGCCGACGTTTTTCAGTTCAAGTGCCATGGCCGAGGCCCCCTTTAAGCGTTTTTTATGATTGAACCGCGCGGTCCTGATAATGGAGTGCGCGCTCTTCGATGATTTTCAGGATCCAGTCAGACAGCTTGCCGATGACTGCGAACAGGATGATACTCGCAATGATCGTCTCGGGTGACAATGTGTTCTGGCCGACGACGAGCAGGTAGCCAAGCCCCTGGCTCGCGCCCATCAGTTCGGCTGCGACGACGAACATCCAGCCGAGACCGAGCCCGCTCCGGAGCCCGGTCAAAAACGATGGGAGCGCCGCCGGAAGAATGACCCGCGTAACCAGCTGATAAGCGTTCAGGCCGTACATGTGGCCGACTTCGATCAGCTTCCGGTCGACACCTGCAATACCGCTCACCGTGTTCAGGTAAACCGGGAAGAAAACGCCGACTGCGATCATTGTCACCTTGGACGGTTCGCCGATCCCCATCCAGAGGATGAACAGAGGCACCCATGCAAGGGACGGGATCGAGCGGAAGGCCTGGATCGTCGGGTCGAGCACATGCTCCGCCTTTTTATAGAATCCGACGACGGAACCGAGCACGACCGCGACAAGCGACCCGATCAGGAAGCCCGCGAACACCCGGTAGACCGTGATGCCGACATGGCTCCAGAGAGAACCGTCCTGCGCCATTCCGATGATGGTCGACAGGATCACGCTCGGTGCGGGCAACTGATAGGCCGGGAAAACTTCCGCCCGGCTGAGCGCTTCCCATATGATGACAAGGACCAAAGGAAGGATGCCGCCGAGCAATGCCTTTCGGACGCCTCCCGTTTTGACTTTTGCTTTATCCTTTGTCGCCTGCCGGCTTGCGCCGGGGATCGATATCGCCTGTTTCACCATTTTCCGGTCACTCCTCTCCGATCGCCTTTTCGGCAAATGCCGGGTCGATCAGTTCATCCGTCAGTTTCTCCACATCCGCGTCCGGCTTGATGACTTCCCCTTCCTGCAGGATCCGCCCGGCTTCGATGAGGGCATCGCGCTGCGCATCTCCTGGAACCGGTTCGGAGAAGTCGTTGCGCTCCATCTGGATTTCCGCGACTTCAAGCGGGATCTCCGCTTCTTCCGCAAGGAGCTTTGCTGCTTCTTCCGGGTTATCGATCACCCATTGGCGTGCCTTTTCGTAGGCTTCGATCACCCGCTCGACATGTTCCGGATACTTTTCCGCAAACTCTTCACGGACGTTCAGGAAGCTGTAGGTGTTGAATTCTTCATTGCGATAAAACAGCTCCGCGCCGGATTCCACTTCAAGCCGCGCCATATGCGGGTCAAGGCCCGCCCAGGCATCGACCGCGCCTGTCGTGAGGGAACTTGCGCCGTCCCCGTGCTGAAGGTTCACAATTTCCACGTCATCCGCTGACAGGCCGGCCTCATTCAACGCGCGCAGCAGGAAGATGTACGGGTCTGTACCGAGCGTCGCTGCGATTTTCTTGCCCTTCAGGTCTTCCACGCTCTCGATCGCGGAATCGGAACCTGTCACAAGTGCCGTCCATTCCGGCTTCGAAGCGATGTAAACGTTCTGGATCGGTGCGCCGTTCGCCTTGGACATGAGTGAAGCAGCTCCGGCAGCCGAACCGAAGTCGACACTGTTGCTGTTCAGGAATTCCAATGCCTTGTTGCTGCCCTGGCTGAACGCCCACTCGACCTTGATGCCGTCCTCTTCAAACTCCTCTTCCAGCCAGCCGAACTTTTTCAGGACGAGGCTGGTCGGCGAATAGTGCGCATAGTCCACCCGGATCTTTTCCGGATTGCCGTCTTCTTCCGCGTTGGATGACGAGCATCCCGCCAGCGCCAATAGTGCCGCCGCTGCCAGTCCGAGCAGTTTGATTTTCGTGTTTTTCATGTTTTCTCTCTCCCTCTCGTGTGTATGTATGGAAATAAAAAAGCTCTCTTCTAAGAAGAGAGCGCGGGTTTCCCGTCCTCTTCTTATCTCTTGGGAATTGCTTCCCACAGGAATTAGCACCTTTCCAGACATCTGTCTGGTGGTTGCCGGGCATCGTCGGGCCAGTCCCTCCGCCGCTCTTGATAAGAAATTATTTATTCAGTTTGACGGGATATGAAAAGCCTCCCTGAATGATCAGAGAGGCCGACTGTCCCGTTCTCTCTTATCTTCCCGGACAGATGGATGTCCGGCTGGATGTGGCACCTTTCAGGCATCGCCTGAAGGTTGCCGGGCTTCATCGGGCCAGTTCCCTCCGCCGCTCTGGATAAGAATATTTTGATTTGATTGCCATCTTACAGGAAGAATCTTCATCGGTCAACTCGAGATTTCTAAAATGGTAAAATAGTCGGAAACCTAGGTCCTTGGACCAGTCAGCTCAACTTCCCTCTGGCCTCAACCGGGATTTCATCGACGACTTCGTCCCCGGAGATGAGCCAGGCGCGCTCATGCAGGTTGCACACCGGGCAGATGTGGTTCGGAATGATCCTGACTTTGGCGCCGATTTCCACCTGGCTGCTGAAACCTTCGCTGTAGATGATTGCATGCTCGTCGAACACACCATCGATGAATACATCGTCGAACTCCTTGATCTTCCCGAGTCCCTTGGTGGCCGTGATGCCGACAGACCTGGTCTGGGCGGTGATGCCCTTTGCCCCGACGTCCATGATCACACGCTCTCTTGTCGGCTTGCTGATAACGGTCGTCAATATTGTGGCGGCACAGCGGCCGTAATGGCCGAGCACATTCGACTGGGACGCGTCCATGAACACATACGTGCCGGGCCGGATCTCCGTAATGCCATTGGGGATATCAAAGCCGAGCAGGAACGGCGGCGTCGAGCCAATGCTTACGGTTTCCGGCTCCATTCCCTCATCCCGCGCAATTTGGGCGAACCGCAGCGTCCGGTCCGATGCTTCCTCGAACAGTTCCCGGCATTGTTCCGCGCTTTCCGCCTTGTACGTATGCCCGTCGTGGGAAAAGACCCCACGGAAATGGACGTGATCAGTGGTGCGGATCGCTTCCAAAAGTGTCCGGAAATCACTCTCCTCAATAATCCCCGACCGCTTCTCGCCGACTTCAATCTCCACCAGCACCTGCGCCGGCTTCTGCGCACCCCGGAATACCTCTTCGATCTGTTTGATCTGGACAGGGCTGTCCACCCCGAATGAAACATCAATGGACTCAGCCAGTTTCCGGACCCGCTCGAGCTTCGTCTTGCCGACGACCTGATTGGCGATAAAAATGTCATCCAGTCCGCGTGCAGCCATCACTTCCGCTTCGCCGGTCTTGGCGACGGTGATCCCTGTCGCACCGGCTTTCTTCTGCAGCTTGGCCACATATGGCATCTTGTGCGTCTTCGTATGGGGCCGCAACTTTACCCCGTTTGCATCAGCGTACTCTTGCATCGAGCGGATGTTTTCAAGAAGAATTTCTTGGTCTATCAGTAGTGCCGGCGTGTCCAGTTCATTGACGTTCATGTTCCCTTCCCCCTTTATATTTGAATAGTCTATTAATATTGTCTCCCAAACATGTAGCCCTTGGCAATGGAACGGCCCGGACTGTTACAATTCCTTATACAGCACTGCCAATGAACTTAAGGGGGAATCACGAATGGGGGATATCGGGGGAACCGCATTGGGGATCAAAGCGGGTGATATCATCCGTTTTGAGCGGACATTCACCAAGGAAGACGTGGAGCTGTTCACAAAAGTCTCGAAGGACGAAGGTGACCATCACGTACAGCCCGACGAACTAGACCGGCTCATCGTGCAGGGACTGCTGACGGCGACACTGCCCACAAAAGTCGGAGGCGACAACAATGTCCTTGCCCGCACGATGAACTTCGAATTCTTCCGACCTGTATTCACTGGAGACACAATCACCTGCGACGTCACCATCAAGCAGCTGGAAAAGAAAGACGAACGGAAAACTGCCATCTACGCCACATTCCACTGCGACAACCAGCATGGCAAGCAGGTGCTTGGCGGGAGTTTTGGTGGAGTGATTTTGACTGGGGAATAAATTTGCGAATACATTAAAATAATGGCTCCGGAAATGTGCCGGAGTCCTTTTATTTGGAATCAAGCCCGTCTCACCAGAATATTTTCCAGAACTTTACTTGTACACACTACATTTCATTTTGGACACCCTATTACCAACAGAGACAAAAGGAGTCCAGTCATGAAAAAGAAACGAGGAAGAAGAAAGAGCACAGATACCATTGAGTTCAATATACCGCCGATATTCCTTTACGTAACCATCTTATTTTCCATGGGTGTAAGGTTGGCTTGGGAGATAAAAAATGTACATCATGATTTCCAGACAATACTTACACTCTGGCTCTTCATTTTCTTTATCATTGTTGGTTTATTTATAATTCTAGGGCTACAGAGACCTTTTTATCGTACTCGGCGTATTGAGCACTGGAGATATAGAGAAAAAACACTACTAGTCCTTTACTTCTTTTTGGTGACCATCATGGTGGGAGAAGCATTTAAATACGGTCGGTTGTTGATTCCCGTATACTTTATTTGTCTTTTTTATGTGGCTCTCTTGGCAGTAAGAAATGGGAATAAACTTTTCGAGATAAAACCCAGTATTGATCACGTCTCTCTCAAGGAGGTTGATCAGATGTCAGGAACAGAATTTGAAGTCTTCCTCTCGAAACTTTACCGGGGTTTGGGTTATAAGGTTGAAGTGACTCCTCACACGGATTTTGGGATCGACTTGATTGTCGTAAAAGATGGGATGAGATCAGGAATTCAAGCAAAGTGCTATGGCGAAGGCCGAACTGTGGGTGTTGCAGCTGTAAATGAGGTTTGTGGAGGGGCAGGTTATTGGAACGTTCAAAATAAAGTAGTCATCACAAATCGTGTTTTTACTAAGAAGGCGATGATCACTGCACGCTCAAATAACGTTATAATGATTGACCGTAATGACTTACAAGAGTTGATTGATGACTACAACAAAATGGTGAACTCAAAGGAATATATTCCTCCTCCCTCAGCCTAAGATACGCAATGCGCGAGTGTTCACGTTGATACGTGAAAGTACACTACCGCGCGACGCCAACACGAAAAAACGCCTGTCCACACTCTCGGACAGGCGTTTTCCATATCAGCTCGTTTTCAGCAATCCCTGCGAATGCATGCAGTCCAGAAGATCTGCCACTGCCAGTTCTCCCGCATGGATCCAGCGGTTCTTATCAATGATGTTTCCGTCTTTATCCACCGGTTTCTGGAACTGGCTGAAGCCGGTCGCATCCAAAAGCGCGTCCCCGCTATGGTCCAGGCCGAGATGCACTACGTGTTTGATCACATAAGGTGTGCCGAACCGGATTGTGGCAAACGGATGGTCCAGCTGGCCGTCCATTACCACGAACGGAAGCCGGACATAGATGGTTTCGCCGCCTTCCTGGCAAAGGATATGGTCAAAGCAGCCATGGTCGTAATCCCAGTTTCCGCCCATATGATAGCCGAGGTCACGAATGCAGTCGCTCACAATGCCGTAAGATGCCAATTGCCCTTCAAGTTGTGTTTGAAGCTTCAGCATGCTGTCTCCTCCTCTGTGTTGTTCCTTTTCAGCATTTACAAAAGGAGGGGAGAGCATACCTGAAGCACCTTACACTTCAAAGGCGGCAAAGCTGCCTTCTTCGTTGAATTCACTGATCTGGACTACCCGGTCGGTGAACGGCTCGACCGATTCCGGTTTGGTGCCGATGAGCAGAGACAGTACCTGGAAGGCTTTCTCATGCTTTATTTTGTTGAACCGCTCCAGGAATTCATCCGTCACCTGATCTTCGCCGTCCGTGACAAACACGAGGTCCGCCTCTTTAAATCGGCTTTCGCCGATTACCTCCAGAGCTTCACCGAGGGCCAGATCGAACTTCGTTCCGCCTCCCAGAAAAGCCTCGGCAAGCTTGACGATTTGTGAGGCTCCGATGTCCCCTTTGCTGAATTCAAATTGCTGGACCTGTGAAGAAAACAAGATGAGGCTCAGGTCCCGCTTCTGTCTTTTAGCGATCGACATCAGGGCGAGGACAAACCCTTTTGACTGGGTGTCCAGTTCCCTCATGCTGTCCGACTGGTCCAGGCAAATGACGATCGGACCTTTATTGAGATGTTCGGGGCCCTTCAGTTCAAATTGCATCGTCTGCCTTTCCGAGAATCGCCGAAGGAAATCCATTTTCGTCATCGGATGAGTATACAGGCTGAGCTCGACCGGAAGCAGATTCTCGACGTCTATCCCGGTCGTGACTCCCTGCCTTGCCACCGACTCGGTCTGTTTGGCCTTTTGCTTTTTCCGTGCGGCCTGCTTGAAACGTCCCGCCCAGTCCGCGATTTCCTTCAGCTTACGGTCGGTTGATATTTTTTCCGCAAGGTAGATCTTGTCACGGAGCGGGACTTTTCTCAGTTCTGCATCGCCGCTTCCCGCTCGGCTCCCGCCCAGAAGGGACTTCAGCCATTCTCCCGCCTGCTGGGCTTCACCCCTAGCCTGGTCCATCGACTGCCGGAAACTCTCGAGGTTGAATTCGATGGTCTGCTTGAGCTTCTCGTTGAATTCTTCCAGGCTTTCCGCAAGGACTTCCGGATTTAGCTCCTCTTGCCGCCGGCTGGCCTGTTCACGAACTTTGCGGAGTTGCTCCCGTAGGCTCTTGTCTTTTTCCGTTTGCATGACCAGCCACTGGTGAGTCTTTTCACCGGTTTTGACCGTGCTGATCGCGGACGCCCAGTCATTTAAGCGGGTGAAATGACGGAATGAATCAAAGGACGGATCGGCCATGATTGCCTGCATGATCTGCTTGTTGGCCGCAAGGGATCCGTCCACGTCCTCTTCCGTGATGGAAGGCTTCATTTTGTACAGGGATGCCCAGATGTCTCCGAGCAGCGCTTCGAAAGTCGGGATGACCGCTTCGTCCCTGAGTTCTTGGAGTCCCTTCGACATCTCTATAATTTCCTTGAACCGCCGCTTGTCGAAGGCGTCTGTGTTCAGGACAGAACTATTTTCTTCAAGGTCCAGCTGACTCATCCGGCATCGCCTCACATTCTGTAGTAGATCCCGGACGTATCCTGACCAGTTTCTCCGTCATACATCGAGTTCACGGCGAGTTCCTGCTGCATCGACTTCACTTTAAGGAGGACCGTATCGATTTCCTCATTTCGGCCTTCATGGCGTACTTTCAGACCATCCAGCTCAGCTTCCAGCTTTTTCAGCTTTTGAGTGGCTTCCATTCCATACTCCGCCGACGGGTCTTTCCTGACCCGCCCGAAGATGTCCTTGGCCTCCTTTTTGAGAGAATCCAGCGTCTTGACCAGGGCGTCCTGGGCATGTCTGCGTACGATAACGCAGACTGCCTCTTTCTGATCGGTCGTCTCCCAGAGGGAATGTTCAAGGAGAATCAGGTCTTCCGGCAGCACGGTCTGCCGCTTATTGATCAGTGCCCTTGCCTGCAAGAGGGACAAAGACTGCTTGAACCGGCGGTCGGAAGGCCGGATCCCTTCGTCCTTCAGTTCGTTCCTAATTTTCAACAGTGCCGTATACACGTCGTCCTGGATGGCTACCTGATCCGTCATGTGCTGAAGATCGATCAGTTCCTCCAGGGTCATCACCGGCATCTGCTGATGCTGCCCCGAGTCTTTCATCATCGCAATGAAGTTCGCTTCATCAGCGATGTAGTCGACTTCAAACCGGAGGAGAAAACGGTCGAACAGTGCTTCAAGCCCTTCCCCGTCCTCCGGAAATTCGTTGGACGCACCGATCACCGACATGAGCGGCACCTGCACCGGAGCGCCATCATTGTAAAAGACCCGTTCATTCAAGAGGGTCAGAAGGCTGTTGAGGATCGCACTGTTTGCTTTGAAAATCTCATCAAGGAACGCCACATGCGCCTCGGGCATCTTGTTTTTCGTATTCCGCTTGTAGACACCCTGCTCCAGGTCCCTAAGCGACAGCGGGCCGAACAGTTCCTCCGGCGTACTGAATCTCGTCAGCAGCCACTGGAAGTATTGCGTGCCCTGAATCATCTTTGAAAGCTCCATTACCAGCGCGGATTTCGCCGTGCCGGCCGGACCGATCATGAGGATATGCTGCCGCGCCAGCGCAGCGACCAGGATCGCCTCGATCTCGGCTTCGCGCTCCTGGAACCTCGCATTCAACGCATCTTTGATTTCATCTATTTTTGCAAGATTATTTTCCATCTCACCACTGCTCCTGTCTCATGCTGTCTGTGTTCAATCAGCGTTTCCACATTTTACATTCCCTAATCTGGAAAGCGGTAAGCCCATGGACGCTCCCCCACACTAGTTACAAATAAAAGGAAATCGGATAAAATAAATCACACAACATCGCAACACCTGTAGGAACTTAGCCAGACAGTTGGGATAGAGGAGAAGTTAAATATGTGAGGGGTTCTGAGAAAATGGCTCTGAAGGATTGGTTGAAATATTGGATGGTATTCTTATTATTGATTTTCGTAATCCTTGGCTTGCCAACCTATTACGTGACTTTCCATACGCCCAAAAATTCGCTGGAACTCTATCAGGCCATCGCTTTTGCAGACGATTTCGAAGAGGCAACAAAATTAATGCTAGAGGGATACGAAGGGAATTTCAGAGAAGAAGACTTTGCGTTTATCTCGAACTTGGATCAATCCCCAAAATCGATAGGCCAATTTTCACTTTTTGAATATGACGAAAAAACTTTTTTGATCATGACTACCCCTGGTACAAATAAGCTAGAAGTTCTTGCGGTAGATGAATTGCCAAAAGATCTTAGGGATTACTTTCGGCATTTGGAACCGTAATGCAGCCAAAGAAAAACGCTCATCCCATCTGGAATAAGCGTTTTTCAGTAACAGTTTAAGATGTGCGTTCGGTTGTCCTCATTTTCCGGTGTCTTGTATTTCGAAAAGGCTAAGAAAAACATCGGCGATTTCAGGATCAAATTGCGCTCCCTTGCCCTTTCGTATTTCATCTAATGTGTAGGTTAATCCGATCTTATCCCTGTATACGCGTTTTGACCTCATCGCGTCAAATGCATCCGCAATAGAAACAATTCGGGCGAACAGAGGGATTTCATGGCCTTTCAAACCTGCCGGATACCCCTTTCCATCAAAACGTTCATGATGGTACAAGACAATATCCAGTACACCATTATCCTTAAATTCCCCAATATGTTTGATCATTTCAAAGCCCGTCTTCGGATGTGTTTTGATAATCTCATATTCTTCAACAGTCAATTTTCCTTCTTTTGAAAGGATATGCTCGGGTACACCTATTTTTCCGATATCATGCAGCAATGCACCTTCGCAAATGATCCCACAGTGCTCTCGGGATAGGGCCATCTTCTCTGCCAGTTGCAGTGCATATTTCGCCACGTTCTCAGAATGGTTCGCTGTATAGGGATCTCTGGAATCCAATGCATTTGTCAGTGTAGTCGTTATTTCTAAGTGGTCTCTCCTAACTTTTTGAACGAACTTCATCAGTTCAGCCGAAATGAGCGTGATCAGAAAATAGGTCAGCAAATAAAGGATAAAGGTAAATGCGTTCGGTTCGGTATCCGGAACCAGATAATACCTGCATGTGACGACAATTAACGTCAAGGCAAACAGATACCATTTTGGTTTATTACTAAACCCGATGCCAAGGAAGATAACAGACAACACACTAAAGATAAAAAAATGTCTATTATCATTCAGAATGATGCTGTCAAGAAATACACTGAATATCAACAGGCCGAAAAAAGCATAACGGGCCATTAGCGGGTTATTCAGCAACCTCTCGAGTATCTGCCCTTTCATTCCAACCCTCCAATCCTACTTCCTCTTATTACGGAAGAATACCCGAAACCTACCCCCGCTAACTAAAAAGGGCTCAGGACCTACTCCTCACTAAACAGCGCTTTGTCAGCGTTCTTGAATAGGTTGTTTCCTTCAAAATACGACGAAACTTATATAATTTCGATATTATAGTAACATGGAATTGATTGGAGTGAATTCTATTGTATAGGCTACGCCTTATGGTCTTCTAAACATCTTCACTATTTAGGAGGCTAAACATGACTAACCCATTCGAATCAAAGATCATCCCGTTTTATGGCGGCATCAAACCCGAGCTTTTTGAAATCGAAAGAAGATGCATGGACAGAAAAGGCAACGTCATTCAGTACCTGGAAGAACATCTCCCGGATGGCCTGATCCTGGATGTGGGAGCAGGCAACGGATTCACAGCTGAAAAGCTGATCCGTGAAGGCAGATTTGTCATCCCGATGGAACCGGACGAAAAAATGATCGATCGCAGTAAAAAACTCGTCTGGTCCAATGGCGTGGCACAATCCATCCCTTTCCACGACAATACTTTTGATGCCATATATTCTACTTGGGCATTCTTCTTTGATGGGATCAAGGATATCGATGAAGGCTTAAGCGAAGTGGAGCGGGTCGTGAAAGACGGCAGCCGGATCATCATCGTAGATAATTACGGGGATGATGAGTTTTGTTCATACTCTCCGAACGACATTACAAGTTCTGTTGCTCCATGGGTCCAGCGGGGATTTGAATACGAAGTGATTGATACAGAATTTATCTTTGACGATGTCCTGGAAGCGAAAAAGCTATTAACTTTCTATTTCGGGGAACAGGGCAGTCGGGTTAACAAAACGACGCTTGAATACAAAGTGGTGGCTTACACAAAAGTATTGAATAAATCGGACCGATAAGCAGGACGCTGAACCGAACCCTATAAAGCGGACAGCTTAATAAAAGACCCTGCTTATGCGGCGATGAGATGACTCCGGTATTGTGCCGGAGTCATCTTTTTTAGATTCCATTGATATCGGTGGTTGTTGTACTCGTAAACATACTCATCCACCAGTAGTTTGAGCTCATCGAAGGTTTGGCATTGCCTGTAGTCAATTTCATCTTTCATATGACCGAAGAAGGATTCCATCGGCGCATTGTCCCAACAATTTCCCTTTCGGGACATTGATTGTTTGATGTTCAGGTCCTTGATGCGTTTCTGATACTCGGGATGGGTGTAGTGGAACCCTTGGTCTGAATGAAGGACGATTTCCGGATGAAGATTCTCTCCAAGAGCTCCTTCAAGCTTGTCCAGCGTCCGGTAGACGATTGGCATGGAAAGGCTGGTCGTCAGTTCATGGACGAGGATTTCCTTGGTCGCCGCATCCTTTATCGTGGAAAGGTAGGCTGGCTGGCCTTTGCCGTGATACAGATAGGTAATATCAGTCAGGAGGACCTTGCCCGGCTCATCCTGTTGGAACTCACGATTCAGGTGATTAGACACCGTACGGTGTTCCTGCGTCGCCTTCGCCATCTTCCTGTAGGGATGGGCTCTCCGGATTCTGGCATGAAGGCCGAAGAGGCCAGTGAGGCGAAGGATTTTCTTGTGGTTCATGACTACGCCATATTCATTCCTCAAAATCATATGTAGGGTGCGGTATCCTGCTTTCCCTTTCTTCCGTTCCTGGATCTCGATCAGTAGAAGGGCATCCTCATAATCCGCCTCCGCACGGAGGTCGCGTGAATCACGGCGGATCAGCCATTCATAGTAACCCTGACGGCGGACTCCCGCGACCCTGCATAGATAGGCGACGGCTCTCTTGAGCCCAAACGTCCGGATCACTTCTTCAATCAATGCATATTTCTCTCCCGGTGTAAGCCTTACTTCCTCAGCCTCCTCTCGGCTGCCTCTAACTTTTTTAACAATTCCAGTTCAGCCTCTAGATACTTGATCTTAGCCTGTGCCTTTTTCAGTTGTTCTTCCGCAGACAGATCTCGTGTTACCGGCCGGCCAGTGCTTCCGCGGCCCCGACGCTCAGACAACAGTCCTTCCTCGCCAAGGGCGTCATACGATTTCCTCCATCGCTTTAGCGATTGTTTAGGTATATCCGTCCCAATCTGCTTGGGATCCAACCCTGCCTCCAGGAAGATTTCGTATGGCGTCTTGCCTTCCTGATAGGCCTTCACGGCGTTCAATTTAAATTCAGGCGAGTATTGTATGGTCTTATCCGTTACATGAAGGACATTGGGATTGTCCTCGAGAAGTCGGCGAATGGATTCATTGATAGGTTGGCGGCTCATTGAAAATCTCCTCCGTTCAACTTTGTGTTCAGTATAGCGGAGTTTTTGACCACGCAAAAACCCCGAACCGGGACTTTTTT
>NZ_QUZH01000025.1 GCF_009761675.1 Bhargavaea sp. CC-171006
CCACATGAATGACAAAACGTACCCAGAAAGATTTCATCTGGGTACGTTTTGTCTACAGTCTGACCCGACAGGCAGTAGCCTGTCGGGTTTTCCTATTCTATACTTACTGATTCACACGCTCTATTGCCTGGTAATTGTAGACGATTTGATAAAGCTCAATGATTTCTTCCGCTGTCGGCACCTTCGGATTGTTTGACGGGCTGCCGCTGTCCAGGGCGTCTTTGGCCATTTTTTCTCTGGCGTTCATGAATTCCACTTCATCGATACCCCATTCTTTCAGGTTCGGGATGTTCAATGAATGGCAGAGTTCCTTCACCGATTGAACCGTTCTTTCTGCTGCTTCTTCATCGGTCATTTCTTCGTCCGGCGAGAAGATCCGGCCGATGTCCGCCAGCCGCTCCACGCAGGCATCCTTGCTGTATTCCAGTACTGCCGGCAGCAGCATCGCATTGGAGAAGCCGTGCGGGACGTGGAACAGTGCACCGATTGGTCGGGACATGCCGTGGACCAGACAGACGGATGCGTTCGAAAAGGCCATTCCCGCCTGCAACGCTCCGAGCGTCATCGCTTCTTTCGCTTCGAGGTCTTCCGCATTATTGTAAGACCGCTGGAGATTGGCCGCGATCAGTCGGATGGCAGAAAGGGCCAGCATGTCCGTCATCGGGTGTGCTTTCCTGGAGATGTACGCCTCAATGGCATGGCTTAGTGCATCGACACCTGTCGCAGCGGTCACGTTTGGCGGCGTGGAGAGCGTCAGCAGCGGATCGACTATCGCGGCCTCCGGCATGAGCGCCGGCTGCTTGATCATCATCTTCACCTGGGTCGTGATGTTGGTAATGACAGTCGCGTCCGTCGCTTCTGCTCCTGTTCCGGCTGTGGTCGGAATGGCGATATGCGGCACTGGCCGCTGTTCAGCCAGTTTCTTTCCGCCCATGTAGTCCCCGATATAGCCTCCGTTCGTTGCCAAGATCGATACCGCCTTCGCCGTATCGATACAACTCCCGCCCCCCAGCGAGATGACCAGGTCGCAGTGCTCCTCCCCGAAAATGCGCAACGTCTCAGCCACATAGTCATCGGTCGGTTCCGATGCCACTCCCAGATAGATAGCGCTTTCAATTCCATCAATTTGAAGTAACTTTCGGCACTCGTCCACATAGCCAAGCTTATTCATAATGGCATCACTGATGATGAGGGCCTTGGTCCCCTTCAAGTTCAACGCCTGCTTGCCAACCTGCTGAAATGCCCCCTGCAGATAGACGATGGACGGCGGTGTCAGAAACTCCTTGCTTGCATTCATGATGTTTCCCCCTTTTGTTTGGACGACGTTCTTAAGTTATTTTTCTCATCAAACATTTAGAGAGCAACCTTTAACCTCTCCATCCAATACTCCTTAAAGTATTTTCAATTATAGTTGCCTCACGAGACATTCCTATTCTACGGAGTTCGATTGCAAATAGTGGCCATGGTGGATGAATGGCCATATAAGAATTGGAATCAGGGCCAGTATACATTCCACCGCCTGGTCCCGTGTATAACCCTCCGCCTGGCCCTGTATATAGCCCTCCACCGGGCCCCGAATATAGTCCACCACCAGGGCCGGTGTACGCTCCTCCGCCTGGACCAGTATACATTCCACCGCCTGGCCCGGTATATGCTCCTCCGCCTGGGCCAGTATACATACCTCCTCCTGGTCCGGTATATGCTCCTCCTCCCGGGCCAGTGTACATTCCACCACCTGGTCCGGTATATGCCCCTCCTCTTGGTCCGGTATACATATTTCTAACCCAAAGCCTTGCCTCAGACATATAACATTTCTCCTTCCACATTGAAGCGGAACATACGCTCCTAAATAATGCTAATTCTAATAGATAGAAAAGTCAATGTATTGATAATTATAAGTAAGCATTCTCTACCTATATAAATAAAAAAACCACCTAGAGAGTCATTCTCTCCAGGCAGTTCCACTCCCCTATCCCGCCATCTGCTGCGGCAGATACAAGGCAATCTCAGGGAAGATATAGATTAGGATAATCAGCGTTAGAATCGGGATCATGAACAGGAAAGCACCTTTGAAGATGTCGGTGAGTTCCAGTTCTTTCGTGACGCCTTTTAGGACGAAGACGTTCATGCCGATTGGTGGTGAAATGAGTGCCATCTCGACAACCAATACGATGATGACGCCGAACCAGACCAAATCAAATTCCAGCGCAGCGAGTACGGGCATGAGGATCGGGATGGTGACGACCATCATGGCGAGGGAGTCCATGAGTGCGCCCAGGATGATAAAGAGCAGGACGATCAGGGCAAAGATCATCGCTTCTGACAGGTTCGCGGACAGCAGTGCATCGGCGAGCATGTTCGGGAACCTCGTCAGTACCAATACGTAGTTCAGGATAAAGGCGCCGATGATGATGGCGAAGATGAAGCCGGTGGTCTGCAGGGTGCTGACCATGGCTTCTTTGAGTTTCGCCAATGTCAGTGTGCGCTTAATTACACCAATAAGCATGGCGCCGAGTGCGCCGACACCGGCGGCTTCCGTCGCTGTGAACCACCCGAGATAGATGCCTCCCATGACTACTACGAACAGCAAGGCAACCAACAGGTTACTTGGCAGCGAGGCGAATCGCTGTTTCCACGTGGATTTCTCCATCTGCTCCGTCTGGGCGAGTTTCGGATTGATCAGCACAGCCGCCCAGATGGTGATCATAAAGAACAGCGTGAGCAGGATTCCCGGTATGATGCCGGCGGTGAAGAGCGCTCCTACGGATTGTTCGGTGATCATCGCGTAGACGATGAATGTCGTGCTTGGCGGGATCAGGATTCCAAGGGCGCCGCCCGCGACGATCGTACCGCCCGTCAGGCTTTTGCTGTAGCCGCCTCTGCGCATTTCGTCGGTCGCGATGACACCCATCGTTCCGGTCGTGGCAACGCTGGATCCGGCGGCTGTGGCGAACAGCGCGGAGGCACCGATCGTGGAGATGCCGAGACCGCCTTTCAGGTGGCCGAACCAGTGCTTGCATGTTTCAAACAGGCTGTTCGTGACGCCGGAGGCAAACAGCAGTTGCCCCATTAAAACGAACAGCGGGATTGTGCTGAGTGTATAGCTGAAGCTCTGGCTCCAGACGATGCTGTTGACGGCGGCCAGTAGTGTATCGATTCCCCGGAGATAAATGATGCCAAGCGCGGCCGGGACGACCATGGAGATGGCGATCGGGATCCGGAGGAACATGAGGAAGAGGACCGCTAGGATGACGATGAGTCCAACGATTTCAGTCGGCAACGGTCTTCTCCCCTTTCAGGTCCTGCACCAGCTTGAGCAGCGCCTCGAGCCCCCAGGAGAGGAAGCCGAAGACGATGAACAGTTTGAACGGGACGTACGAGATGCCGAGCAGGTCGGAATCTTGGGTTTTCAGGTGGGACAAAAACGCCCAGCAGACGAGCAGGCAGAACGCCAGCGTGAGCAGATGGGCGATAAAGTCCATCACGCGCTGCATCGAGGGCGAAAACTTGTCCACGAAAAGCCCGATCGAGATATGGGTGTTGGTGGCTTCGCTTAGGGACAGCGAGCCCATGATCAGGACGACCATCACGAACTGGACAAGTTCGATATCGCCGATGATCGGATTGCCCGTCGTCCGTGCGACGGCGAAGACGAACACGGCCGGGAACATCAAGCCGAGTGCGATCAGGCCGATCCATTTGTTGATGTTCGTCAGAAGACGGACCGGTTTCTGCAGGAGCTCCATGCTTTCCCCCTCTTTCTATATCTGTCTTTCATCAATTAATCCACCGGGTTATCGATGCCTTGCTCTTCTAGTGTCTTGGTGAAGAAGTCCATCATTTCCTGGGCGTTTTCATAACCCCGCTTCTCGGCATGCTTCACCCAGTCTTCCCAGATCTGTTTGGCAGGAGCGCGGAATTCCGCAAGTGTTTCGCCTTCCGGCACAATGACACGTCCGCCCTTGTCGGCCACTTCTTTTTCAAACTGGACCAGGGCGTCAGCGGTGCCTTGCGAGTACATTTTCGAGTTCAGTTCGCTGAGCTTCGGTCCGAAGTCTTCCTCGAACTGCTTTTTGAGGTCGGCCGGCAGCTTATCGAATGCGCGCTCGTTCATGAGGAACAGGAGCGTCGTCGCGCCGATATCGACTTTCGTCAGATAAGGCGCGGCTTCGAACAGGCGGAAGCCGTTCGCGCCGATCGCGGTGTATGCCGTCTGGTCGACGGTGCCGCGGTCGAGCGCCTGATAGTTCTCCTCGAGGCCGAGGGTGACGGGCACCCCGCCCCACATGCTAATAAGCTCGACGCGCTCTTTACCGGAGACGATGACTTTCTTGTTTTTCACATCATCCACTGTCTCGACCGGCTCCGTCGTAATCAGCTGGTAGGCATCCGTCGCGGAGATGGCGAGCGGGATGCTGTCTTCAAACTCGTCCTGCATGAATTCATCGATAAATGGTTGAAGGACTTTTGGACTGTCCATCGGGTCGAGGATGGCAAACGGCAGGTCGCCGAGCGTCAGCGGGTAAGCCGGCGTGCTGGTGGAGGCACTTGGGCTCACGTAGCCGATGTCGTACAGCCCGCCTTCGATGTCTTCGTAGGCGCTGGCGAGGTTGCCGAGCGCGCCGCTGTTGTAGATTTCGATCTTCACACGGCCATCGGTCTGTTCTTCCACGTACTCCGCCCACGGGGCAACGACGTCGGTATGGAACTTGTGCGTCGCCGCGGGCTGGATATTAAATGAATACACATATTCCGCCTTGCCGCTCCCGCTTGCCGAAGCGCATCCGGAGAGGACGGCTAGCACGGCTAGCAGCATAATACCGAGGAGGCTCTTTTTCATCGTTCGTTCCCCCTTATTTCTTCGCCTTTTCGAATCCGGCCATCTGGTCGGCGGTGCCGCCGGCCGTCATGACGGCTTCCTGGAGTTCTGCGTCGTAGTACAGGAGCGGGTCGATCGCCGGAACAGCGGCATTGACGATTTTCTTCGAGATGCGGAGCGGAGCGAACGACTTCGCCGTGAGCTTGCCGACGAGTTCATCGGTCGCTGCTTCCAGCTCTGCGAGTGGGACGACCTTGTTCACAAGGCCCATCTTCTCCGCTTCTTCAGCGGTAAACGTTTCACCCAGCATAATGAGTTCCTTCGCTTTCAGCGGGCCAACGAGGTTGACCAGTCGCGGCGTGCCGCCTCCGGAGAAGAACAGTCCGCGCTCGATTTCCGGCAGGCCGCCGTCCGCTTCCTCCGCAATGATGCGGAAGTCGCACACCATCGCGAGTGCCATGCCGGCGCCGCGCATCGGGCCGTTGATCGCCGCGACCGTGATCTGGTCGAGCGTGTCGAACTTGCGCAGGAACTCATGCCGCTGAAGCTGGTCTTCGCGGATCCAGGTCGTGTCGTTCGGATTGTCTTTCAGGATCCCGCTCATTTCTTTCATGTCTGCACCTGCCGAGAACACCCGGCCGTTCCCCGTGAAGACGATGACCCGGTAGTCGTGATTTTGCCGCACGCGCGTGAGGATATCGTTGAGTTCTTGGTTCATCTGCGCGTTCATGGCGTTGGCTTTTTCGGGCCGGTTGAGGTTCACCCGCAGAACGGGCTTTTCGTCTATGACTTGGATGGTTTCGTAGTTGAACATTTGGTCTCCCCCTTTTCTTTGCATGTATGGAGCGTGTTGATTTCCACTTCAGGCGGACGCTTTCCGCGGGCATGGCCTTAGCTTCCTCGTCGCTACGCTCCTGCGGGATCTTCGGCTCATGCTATTCCCGCTGGAGTCGCCGCCTTCCGTTTCAATCAACTTCACAAATAAAACTCAGATCTGTCTTTCTTTCACTTTCCAGAACGGTTCACGCAATGCTTTCTTATCCACTTTGCCGTAGTTGGTGAGCGGGAATTCGTCGACGATATGGAACGCTTTCGGCACTTTGTATTTGGACATGTTGTCTTTCGAGAAGCGGACGAGTTCTTCGTCGGTGATGGTGTCCTTCAGGATGACGAACGCATGGACCGCTTCGCCCCAGTCTTCGTCCGGCACTCCTATGACCGCGACCTGGCGGATGGCCGGGTGCAGTTGGAGGGCGTTTTCGACTTCCGACGAGTATACGTTCATGCCGCCGCTGATGATCATATCCTTTTTGCGGTCAAGCAGATAAATGTAGCCGTCCTCGTCTTTCGAGCCGACGTCGCCCGTATGGAGCCAGCCGTCTTCCGTCAGCGCCTCGCGCGTCTTATCCGGTTTGTTCAGGTAGCCGGTCATGTTCGTAACTGCCTTGACCAGGATTTCGCCAGGCTCGCCCGCCGGCAGTTCGTTCCCCTCGTCGTCGACGATCTTCACAGCGCTGAAGTACGCGGGCTTGCCGCAGCTGCGGAGCAGTTTGCCGCCCTTCAGGTGATCATCTTTTCTCAGCCATGTCGCAGCGCTCTGCGTTTCGCTCAACCCGTAGATCTGGGTAAAGACCGGACCGAACCGCTCCAGTCCTTGCTTGAGCCGCTCCGCGGTAATCGGAGCGGTGCCGTACTGGATCGTGCGGATCGAGCTGACATCGATGTCCTTGCCCTCCAGGTGATCCAGCAGTCGGTAGATGATTGTCGGTACCAGGCTCAGGAACGTGATCCGGTTTTCTTCGATGTGGCGCACGACCGTCTCCAGGTCGAACTTTTCTTCGATGAAGACCTGCGCCCCCATGATCAGCCCGGAATACGTATAGAGCCAGGCCGCATGCGGGAGCGGTGTTGTGACCAGGATTTTCTCGTCATGATGCACGTCCGCATCGATGATGATCGACGACAGCGTAAGCAGAGTCCGTTCGCGTGTGTAGATGACGCCCTTGGGCTCCCCTGTCGTCCCGCCCGTGTACTGGATGGTTGTCATGTCATCCGGATCGTTGCCCACTTCCGGAAAAGCAGAAGACTCGCTGTCCTTGAATGCGTGCCAGTCCACATATTCTTCCGGCTGATCCGCCGGGCCGTTCAGGACGACGATTTGGCGCACGGTCGTGAGCTTGTCCTTCACATTTTCGATGATCGGCAGGTACTGGTGGTCCACGACCATGATTTCCGCACTCGAGTCATTCAGGATGTACTCGATATCTGTTTCCCGGAGCATCGTGTTGAGTGCAACCTTCGTTCCACCCGAAAAATAGATGGCAAGTTCGGTAACTACGTATTCAATGCTGTTCGGAATGAGCATCCCGATCCGTGTGTTCCGGCCGACCTCCGCACGGATAAACGCATTCGCCAGTCGGCTGGATTCCGCAAGCAGATCCTCGTAATTAATCGACTCACCCGCCGCATGGAGTGCTGTTCTCTTTCCGTGAGTGGTAAACCGGTTTTTCAGGAATGTATTAAAGTCATTTGCAGGAGCAAACATTGTTCTTCCTCCCTATATAAATATTCCGACATTAAATCTTTTGAATTACACTACCATTAAGACTTCTGTCGGGCTAATATGTATTGAAGATGAAATGATATGTAACAGCTATCAATCAACCATTAACTTCCACCGGAGGAACCCGCTATGGAACTGAGACATCTGAGATACTTTATCGCCGTCGCAGAACACCTGCATTTTGGCCGCGCCGCCAAGGAGCTGAACATGAGCCAGCCGCCCCTCTCCCAGCAGATCGCCCAGCTCGAAGAGGAAATCGGGGCCCAGCTTTTCTACCGGACCAATCGCTCCGTCCGGCTAACTCCTGCAGGCGAACATCTCTTCCGCGAGGCCAAGGCCATCATGGGCAGCCTCGAGCGGGCGACCACTGAGGCACGGAAGATCCATAAAGGTGAAGCTGGCAAGCTCTCCGTCGGCTACACGGGGATGCTGAGCAGCGGCATCATTCGTATCCTCCGCTCGTTCAAGGACCGGTACCCGGACGTCGAGCTCATCCTCCACCGGATGTCGAGCGCGATGCAGAATGAAGCACTGGCCGAACGCCGGATCGACATCGGGTTCCTTTGCCCGCCGATCAACGGGGACGCACTCGGATTCTTCCACCTGTACGACTATCCGTTCGTCGTTGCCCTGCCGTCCTCTCATCCGCTGGCCGCCGACACCTTTCCGATCCGGCTGTCCGATCTCCAAGGCGAACCGTTTATCCTGCCGCCGCGGGGGGAAGAAGCCGGCTACTTTGACAACATCATCGCCCTCTGCAACCGCGTCGGGCTCAGCCCCGACATCCGCCAGGAAGCGGAAGGCGTCACGACCATCCTATCCCTCGTTGCCGCAGGCATCGGTATCTCCATCGTGTCGACAGCAGCTGCTGAGACCCAGCGGGATGAGATCGTCTACCGGGAGATTAAGGGCGCAGATGACGCCATCGGCCTGTATCTGGCATGGAACCGGCAGGATGCCTCTCCCCTTGCGGAGCGGTTCGCCCGGGCAGCGGAAGCATTTGTCCAAAACCCGGACAAATAAAAAACGCACTCCATGTAGAAGAGTGCGTGGCGATTTATCGGCGGACTCTTCTCATCTGCTGGGATCACTCCCACAGGAATTAGCACCGATACAAGCATTCGCCTGCCGGTTGCCGGGCATCGTCGGGCCAGTCCCTCCGCCGCTCTGGATAAGAAGTATAAAAGTTTTAAGTTGTTAGTTAGTCAAACTATTTTGTAGTTTAGCACGTTAAAGTAGATGGGTCAACGGAAGTCGGCATTAGTTAAACTTCTTTAGACATCAGTCCTATTTAACAATTCTCGCAAGCTCTGCTAATACCCGATCCCCTTCGTTGTCCTACATACAGCCACCGGCTCCTTCAGCCCAACCCATTCCATAGTGGGGCAGCATGTACTCGATTCCATTTTATGATATCCAGAAGTTGAACATCCCTTCCGTCAGGGACGTCTACGGCAAAAACGGCCACAGGATCGTATTTACAAGCCCTACCGGAATCCACTGCTCTTCTGCACCTGAAGGAAACCGAACAAAAGAGCGGAAACGTAAAAATGATCACCTTACAGAGTAACGAAGACAAAACACTTCCGGTATTCCGGAGGATGGATCGTCTTTTTAATGTTTGATCACGTTCTTAATAGCTTCTCCAGAAGTACTGAAGGTACCCCCTAACCTAGGATTGTTCATCACTCGTTTTCGGAAAGCATTCATAAGGCGGGGAGTTAGGTATCGATATACTAGGTTCCCGTTTCTTCCCCCGCACGCACTAATCATCCCGATCACTAACCTTCCCCACATCCACCATCTAAGTTTACTCTCCTTCTCTCCCCTCCTGGCTCAATATGGATGAATACTTTTGTATACGGCTTTGCTTTTCGCATCTTGCTGTCAATCTCTTCGGTGATTTTATGGCTTTCAACGACATTAAGGTGGGGATCCACCGTTATGGTCATGTCCAATAATGTCATGTTGCCGTGCATCCGGCCCTTGAGATCGCGGATTTGATCGACACCTTGTACGGATTCCGTCAGTCGTTTGAGCATTTCTCCTTCCTCTTCATCAAATCCGTCGGTCAGCGCATAGACGGCTTCTTTAAAGATTGTGCCGGCTGCAAGTATGACAATGATTGCGATGATGAGCGCCGTGATAGTGTCAATAATCGGAAATCCAAATATGGCACCGCCAATCCCAGCCGCTGCTCCGAAGCTGACCAGTGCGTCTGCCCGGTTGTCCTGTGCTGCTGCGTGGAGAGCCGAGCTTCCTATTTCCTTTGAGAGTCGAACATTGTATAAGTAAACCGTGTACATCACCATACCGCTGGCGAGTGCGACAATCCCAGTTAATGGAGAGGGATGACCTGCGCTACCAGCATAAATTGAGATGACCGCTCCGATCAGAATCTGAAGGCCGACCACCGCCATAATAAATGAAGCGATGAGCGAGGCGATGGTTTCGGCACGGAGATGGCCGTATCGGTGATTTCGGTCGGGTGGTTTTTGGGATATCCTCAAACCAATCAGGACGGCAATCGAGGCAATGACATCCGTCGTATTGTTCAGTGCATCTGCCTTTAGTGCTTCTGATGCCCCCGCTATTCCAGTGAGGAATTTGACTGCGCTGAGCACTAGATAGATGGTTATGCTAAGCCATGCACCACGTTCTCCCTTTTTCAGATTTGAATAGATTTCAGTAGCCATTGTCTAAAGTCGCCTCTCTTTTCCGTGCAATCGAAGTTCATACCGCAAGCAGGAGATGCACCACATAAATCAGCATCGTATGGATTCCGATCAATAGAATGGCATAACGCAAGTTCCATTTCAGAATCACCCGATACACATTGACCTTTAATAAATTTGAGGAAATCACATTCATAGGTGCAACGGGTGAAACCACACTTCCGATAGCCCAAGCACTCAGTAAAATCATGGCAAATGTTATGTCATCGATACTGATCATCACTGGTGAAACACTGGCGAGGATAGAGCTCACAACTACAATCTGGTGGATTCCTATAAACGCAAAAGCCGAAATGAGGACAATCGTAAAGAGGATTAACAAAAATACCGAGACGTCGGCTAGCTGCTCCCAGATCAAGTTCAGATGATCCGCCACAGCGGTCCCCGACAGAACCACACTGAAAAAACCCGCAGAAAAAAACAAGGAGATTTCATTTGATTGTCTCGGAAGGATGTTCGACCGGAATTCGTCCATATCTTTAAGGAATCCTTTAAAGCGTTTCTGAAGAACACTCCAAAGAACAGAGAAAACCATCAGCGTAATAGTGACCAAGACACTGACACCTACACGAACAACAGGCTCTAGTGTGATAATCACTCCGATCAGGCCAGCGAACACTAAACTCAATTCTGTGAGCTTTCTGCCTCTGACTGCAGTTGAAGCATCAGGAAGACACACCGTCATAGATGGCGCCTCTCTTAGTGAGAACAGTACAGTGGATAAGAGAATTTGAAAGAAACTCAATAACAGTCCATACGGCAAAAAACGGGTTATCGGAATGTCTAAATAATAGATGACCAACAGAACAGAAGCGAAATAAGGAGACCATGTATTAATTGAAGAAAAACCACGTGTATAGACTTTGGCCAAGAACTCCTTAGACAGTTTTAATTGGTTCATCATGGAATGAATGATATGGATGGAACCCAAGTTGGTTATCGGCCCAATAAAATTAAAGAGCATCAGAAGAAATGAGAAAAAGAGCGTTATACTTCCCTTGAATGTGGCCACCAGTGAAAAGATCGCTTCATCGTACTTTCCCTGTCTGATCGGGATCGAAAGGATCGGAGCCACAATGATCAGACAAACGATGGGCATATTTTTAGTGAGCGCTTCTTCCCAGACATCCCAGCCAGCCTGCTGATTCAAGAGAATCAAAGATCCTATGGCAATCATCACTGTACTGAACCATTTCGGGAGTTGCCTGCTGTAGATCAAACTGATCAACATCACAATCAGAGAAAGCCCGGACAATGTCCAATCGAGAAATGTGAGGGTGAGGATTTGACTGACGAGGAACAGCACAATCATGAATAGGACAATGAAATTACTCCATGTTTTCATGGCAGACCCCTTTACATCAAAAATAATGAGCTTCGTCTCAAACCGAAGCTCATTAAAAGGTAATTAGGCAATGACCGTTTGGACTGAAGGATAAACGGCTCTACGGGCTGCGTAAAGGCTCCTCTCAGGGGTTTCCTGGTCAATCACACAACCCGGTCCGAGAATGAGTCCCTTTCCATCGACGGCATCAATGGATTCCCGCACGTGATCTTCGATTTCTTTTACCGTTCCATCAATCAAAAGGCTATTTCTGACGAATTTATTGTTTTCATCATAATACGGAGCCTCTCGAATGCCGCCTAGCAGGCATTTATCCGTTCTCTTGCGGGCTTCCGCCAAGGAAGGGGATACCCACCGGTCATGCCAATTCAGGCAATTTACCGGATAATCGGCTATGAGATTAAACATCACCTTATCTCCGTGCATGTGTGCAATGTTCAAGAATGTCTCTTGCTGATAACTGTTGATCACCTTCAGGTCATAAGGGACGCCGAATGTCCGGTACTCTTCTTCCGTCATCAGTTCTTCGGTTGCACATTGTGTTGCAAAGAAGAAGCCATCCACCCCTGCTTCAATATTTGCTTTCACAAAGTTGATGGTGGTTTCGGTGATGACGTCAAGTGCCTGCATGACCAGTTGCGGGTTCATTTTCATATCGAGAATCAGCCGGTCTCCTGCCAACTTTCTGGCCACAGTCAGCGGACTGAAAATGGTCTGGACAAAAGGAATTTCACCTTTCACCTCTTTGCTCACGTACTTTGCATACTGCAGCTGTTTCCCGTATGTTCCATAGATCGCAGGAAGGACTTCAAGCCTGCCCCAATCTTCAACAGTTTCAATGCCGGGCTTCACGACTACTGGAGGGCGGTTCGGTGTGCTGTAGTACTCCACAGTTGCGCCCCAGTCTTCTACACAGTAAAGGCCGAATGGCATGAGCTTGATGAAATCAAAATCGAACTTTCGGCTTTGGGCGACTTGTGATTCGGCCAGCCCGCGCGGATTAATATCGTTTGCAGAAAGGTGCATCCAAAGACTCATGGGCACTCGGTCGACTTCCTCATGATTCAACGCTGCTTGGATCCGCTCAAATTTATTCATTTGCATCGACTCCTTCTAAAATATGATCTTTAATATGCCTTTCTTAGTCTCAATTCGTAACGGTTAATCAAAGCAGTGAGAATGGCGCTAATCAGCCAATAGATCAACGCTGCCGCAACAAATGCTTCCAGATACCTGAAGCTCATCGCCCCCATGATCTTCGCCTGCGCAAAGATATCGACCACTGTGATCAGGAAAGCGAGTGATAGCGCTTTGATGATAACCATATAGGAGTTCAGGAAATCCGGAAGTGCTTCCATAAGAGCTTGCGGCATAATGACACGTGACAGTGTTTGCATGAAGTTATATCCAAGAGAGTGCGCAGCTTCAATCTGACCTTCACTTACAGACATAAACGCCCCTCTGATAATCTCCGACTGAAACGCAGACATGGTGAGCGAGAAAGTCACGATGACAACAACGACGGGATTTAAATTATGGGGATTGAATTCAACCCCCACTATTTTCAGTAACAGATGTGCGATTTGCGGCAATGCATAGTACATCAGGTACAGCAGCACGACCGCAGGGGTACCTCTCAAAAAGGACTTGAACACTTTCACAACCTGTACAACGACGGGAATCCGATATTGCTGAATCAGCGCAATGACTCCTCCAAGTATTGTGGATAGGAAGAGGATGAGAATCGCCAAAAGGAGGGTTTTGGGAACAACCATCAGAATGCCTATAAAATCTTGAGCCATTACATCAAACTTGAACATAGTCAAACCCCCTTCTGAACCAAGATTCTCATTTTACGTTTCGCCTTTTTCTTCGGAGCAATACCGTTGCTCAAGTTATATTTCGCTGCCCTCTTCTCAAAGATTCTTACCATCGTATCCGCGGAGAAGGTGATTGCCCAGAAGAGAAGCGCTATTGTCAGGTAGATTTCAATTTGATGGGCACCATATGAACTCGAGATCAGAGTATTAGCAACCCCCATAATATCCGCTACACCGATCGTAAAGATAAGGGACGTATCATGAATCAGGTAGACTAGGGCATTCCCCCATCCCGGAAGTGCAATTGGAATTACTTGAGGCGCGATAATACGCGTGAATTTCTGAAAAGGGGTATAGCCGAGTCCATCTGCCGCTTCATGTTGTCCTTTTTCTACGGCAAGGTATGCCGGACGAAGTACCTCTGATAAGTAACCTGCATTGTAAAGGGTCAGCGCCAAAACGGTAGCGGCTGCTGCACTAAAATCACTTACATGGATTCCAATCATGGACAATAGGAACGGGAAACCGTAATACATAAGGAATAGTTGCAGGACAATTGGAACACTTCTCGTAAACGAGATGAACAGATCCATGACCTGGCTGAGGTATTTCACCTTTTTGATCCGGATTGCGGTAACCAGAATGCTCAAGCCTAAACCAAGGGCTGAGGATGCGATCAGAATGATCAGGGTTACATGAAGAACACTAAGGAGCGACGGAGTGATCTCCAGCATGTATTTAATATCGAGCAAGGAGCTTCCTCCTTTCCTTGGATTACAAAGTGAGTTTTTGGGTATACTAAATGCAGCTCTCTATGTCACTGGCAGAAGAGTATGGGGGAAGCAGGCGTGCAGGCCTGCTTGCCCATTTTCATCGTTTGATACATTTGTGCATGAATGTCCTTTGATTTTGTGTAACTTTTTATTCACTGAATTCGAAGACATCCTCACCGTAGTATTTGAGGGAGAGTTCTGATAGCTTCCCTTCCTCTTTCAATTCGGCCAGCGCTTCGCTGATATCGTCTTTGAGCGCAGCATTTTCTTCATCTTTATAAATCATAAAATACGTCGGGAATACTTCTACCGGCTCGGTGGTGACAATCTGCATATCCTGACTTTCAATAATTTCATTTTGTCCCAGGTTGGAAGGGAGGATCAGAGCATCATATTTTCCGGATTCCACTTCACGGAGCCGGTCCGCATAAGACAGACCTGCGTCTGAAGTCTGGAATTCAATCTCATGGTCAGGATTCTTTTCATTCCAACCCATAATGAAGTTAAAGACTCCACCAGTAGGGGTGGTCGGCACGATTTTCTTCCCTACCAAGTCTTTCATGTTCTCAATGTCATCAGAGTCACTCCGTTTATAGATCCGCATGAGGCTCGCACCATTATTTTCATCGGGAATCAGGTACTTCTCAGCCCTCTCCTCACTTTTGAAGAGACCCTGTGCAATCATGTCGTACTTGCCGGTATCCAAGCCGATTTCTGCAGCACTATCGGCCACTCCCACTAAATCGAACTCATAGTCTTCAAGTTTTTCATCCACAAGCCGAAGAATATCAGGCTCGTAGCCTGTCAGTTTGCCGTTCTCCTCCCAGCTCAATGGCTTGGATGTCGGTGGAACTGCTACGGTCAATGTTCGGACTCCAGCTTCATCTGTAGAAGCTTCTCCATCGCTGCAAGCACCCAAGAAAAGTAAACCCGCCAGTGTAATAAAGCTCCATTTTTTGTTCATGTTTGACCTCCTATTTAATATTATTTATACATTGGCTATTGCCAGATCTTCTTCTGCTTCGTAATACTCTTTCAAGAACTGCCTTGTTCTGATATGGGTTGACTTTTCAAAAATCTCTTCCGGGGTACCCTGTTCAACAATATGACCCTGATCCATAAAGACCACTTTCGATGAAATGTTTTTAGCGAATCTCATTTCGTGCGTGACGAGCAAGATTGTCATGCCGGATCTCGCGACGTTTTCAATGACCTTAAGAACTTCTCCGACCAATTCAGGGTCAAGTGCGGATGTCGGTTCGTCGAACAGAATGACTTCCGGTTCCAATGCCAATGCCCTGGCAATGCTCACTCTCTGCTGTTGCCCTCCGGATAAGCGCGAGGGGTACATATCTTTCTTATCCAGAAGGCCTACCTTTTCCAATTCCTCGCAACTCTTCTCATAGGCCTCTTTTTTCGATTTCTTTTGGATCGCGATTTGGGCATCCATCACATTTTCAACAACCGTCTTGTGCTTGAAGAGATTAAATTGCTGAAAGACCATGGCCGTTTTTCTCCGGAGTCTTAAAATGTCTTTTTTATTTGCAGACTTAAACTTAATGCCTACATCCGACAACATCACCTCCCCATCGCTTGGTTTTTCAAGATAATTGATAGATCTCAGTAAGGTGGTTTTACCGGTTCCGCTTGGCCCGATAAACGTGACGACTTCCCCTTTTTTGACGGTTATATCAATTCCTTTCAGCACTTCGTGATCTCCGAAAGCAACCCGTAGATTTTTGAGTGTCAGCATTCGGTCCCCTCCAGTTTTCGTTTTATGATTTAGAACATTCCGATAATTCTCTCTAAAAAATTTTGATTCTGAATCAACATAGTCTCTCTTGACGGTACGAGTTCAATTTTTAATCGGGATAGCACTTGCTAACAAAAGTGCCTGATTTATGTCCTCAATGATATCTTCTGCGTCCTCGAGCCCTACCGACAACCGGATAAGTCCTTTTGAAAGGCCGAATTCATGGAGCTGACTTTCAGGAATGGATGAATGTGTCATGGATGCAGGGTGTTGTACAAGCGTCTCCGGATCACCCAGGCTAAATGAAATCATTGCGACTTTCAATGCGCTGATGAAATCCTTTCCGGTCTGCACATCCCCTTTTACTTCAAAAGCGACAATCCCCCCCATATTCTTCATTTGCTTTTTCGCCAGGCTGTGCTGCGGGTGAGAGGGCAGCCCAGGATAGAATACCCGCTCGACCATGGGATGCTGTTCCAGATACTCCGACACCTTCTGAGCATTCTTACAATGCTGTTCCATACGGATTCCCAGGGTCTTGATTCCTCTCAGGATTAAGAAAGATTCCCAAGCATTTAAATTCTGGCCAAGGTCCCCCATCATGTCTTTGCGCATGTACTCGATGTCTGCCTTGGAACCGCAGATGATACCGGCAATCACATCTCCATGACCGTTCAAGTATTTCGTAGCACTGTGAACCACGATATCTGCTCCCAATTCGATTGGCCTTTGAAGGTATGGTGTCATAAACGTATTGTCGACAATCAGCTTTAGGCCATGGCGTCCTGTAATGGTTGCCACCGCTGCAATATCAATCAGTGTTAGCGTTGGGTTGGATGGAGTCTCGATATACACCGCCCTTGTATTCTCTTTAATTGCACCTTCAATGTTTGAATAGTTTGTGCAATCTACAAAATCATACTCAATTCCATAGCGTGTCGCAATATTAGATAGGAATTTATGAGTGCCTCCATACACATCTTTAGTCACAACTACGTGATCTCCGCTGCGCAAGAATGCCAACAAAGCAATACTGATGGCAGCCATCCCACTACTTACCCCAAGGGCGTCTTCAGCACCTTCCAAAAATGCTACCTTATTTTCAAGTGTTCTCGTCGTCGGGTTTCCATACCTTCCATAGTACCGGCCTTCTTTCTTGCCTGAAACTACATCAACAGCGGACTCTGCATCATCAAAACAATAAGCCACTGCCGGAATGATAGACTGTGACACAGCCCCGGATTTCTCATCTGGGCATTGTCCCGCGTGAATGGCGGTTGTATTGAAACGTTGATTGCTAGTCATGAATAAACCACTCCTGTTCATTGAATTTGTCTCGTTTCACCAGGTTGCTTGCTTGCTGCTTTCATAGATTCGAATAGCATCCACAGCGGAATTTAGGCTGTTCTCAATATGTTGTTTCATGGCCAATCCGGCCCCCTCTGCATCCCTATTCGCCATACACCTGACAATCTGATGATGTTCCTTCCCCTCTTCGATTGTCCGCTCCAATTTATGATTTGGAACCAGTCTCCGGTATCGATGGATGTGATCGTTCAGTTGGCTGATAAAGTTGTTCACTGTACGGTTCCCACTTAGTTGGTAGATGTAAGTGTGAAACTTAGACCCGTACTTTAAAATCTCTTCGAGGTCCTTTGACTGCAAAGCTTCATGAATCATATCGGCGAGTTGGGCTAGTTCGATTAAGTCCTGCTCTGTTGCATTTTCTGTTGCTTCACAGACAGCAATTTCTTCGAGCTTGGATCGTACTTTAAAAATCTCTTTGACTTCTTTTATAGAGATATTCGAGATTCTCAGCCGCCCATTCTCTTGTCGTTCAACCAGTTTCTCAATTTCTAGTCTTTGAAGCGCAGCCCTTAAAGGGGTCCGGCTGATCTTCAACTTTGCTGAAATTTCTTCTTCGACCACTGGTTGCAATGGTTCCAGTGTCCCTTCAATAATCCGTTTCTTAATCTCACGATAGGCATATTCTTGCGCTGTAGACCTTACCATCAGAGAGCCTCCTTTCTGTACACAATATTTGTATACAAAGTTTGAAGGTAAAAAAATACGAAAACTCTGTATACAATTTCTGTACACAAATCATAAGCGACCATGAAAGCGCTGTCAACACATTTTTCGAAATATTTATTAATTATTCTGTTCTAACCCTATCTTCCGATCCTTTAACCGAATAATTGCTGCATCGCTCTATGTTAACACTCACTTTTGCAAGGTACACTCGTCCTTGAATTTATCGGGTTAGCCACGCGTTTCCGGTAACCTTCCACTTGGCTTTCCCGCTTGCGCGGCGTGTCTGACAATTGGGTAACCGGCTAGTAAGGTATTTCTCATGTGGGTAAATTTTTTAAGTAACCACTCACCCCCAAAAGGTAAAAACTCATAAACCCGCCGTAGCGACTCACTATCCGAAGGTAAGAACCCAGGCACCCCTTCGTAAGAACTCAAGTACCCCCAGGTAGGGATTCAGCCCCAAAAGCGAAAAAAGCAGCCGCTCCGGCTGCTTTTCTCCATTCACCACTATTCAAAACACAAACAAATGCGCAATGACCACAATGATTGGCAGCGTAATGATCGTACGCTGGATGAAGATCACGACGAGATCCAGGAAGCTGACCGGGATGTTGGAACGCAGGATCAGGATTCCGATTTCCGACATGTAAATCAGCTGTGTCAGCGACAGCGTACCGACGACGAACCTTGTCAGTTCACTTTCGATGCCGCTTCCGATAACTGATGGGAGGAACATGTCGGCGAAGCCGACGAGCATGGTCGGTGCAGCAGCCGCGGCTTCTGGGAGGCCCATCCATGTGAGGATCGGTACGAGCGGGTAGGAGATCCAGTTAAAGATCGGTGTGAACTCGGCGATAATTAATGCCAATGCACCGAGGCTCATGACGAGCGGGATCAGTCCGAGCCAGATATCCAGGACCGTGCTGACACCGTCTTTAACAAGACCTTTCGCGCTTTTCGTCGTCTCTGCTTTCTTAAGTGCCAGTTTCCAACCCCAGCTTACAGCGGTTTCTCCTTCAGGGATGGCTTCATCATTTTCCTGCCGAGCGCTGCCGTCAAAGTACGTGTCGGGTTTGCGCGAGAGCGGTGGAATCCTCGGCATGATGATGGCGGCGGCGATGCTCGCGACGCTGAGTGTGAGATAGAACGGGACAAACAGATGGCCGAGTCCGATGACTTTGGCGACGACGAGGGAAAACGCGACAGATGCAATCGAGAACGTCGTTGCGATGACCGCGGCTTCCCGCCCAGTGTAATTGTTTTCATCGTATTGTTTCATCGTGATGACGACGCCGACCGGTGCCGCTCCCATCCACGAAGCGAGCGTGTCGATCGAGGAGCGTCCCGGAAGCGTGAAGATCGGGCGCATGAACCGCGTCAGCAGTGCGCCGAAGAATTCCATCAGGCCAAACTCCACCAACAGTGGCAGCATGACACCAGCGAACAGGAACCAGGTCAGCAACACCGGTGCCAGGTCGAACAGCACAACTCCGCCCGTTGCACGGGAAGAAATAAATGCCGGACCCACTTCAAAGTACGCCATGACCCCTACGGCAAATCCGAACAGTCGTGTAATGATGCCGAACGGCCCGACGACGAACAGGTTCTTCAAAAACGGCCGGTCCATCACAAACGCAGGCTTCACCAACACCGCAACCAGCGTCACCGCCGCCGTGAATCCAAGCATCCAAACCAGGAACGCCGGAATCCACTCACTTCCCCATCCAAGCAGCGCGGACGCCATGACTCCGATTCCGATTGTGATTTCCCCGTTCCACTTGATTGGCACAAGGAACAAGAGCACCCCGATCAAAGACGGAATCAGAAACTTCCAGACGGCTCCTTTAGAAATCGCCTGCTCTCCTTTAATGACTGTCATCGCTTTTCCCCCTCTGTCCCTTCAGTTTCCGCGTTCCTGAAGCACTTCTTCAAGCACTCCGAGTCCGTCGTTGATTTGTTGTTTCGTCACCGTGAGCGGCGGAATCATCCGGATGACTTCGCCGGAGTTGCCGCACAGATAAAACAGGACACCCTTCTCCAGGCAGCGGTCCAGTACATCCATGACCGCCGCTCCGTCCGGCTCACCCGTCTCCGGATCGCAGAGCTCGATGCCGATCATGAGCCCGAGCCCACGGACATCCCGGATCACCGGATAACTGTCCTTCATCTCCAAGAGACGCTCCATTGCATACGCCCCGGCCTCACGGGCGTTCTCAAGCAATTTCTCTTCTTTCATGACTTCCAATGATGCAAGTGCCGCCGAGCAGGCGATCGGGTTTCCGCCGAACGTTGTCCCGTGCGATCCGAGCGGCCACTGGTCCATCAGTTCCTTCGACGCGACGGTCGCGCTCAGTGGCAGACCCGCCGCGATTCCCTTTGCGATTGCCATGATGTCGGGCGTTACACCAAAGGTTTGCGCCGCAAACCAGTTCCCCGTGCGGCCGAACCCAGTCTGGACCTCGTCAAAGATCAGCAAAATCCCGTGCCGGTCACAGATCTCGCGGATCTTCCGCAGCCACGCCTTCGGAGGGATGATATAGCCGCCCTCACCCATCACCGGCTCAATGATCATGCATGCCACTTCTTCCGGATCCACCTGATGGCTGAACAGCCGGCGGGCATCCTTCTCCAGCTTTTCCGGGAAGAATGCTTCTGGGTCCGCCCCTTCCGGCAGATCTTCCGGCAACGCATACGGCAGCTGGTACGTCAGCCAGGATGGCTGCTGGTATTTTCGGTATTTGCTTTTTGACGTGGTGACACTCAATGCACCAATCGAGCGTCCATGGAAACAGCCCGTGAACGACACGGCATACGGTCGCTTCGTCACATGCTTCGCAAGCTTCAGCGCCCCCTCGATCGCCTCCGTCCCGCTGTTCGCGAAGAAGAAGTTGTCCAGATTCGGAGGAAGCACCTGCTGGAGTTCATGCGCCAGCTTCAGGATGGACTCATAGATGATCACACCGGACGGCCCGTGCACGAGATGATCCGCACTGTCCTTGATCGCCTGCACGACCTTCGGATGCCGGTGCCCCACGTTCTCCACCGCAATCCCCGACGTAAAGTCCAAGTACTTCTTGCCATCTGTTCCGTAGTAATAGCACCCTTCCGCCTTTACCACCGGAAGGTTCGGATGGTCCTTCGCCATGCTCGGGGCGAGGAAATTGCCGATGTTCGCGACCATCCGGGTCCACTCCGGCTGTGTAGCTTGCTCAAGCTGTTTTGTCATGATGACGTCCTCCTCGTTCTTTATTGGAAGAAGAGCGAAACGGGTTTGCTCCGGTCGGTCCCGGTTCACCCTCACTCTCCCTCATACTTCTTCAGCTTCCGGACGACCGACGGCTGGCTGATACCCAGTTGTTTCGCCATCTCGGTCGTCGTCCCGTATTTTTGCTTGGCCGCCATCAGTACCCGCTTTTCCACACTCTCCAGGATGCTCGGCAACGGCCTGCCGTCCATCTCAATCTCCGACAGGGAATCGCCCGCCGGTACGCGGTATTCCATCGGCAGGTCATCTGCCGTCAGCAATTTATTCCTGCCGCCAATGACCAGCCGCTCCATCACATTCGCCAGTTCATCGATATTGCCCGGCCATGGACACTCAAGCAGGTATTCAAACAGCCCTTGGGATAGTTCCTTCCTGACCCCGTGCTTTTCGCAGAATCGATCCAGGAAAAGCGGGATGAGCGAGGACAAGTCCTCTTTCCGATCCATAAGCGGGCGCAGTTCGATCGGCACAAGATGGATCAGATAAAACAGCTCCCGGCTAAAGGCCCCGTCCTGTACTGCACCGGACAGATCGCCCTCCGCGGATGCCATGATCCGGACATCAAACGGAACTTCTGCCCCTTCCATCGTCTGGTACTTCTTCTCTTTCAACCAGCCGGCCAGCCGGTTTTGAAGATACGGCGACAGCCGGTCGATCCCCTCAAGATACAATGTGCCGCCTTCCGCAATCGACAGCATTCCGATCTTCCCGTCCGAATCACCCGTCAGCTCCCGCTCAAACAGTGCTTCCGGAACCGTCCGGCAATCCAGTGTCAGGAACGCCTCTTCGCTGCGGCGGCTGTGTACATGGATTTCACGCGCAAGAGTCGCCTTTCCGGTCCCGTGTTCCCCGTACAGGAGGATCGGCACATCCAGTTCCGCCGCTTCCAGCCCTCCCGCAAACGCTTCTGAAGTCGACCTGGATGCGAGCACCAGCCCTTCCGGAACCGCCGCCTCCCGACGAAGCAGACTCAGCTCCTCCTTCATCCGCGCCATCTCCGCTTCCATATCGTTCAGGTAGTCTTGGATGACGACTAGCTCCGACCATTCGCACGAGTAGCTGATGACATGCTCTACCTCGCCCGCTTCATCAAACAGCGGAAACCCGATGATCAGTTCACGGGTCCCATTCGGCGTATCTTGCACCAGCACCACTTTCTTCTTTTCTTTCAAAACGAGCGGCGTAATCGCCGGCACAAACACCTTCTCCTGCTCCAAGTCATAAACCGAACGGCCAAGCAGCGACTCCGGTGTCACCCCATAATGCCGCCCGCTGATCCTTGACGCCTGGACAATTACCCCGGCCCGGTTCGTCACAATCAGATCTTCATCAGTCGAATCAATGATTTCAAATTGGGTATCCGGATTGATGGAAAAGATGGACATGCGGCACCTCCTGTTAGATAAGTATTCGTATTTGAATAAGACTATACAGAGTGGCAAGAACGAATGCAATTAATAATTTGATAATTTAAAATGATTCCTGCTAGTTGAATTAGCGTTGAGTCTGAACTGGTTATAGAACCAATTATTCATAGTTGATGTACTATTCAATAATGAATATAACTATACAACGGACTGCATAATATTACAATGTAGAATTGCAGGTTAATTTTGTATTTCATACAGCAAAAAACGACACCTCAACAGGTGCCGCCAGCAGATTACACTGGTGGATATCCTCCGCTGTCATGTCGATAATTGTTGTATAGCCAGCGATGTAATCCATTTCATCCACTCCCCCCAAAAGAAAAAAGCAGCCGCGCCGGCTGCTTCAATACTAATTAATCACTTATCCAATTCCAACGTCTCATTGTTTTGACAAATACATGTTAAGACGACAGTGACGCCAAGACACTCATCCCACCACAAACATAGATAACCTGTCCTGTCGTGAACCAGTTCTCTTCATCTGCAAAATATTCGACGATGTTTGTGACCTGCCGTGGAGTTCCGACTTTGCCCATAGGTTGACTGTTCATCCGAAAGCTGACTTCTTCTTCAGTGCTCTGTTGGTGCAGCGGAGTATCAATCATTCCTGGTGCTACACAATTCACAGTAATACCCATTCTTGCGGTTTCTAAAGCAAGCGATCGTGTCAGGCTGACAATTCCACCTTTGGATGCGGCATAATTGCTCTGGGCTGTACCGCCTAGCCAACCTCTTGAGGAGATATTGATAATCCTCCCATATCCTTTCTCCTTCATGATCTTGATTGCTTCCTTGCAACACAGAAAATACGATTTCAGATTGACTTCTAAGATGTCATCCCAGTCTTCTTCTTCCATCTCGGTAATAGGTCTATTGCGCATGGTTCCTGCATTGTTGACTAAAATATCAACGGTTCCATAGGTTGAGAGCACTTTCCTGAATAAGGCCTCGCACTCTCTCGCCTGGGAGACATCAGATTGCACGAAAATCGCTTCCCCACCACCGGCTTTGATAGAATCTACGATGCGGTTACCACGTTCTATATTTCTTCCGACGACGACCACTTTGTAATTACCCTGGCCGAACTTGACTGCAATATCTTCCCCGATGCCAGAGGTACTGCCTGTGATCACAGCTACCTGTTCCTCCATCTTCACAATCCACCATCCCAACATGTTCACCCGGGGAATTGTGCAAACCCCGGGTGTTTATATTTCTTTATCCGTTCATTTTGAAGTTAGTCAAACCTTACTCATTTACCGTGCCGACCTGTGCAATTGCGGGTTCCTTACGCTTCTTCGGATCTTTCATTTTTTCACCGAAGAACATTTCAATGATTTCGTCATCCGGCTTTCGCGTACAAAGGGCCACGATGACGAAGGCGGAGACAGAAAGAATTAAGCCCGGGAGGATTGGGTGTACCGCCCAATCTGGCAGCAAGGATGGGAAGATGTACATTGCCGCAGTTGAAGTGAAACCGATCACCATACTGGTCAGGCATGCTTTAGAGTTAGCCCGTTTCCAATAGAATACTCCTATCAAGGAAGGCAAGACGCCCGCTCCCATCATTGCAAATGCCGAAGACCACAAGAAGAAGATACCTTGTACCGTCTGTGCGAAATACGCAATCAGGATTGAGATAATGGTACAAACAACCATCGTAACCCTTGAAATTTTGACTACGGTTTTTTCCGAAACATTAGGGTTTATTAATTTCTGGTAGATATCATAACCGGTACATTGCGCCGAGATAATCAACATCGTTGAAGCAGTGGATAAAACTGCAGCGATAATACCTACAAGGACAATCGCAGCGACAATTGAAGGAAGGCTTCCCAGGACGACTGAAGGGAATGCATAGTCAATTTTATCAAGGTTCGGATAGGTTACCCGAGCATACGCAGCGATGATCAAGCCACCGATCAAGATAATGCAGTTAGGAATGAGAATGAGTGCGACTCCGCTAATTGCCGCCTTCTCATCTTTAGCAAGATACACCCTCGTCATCTGATGAGGTTGTGAAAGATTCCCCATCGACCAGACAAGGAAGAACGAAATTACCATGCTAAGGGACAAGTAACTGTTTGTTGAAGAGACTAGTTCCGATCCTCCAACCCACGGTTTACCCTCAGGGACGGTCGCTTGGCTGTATGCTGTTACTAGATTGGTGAATCCGCCACTATTGTAGAGCGCCACGCTCACCGAGACTACAATCGCAAATATCATGATGACAAGGCAGGCTGTGTCTGTCCATGCAACCGCTCTCGCTCCGCCCCAGAGAGAATAAAGCAATACCGCCACAGCTCCGATAATGATGCATGTCATATATGACAAGTCGGTGACCAGACTTAATACTGTGAAAATCCCAAGATACATAGCGGCCATTCCTACCGTATAAATTAATAGGATTAAGATGGAGTAGAATCCACGAGTGAATTTTGAAGGATAGCGCAGCGCGATTAGGTCCGGCATAGAACGGGCTTTATAGTAATATCCGATCCTCCAGAACTTTTTAGCGAAGAATGCCGCTAAAATGAACATCGGCAATAACGTAGCATTGAAATTCCAGATCTGCGCCCATCCCGTAGAATAGTTTGCACCCATCTGCCCGATAAACGTGCCGGCACTCATAAAACTTGCTCCATACGTTCCTGCCACTACCCATTTGTTCATACTTCTGCCTGCCACATAATAATCATCAACAGTTTCTTCACGTTTTTTCGAAGCCAAGTAACCAAGTACAATCAGAAACAATAAATATAGTAAAAATACAACAACGAAAATATTCATCTTTTCTCCCCCTTCGTTGTAGCGGATAACAGTTTTCAAACCTTAATTATTTGATTTGCCAAGTTCAATAACCATTCAGCACGTCGTTTTCTACTCCCTTTCATCTTCCAACGCGCTGACTGTTCTTGCCGACAACACTGCGCAAATAATCGCAGAGACGATGGCCTGAATAATCAGGATGGCTGTCATCCAATAAACGTCCCCCAATGATGCTCCCCCTCTCGCGTCATTCGTTATATTTCCCAGAGTGGACTTCCGCTATTTGATCGGGTTTAATCCCTAACACTTCAAGTACCATCCGTGCTGCAAAAGCAGTCCTTACAGCAAAATGGTCGGTGTTAATATATTCCTTTCCTGGCTGGTGGACAAAGTCACCGCTCATGCCCATTCCATCTAGTGTCGGACAACCTACGGAGGCTGTGAAATTGCCGTCACTTCCGCCCCTGGTGACAATTCCATTCATTTCGAGCCCTAACTCAGATCCAACTTCAATTGCACGTTCATAGAGATCTTTGTGGATTGGATTCTCTTGATCGAACGGCGGTTTTTCGATGCCACCAATTGTCTTAATCTTTACTTGATCGTTAAACGGCTTTAGGTTTTGAAAGAGAAGGTCGTATTCTTGTGCGAGTTCTGCTGATGCGAACCTCGCATCAATGGTCAGTTCCCCATCTCCAGGAACTGTCGGCCATCCGGCATTGCCGCTTTTCAGACAAGTGCAAGCGACAACGACTCCTTTGTCCATGTCTGTCAGGCTTTCCAGATAAACCGCTTGCCGTGCGAGTTCTTTTAAGCCACTTTGTGCATTTTCAGGTTCTTGTCCTGAATGGGCTGGCTTTCCTTCTGCGACAAATGTATAGTTCCCCCTGCCAAAGCGTCCGATTTTCAGTCCACCGACGTCATCGCCCCTCGCGCTTTCCATTACAAAAGCAGCATTGCTTTTCTTTGCTTGTTCTTTGTAATGCTTATGGGAAGAATAACTTCCCGCCTCTTCATCTGAGCTCAGGAAGAACACGATTTTCTTGTTTTCCGGCAACAGATCCAACTCTTTTAAAGCCTTGGCAATCATGTAGACTTGAACATCTCCTCCTTTCATGTCAAGGACTCCCGGTCCCCATACTTTATTGCCCTCTTGACGCCAAAGTGGTCCAAAAGCACCTTTTTCATAAACAGTGTCGTAGTGACCCACAAACAGGACTTGCTCGTCTCCGGTGCCGAGCTCCATAAGCAGATGGTCACCATATCGGGCATCATTACTCGGAATGATCCTGCAGGAAAAGCCGATTTTGCTAAAGAGATCTTGGAAGTAGTTGCGACAGCGTGTCAGATCTTCTTTATCTCCCTCTGTAGGAGTTTCAATCTCAACAACCTCTCTTAAAATACGCAAAAATTCATTAGTATGACGCTCCATATAGTCGAGAAGTCTTTTGGCCTCTGTCATGATTTCACCCTTCCTTTTTCTATTTCAACAACAGCCGTTCTTCATATTCAGTCTTTGTCAACAGCTCAAAGCCGTCTTCGGTAATCGCGACCATATCTTCAATTCGGACACCGCCGACACCGGGAAGATGCACGGACGGCTCTATACAGAAGACCATTCCAGGCTCAATGATCCATGGTTTTTCTCCCTTCGCAGAAACCTCTCCGATAATCGGGGATTCCTGGAGAGCGAGACCGGTGGCATGGCCCGTCACGCCAAAATACCAATACTTCTCGTATCCGGCCCTGCTCAGCACCTCCCTGGATGCCCTGTCTATTTCAGTGGTCGGAGCGCCCGGCCTGCACGCTTCCAACGCCGCCATCGTCGCATCGTAAACGGCCGTGTACACCTTTTTTTGTTCATTGTTCACCGGATTGCCCGCCAATATCGTCCGACAGTAATCACTGTGATAGCCGTTATAACAGCACCCCACATCCATCAAGACAAAATCGCCGTTACGGATGATGCGTTCGGTCGGGAACCTGGTCAAAGTGACCGCATTCTCTCCGGAGTTGACCTGTGTGGGATGGGTATGCCCCCCCTCAGATCCCCTCAGCAGCATCTCATTATGAATCATCGCGGATACTTCGATTTCGGTTAGGCCTGGGCGCATATTGTCGATCGCCACTTGTGTCCCTGCTTCCGCTATCGCACACGCCTTTTTGATTAACCCGATTTCTTCGGCAGACTTGATCGCTTTTGCTTTTGCGAATGTGTTGCGCCCATCCACGAATATGTAATCCGGGAACTGCTCGGTGAACACTTGGAAGAGTTGGAACCCCATCTCATCAATCCCAATCCTAGATCCTTTAGGAAGGGAAAGTTCTTCAAATATTTCTCTAAACCTCTGCACACTTAGCATCGAATCCATTGGAAGCGGCTTCACTTTTCCTTGCAGCCACGGCATCTTCGTCATCGCCCGGTCAAAATCTCCACTTGCCACTAGCGCCCACGGACTTTCCCCAACCGCTTTCACCGATGCATACCGGAAATAGTAAAAGAGATTTGGGCTATTCGGCCGGAAGCTGGTCAAGTAGCGCACGTTATCCACACGCATCGTCAGGATACAGTCGAGCTCATCCTCCTTCATCTGCTGATCGATCCGGTCCAGCCGGAATTTCCTCATCTTCTCCATGTCAATCTGCTGTTCAAAATCGAATTCCGCCACTTTCATTCCCCCTCTATCGCCTATCCTGTATATGTAAAAATTCAACACGATGCGTTACGCCATGATCGCTCCGCCGTTGATATCAAGCACTTCTCCGGTAATGTAGGAAGATTCTTCCGCAGCCAGAAATACGATTGCATTCGCCACTTCCATAGCCGTCCCAGGCCGCTTAATAGACAGGCGGTTGAACACTCTATCCATATCTTGTGTCTGATTCCAAAGATCTGTGATGCGTTGGCTAGCCTCGATATATCCGGGCGACACCGAATTTACACGGATTCCGAAGTCCCCCAACTCCCTTGACAGGTATCGTGAAAATTGATCAATTCCTGCCTTCAGGCTGGAGTATGCGACATTCGTATTGTCACCTGCGGCTCTGCCAATCAGAGATGAGACATTGACAATGCTCCCGCCGCCCCGTTCCTTCATCCCTGGCAACACTTCTTTGCAACATAAGAAAACATTTTTCAAGTTGAGTTCATAGACGGCATCGAAATCACTTTCAGTCATTTCAAACACGGACTTCCTACCTGTACTGCCGCCAGCCACATTACAAAGAATGTCCACCCGTCCGAAATGCTCCAGACACTCCGCGAATGACTGACGGATGGCCTCAGCATCAGTCACGTCTGTTGACCGGTAAGTACAATCCACGCCATACCCCTCACAAATCCGCTGCGTTTCCGACAATTTCTCTTCATCACGACTCATCAGAAAAAGAGAGGCGCCGTTACTGGCCAATAATTCAGCCGTTGCGCGCCCGATTCCGCTTCCTGCCCCAGTAACAACTGCCACCTTATCTTTCAAGCTAGGAAATACCCCCATGGTTTGATTCATAGATTACACCCCTCAATTAAGAAGTTAACTTAATTGTTCTAATAATAAAGTCCCCACTATTAAAATAATTATAATTATTCTGCATATTTTTTTCCTTTTACATTTTGTTAACTCTACAATAGTAAATTTGGACTTTGTGTCTTGATAAAACGGAATAAAGCTATCTTCATAATCAGAGGACTCGGTAAAACACTGGTGAGAAGCAACTCGGAAGATCACTTGGAGACCCAAAGGGTTTCCATCCCAACAACAAAAATGGATTGCCCCATTACCGGACAATCCATTTCCTTTCTGCTCAGACATCGGCGATACTCGCCGCTAGCTTGTGCTTTTGCGCTCAGCAGGGATTACTAAAAGAATGCTTGATGAAGAGAAATATTTAAACGGTGCCCTTGTTAACTCCCCTGCACCGTTTAGTTAAATATTTTCTTATCCAATTTCCAACGTCTTACTTTTACCTTGCTTAGTATAACGTTAAGGTCGTCGAAAGTGGTTCGCATAAATAGACACGTAGACTTTACTCCAGATGACTCTTCTTTAAAGATTCTTATTCCGTCTCTTCTCAATTAAAACCACCCAGAGCATCCCTCTCCAAGCGACTACTTAAAGATCATAAGTATAACTTCTCCAACTCCCTCACACTCTCAATCCGCTCATCATAACCTTCCGGCTCCCCAAACCCATAAGCCGCAAAAACAAACGGAATCCCCGCAAACACTGCAGCAGCCCGGTCTCCTTCAGTGTCCCCCACGTATACGGGCTCACTCAGTCCATTCCGCTCCATGACCAGTTGGATATTTTCACCTTTGCTGAGTCCGGTTCTGCCGGGATTTTCGAAGTCTTCAAAGAAATGGCCGAGTCCATGGTAGGCGTAGAATGATTCGATATAGCCTTCCTGGCAGTTGCTGACGATAAACAGGCGATACTTTTTGGAGAGGGCGTTCAGAGTTTCTTCCAGCCCTTCATACAGTTTGCCGCCTTCTTGTTCAAGGTCAACGCGTTCCTGTTCACAGCACGCTAGGATCAATTCCATCCGTTCTTCTTTACTCAGATCATCAAAGAGGATATCTGCGATGTCCGGGATCTGAAGGCCCATGGTTCCTCTCAGGTCATTCTCTGTGATTTCTCTGCGCTTACAGTTTGCGTCTTTCACGACACGCGTCCATGACTTGGCAACGGTTTTTCTTGAATCCCACAATGTTCCGTCCAGGTCAAAAATGATACTGTCCATTCCAACCGCCTCCTCCATATTAGAACAACCCGGATCATGTATTGTTGCATGATCCGGGTTGTTGGTATCCATCATTCATTACGTGCAATCTGAATCTGTTCCATGAACTGCCGTGCTCTTTCGGTGATTTTCTCGTAGCCTTCGATCTCCGGCTTACCGATCAGGCTTCCGCCTGCTCCGACAGCGACTGCGCCGGCCCGGATCCAATCACCTACGTTTTCAATGCTGACGCCTCCGGTCGGCATCAGGTTCGCCTGCGGAATTGGGCCCTTGATCGCCTTGATCACTTTCGGTCCCATCAGTTCTCCCGGGAATACTTTGAGTACTTCAGCTCCGCATTCCATGCCCTTGACCACGTCCTTGATGGTCATGACCCCCGGCATGTAAGGGATCTGATACCGATTGCACAGGCGTGCAGTCTCTTCATCGAGATAGGGACTGACGACGTATTTGGCTCCCGCGAGAATGGCGATCCTGGCTGTTTCCGGATCCAATACGGTCCCCGCGCCGACAATCAGGTCTTCCCCGAATTCCGCACTAAGTTCACGGATGACTTCGGTCGCTCCAGGAACCGTATAAGTGATTTCCATGGCTGCGGCGCCGCCCTTCATCGCCGCTTCCGTGATTCGCTTGGCCTGGTCGGCATTTTCGGCACGGACAACCGCGACGAGCCCGCTGTCTTCAATTTGGGTTAAGATTTCTCCCTTGCGCATCTGCTTAGCTCCCCTTACTGCTGCCACTTTGGATTATCGATGATTTCCGGCTTCCCGTTTCTCTCGACGACCAGCTTGCGGTAACCCTTTGTTTCAATGGATCCATAATCATGGCCGGCATCTGCACGGAATGTAAAGAACGTCACCAGCGGCTCGTTACCCGTATTGATGCTCCGGTGAGCGTAGCGCGGAGGCACTTGAACGGCACGTCCAGGTACCAGTTCCTCGATCTCCCACTCGCCTTCCGGGTTTTCCATCAGCATGTAACCTTGTCCGCTCATGCAGAAGTAAACTTCTCCGGTCTCAAGGATTTCGTGGAAATGACCCTTCGTCATGTAATATTCTCCGCCAAGTGTGCCCGGATAAACGATGCTTGTGCCGTATTGGATATCGCCTTCGGTCTTCGGCAAATCAAGTGCGTAATATTCATAGATCATCGGGTTGTTCCCGGCGTCCAGTTCCTTCTGCAGGGTTTCAGTATCGTTAAACAGCTTTTCCATATCGGTCAAAAATCGTTTTTTCGAAGTTTCTTCTTCGGACAGGCCCGTTTTCAAGTCAAACAGTGTGGCATTTGCAAGTTTAGTCATAGTCATAATAGTTCCCTCCAAAATATTAATTGGTCAGCGCATTTCGCTCGAGATTTTCTCAATCCGGTCAAACCGGTCACCGATGATCGGCAGATGGAACACTTCCGAGATGACCTGTGTCCAGCCGTGCAGGAAATAGATCCACCCGTCCTCGACGTGAAGGTTTCTCTCTTCTTTTTGTGCCAAGGCATGGTACATGAATTCTCGTTCTCCCCTGTAATTCAGCTCCCAGACGAGGCTGTCCGCCGGGAATTGTGCCTGTTCGGGAAGCGGAGAGCCCGGGCGGTCTTTCCCCATGCCAGTCGCATTGATGACAAGGGAATACGGCTTTAGCGCTTCAAGCAGCCGGCCGTTTTCGTCTGCACCGGAAATCAGGTGATAGTCCACACTCGCATCCGGATTGACCTTTTGGATAATCTGTTCGATTTCCGTCAACCGATGTTCATTGATGTCTGTGACCGTCACCTTGGACGGGATATTGTTCCCGTACTTTGTATCAAGAAGCGCAGATGAAATGGCAATGGCACTTCCTCCCGCTCCAAGCAGGAGCAGCTCACCACCGTGATCGGCCCAATACGTTTCAGGAACAAACCGCTCCAGGGCCAAGGCGCTTGAAATCGGGTCTTTGGCATGGCCGCACAGTTTCCCGTCCTGCTTCGATATCGAAGACAGTTCTCCGAACATCTCGGCATATGGATCCAGGTAGTCAAACAGGTCTTTGGCCGCCTCGTAGAGATCAATTTTATGGGTCGTCACAAGGGCGCCGAGGGACAACTCATCTTCTTTGATGAAATTGACCACTCGCCGGTATTCTTCCGGATCCGCATGTATTTCAAGATCAATCCCTTTCAGTACCGCGTCGTCCAATCCAAGTGCCTTTGCCCATTCCGGAAATAGTTTCATGATGGAAGACTGAGTGGTCGTGACGCCGATAAAGTACATCGTCGGGACCGTTGCTTTTTCAATTTGGGTCATGGTGAAGCTCCTTTCTATGTATTCTTTTGCTGTAGGCACGTGCAGGGTTGTGCGTCATCATTTTCTCGATTTGCGACTCGGTTATGCCTGTTTCACGAAGCAACGGCAAAAATGCACCGATCAGGTGGTCAAGCCCGATCTCACCGCCATAGCTCTTCATCCTCTTCCGGGTCGTGTCCAAGCCCAGCAGCAAACGGTCCTCATGACCATGATCGAGAAGCAAGCGAATGAGTTCAGCTTCCTCTTGGTCTGAGTGGTACTTAAAGCGGCCGATGGTATCCAATTCCAGATAAACACCGGTATCCGCCACCCTGAGCATGTCTTCGGCATTTTCCATTCTCCTGTCCAGATGACAAAGAATCAGCCTGTCCTCGGACACACCATGCTTTATATAGCACCTGACCTGATCCATTGCATGCTCACCAAGTTCCGTGTGGCTCATGATCGGTGCCCCGGTCTCAACCGAAGCGATGGCAGCCGCCTGGAATAGCTCGGCATACCGGCCGACGGGGCCTTCGGAATCAGCCGCAGTCTTGATGAGCCCGGCTTTTGCCGGGAGCCTGCGTTCAGGCCACGCTTCCTCCCCGTCTGCAAATAGGCCTTCATTGATCTCTGAGATGAACAGATCTGCCAGATCCCGAACCGGACGCTCGTGAATCCAATGCCGATCCGGATAAAACCCGAACTTATGGAAACCAGTTGAAGCCAGGACATGGACCCCGGACTCCTCCGATAACTTCAGCAGGTTTTTCGCATCACGTCCGCTTCCGACCGGCTGGGCATCGACGATTGTGCGTCCGCCGAGTCTCTTAAACAACTCTACTTCAGACTTGGTCTTTTCATAGTCATCCAATAGTAACGCCGGATCTAACTTCTCCGGCTGCCCTTTCTTGATAAACAGATGTTCATGGCTATGGCACAGCCCGATTTCCGATGGGCTGATGGCTCCCCTGACCGTCTCAAGCACTTTTTCTTGGGTCATGCATTTACCTTCTCCTTCAGCATGGACAGGAGGTTTCTCGTAGAGGTGATCGCCATCCGCTCCACGGCTTCCTGTGTGAACGCGCCAAGATGCGGTGTCAGGATAAAGTTCGGAAGTGCTACGAGCGGATCGCCTTCTTCCGGCGGTTCTTTCGAGTATACGTCCTGAGCAGCTACGGCAATTTCGCCTTTGACGAGCGCCTCGTATAAGGCTTCTTCATCCACCAGTTCGCCCCGCGCTGTATTGATGAGAATCGCTGAGGATTTCATACTCGAAAAGACTTCCGCATTCATCATCTGGCGGGTTTGGTCTGTCGCGGGAAGGTGCAGCGTCATCACATCCGCCTCGGAGGCGAGTGATATGAAATCTTCCGAACGCTCAACACCGTATTCGCCCAGGAACTCAGCATCCCGGAAATACGGATCGTAGAGAGTGACCTTCATCTGCAGTCCGCGAGCGCGTTTGGCCACTTCTTTACCGATTTGTCCGCCGCCGATTACCGCCAGGTGCTTTCCTGTCAGTTCGGTTCCCATTACGCGATCCCAGCCGGAGCCTTTTACAGTCTCGATATGGCGTGCCAGCAGACGAGAACTTTCAAACATGAGTCCGATCGCCAGTTCCGCGACGGATATGCTGTTCGTGCCGACTGCGTTCATAACACGGATATCGCGCGCCTTGGCGTGTTCCAGATCAATATTGTCCATTCCGACCCCGTACTTCGATACGGCCTGCAGATCCGTGCATGCATCGAGCACTTCCGCACTAATCGGGTCGACACCAACAATGATGCCTTTCACCCCGTTACGGGCTGTCTCGATGATTTCCTCTTCCGTTAACGTCTTCCCGGATGTATTGAGGATGACTTCGTAGCCCTCCGCTTCTAGCATGCGGAGCGGCTCCTCTTTGTACTTGTGAAACGACTTTGGAGTGATGAGCACTTTATTCATTCGTTCACCTCGTTTTGATGATTCCACTTTAATGGTACATTATAATGTCATGACATTCCAATAGGAGGAAGGACATAACCGGGAAGGTTCCCCTAAGTCATGCCTGCATGATGTTAATTGCTTGTTTCCATATCAATAATGACTTTCATAACCCGGTCTTTTTCATTGTCGATCAGGGCATACGCATCTTCGTATGCTTCAAATGACACATGGTCGGTAATCAGCGGAGTCAGCTGTACCTTACCTGCTTGGATCAATTCTACAGCGTTGTCAAAGTCGCCGGATTGATACATGGCAGTGCCCATGACTGTCAGCTCATGATCCTGGACAAACCCCATGTTGACTTCCGTGAGTGCTGACACAACACCGACGACCACCACCGTACTGCCTTTCCTCGCCATTTCTATGGCCTGTGCTACGGTGTAGCTGGAGCCGACACATTCGAAAATCACATCTGCTTTGCGGTCTCCGAAATGGCGGGTAATGCCATCTTTCAGGTCTTCTTCTTTGCTATTGATGGTCTTCAATCCTACTTCTTCTGCCATATTGAGCCGTACTGCGCTCAGTTCCGAAACGGCGACTTCACCGGCTCCGAAAGCTTTTGCAGTCTGCGCGACGAGGTTCCCGATCGGACCGCCACCGATGACGAGTACGTTCTTCCCCCCCAGTTCTCGGACCCGACGGACTGCATGCACTGCAACGGCAAGCGGCTCAACCATTGCACCCTCATCGTGGCTGAGTCCTTCAGGAAGGCGGGTCAGTCGGTCTGCATCCACGACGAAGTAATCACTGGCCATTCCGGTCGTTTGAAAGCCCATGACTTTCAGTTCTTCGCATACATGGTACATACCATTTTGGCAAGGGAAACAGCTGCCGCAAACTACCTGTGGCTGGACGGTAACCCGGTCCCCTTCTTGGTATTCCTTCACTCCGGGACCCAGCTTCGTAACCTCCGCAGACACTTCATGTCCCTGAACGACTGGATAGGATGTGTACGGATGCTTGCCATGATTCACATGGACATCCGAGCCGCAGACGCCGATTTTCTTGATCTTCAGCTGAACCTGGTTCTCGCCGGGTTCCGGGACATTGACTTCCCGAAACTCGATTTTTCCCGGTTCGGTCATGACTGCCTGTTTCATATTCAACGGTGTCACCCCATCAGTTAAAAAGTAATGATGACTTTCTTCGACGTTTTCCCTTCCAGGTACCGCGAGAAAGCATCCAATGCATGTTCAAAGCCTACAATTTCAGAGATGAATTCCGATAGGGACAGCTTCCCATCGTTCGCCCATTGAAGCACCTGATCATGGCATTCCGCTTCTTCTTCTTTGTACGGCATCTGCTGGAAGTTCAATTTCCAGTTATATGGTGCGCGGGACCAGTCCAGCTCCATCACATTCACTTTCGGAACGCCGTAGCATAAGACTTCACCGCGGTCTTTCAGCAAACCTAACGCCTCATTCATGATCGCCTCTGAACCGACGGCATCCAGCACATACTTGGCGCCTTCCGGATAGAAATTCCGGACCGCCTCAGGAACATCCGTTTCACGGCTGTTGATGCAGCGGACGGCACCAAATTGGTGCATCAGCTCCGCTTTCTCTTGGCTCCGTACGACGGACACCACCTCAGATACACCGGAAAGGCGAAGCAGCTTTACAAATGCCATAGCTACTGGTCCGCTTCCGTAAACAATCACCGTTTCATCCTGAGCAATATCGAAATAGCGGATGGTGCTGAGCACTTCCCGAAGCGTCACGAGCACAGGCGCTTCCCGTGGATTAATCGCTGCCGGAAGCACCTTCTGGGCAGATGCAGCTTCCGGTGCTTCTCCCTCGGGATAGGCAGTGGCATCATCTACAATGCCATATTCGCTGAACGCGCTCCATCCTGACCCAAGCGGCCGGCCATTTTGTTCCGGAGCGGAAACAAACGGGAGAATGACCCGGTCCCCCTTTTTGTAACGGGTGACCAACGAACCTGTCTCTACCACTTCCCCGACGCCTTCATGTCCTAGGACAAGGGGATAGTCATCCGGGTTAAACCCTTTGAACGACTGGCGGATGATGGTGGCGTCTGTTCCGCAAATACCGCAGCTGAGCATCTTGACAAGTGCCTGTTTTTCGTTGATTTTCGGCATGTCCATCTCCTCGATTTGCAGACGGCCCTCCGGATTGACAACCAATGCTTTCATGGAAGGTCCCCCTTAAATCGTGCGGTCTCGCTTGCTCGTTAGAATCTGGAGCAATACCGCAGCGATGATGATAACCCCTTTGATGATGTCTTGCGGATAGGACGGAACGGCCATCAGGTTCATGATGTTACCGATCAGTCCAAGGATGAGGGCACCGGCAACTGTATTCAGGACGAAGCCGCGACCGCCCATCAGGCTGGCACCGCCAATGACCACCGCAGCAATCGCATCAAGTTCCTGTCCCATACCGACCGTCGCGCTTCCCGTAGAAGAACGGGCTGCGACAAACACACCGGCAAGAGCGGCGAGCGCACCGGACAGCGCATATGTGGACATGACATATTGCTTTGTACGGACCCCGGCAAGCTTGAGTGCAGTCTCGTTGCTGCCGATGGCGATGACTTTACGGCCATAGCCGGTGTACCGGTGAATGATCGTGAACACGATGATGAGAAGAATCGTGATCCAGATGATCGGATACATAAAGTCTTTGCTGACAAGTGTGCTGATCGTGCCCGCTTCAACTTTTACCGGGCGTCCTTCTGTCAGGACAAATGCAACGCCCCGGGCGATGGTCATCGTCGCAAGGGTCGCCACAAAGCCTTGAATCCCGGCATAGGCGACCAGAATTCCCGAGAACAGTCCGAATGCAAGACCAATGATTACTGCGACTCCGATGGACATGGAGAAATGCATTCCCATATCCGTAATGAGGATCGCTGAAACCGTAGCACCCACTGCCATGATCGAACCGACTGACAGGTCAATGCCCCCTGCCAAAATGACAAATAGCAGCCCAATCGCCACCAATATCGGCCCCGCTTGCTGCAGAAGGATGTTGCGCAAGTTCATAGTCGTAAGGAACGTATCAGATAAAAAGGCACTGACGATAATCAACAGCAGCAGAATGATGAAAGTGTTGTTGTTGATGATGAATTCTTTCCAGTCAAATTTCCTTCTAGTTGCGTCCATCGATTTAATCTTTCTCTCAGTCGCTTCCATCGATGTTAAACCCCCATCGCCAGTTTGATTAATTGATTTTCAGACAGATTTTCCTTCGGCACTTCCCCGGTAACCCTGCCTTCCCTCATGACAATCGCCCGATCACAAGTTCCAATGATTTCTGCCATCTCGGACGAGATGATGATCACACCGACACCATTCTCGGCCAACTCGTTGATGATCTGGTAAATTTCCGTCTTGGCGCCAACGTCAACGCCCCGGGTAGGCTCATCCAGAATGATGACCTTCGTATCAACGGCAAGCCACTTTGCAAGGGCCACCTTCTGCTGATTCCCGCCGCTCAGACTGTCCGCATTATCTTCAGTCGACCCATATTTTGTCGAAATCCGCGCCAGCAGTTTCCGGACTTCTTCTTGTTCCTTTTTGTGATTGATGAATCCGTTCCCCTGCCTGGATACGAGCGTCGCATTGTACCGGATCGGCTGCTTCAGCAAGAGGCCTTGCGATTTCCGGTCTTCCGGAAGCAATCCGATTCCTTTCCGGATCGCCTGCTTCGGATTTTTAAAGTGGACTTCCTCACCAAAGTAGAGAACTTTTCCGGAAGTTTTCTTGTCCGCTCCAAAGATCGCACGCATGGTCTCGGTACGACCCGAACCGACAAGGCCGCTAAATCCCAGCACTTCACCTTTCCGAAGCGAGAAGGACACATCCTCCACGAGATCTCCGGTCCTCAGGTTTTCAACACGAAGAATCTCTTCTCCAATTTCCGCGTTTCTTTCAGGAAAAAGCTGTTCGATTTCCCGTCCAACCATCATGGTAACGAGTTGCTCTTTTGTAATGGATGCCGTCTCAACCGTGTCGACATACTTTCCGTCTTTCAGTACTGTAATTTTGTCACTGATTGCGAACAGTTCTTCCAGCCGGTGGGAGATATAAAGAATGGTGACGCCTTCCGCCTTCAGTTGCATGATGAGCTCCAGCAGTTTTTGAGTCTCCGAGTGGGTCAAAACAGCTGTCGGTTCGTCAAATACCAGCACTTTTGAATCCTTCGCGAGGCATTTACAGATTTCCACGATTTGCTGATAGGCAACGCTGAGTTCACCGACTCTTTTTCCCGGATCGATATGACCGAAGCCGATTTTTTGAAGCTGCTGTTTCGCACGACGCTTCAGGTCTTTCCAGTTGATGAACATACCGGATTGCTGCATCTGATCGATAAAGATATTTTCTGCAACCGTCAAATCCGGAGCCAGCATAAACTCCTGATAGATGACAGATACGCCCATATCGATCATGGCACGCGGTGTTGCCGTAGTCGCTTCCACCCCATCAATCACGATCGTTCCTTCATCTTTCGGATAAGCACCCGCCAAAACTTTCATCAATGTCGACTTACCGGCGCCGTTTTCACCGATTAGGGCATGAATTTCACCGCGTTCTACGTTTAAGTGGACATCCTGCAGGGCTTTGACGCCCCCGAAGTGCTTGGATATATGATTCATCTGGACAATATAGTCAGGAGCCATATTCCGCCTCTCTCCTTTCTCAGAATCGGCTACTGAACACGGGAGTTCCGCCCATTTCGCAAAGAAACCCTCCCGGGAGCCGGGAGGATTCAACTTCACTAACGTTTGGAATCCGGAGATCAGAATCCGAAATCGTAATACTCTTCCACATTATCTTCAGTGATCGCAGCCGGCTCCGTCAGCGTCACCTCATCATAACTTTCCGGATCTTTGCCATCTACCAGGATTTCCTTTGCGATCTCAACTCCTTTTTCAGCAACGAGAGTCGGGCTATTCAGTCCTGTTGCAAAGTAGCTGCCATCTTTGATGAGATCGAATGCCTCAATCGCTCCATCAGCCGCAGCCACGACATCCACGCCTTCAACGCCTGCATTCTGGAGTGCGGTCATGGCACCAAACAGCATCTGATCGTTTTCACCAAGTGCCGTTGTAAGATCAGGGTTGGCGGTAACGAGGTCTTCCGCAGCCTTCAGGCCTTCCTCTTCAGTCCAGTTCCCCCAGCCTTGGCCGACAACAGAGAACTTAGCTTCTTCGTTGGCCGCTTTACCTTTCGAGCTCAGTTCGGCCTCAAATTCTTCAGCCAGCTTCCAAGCTTCATCTTCTGAAACGCCTAGTTTTCCTTCAATAATTCCTGCGAAGAGTCCGGTACGGCGCTCGTACCCGGCAACGTTCCCTTTGGCACCGCTCAGGATAATCGCTTTAATCTCTTCGTCACCGATTTTTTCTGCATAAGCCAATCCGACCAAACGGCCGTTTTGCTTGTTATCCGAGTAAACTGTAGTCACGTCATTCGCTTCTTCTGCTACGCCGCTGTCAAGGTTGATGACAGGGATTCCGGCTTCTGCCGCGCTGTCGATGCTTGGTACAACTGCATCCGGCTCGATCGCATCAAGGAAAATCAGGTCCTTGCCTTGCGCGATGAAGGTTTCCATATTGGCCGCTTCCTGCTGAACATCTCCGCCGGCATCTAGTACCGTCACTTCCCAACCATGTTCCTCAGCGTATTCTTCTACTTTCTCAGCAAGAGAGACAAAGTAAGGAGAGTCCTGTGTTTTTAGAGCGAAGCCCACCTCAAACTTTTCTTCTCCATCCCCACCGCTTCCGGAAGATTCCCCTTCCGCATCTCCGCATGCAGCCACGAACATCGATGTCGCCAGGACTGTCGATGCAAAAACAAAACGCTTTTTCATTTTTGTTTCCCCCATTCGTAACTTTGTAATGTAGTAACAATACAATGTATTAATAATATACAATCAACTGTTAGCGTTTTCAAGAGAATTATTAAAATCTTTTTAAGAAACCGTTAATAATAGATTAAGGTTCAAACATGGCTCATACGATTGTGAACCCGCCGTCGACTACCAGTTCAGCGCCCGTCGTGTATGATGCCGAATCCGACAGCAGATAAATCACCGCACCGGCCAGTTCTTCCGGTTTCCCCAGGCGCTGCATCGGTGTCCACTCTGCCCATTTCACCCGCCAGTCTTCCCGTACGAATGATGTCAGCTCCGTAAAGATATAGCCCGGACTGATGCAGTTGACCCGGATCCCATGTTCTGCCCACTCATAGGCAAGCGACTTGGTCAGATGGGTCACGCCTGCTTTCGATGTATTATAGGAGGCCTGCAGCTGCGGGTAGTTGACGATGATGCCCGACATCGACGCGGTATTGACGATCGAGCCCTTGATCCCGTTTTCAATCAGGTACTTTCCGAAAAGCTGTGCGACATAATAAACGCCGTTCAGGTTGACGTCGATCACCTTGTTCCATTCTTCCGGTGTCGATTCAATGACCGGCTTCTGGATGACGATGCCCGCATTATTGAAGAGAAGCTCAATCTGTCCCATCTCTGCCACCGCTTCATCTAATGCCTGACGGACCGCGTCGTAATCAGTGACATCCACTTGGCGCGAGAATGTCTTCCGTCCATATTCAGCCGCAATCTCCTTTGCGGCAAGCTCCGCTTTTTCTTCCTGCAGGTCGAAAATCACGACATTGGCTCCCGCTGCCGCGATATGATTGGCGACTTCACGCCCGATTCCTTGTGCGCCCCCGGTGACTAAAATCGTTTTCCCTTCCAAAGAAAACAATGTTTTCAGAATATCCATGTCAGTCTTCTCCCCTATTTGTTCTTCGTTTCCCAACCGCTCTATTACTCACCAATCCGTTCAACTAGGATGGCCTGATACAAGCGTTCGACCTCTTCTGTCTCAACAAATCCTGTTTGTTCGGTCAATGTGTTGGCTGCCGAAACCGCGACGGAGCGGCGAAGCATCTCATCCGGATCCGAGCCTTGCAAAAGTCCGATTGAAAGCCCTGCAACCATGGCGTCTCCTGAGCCGACTGTATTGACCACATCGAGCTTCGGCGGCCGGGCGCGGAAACTGCCTTCCCTGCTGACAAGCAGAGCTCCTTCGCTTCCAAGCGATACAACCACATATCGGATGCCCGCCTGTATGTAGGACCGGCAAAAATCAATAAGCGCCTGATCATCCAAATCCGATCCGGCAAGCTGAATCATTTCATCCCGGTTGGGCTTGATCAGTGTCGGCATGGCTTGGAGCCCTTCAGAAAGCCATTCACCGCTCGAATCAAGGATTACCGGCTTTCCTGCCTCTTGGGCAACCTCTACCAGACGGGCATAGATGTCTTTCGGCATCCCCTTCAGACCGCTTCCGGAGAGCGTAATGACCTTGGCCGCTTCCGCCAGAGCTTTAAAGTGGGTAATGAACGCCTCTACAATCTCTTCGTCTACCGAGTCCCCCGGCTCGAGCAATTCAGTTGAGGCGCCGGCGTCATCAATGATGTTCAGACAGATCCTCGACTCGATCGGCACCTCAAGGAAGTCGGACTTGAGCCCCTCTTCTTTCATCAGGTCCAGGATCCGCTGACCGTTACGGCCTCCGATCATACCCGTTGCCAGGATCTCTGCTCCGAGTAAACGCGCCACCCGCGAGACGTTGAGGCCTTTTCCTCCCGCGCTCGGTGTCACACTGACCACCCGGTTCACTTCTCCGGATAACATTTTATTGAGCCGGTATACCTTGTCGATGGCCGCATTCAGCGTGACCGTGAGAATCATCGTCCATCCTCTCCGTCTCCGCTGTCGATCAGGATTTTGCCCCTGACCGTATTCGGTGTCTTGAACATCCGGAAGGCATCGGAAATCTCCTGCAGAGGAATTACTTTAAACAGCAGGGACTCATCGATACGGATGGCGCCCGAACGGATCGCATCGGCGGTTTCCTTCCACTCCTCACCGGGGAAGCTGGCACTGTAAGACATCCAGGAACCAGTCAGGGTGAACTCTTTCCGGTTCAGCGCTTCCCACTCGTGTACCGAGAAGGTCAGCTCCTTCGTCGGGGTCCCGATGAGGCAGACGGCACCTTTCTTTTTGACCAGTTCAAATGTCAGCTTGATCGTTGCAGTGTTTCCGGCAGTTTCATAAACAAAGTCAAAGCGCCGCGGCTCTCCTTTTTCGTCCTTTAATCGATCAAGGAAATCCGGATCACCCGTGTTGATGCATTGATCCGCTCCGAACTGCCTGGCGAGTTCGAGCCGCTCTTCATTGATGTCAAACACGGTCACCGAACCGGCACCGAGTGCCTTCAGCCATTGCAGCGTAAAGAATCCGATATTGCCAATGCCAAGGACTGCAACAGACGAACCGGGCTCAAATGCCAGCCGGCGGATTCCGTGGAGCGCCACGGTGATCGGCTCAAAAAACGCCCCTTTCCAGTAAGGGACCGATTCATCAAAGCGGATCGCATTTTTTTCGGGGATGACGACATATTCGGCAAAGCTGCCGTTCCGCCTTGATCCGACAAAGCTGTATTCGTTGCAAAGTGCATAGTCCCCGTCTTTGCATGATTCGCACTCCATGCACGGAAGGAGCGGAGCGCCTGCGACGCGGTCGCCCGCCCGCAATGAAGTGACAGCTTCCCCGACTTGCACCACTTCACCTGAAAATTCGTGTCCGAGGATGATCGGATAATAATGGGCCGCTTCGCCATTGACGCGGGGAATGTCGGAACCGCAGATTCCCGTGTATTTGACCCGGACCAGTACATCACCGGGACCCGGAACCGGAGTTTCCACTTCTTCATAAACCATCTGTTCTTTGCCGTGCAGGACACCGGCTTTCATACACACGCCTTCTTTCTTTCTTATTTCTGACGATCACTGAAAGACTTGTTCATCCAGCAACTTGGACAAACTCATGTAAGTCTTCATTGACGGCTCATAGTTTTTCCGATTTTCCGCATCCGGATGATGCTCACGCTGGATGGTGACTGTCCGGTCTACTGCTTCCTCAAAATCACGGTAGACGCCGACACCGACACCCGCAAGCAGAGCCGCCCCAAGTGTGGTCGCGGTATCCGAGCCCGGCACTTTGATCGGGCAGCCGGTCACATCTGAATACATCTGAATCCACAGTTCACTGTTCGCCGCTCCGCCCATGGCATGAATGTCCAGCTCTTGAATGCGGACACCCGCTTCCTCTGCCGCCAGCAGATTGTGGTAGACCGAAAAGACCACGCCTTCCAGCACCGCCCGGGTGACATGGGCTTTTGTTTCCTTATAGCTCAAGCCGTAAAAGACCCCTTTGGCTTTCGGATTCCAGATTGGGCTCCGCTCACCCGATAGATACGGCAAAAATACGACCCCGTCCGATCCTTCCGGTACGGTGGAAGCCAGCCGGGTCAATTCATCGAAACTGAGTTCATCGCCAAACTCATCCCTGAACCAACGGAGCGCCCCTCCGCCCCCGACCGTCCCGCCCTGAAGCAGATACCGATCCGGTATGACATGCGGAGAGAAGATCAGCTTCGGATGGGTTTTCGGTTCTTCCAGGCAGATGCTGACGCCGCCTGCCTGGCCTCCTTGGAGCTGGGTTTCATAGTGACGGATGACGCCAGCGCCCAATGTTCCGCAGGCGGCGTCCAGTCCGCCCGCCACGACCGGAATGCCTTCCGTGAGTCCGGTTTGGAGAGCCGCTTCAGCCGTGACGGTCCCGATCACGTCATGACAAGCGACAATGTCAGGCAGCTTTTCAAGCGGGATGCCGAGCCGCTCCGCCATTTCAGGGTCATAGTCGAACGTTTCCGGATTGTAAAAGTGCCAACCGTAGCTCTGACTCCGGTCGGAAGTCATCCGGCCGGTCAGCTTCATTCCGATGAAGCCGTTGCTCTGCAGAAACCGGTAGGTCCGCTCGAAGACTTCAGGCCGCTCTTCCTTGAACCAGATTGCTTTTGGCGTCGAATAGGACGGTGACCACGAATTGCCCGAGAGCGCAAAGACTTCCTCATCTAAAATCTTATCCTTCAGCCGGTCCACAATTTCCGAAGCCCGTGTGTCCATCCAGATCGGAGTCCGGTGCAGCACCTGTCCGTCCCGGTCTACCGGAATCGCAGACCAGCCCTGTCCGGCCAAACCGATGCCAGCGATCTGGACCGGATTGATGGGCCCTTCGCTGAGGCAAGTTTTCACCGAACGGCATACCGCTGTCCACCATTCTTCGGGGTCCTGTTCAACCCATCCGGCTTCCGGTGTGTAGAGTGGGTAATTTGAAGAGGACTGGGCCACTACGCGCCCGTCCTCCTCGAATATCGCGACTTTACACGACGATGTCCCGATATCAATTCCGAGCAACAGCGGTTTCATTGCCGATCTCTGCCTTCCACCATGCTGCAGCCTGACCGTGACTGCCACATGTCCTCATTTTCTCAATTGCGACCTCTTTCACCCGGTCACGCGCATAGCCGGTGAACTTCTTCGGATCTACAAAGTCCTGTTCCAGGCCAAAATACTCCTTGACTGCCTCGGTAAAAGCAATCCTGAGTTCTGTCGCATAGTTGATTTTGCTGATTCCGTTATTAATGCAGTTTTTCACGTCCTGTTCAGTCAGACCAGATGCTCCGTGCAGGACAAGCGGTACATCAAGTGCATCGCGCAGCGCACGCAGCCGCTCCAGATCAAGCATCGGCTCGCCATGATAGACGCCGTGCGCTGTCCCGATCGCCACCGCCAAAGAATCCACGCCGGTCTGTTCGACAAACGCCACCGCCTCGTCCACTTTTGTATAGCCGTCCGAACCATATTCCGGGTCGCCCGGCTTCCCTCCGACATTCCCGAGCTCCGCCTCAACCGATACACCAACCGGCTTGGCCAACTGGACGACAGCCGCAGTCTGTTTCATGTTTTCTTCAAACGGCTGCTTGGAGGCATCAATCATTACGGACGTATAGCCGGCACGGATCGCCCTCTGCGCCAAGCCGGTTCCATCACCATGGTCCAGGTGAAGCGCCACAGGCACATTCACTTGTTTCAAGGCTGCTGATACCATCGCCATATACATGTCCATCGCCGCATACTTCACCGTGTTGGCCGATGTCTGGATGATGACCGGAGAACCGGTTTCCTCTGCTGCAGCAACCACTGCCTGGACCATTTCCATGTTCTCAATATTAAAGGCACAGACAGCGTATCCGTTTTCCTTCGCATGCCGGAGAATATCATTTGTTGTCACGAGTGTCATCCGATCATCTCCCCTTCTGACTGATGTTGTTCAAAGACCGGACGCAGGGCGAAATACATATCATCAAACCGTTTTTTCGCCCGGTCATAGACCTCCCGGTGTTCCGGGTTGTGTTCGACGGTCTTGCTTACATCGAGGAAACGATCCACCACGTGGAAATCCTCGAACAGACCGGCCCCGACACCTCCAATAATGGCCGCTCCCATGGAGCCTGCCTCATCCAGGATGGTAGGAATCGTTACCTTCAGGCCGAACACATCCGCGATAATCTGTTGCCACTGTTCACTTTTCGCCCCGCCGCCAATCAGCATCAGTTCATCAATTTCGATATGGCTCTGCAGGATGTCGAGAATGATACCGAGATTATAGGTGACTCCTTCCATTACACTACGGAGGAGCTCTGCCCGAGTCGTTTCGGAAGTAATGCCGATATATGACCCTTTGGATGCCGCATCCCATCTAGGCGCCCGTTCGCCCAGCAGATAAGGGAGGAAAAGGAGCCCGTTGGAACCGGCCGGTGCCTGTTCTACCAGCTCATTGATCAGGTCATAGACTTTCCGTCCTTCAGTATCCGCAGCTGCCTGCTCCCCCGTGCAGACGGTTTCTTTCATCCAGTTAACTGCACCACCGGCATACTGCATCGTTCCATTTGGGGCGTAATAGCCGGGAATGGCATGCGCCCAGGTAACGGTCCGCATTTCCGGGTCGAAGATCGGCTCTTTTGCTGTCGTCGTCACCCAGGCGGATGTACCAAGTGAACAATACGTCTTTCCTTCTTCCACCGATCCCGCACCAATGTTCGCCGTCACCCCGTCTCCGGCACCGATGACAACGGACGTGCCTACCGCCATACCTGTTGCGGCGGAAGCCTGCTCCGTCACGCCGCCCGCTATGTAGGTGGATGGCTGAAGCGCAGGCAACTTTTCCGGATTGATGCCGCTTGCTTCAACAATCCGGTCCGACCAGGTCAGGTTGCTCAGGTCAAAACAGCCCATGCCGTTCGCATCGGAATAATCGGTGACAAACTCACCGGTCAGCTTATAGACGATATAGTCTTTTGCATTGAGCACCTTGTGGGTCTGTTCATAGATGTCCGGTTCGTTGTCACGGATCCACATTAACTTCTGGATCCCGTAGGACGGCGTGTTGCGGTGGCCGACGATATGATAGAACTCCTTCTGGCTAAGATGTTTCTCGAGATCCTTCACTTGCTTCACCGCGCGCTGGTCCGCCCAGATGATCGAATCACGGAGCGGCTGACCATCCTTGCCTACACATAGGCACCCCATCATCTGGCCGCTGAAGCTGACGACTTTAATCTCCGAAGGATCAATCCCCTGTTCGTCGATCAATTCTTTCGTGGAGCGACAGACCGCCTCCCACCAGTCTTCCGGATTTTGCTCCGCCCACTTCTCGTTAAAGTAACGGGTTCCATATGCAGCAATCCGGCTTCCGACCATTTTCCCCTCCGCAGTAAATAAGGAAGCTTTGTTTCCTGATGTTCCGAGATCATGTGCCAAAATATACTGTGCCAACTGGCATCCCCCTCATTGCAGTTTATTTTGCAGTAATGACGATTTCAAAACGGTTCTTATCTCCCCGATACCGGGCAACGGAGTACTCAATCGGCTCATCCTTTAAGTTGTATCCGATGGACAGGAACTTTTGAATGGCACTTCCTTTTTCTACATTCATATACTCCTGTTCATACTGGCTCGCTTCGACCGCTTCAATAAACCGCCGGATTTTGTTGATGGACGTTTCCTCGTGCATACCAAGCACCGGGTAGAGTGACTCCTTGACCAGGTCATGGTTGAGAACGAAACTGCATCGGTCGTACGGCAAGTACGTCTTGACCATGACAATCGGCTCGTTGTCCGCAAACCGGCGGCGGTGGATATAGATGACTTTGTCTTTCTGCTGAAGCTTCAGCTGTTCAGCTACCTGTTCCGGCGCAGAAATCACCTCGAAATCAAGCACCTCAGTGGAAGGCGTCATTCCGAGCGCCCGAATCTGGTCGTTAAACGAACCAAGCGCCTGGATGAAACTCTGTGAAATCTTCGGGGTACGCACGAACGTGCCCTTACTTTTCACCCGGTACAGCCACCCTTCCTGAACCAGTTCTGTGATTGCCTGCCGGACCGTTGTCCGGCTGATGTCATAGATCTCGCTCAGCTCTTTTTCCGTCGGGATCGCATCCTCGACCTGGTAAGTCCCATTCTGGATGTTGTTCAAAATCAGTTCTTTCAGTTGAAAATAAAGTGGAATTGGAACACTTTTATCTAATTTGCCGTTCATGATGCACCTCTACATTACTCAAAATTTAAATGATATAATTTTCAAACTTGACTAAAAGATATCGTTTTCATTATTATATCACTTAGTTATTACATCGCAATATCATAACAAAGATACGTAAGAGAAAAAAGAGGAGGGGAATATGATGAAGTATGGTGTGTATTTTGCCTACTGGGAGAACGAATGGGATGTGAACTTTGAACCCTACATCGAAAAAGTAAAGAAACTGGGATTCGATGTCCTGGAAGTGGCTGCCCTCGGTCTCGTGAATCTACCCGACAACAAGCTTCTTCGATTGAAAGAAGTGGCAGAACAACATAGCATCACTCTCACAGCAGGCATCGGGCTCCCGAAAGAATATGACGTCTCGTCTTCCGACGAATCCGTCCGTACCAAAGGGATTGCCTTTATGAAGAGAGTGATGGACGCCATGCATCAAGCCGGCATTGACCGAATCGGCGGGACCGTCTATTCTTATTGGCCGGTGGATTACTTAGAACCGATCGACAAAGAAACTGCCCGTCGGAACAGCATCAATAGCATCCGAGAACTGGCCCAATACGCCAGACAATACGAAATCACGCTGTTAATTGAAACTCTGAACCGCTTTGAGCAATTCCTTCTGAACGATGCACAGGAAGCGATTGACTATGTAAAAGAAGTCAACGAACCGAACGTCAAAGTCATGCTGGATACCTTCCATATGAATATTGAAGAAGACAACATTACAGAGGCCATTCGCCTCACCGGCAAACATCTCGGACACCTGCATATCGGCGAAGCCAACCGGAAAGTACCCGGCAAAGGCTCGCTCCCATGGAAGGAAATCGGAAGTGCCCTCCACGACATCGGATACAAGGACTATGTTGTCATGGAACCGTTCGTCAAAACCGGCGGACAGGTCGGACAAGACATCAAGGTCTGGCGGGATCTTTCGGGAAATGCTTCGGAAGAGCAGTTGGATCGTGAACTCGCTGAGTCTCTGGAGTATGTTAAATCGGTGTTTGAGAGGTAAGACAACTCTACTGAAACGGATATTCAAACTAGACGGTGCCATGGTTTTCTCCATGGCACCGTCTAGTTTTTCAATAACGTCTTGTAATTAGCAAAAGTCTCATGTCCCCCTCGTTAGACTCACCCCCGCTAGTCTGAGCCCACTGCCTATACTGGTTAAAACTCAGGTCCCCCTTCGTAGGGATTCGCATACCCGGAGGTAGGGACTCGGATAGGTAAAGGTAGGAGCTCAACTCCCCCTTAGGTGGGGACTGGGGCGTAGCCACTCTCACGAATCCGGAGTATTCATTCCCCTCATAGTCCATCCACCAAACGAATACAATTCATAAGGCCATGCCATAACGGTAAGGAAGGAGTCGGGTAGTTGGGGTATACGGATCGTTACGAACGGGATGCGTACGGGATTATCGCGTTTTGGCTGCAAAATGATTATGACCACGGCCGGTTTTTTGACCGTGAGATCAGTCATTATGAAACGGAATTGGCCCGTGCGAACCTGAACAATATCGAACGTTTGGGGAAGGTGTATGAGAAGGCGGTCAAGAAGCAGGGCGATGTCGGCAAGTTGATTGATGAGGCCCGGCATGCGACGAAGGAGTTCCATAGTCTGCTTGCGTACACGATGGATAAGTCACTTCATTGTGAGGTCATCATCTCCACGCCGGTTTCTCTCCTGGACCATATGGTCAGGGAATCCGAGGAATCTCAGAGGGTCTATAAATTGATTGAAAGCGGCACCCAGATCTCCCCGTCAGACGCCATCATCCATGAGTGCGTCTTTTGGCTGAGGCAGATGGCCGATCACCTCGGTTATATTCGCCATTATCTGGATATCTCGAATTACGAACTGAATTTCAAGGTCACGGAGATGACGCAGAAGTTTGAACGTCTGCTGTTGCAGGCTAATGCCTTGCAGACCATGATCCGGACACCAAGAAATGAAACCCTGCCGGTCCTGACTCAATTTAAGAATATGATCATCAAGGAAGCGAAAAGCCTAGAGGAGTTTAAGCTAGAACTGGACGATCTGGTCAAACAATGCGCCGCCGTTACTACGTCGCCGCCTGATTTGCTGGAACACATCGCCCGGGAAGCCCATCATCTGTGGAGGAATCTCGAGGAAGAGATCATCACGTGAGTTTGTTGAAAGGAGCTTCCGACAAACCCAAAAGTGATCAGCCTTCCTCTCATCTGGTAAGGCCCATACACGACAAAGGCCATTACGAACCACTACGGGATTGCAGTCAATGCCCAGCAGCAGACCTTTGTTCTGCAGCCAAAGTCCAGCAGAATAACTAAAACAAAACCCACCTTGCTGTGATATGCTCCCTTCAAAGCAGACAGAGGAAAAAACAAAACTCTGTTTACTTTGGAGGGAGCTTTTCCTATGGCTTACAAAGGATATTCTCTTGAAGAAAAGATGAAGGTCATCCGAGCTTATGAGAGTGGAATCTCGAAAGCCCGACTCTGCCGGCAATTTGGATTGTCAGAAAGCACATTAAAACAGTGGCTAATCCTATATAAATCGTTTGGAGAAACCGGTCTTAAGCCCCGTTCGAGATGGAATTCTTATTCAAAGGAACTGAAGCTCTCGGCAATTAAGGATTACTTAAGCGGTCGACTGACACCCAGTGAAATTGTTATCAAATACAGTATCAGCGACCGTTCTGTTTTGAGGGATTGGCTGAAAAAGTATAATGGTCATGGAGAAGTCCCCAAGGGACTTAAGGAACGGAGGGATCCCATGACCAAGGGAAGGAAGACGACCTTAAAAGAGCGGGTTGAGATTGCCCAGCAATGTATCGCATCCGGCAAGGACTATCAGGGAACAGCCGAAACCTACAAGGTTTCCTATAATCAGGTCTACCAGTGGGTGAAGAAATACGAAGAAGGCCAGGAAGAGGCACTGAAGGACGGACGCGGACGCAAAAAGGCAGACGAAGAGCTGACCAGCGAGGAGCGTCTGAAGTTGGAGATCAAGCGGATTGAGAAGGAGAATGAGCGCCTTCGGGCTCAGAATGCACTCCTAAAAAAGTTGGACGAAATCGAAAGGAGGCGTTTCTAAGCGGGGTCCGGCAGGAAAACTGTTATCTGGCTATCCGCGAGGTCCATGAGTCGGAAGGACATCCCATTGAATTATTGTGTGAACTCGCTGGCATTGGCCGATCTTCCTACTATCAATGGCTGAACCGAGTTCCCACGGAAGAAGAGCAATTGAACCAGGAACTCCTTACAGACATCCGGGAGATTCACAAGGAGCGCAAAGGCATCTACGGATACCGCCGAATGAAGATGGTACTTGAACGCAGGCATGGCCGCAAATTCAATCACAAGCGGGTATACCGCCTGATGAGACTTGGTGGAATCCAATCGGTCATCCGCCGTAAAAAGAAACGCTATTTTCTATCCACTCCGCAACACGTGGCGGAGAACATTCTGAACCGGGAATTTCTTGCGGACAAGCCCAATCAGAAATGGGTCACGGACGTCACGGAGTTCAAGTACGGTGTTGAATCCAAGGCATACCTGAGTGCAATCCGTGACCTCCATGACGGTTCCATCGTTTCTTATGTCCTGGGCCGTTCCAACAACAATGCATTGGTATTCGAGACATTGGATCAAGCCCTGCGGGCTGAACCAGGTGCCCAGCCGATTCTCCACAGTGACCGTGGATTCCAATACACCAGCAGGCAATTCAAGATCAAACTAGATCAGGCTGGCATCACGCAAAGCATGTCCAGGGTTGGCCGATGCATCGACAATTCGCCGATGGAGTCTTTTTGGGCTGCCTTAAAATGCGAAGAGTATTATTTGAGTACATATCAATCGTTTGATGAGCTTAAGAACGCCGTTGATGCATATATCCGTTTTTATAACCACGACCGTCTTCAGGAACGACTAAACGGCCTCAGTCCCATTGAATACAGGACTGAAGCCGCTTAATCAATTTTACTTATTTCCTCTGTCTGCTTGACCGGGTGCAGTTCA
>NZ_QUZH01000026.1 GCF_009761675.1 Bhargavaea sp. CC-171006
ATTTTCAGGAATAGAAAAAACTGCAGACCAAGGAGTAGTTCACTCACTTTGTCTACAGTCTGACCCGACAGGCTACTGCCTGTCGGGTCTTTGCATGGGGGCGAGTTGTTAGGCTTGAATGATCACGTGGCATTAATAGAGAGTCGGAATCGGACTGCAGGAAACCGTCTCAACTAGTCGCTCATCGAAACCATAAAACGTCCAGGTCCGTCCAGTCCACCGATAACCTGCAACTTCCCCGTATTGAAGGTAGGTGGGGTAAAACCAGAAGTTCTCCCCGGTCACCAGCCAAACATACGTGTAATTGTATAAACAGTCGACGAGATAGTGTGAAGGAAACGGTCTAGGTGGAGCGTATGGTGGTGGGGGAGAGGAGGGTTGCTGGTTCATGTAAAATGTCACTGGATGATCACTCCCTTATTGATGGGTCCTGACATCATATGCTAAGGCGTACTGAAGGGGGATTGCAGTCGCGCCGAACGGTCCATTGGCTGTGGTGTTTCATTTGTGGGTTCTTGATAAAATGACTTTACCGGTAGCATTTAAAGAGGCTGGTTTAAACGGGGATTAAAAGCGAGGGGGCTTAGTGTTTGATTAACACAAGGTACTATGATGGTTTCGAAGGCGAACCAGAACTTATAGTTAGAGATGAAAGTAGAGAAATGATTATATGGAATGGCTATTTCGTCACCATCCTTAATTCCATTCTAAAAACAGAAGTTGAAAAGGGAGGAATGCCCGAAGTGTATTCCAGACAGGAAGGCTGGTACGACGAACGTTGCCTATTGAGGATATCCCGTTAACCATTAATCAACTTAGGGCATTTGATTTGGATAAAGCTGAAGGGACGGAAACTTTAATAGAAGTCTTACCTCAACTCATTGAGGACATGATCAAATTCCTTGAGAATGCAGAAGGACAGGTATTCATCGAGTATGATTGACTTGTTTTGGGCTAAAGGGGGACTTACATGATCAACACAAAGTATTACGATGGCTTCGAAGGCGAGCATGAAGTCGTCTTAAGTGACGGAGAAAATAGGATGAGTATCTGGGATGGCTACTTTGATACGATCATGGATGCTCTCCTAAAAGGAAATCCTGAAAAGAAGGGGATTATACGAGAGTATTTTTATCGTGAGGGCTGGTATGACGATCCTTGGAGAATCGAAGATATTCCGCTAACCATCAAACAGTTGAAGGCATTCGATATCAACCATGCTGAAGGAACCGAAAACATGAAAAAAGTAGCTCCTGAACTGCTTCAGGGCATCATCCTGTTTCTCAAGAGTGCAGAAGGACAAGTATACATCGAGTACGATTGACTTGTTGCAGGTTGAGGGGGACTGACGTGATCAACACAATATATTACGATGGCTTCGAAGGCGAACAAGAGATCAATTTAATTAACGGAGAAGACTGTATGATCATTTGGGACGGTTATTTTGATACCATCATGGATGTCCTCTTTGACAGCGGAATCGAAAAGGAAGGCATCGTTAAGGATTACTTTTATCTGGAGGGCTGGTACGATGAACCCCAACCGATTGAGGACATCCCATTAACCATTCAGCAGTTAAAGGCATTCGACGTAGAGAAATCTGATCGGATGGAAAGTTTAAAACAAGTGGCGTTTGAATTGGTTGAGGAAATGATCAAGTTTCTGGAGCAGGCTGATGGTGAGGTAATTATTGAGCGGGTTTAACTCGAATATTAAAAAGAAAAGCAGCCATTCCGGCTGCTTTTCCTCATTCCTCAATCATTCAACTGTTGCTCCCCGAAGGTGTCAGCTTCAGTTCAGGTTCTTCAAGATCCCCAAGTTCCGCATGCTCCTCATACTGGGTGAATGTGCGTGTATCCGGCGAGAAGATGGAAAGCACCAGGGAGATTAGGAGTCCGCCAATCATGAAGCCGCCGAACAGGTACGGAGCGGCGCCGTAATGGTCGCCCATCGTGGCCCAGAGCATCGGGCCGAAGCCGACGATGGCTGCGGCCACCTGGTAGCCGAGTGACAGACCGGTGTAGCGGACATTTGCCGGGAACAGTTCGGAGAAGAACGTTCCCTGTGTGGCGAAAATCGATGCCCAGATGACGCCGAGCATCAGGATCTGCATCGTAAAGAACCAGCCGGTGCCTGCAGGGACTGCCAGGAAGTACGGGATGGCCAGGGCGATCATGGCGACAAGTCCTGCGATGTAGATCGTCTTGCGGCCGATAAAGTCGGAGATGTAGCCGACAATCGGGATCGTGATGATCATCGTAGCACAGCTGAGTGTCAGTGCCATGAGTGCCTGGTCACGGGTATACCCAACGTAGGTAGTCGCGTAGACGAGGATGAATGACATGAGGAAGACGTTGAAGAATCCGTCGCCCAGCTTCAGCCCCATGATGCGGAACAGGTCTTTTTTGTTATTGCGGAACAAGTCGGCAACCGGTATTTTTGCAATCTGGCCGGATTCTTTTTTCTTCTGGAATTCCGGTGTTTCTTCAATTGTGCTCCGGATCCAGATGGCGAGAACAATCAGCACTGCACTAAAGAGGAACGGAATGCGCCAGCCCCAGGCCATGAATTGTGCTTCAGTCGTGAAGGCGCTGATGGCGGTGAAGCTGAACGTTCCGAGGACGAGTCCGATCGGCACGCCCAATTGCGGGATGGAACCGAATAGGCCGCGGAGCCCTTTGCGTGCGGATTCTGTTGCCAGAAGGACCGCTCCGCCCCATTCTCCGCCGAGTGCTATGCCCTGGATAAGGCGCAGGAGGACGAGGAGGGCAGGGGCGAGCACACCGACCTGTGCATAGGTGGGAAGCAACCCAATCAGGAAGGAGCTGCCGCCCATCCCGATCAGGGTCAGCATGAGCGAAGCTTTTCGCCCGATTCTGTCCCCGATATGTCCGAAGATGATGCTACCGATCGGCCGTGCCGCATACCCGGCACCGAATGTCGCAAAGGCGATTAGAATGGAGATGGCTGGGTCATGGTTGGGGAAGAACAGGGTCGAGAACACCAGGGCGGTCGCCGTCCCGTACAGATAGAAGTCGTACCATTCAATGACAGAACCCGAGAGGCTTGCCAGCAGGACTTTTCCTTTTTTCATATGGATGCCTTCTTCCTATTTATAGTGTGTATCCTCACGCAAGGACGGATTGGCGGATCAGGTGCTTCTGAATCTTTCCGACGGCGGTTCTCGGGAAGTCTTCTACAACATCAATGGTGTCCGGCACCTTGAAGTTGGCGAGACGTTCACGGCAGTAGGCCAGCAGTTCTTCCGAAGAAGCCTGAGCTCCGTCGTGCATGATGACAAATGCCTTGATCGCCTCGTCTTTGATCGGATCCGGTACGCCGATGACTGCGGCTTCATATACCGCTTCATGATCGGTCAGCACGCTTTCCACTTCGCCGGCTGCGACGTTCTCGCCGGAGCGCTTGATCATGTCTTTCAGGCGGTCCACAAAGAAGAATCGGCCGTCTTCGCCGAGCCTTGCGTTGTCGCCCGTCATCAGCCAGCCGTCCTGGACGGTGGCAGCAGTGGCCTCGGGATTCTTGAAATAGCCTTTCATGATCGTCCTGCCCGGAACGCCCTTTACGACGATTTGCCCGGTCTGTCCTGCCGGAACCGCGTTGCCTTCCTCGTCAATCAGCTTCACTTTATACCCGAGGGTCGGCCGTCCGATGCTCAGGTTATTGGGCGTTCCGTACGGCTGGTTCATGAGCGGAATCCCGACGGTTTCAGTCATGCCGTATAGCTGATAGAGGCGGGTATCGAACTGATCTTCGAACTGGTCGAGTTCCTGCTGCCCGACCGATTGGGCGAACAGGATGAGCCGGAGCGGGTTGTCCCGGTCTGCCGGGTCGTACTCCTTTGAAAGAATCATGCGTATCGGAGCAGCGAACAGCGAACCGACCGTCCCGCCGAGCGCCTTGGCCTGCTTGAAGTAGCGGGTAGCACTGAACCGTTCGGTAAGAGCGATGCTTCCGCCCGCTATCAGTGCCGGCATGCAGGTGTAGTACTGCCCGTTGCCGTGGAAGAGGGGAAGTACCGTGAATGTCCGGTCTTCTGGCGTAAGTCCGATTGTCTTGGACATCAGCTCACCGGTAAAAATATAATTTGCATTCGTCACCTGAACGCCTTTCGGCTTGGAGGTCGTGCCGGAAGTGTAGAGCATTCCGACGACATCTTCCGGGTGGACTTCAGGAAGTTCGATATCGAGTTGTTTTCCTTCTTCGACAAGCTGGTCGAAAGAATGGGCTCCCTCATGAGCTTCGGAGCGTGTCAGTATGGTATGCCGGATGTTTGGAATCTCGTCTTTGATGCTGGCGAACTTATCCAGGTAGTCTTCCTCGGTGATCAGCAAAACCGAATCCGAGTGGTTGATCAGATAGTTCATCTCATCTGCGGTTGACAGGACGTTGGTCGGCACCATGACCGCACCGATCTCCGCTGCCGCAAACCAAATGGTCAGGAACTCCGTGTTGTTCGGCAGATGGACGGTGAAGTGGTCGCCTTTTTTGATGCCAAGGTGGAGAAGCGAACGGCTGAATGCCAGCACTTCCTCGTGAAACTCTCTGTACGTCTTTCGAGTCTGGTTGCCATTCGCGTCTTCGAATGCAATCAATTCCTTGTCCCCGTACTGTTCCGCCTTTTCTTTTAGTACCGTGCGCAGTGTCCGGTTTCCGATGATGTCCATGATGTACCCTCCCTTTTTAAAGCGCTTACAACTTTCATAGACCGCAGTCTTAGACTATAGTCTATAATATAAGCAATAGAGGATTGTTATGTCAATAATATTTAGAATAATTAATATGAACATTGAAAGGGGAGAAACATGACGACAACAAACCGGCAAACCCAGGCAGAACAGACCAAGCAAAGGCTGTTCGACACCGCATTGGAACTATTTAAAAAGAAAGGCTTCGATAATGTCAGCGTCGATGAAATCGTCCAAAAGAGCAACAGCTCCAAAGGCGCCTTCTACGGCCACTTCAAATCCAAATACGGCATCTTCATCGAGAAATTTAAAGAAATTGACTCCTTCTATGAAGAATTCGTCCTTACCATTCCTGAAGAGGCTGCTTTTAAAGAAAAGATCCTCCTCCTGTTTGAAGGGCAGATGGACCACCTCGAAAACGTCCTCGGCAAAGACCTCATGCGGACCGTCTACATGAGCGGCCTCAACGACACCGACGAAAACTTCTTCGCCAACTCCGACCGAAGCTTGTACCGGATCATCAGGGGATTGATCGGAGAAGCGATTGAGCGGGGGGAACTGCAGGGAGACATCGACATCCAGAAGCTCACCTGGCAAATTACCCGATGCATGCGCGGGACTTTGTACGACTGGCATGCGTTCGGGGAGACGTTTGATCTGCAGAAAGAGAGCAGGGAATATATTGAGGTGTTTATGGATGGGGTGATGGGTAGGTATGGGCTGTATAAGAAAGTTGAATGATTACCCAACTTGCATGAATCATTACCTGTTACGCTTGAACGACTACCAATTAAGCCTGAGTCATTACGGATACTAGCTGAATTAAACAAAACCAAAAAGCCGACCCCTCCCCCCGCGAAGGTTTGCCGATAGTCCTGGAATACAGCAAGGATGCCTGCACTAGAGCGGTTGACGGACATCGGCAGGATCAACTCCGCGGATGAAGACAAGACCATTGAAGAAACCGCAGAACGCACCTTCCAATCGGTAAAAGTACTCTGCGATTCGCTAAAAATCCCGAACCTAAAAGAATGGGACATCGATGAGCAGGCATTATGAACGCCAGTGTAAAAATGGCGAAAGAGCCTTGGACAGCGGCAACCCGACAAACAATGCGAAGGTGCCGACAAACAATGCGAAGGTGCCGACAAGTGAGGAGAGTATTGGCTTTATCAAACAGTCTACGCTTATCAAGCGGTTAAGCGTATAAATTATTTAGAAAAGAGATGAAGAAACCCGACAGGCAGTTGCCTGTCGGGTCTTTATATGAAAGGGCGAGTTGTTACATAGGAAGGGAATTACAGGAAACGTGCTCACTTATTCGTTAATGGAAACCGTCAAACGTTCAGTTCCATCCATCCAACGATAACCTAACGCTAAATTAAACAGAATTTATAAAAAAATTGAAATTATCGGTTGACTTTCTGATATAAGTACCTTATTGTTACATGTGAAAAGAGTTTTCTTATTTGAAAAGAAGGCTCTTGTAGTGAAAGGGGGAAATCAGCCAACGTGGATGTTACAACACCAGAAAAGAAGACCTATTTATCACCGGCTGTTAAAAGCGCAACAGAAATTATTACTTTTTTAAGTAAGTATAAGAACAAAAAATCCACTTTGACCGAAATCAGTAAAGGAGTCGGAATTAATAGTTCTACCTGTTATAGAATCTTAAAGACTCTCGTAGATCAAAAAGTATTAAATTACAAGGAAGAAACTAAACAATTTTCGCTTGGGTCCTACCTGATTGTTTTGGGTAAAAGGGCATCGGAGTTTATAGACTACTTAGAAATAGCAAGAGAGTACCTTGCTGAAGTTTCTAAGCTAACGAACTCTACTACTGGAATTGTTCAGAGAATTGGGGATGAGTGGCTCTATATCGATAAAGCAATTCCTGACTCACCCTATAGTATTGCTATTAAAGAGGGACAACGGTTTAAGATGAATGCAGGAGCTACTGCAAAACTTTTTATGGCCTATTTATCAAGTGAGGAAAGAGAAGAAATCTTAGATCGAATTGGCATCGAAAGATACACAAATTCAACAAAATTTAATCGAGAAGAGTTTTTGAGTGAAATGCCTGCAATAAAAGAACAGGGATTTTCAATAAGTATTGAAGAGCATATAGAAGGAATTTCGGGTATCTCTCTACCTGTATTCAGCAAATCCGGGGAAATTGAATTCGCTATAACAGTTGTAATGCTAAGTAACGGAAAAACCAGTGAAGAATTGAAAGCGATTGCAAATGAATTGAAATCAGTAACAGATGAGTTATCAAAACTCATTTAAAAAATAATTTGGGGGTGTTCCGTTTGAAACGAGCTAAAAGTCGTCTAATTGCATTGGGAATTTTGGTGCTATCACTAATTTTCGTGGCGGCGTGTAACAACACGGAGGGAGCAGATTCAGAACCGAGTTCCGGGAAAAGGTTAATGGGAGCCTTTTCGACAGGAAGCTCGGGAGGCTTATATGATTTGCTAGGTGGGGGAATGGCGAATATCATCAATCAGAACACTGAAAATATCAATTTAAATACTACTGTTCCGCCATCTATTAGTGAGGTTCCAAGAATGCTCGATTCTAAGCAAGCAGTTGTCGGTATTGGAATGGCTGATATGATGGAACGTGCCGAAGAGGGAACTGGAGAATTTGATCAAGCATACGAGAACATACAACCAATTCTCGCGATGTACGACAACGTTATGGCTATGGTAACAACTGCAGACTCTAGTATTGAAAGTATTACCGATGTAAAAGGAAAGAAAGTAGGCGTTTCTTCACAAACGACAAAAGATATTATTACAGAATATCTCGATTTTGCAGGTATAGCTGAAAATGAAGTTGAATGGATGTTCCTATCATATGCAGAGCAGGCTGAGGCGCTAAAAGAAGGAAGTATAGATGTAGGTAACTTTACTTCTTATCCTAAAGCTGGATTACTAGAGGATTTGTCCACCTCTAGAAAGGGCTTAAAATTTATCAAAATAGACGAGGAAATCCGTGAAGCATGGGATAAAGAATATCCACTTTGGGCTAACGGCACCACTCCAAGTGGTACTTATAAAGGATTGGATGAAGATGCGCATTACTATACTCAATTTACTGTGCTATATGCAAATTCTGACCTTACAGAGGAACAAGTTTATGAAATAACTAAAGCAATTCTTGATAACCACGAAGAGATTTCTGCAATCCATCCAGCCGGAGAGTCTATAACTCCAGAAATGACAAAAAACTATATCGATAGAAGTATTATCAACCCCGATGATCTACATCCAGGAGCTATTAGATACTTTAAAGAAGTTGGAGTTTTGGAATAGGAATAAAATAGAGCCTTCTGACCGCATACGTTAGAAGGCTCCATTATTTAGAATAAAAATAAGGTAGGTGATTATATGGAAACAAAAAATGAGAAAGGACTATTCCCTTTTTCTATAATGTTTATTGGTATAGCCTGGTGTTTATTTCAGTTGTACACGGCTGCTTTTGGTGTCTTGCCAGCATTACAACAAAGATCTATTCACTTGCTCTTTGCGCTTGTGATGATATTTCTACTGTTCCCTTTCTCAGTTAGTAACCCAATTAATAAAGATAGATTTACTGTAGAAAAGACTTTGATGGTTGTTCTATCGTTATTTGCAACAGGATACATTGCTATAAACCATGTTGAAATCTGGTCGTTGACTGGTAATCTCTCTATAATGCAAGAAATTATCAGTTTCCTGATTATTCTTCTTGTTCTCGAAGCAACGAGGAGAGTTGTGGGGTGGTCACTTCCAATTATTGCAATGATATTTATTGCATATTCTTATTTTGGAAGTTACCTTCCAGCCCTCTTCCAGCATCAAGGTTATACACTGTCGGAACTGTTTAGACATGAGGTAATGGGATTAGAGGGTATATTCGGTGTCGCGTTGGGTGTAGCTGCCACATTCGTATTTCTCTTTATTTTGTACGCGGCAATTCTGCAGGTTTCCGGCGGTGGACAAATCTTCATAGATCTGTCGACTGCTGTAGTCGGAAAAATTCGTGGGGGTCCTGCCAAAATATCGGTGATTGCAAGTTGTTTATTCGGCTCTATTTCCGGCAGTGCAGTAGCAAATACTGCAGGAACAGGTGCTTTCACCATTCCATTGATGAAAAAGACAGGTTATTCTAAGCGTTTTGCTGCTTCCGTGGAAGCCGTATCTTCTACAGGGGGGCAATTTATGCCGCCGGTTATGGGATCTGCAGCGTTCTTAATTGCGGAGGTACTCTCAATCCCATTTTGGCAAGTAGCCCTTGGAGCATTGATTCCTGGCGTTCTCTACTATGTAGCAGTATTCATTATGGTGGATATTGAAGCTGTGAAGAATGGAATAAAAGGAATGGAGCCGAAGGATATCCCAAGTCTCCGGGAAACTTTTAGAAAAGGATGGCATTTAATGCTGTCTCCTTTGACGCTAGTTTTCTTGCTCCTATATCTGCAATGGTCACCAATGAAAGCAGCCTTCTGGGCGATTGTTATTACGATTATATCTACATTTGTAAATAAAAATAATCGGATGACAATCTCTCAATTATTCTCAAGTATGAAGAAAGGCGCAGTTGGTTCGCTTGAAACTACAATTGCATGCGCATGTGTTGGAATTGTTATTGGGGTGATTAACCAGACTGGACTCGGTTTCTCTATTTCTTCCATTCTGATTACTCTTGCAGGGGAAAATCTTTTCCTTCTTCTATTGCTGACTATGGTAGTCTCACTAATTCTTGGCATGGGTCTCCCGACAGTTGCAGCCTATTTAGTTCTAAGTGTAATGGTCGCACCGGCTTTAGTTAATTTGGGTGTAAACCCGCTCGCTGCACATTTGTTTATCTTCTATTTTGGTATTATCTCCGCAATCACACCTCCAGTTGCCCTTGCATCAATAGTTGCAGCCGGGATTGCGGAAGAGAAGCCTTTGGTAACGAGCCTAACTTCTTTAAAACTTGGTATTCCTGGATTCTTGTTGCCGTTTATGTTCGTTTTAGGTCCAGAGCTGATTCTCGAAGGGACTGCTATTAATATCATCATCAGTGTGATCACTGCCCTATTTGGAATATACTCACTGGCAGTTGCAATTCAAAAGTATCACATTCGTCCGATGAGACTATGGGAGAGCTTAATTTTCGGTATTTCTGCAGTCGGTCTCCTTTACCCAGGATGGCTTACAGACTTGGTAGGGATATCTGTAATCGTATTCATGTCATTGTATCTTTGGAAAACTAAGAACAAAGTTGTTAGTAGCATAAACAAATCATTGGCAGTTTAGATGAAAATTGAAGGGTGAGGGGAATAAATTATGACTATGAAAGTTACGAGTCCAGTCGAAAAAGAGAATGATTTTAGTAGCTTTTTGAAACCCGAGAGTATTGCAATAATCGGAGCTTCAAATGACCCAGGCAAAATTAGTGGAAGACCGATTGAATATCTGTTGCGGTATGGGTATGAAGGTAAGATTTATCCTGTAAATCCTAAGTATGATTCCATCCAAGGACTGAAGTCATACCGGTCTATACAAGAGCTTCCGATGGGAGTTGATCTTGCAATTATAGCGATTGGTGCAAAGTACGTAGTACAAAATTTAAAGGCGTGCATTGAAAAACAAGTCAAGTCATGTATGATCTTCAGTTCCGGCTTTGCAGAGATGGGAGAAGAAGGACGGAAACTACAAGAAGAAATTTCGGTAATTGCAGCACAATCAGGTCTATTCATTATTGGCCCTAATTGCCAAGGATTGGCGAATTTAAAACAGCGAAGCATTACTTCTTTTTCAACTGCCTTTGTAGAGGGAGATTTGGTGAATGGTTCTTCAGCAATATTGAGTCAAAGTGGTGCGGTAGCAGCAATGGTTTATAACATGCAAAAAGAAGAAGGCACAGGCATTAAATACTGGGCATCAACAGGAAATGAATCTGACATCAATATTCCACGAATTGCAACTTATATACTAGAAGATGATGATATTAATATGATTCAAATTTACATGGAATCGATTAAAGATGGTGAAGAATTGATTGATTTAGGAAAAAAATCAGTTGAACTTGATAAGCCAGTTCTTGTCTTAAAGCCCGGTAAAAGCGAGGAAGCTCAAAAAGCCGCAAGTTCTCATACGGGAGCGCTAGCGGCAGAAGACGCGGTAATAAATAAAGCATTCGATCAATTCGGCCTTGTTCGTGTTGATGACGTAAATGAATTAAGTTCGTTCTCGAAGGTCTTTCGACTTGATAAAAGAGTTAAGGGAAAGAACGTAGCTATCCTCAGTAATTCTGGCGGACTCGGTGTTATGATGGTAGATAAATGTAAAGAGTTCGGCCTTAATCTTGCGGAATTTGAAGAAGAAACCATTAAACGTTTAGAAGGAATTTTGCCAATCTTCGCATCTTTTGAGAACCCTATTGATGTTACTGCACAATTACTAAACGACAAAGAGCTTCTTTCAAATGCATTACCAATTCTAATGGATGATCCAAACGTAGATATTATTTTATTTGGGCTCGGCATCATCGGTAAAGGATATGATATCGATACCATTATGGGGGATATCATAGAAGCCCAATCAGTTGGGGAGAAATTGATTGGTGTCGCTTGGGTAGGAAGTCAAAAAGGTAAAGTAGAAATCTTTAATAAGAATGATGTACCAGCTTTCGAGGATCCTTCGCTTTGTGTGAAGGCTTTCGCCAAGTATGCCCAGTATTGCATTGAAGCAAAAGGAAATTCTACTATAAATGATTCCATAACTTTATTTGATATGACCGAATTGCTAGTAAGTGCAGAAACACATAACGGGTTTATGTCTGAATATGACAGTAAACGAGTACTTAAAGATAACTTCCCAATTGGAAAAGGGTTCGTGTGTGGAAGTTCAAGTGAACTATTAGAACTAAGTGAACAACTGAATTTTCCTGTAGTACTCAAGGTGAATTCCCCGAAAATCCAGCATAAATCTGATATTGGTGGAGTGAAACTCAATATTAAAAATAAGCAAGAGTTGTTGAGTGTTTATTCTAATATGAAGTCCAATGAATTGTTAGTTGATGGAAACGGAAATTTAGAAACTATTGTAGAAGAGATGGCAGATAGCGGTTTTGAAATTAGCCTCGGTATGAAAAAAGATCCAGTCTTTGGTCCAGTCATAATGGTAGCTTCAGGAGGGGTATTCATTGAAGTTTTGAAAGACTTCCAATTACTAATTCCTCCAATTTCGAATGAGCAAGCAAAGGCTGCGATTGAAAATTTGATGATGTTTCCTGTAATGAAGGGAGCTCGCGGGAGTACACCTAAAGATATTGATTCATTAGTAGATGTGGTAGTAAAGTTCTCGCAATTTGTAGTGCAAAACGAAGCGTTTTTGGAAGAGATTGATCTTAATCCAGTTATTGTCCACGAAGAAGGAAAAGGTGTCACAATTGTCGACGCTTTAATTAAAAATGTAAGGAGTAGTGAGCATATTGACTAATAACTTTATCGATTTGGAAGATCAAAAGGGCGTAAGATTTATCACGATAAATCGTCCGGATTCTTTAAATGCTTTAAACTATGACGTAATTCAACAACTCGAGGATGTTTTGAGAGAAAGTCAATATAACGAGTCGGTTCGTACCATTGTTATAAAAGGAAATGGAAAAGCTTTTTGTGCAGGTGATGACCTGAGGGGAATGGGCACTGAACAGCAACCTGTTCCTAAGGGAAATAGAAAACGAGCAGAATTGGGTTATGGGCGTGTTATTACCGCTATAAGAAGTATTGATAAGCCTGTAATTGCCCAAGTCCACGGATATGCACTTGGGGCAGGGTGCGACATCGCCCTTGCTTGTGATTTGGTCTATGCAGCAGAGGATACGCGGTTTGGGCTAGTTTTTGCTAAACGTGGACTTGTTGCCGGAACAGTTTTACTCCCTAAATTGGTTGGATACCAAAAGGCGTGTGAGTATTTATTCCTAGGTGAGCAATTTAGTGTTACAGAGGCAAAACGTATTGGCCTTGTTAATGAGATTTGCAGCAACGATGAATTGACTGGTGCAGTGAAAGACCTTGCTGAACGTCTGGCGACTGCTCCAACCGCTGCAATTGGATTAATTAAGAGGGCAATTAACGAGAGCATTGGTGCATCTATTGAGGAATCAGTTCGACACCAAAACAATGCAATAGCTTCTTCCTATACAACTCATGATTACGAGGAAGGGAAAAAGGCATTTCAAGAGAAACGTGAACCAGTTTACCTTGGACGATAACACATGCTTAGGAGGATACTATGGCATCGTTTAATTACAGAACAACTGTCATTGGAAAGGAATATAAAACTGAGTATGAAATTACCGATCGCTTAGCTAAGAAGTTTTTGCAGTCTCTATATATCGAAGACGAAGAGTCTTGGCAATCGGAACTACCCTATTCAATCTTTTTAACTTATCACGTTTGGAACAATACAATTGGAAATCCAGTACCAGGTACAATTCATTTAAAGCAAAAAAATGAAAACTTTAAAAGAGCTAAAATAGGTGATCGATTTGAAGTCACGGTTAAAGTCAAAGACAAGTATCAGAGTAAAGGAAGAGACTACTTGATTCTTGAAACCTCATTTAATAAAGAAGGAACACTATATTGCATTGAAAACACAACTTATCTGTGGGGCTTTGCTAATGGCTAATAAAAGTTTATCCGAAAAAGAGCGAACCAGTAGAGTGATCAGAGTATCTCAAGAGCAAGTTAACGCATTTGCAGAAGCCACTGGCGGTACAGGAGCAATTCATACTGATCCTGTTTATGCGGCTAACACTCCTTTTGGTAAACCTCTTGTACATGGGCTATTATTGTTGGTTTTGATTGAGCAAGAAGTTGAAGCTTTATTTGAAAGAGAAGCAGTGGTATATCAAGTGACGTTTATAAAACCTATTGTTATAAACCAAGAATTCACTATCCATATAACCAATCTAATGAATAAGGAATTAAAAGTTAGTATTGAAGCTGACGGGGAAACAATGGTAATCGGAAAAGTACAAAGAAATGTTATCTAAGTAGGTGAGAGCGATGCAACGGTTTAGCAACAAGGTAGTTGTAGTGACAGGAGGGGCCCAAGGCATTGGAGAAGCAACAGTAAAGCGTTTTGTAAAAGAGGGGGCCCAAGTTGCTATTATTGACTACCAAGATGAAATGGCCCAAAACCTTGCCAATAAGCTTCGTAAAGAGGGCAAAGTTACAGAAAGTTATCAGTGTGACGTTACAAACAGTGAAGAAGTAGTTCAGTGTTTTAAGGAAATTCACTATAAATTCGGCAGAATTGATGTATTGGTGAATAATGCAGGAGTAACTCGAGATAACTTGTTATTTAAGATGAATGAAAATGAATGGGAAATTGTTATAGATACACATTTAAAAGGAAGTTTCTTATGTTCTCGGGAAGCACAAAAATATATGGTGAAACAGAAATCAGGAAAAATAGTAATGCTCTCCTCAAGGTCTGCCCTTGGCAAGAGAGGCCAAACTAATTACGCAGCTGCCAAGGCTGGAATCCAGGGGATGACCAAGACTATGGCTATTGAATTGGGGCCCTATGGCATCAATGTAAATGCCGTTGCACCTGGCTTTATTGAAACTGAAATGACGAAATCGATTGCAGAAAGAACTGGAGTTTCTTATGAAGACATAAAAGAAAACGTAATAAAGAGCAATGCAATCAAACGCGTCGGTGAACCGCAAGACGTTGCAAGCATTATTGCATTTCTTGCATCAGAGGAGGCTTCGTATGTTACGGGGCAAGTAATTTATGTAGCAGGTAATGTTACCAATTAAAAATTGATAGGAGCGGATGTAGATGGTAAACACAGGTGGTAGTGTAACTATGGATTACAAAAATATTAAAGTCGATAGGGAAGGTAACTTAGCGTTCCTAATTATCAATCGGGAAGAGTCTAGAAATGCTCTCAACCAAGAAACGTTAGATGAAATGAAAGACTATATGAATTCGGTAAAAAACGATCCAAGCATTGGAGCTATTGCTATTACAGGTGCCGGGGAAAAATCTTTTGCTGCCGGAGCGGATATTAAGCAACTTCATGATCGCTCAATGTTAGAGATTCTGCAATCTGGCGGAATGAAAGAGTTCTATAACTATATCGAGAGCTATGAAAAACCAACTATTGCAATGATTAATGGGTTTGCATTAGGTGGGGGATTTGAACTGGCACTTGCATGTGATATCCGTATCGCTTCCGAGAATGCAAAGGTAGGTCTTCCTGAGCTAAACCTCGGTATCATTCCGGGGGCGGGTGGCACACAGCGTCTCGCTAGACTTATCGGAAAGGGGAAAGCTATTGAACTTATTTTGACAGGAAAAATCCTAACCGCAAACCAGGCTAAAGACAAGGATATTATTTCGGAAGTTGTTCCTATTGAAGATTTACGTCAAACTGCTACTGATTTAGCAGAGACGATTCTTAATAAAGGTCCATTGGCAGTCAGGTTAGCCAAGTTAGCGATTCAGTACGGAACAGAAACAGATCAAAATACCGGGTTGATGATTGAAAAGCTTGCACAGGCAGTACTGTTCGCTACCGATGACAAAAATGAAGGCACTGCTGCATTTGTAGAGAAACGAAAACCGCAGTTCAGTGGAAACTAAAGAGAGGGGGGATTGAAGTGAACGATCGATATGTAATCGTTAGTGGGGTAAGGACGCCAATTGGTAGATTTGGCGGTTCACTCCGAAATATTGATTCTGGAAAACTGGCAAGTATCGCAATTAAGGAAGCGGTTAATAGAGCAGGCATAGAACCTTACCAAGTTGATGAAGTAGTAATGGGCGAAGTCAGACAAACATCTGAATCATCAAATGTTGCAAGAGTCGCAGCTTTGCGGTCTGGCATTCCGATAGATAAGCCGGCATTTACCGTAAACCGCCTGTGTGCTTCAGGCATGCAGGCAATAGTGTCTGCTATTCAGCAAATCGCCTTTAATCAAGCAGATATTGTTGTGGCTGGAGGGACTGAAAACTTAAGCAGGGCTCCGTTTTACATATTTAACGCCCGCTTTGGAGAGGGACCCCCAAAAATGATTGATTCAAATCTTTTGAATGGTCAACAGCCTATGGAGATGTATGGAGAAAACCTAGGGATGGGTATTACTGCTGAGAATTTGGCTGAGAAGTATGGGGTTAGTAGGGAGGAACAAGATGAATTCGCAGTACTCAGCCAGCAGAAAGCAGCCAGAGCGATTGAGAAGGGAGTTTTTAATGATGAAATTATTCCCGTTGAAGTAAAGAGTAAAAAAGAAACAGTGATTTTTGATACAGATGAACACCCTAGGCCCAGCACAACGATTGAGAAACTGGCCAAATTACGACCTGCATTTAAGGAAGCAGGCTCAGTTACAGCCGGGAATGCTTGCGGTAGAAATGACGGGGCGGCAGCTTTAGTCATTATGAAGGAAGAAAAAGCGAACGAACTCGGACTAAGGCCTTTAGTTCGGATAGTAGACTGGGCAACCTCAGGAGTAGGCCCAGAAATTATGGGTATTGGTCCAGTCCCGGCAGTTCAAGCCTTATTTGAGCGGACAGGACTCACTAAAGAAGATATTGATTTGTTTGAACTTAATGAAGCTTTCGCTGCTCAAGCACTATCTGTTATTAAGGAACTTGAACTTGATATCAATAAAGTGAATGTTAATGGTGGTGCAATTTCTTTAGGCCATCCGCTAGGAGCAACAGGGGCGAGAATAACAATTACGTTAATGCATGAGCTCATAAGACGTCAAGAGAGATATGGAGTTGCTACACTTTGTATCGGTGGTGGACAAGGCATGGCATTGCTAATTGAAAGAATTGCATAATTCACAAGAGGGGGATTTAATATGACGGTAAACACAATAATGGTTGTAGGATCAGGAACAATGGGCAGTGGCATCGCATATGTTGCTGCTGTTGGTGGGTATAATGTCATAGTTAACGATATTAATAAGGAAGCTCTGGACAGGGCTGAAGATAAAATAAACTCATCCTTCGAAACTGGAATTAAAAGGGGGAAAATTTCGACAGAGGATGCGGAGAAAGCTAAGTCATCTATTCAATACATTACGGATCTAAAATCGGGAGCAGCAAGGGCAGATTTCGTTATAGAGGCAGTTCCCGAAATTATTAGTATAAAGAAAGAGACGTTTGAAAAGCTCGATCAATACACTAACCCTGAGGCGATTTTAGCAACAAACACTTCTACAATGAGTCCGACGGAAATTGGATCATTTACAAAACGACCTGATAAAGTAATAGCCATGCACTTCTTTAATCCCGTTCCTAAAATGAAGTTAATAGAAGTAATAAAGGGACTCGAAACATCTAAGGAGACAACGACAATTGTCAAAGAAGTGGCTGAGAAGATGGGGAAAGAAACTGTATTTGTAAATGAATACCCAGGCTTTGTAACAAGCAGAATTAGTGCACTAGTTGGAAACGAAGCATTTAATATGCTTATGGAAGGAGTCGGTACTGCGGAAGAAATAGATAAGGCGATTGAATTGGGGTTGAATTATCCTATGGGGCCGTTTAAACTAGGTGATTTGGTCGGTCTTGATGTAAGGCTTAGAAATCTACAATATTTGCATGAAACTTTGGGAGAGACATATCGGCCAAGCCCCTTGCTCGTAAAGTATGTTAAAGCGGGGAGATTAGGGGTTAAAACTGGAAAAGGTGTTTATGATTATGAGGATACAGAAATTGAGAAAAAAGTGGACAGGACTCATCAATTAACTACTTGAACAAGGGTGTTCTTAAATGCCAATTAAACATATACCAAAAATAAAGCCGGCAACCCTCCGCAAAGGGTTGCCGGCTTCTTTCATACATTCGCCAGATCGACTTCGAATTCGGTTCCCCAGGCGCTGAGTCCGTCCCATACTCGTGGCTTAAGCGGGAGGAATTCGTGCCATGGGCGGGGTTCGTAGATTCCGAGTTCCGGGACGTAGACATCCATATCCGTAAACAGTTCGACGACGTTGCCGTCCGGGTCATAGTGATAGGTGGCGATGTTATGGCCGGAGGTGTGACGGGACGGTCCCCAGATGACCGGGTGGCCGTGCTTGGCCAGTAGGTCGCTGCTGATGGTGTGATGGCTGGCGTCTTTCAGCTGGAAGGCGATGTGATGCAGTGTCTGGCTTTTGGTTTCGGATGCGACGATGTTGATGACGTGGTGGTCGGTGTTGCAGGTGAGGAAGTTGGCGAAGTCTTCGCCAATCTGGTCGCTGAACATGAATCCGAGTGCTTCCTCGTAGAACTTGATGACGTTCTTGAAATCTTTGGCGTAGAAGGCGAGGTGGCCGAGTTTCTGCGGGACGATGCCGGATTGGCCGAAGCCTGGCGCAGGATGCTCGATCTCATTGAAGATGTGGACGGTGTTGCCGTCCGGGTCATGGAGTTCGACCAGTTCGGAAACCCCGGGAATGGCATCCGTCTTCAGGACGGAGGAGATTCCGATGTCTTTGAGTTGTGCCTGGACTTCTTGATGCGACAGCTTTCCGTCCAGCTGGTAGCCGTAGCTCAGCACTTTTTTCTCCAGGGCGGGGGTGATGACGATGTTGTGATGGTCGAAGCCGTTGCTCAGATAAATGACGCCGCTTTCTTCCTTTGTCAGGACGTATCCCATCGTGCGGATATAGTAATCCTTCAGCTTTTCAGCGTTGGGGGAAGCAAAATTCACGTACACCAACCGGAATGCTTTTACGTTTGTCATTGTCATCTACCTCCTGATTTATCGGGCATTCGCCAAGTTTGTCTGTTGGGTAAGCTGTTCGGAAAGGCCTTGGATCAATGTTGGCAGTTCTTCTTTCTGTCCTCGGACACCGTAAATGTAGAAATCCGGACGGAATAGGGCGACTTCGATGCCGTTTGTGCGGAAGAACGCTTCATACGTACCATCTGTATCGATGACGGCAGCCGGTTCAGGCTGAGCTTTTGGGACAACTTTGGCAAAAACGGCTCCGATGTCCTCAAGCATCTGAATCTGCTGTTCAGTCAGTCCCTCTTTCGGGTCATGGTTCCATCCCATGAGCACCCATCCCTGGCCGACGACGTTATCGAACAATCCGCTTTGGCCGTTATGTTCGACTATTCCTTGAGGGGAAAGATGCCCGGTCAATCCGGCTTCTTTTTCGCTTCCGCTCCTGTCGAACACGCCTTCAGTAAGGGTTGGGAAAGCGGGGAAAGGAGGGAAGTTTCCGCTCAGGAACTGTTCATCCCGCTGTTTTGCGCGTTCCACGTCCGTGGTGCAAATGATTTTTCCGAGGTAAATGGCAGCTTCGATCAGCTTTTCCATATGGGGCTTACGCTCTTCCGTGTAGGTATCCAGGATTGAGTCATCAGTGACGCCTTTCAGCAGAAGATCCATCTTCCAGGCCAGATTGGCGGCGTCCCGGATGCCGGATGACATGCCCTGTCCCATGAAAGGCGGGGTGAGGTGAGCGGCGTCCCCGGCCAAAAACAACCGGTTTTTTCGCCATTGGTCGACCCACTTGGCCTTGAATGTATAGACCGCATGGCGTTCCATCTTTGCATTTCCGGGATGGATGCCCCATGACTTCAGGAGATCCCATGCGACCTCCTCGCTTTTAAACTCTTCCTTGGTTTCGCCGGGAAGAAGCATGAACTCCCAGCGCCTCCTGCCGGGCCCGCCGGACACACAGGTGGTCGGCCGCTTCGGATCGCAGACCTGCAGGTTCATCGGCTTGAATTCCATATCTTCAGTCGGGATGATGTCCACAATGAGGAAATCATTGTAGAAGCCGAGGTCAGTTATGGTGTGCTCCATGTTGTCCCGGACAAAGCTGTTCGCGCCATCACAGCCGATGACATATTTGGCTGCCGTGTTGATCACTTCACCGTTGATGGACTTGAACAAGACGTTGACCTGATCTTCGTGCTCATTGAGATGGATCGCGTTGTAGCCGAGATTGATGTCAACTGAAGGGAGGCTTTCACAGGCTTCATTCATGATCGTTTCCAGTTCGGCTTGGTTAAACAGCATGTCAGCCGGCCAGCCGGATATGCCGTCCTGCGACCAATCGATTTCAAGGAGGGGGACCCGGTCAGCATTGCACCAGACGTAGTTGTCGGGCACCTTTACTGAGATTCTTTGAATGTCCTCGACAGGGCAGATTTTCTGAAGCAATCGAGTAATTTCGTGGTCATATTTCACCGCGCGGGGTAGCCCATACGGACGGTCATACCGTTCGAAGACGCCCACGTTCCAACCTTTCTGTCCGAGCAGGGCGGAAACCATTTTGCCGACTGGACCATAGCCGATCACGATCACGTCATAAGCGTGTGTATTCGTCATGTCTGACCTCCAGTTTTTATGAGTGTAAGCGCATACAATTTAGCCTTGGGTGCAGGGCACCCGATTGGTTTATGCCTTGGAAGAGACGAGAGCAGGTGCCTGTACCTTGTTTTTCTGTTCGCCGAGATCGATTTTCCCGTCGGGGCTCTTGATGCTTGCGCGGATAACGTCGCCGTCTTTCAGGTAGCGGCCGCTTTTGCTTTGGGCTTCAACGAGCACTTCCAATCGGTGGTTGGCATCGATGGTCGGATTGGAGACGGTTGCCAGCAGCTCAGGAGTCAGGTTAAGCGCCACGCCGCCTGTTGTACCGGAAAGGATCATGTCGCCTGTATCAAAATCCATGACGCCGGACAGTTCAGCGATCGTTTCGGCCGGTTTGAACAGAAGCTGTTCCGTGTTGGCTTCCTGGCGGATCTCGTCATTCACCCAAAGTTTGAGCTCCAGGTTGTGGATGTTCGGAATGTCTTCTTTGTCCAACAGGTACAGGTACGGGCCGGTAGGGCAGAAGGTGCGGTAGCTTTTGCCTTTTAGCCACTGGCCCTGGACTAGTTGGACGTCCCGCGCGGAAACATCATTGGCAATCACGATTCCTGCCAGATATTCATGCAGGTTGTCGTCGGTGACAGCTGTTTCTTCAGTGATATCCTTGCCGATCACGAGACCGAGCTCGATTTCATAATCGAGGAGTTTGACGTGCTCAGGGCTCACGACTGTGTCATAGGCACCGGCGAGGGAGCTGTTCGCCTTGTCGAAGATCATATTGAACGGTGGCCGTTTCGCTTCCATGCCCGCTTCCTCACGGTGCGTGGAATAGTTGGCGCCCTGGCAGATGATTTTCGCCGGCTTCGTTACCGGGCTTAGAAGGGTGATTTCCGAAAATGCCACTGTTTGGAGGGTATCGTTACCGACGGCCTCTCTAGCTTCTGCTTGTCCATTCTCAAGGAATTCGGCCAGCGTTTTTGAGCTGTTGTTCAGGACCTTTACGTTCTCCCCGTCAACGACGCCCCATTTGTTTGTCCCCTGATCTTCAAAACGTACCAGTTTGATCCCCATCTTCAAAACTCCCTTCAGAATTGTTGTTGTTGTGATGCTTCAATCAGCTGCCGCACCCTCAGAATCATGTCGGTCATGACGGCTTTTGCCCGGTCGGCATCGCCTGAGATCACCGCTTCATAAAGGTTTCGGTGCCTGTTCAGGATCTCGGTTGTCGGATTTTCCTGCTGCAGTTCGGTGTGCTCGTTCAAGGAGGTGACCGTTTTTTCACGGCTCAGGATCAGGCCTTTGTGCAACAGTTTCAGCAAGCCCGCCATCAGCTGATTGTGGGTCGCCTCGATGATGCTCAAGTGAAAGTCGAAGTCCGCCGCTGCCCATGCCTTAGGATCGTCCAGTGTCTGTTCAAGACGTTCAAAGCAGGCCGTGATGCGGGCCTTTTCTTCTTCTGTCGCATGTTTGGCTGCCAGTGCTGCGGCATCGGGTTCCAGCCCGAGTCGAACTTCCGTCAGGTCGAGGAGAAACTTGTCTTTCCGCTGTTCGGACTCGCTGATCCACGACATGACACTCAGATCCCATAGCTGCCACTCGTCGCGCGGAAGCACGACCGTGCCGGAGCGCTGATTGGCGCGGATGATCTTCCGGGCCGCCAAACCTTGCAGCGCCTCCCGCATCACCGTCCGGCTCACGCCGTAATCCTCACTGAGTTCCTCTACCTTGGGAAGGCGCTCCCCCGGGGAGATGACGCCGTTCACGATATCTTTTCCGATCGCATTGACGACTTCCTCGCTGCGACTCTTAACCCGCATATCCATCACCTACAGTCTGAATTAATCGGTACCAGTATATCGCCTCCAAGAAGCAATCATGAATAAAATAATATTTACTATGTTTTCAGATAAATATTATTTAATCGAATAATAAACGAACGGGAGTGGGGGGATCAAGAGGGGAAATGAATTTTTCGGTTCTGGTCACTAATGAATCCATTTTACTAGTAACAGAAAGTGATTTGTTTGATTTATTATTATTTTCTGTATAATAAAAGATAAAGCAAACATGGAATTAGGAGAGATTCTATGGAACATGCATTAAATGATTGGTCACTTGAAGTTAGTCAGATGGAACTAGAGGATAATGGAACACTCACAGTCACTTTTGAGGATAATTCACTCGATAGTCAGCAAAAATATACTAATCCACTGTCCCTTCACTTTGACTCCGATAGACTACAAGAGTTTATTACTACAACCAATGTCTATCGGTCACTGGAGAGTGAATTCAAATCGGTGATGGAGTTGAGCGGCGAACTTGTAACCATTGTGAATAAAGAAGGCACTGTTGAACGGGTAAGCTCAAATTGCAAAAAAATAATGGGGTTGGCTGTAGACGAGTTCGTTGGTCGTTCTATCTATGATATGGAGCGGCTCGGAGTGATTACATTATCCTCCTCAAAAAAAGTACTTGAGACCTTAAAAGAAGTTCAGATGACTCAGCGCACTAGGGGGGACAGGCGGCTTTTCGTCCGTGGCATTCCACTTTTTAATGAATCTGGGTCGCTGGAGAAGGTAATCAACTTTTCACGTGATATTACGGAGGAATCAAATCTCCAGGAACGCTTAAGAGAACGTGAATTTGAAATCAACGTGTTGCTGCAGGAAGTCCAACGAAGTCATTCAGGGAAGAACTTGCTGGTGTCAAAGGCGGCGGAGATTGAAAAGGTGACTCATCTATTAAACAAGGTGGCACAGACAGATGCGACGGTCCTTTTCCTTGGGGAGACAGGTGTAGGGAAAAGCGCATTTGCAAAACACCTCCATGAGTTGAGTCCCAGGAGAGCGGCACCATTCATTCAATTGAATTGCGCTGTTTTACCCGATCAACTTGTTGAATCTGAATTGTTCGGATATGCGAAAGGCTCCTTTACCGGTGCAAACCAACAGGGCAAGAAAGGGCTAATCGAGGCAGCTGCTGGTGGAACTTTGTTTCTGGACGAAATTGGAGAGTTGAATTTACAGACACAGACAAAGCTGCTCCAGGTCTTGCAGGAGAAGACCTTCACCCCGATTGGGAAAACAGAACCCGTCAAAGTTGATGTTCGGTTTGTTGCGGCGACGAACCGTGACTTGGAGGAAATGGTCGAGACCGGTGCGTTCAGACGAGATCTTTATTATCGAATCAATGTTGTCCCTGTTCTTATTCCGTCGCTAAGGGAGAGAACTGAAGATATTCCGATGTTGATTCATCATTTTACAGACAAGTTTAACGGGGAGTACAAGCGGACATGCAGCTTCTCAAGGGATGCTATCGATCGGCTGATCAACTATAGGTGGCCTGGTAATGTGCGGGAGTTAGAAAACATGATTGAGCAACTTGTTATCACAGCCCCTGCTGAGGTGATTAAGGTAAGCGACTTGCCACAAAAGGTACAGCGATGCAAGGAACAAATCAATTTGTTCAAAGGCTCATTCAAGGAACAAATGCAGACACATGAACGGGAAATTCTCCAAGATGCGTTGAAAGAAGCGAAAAATTTAAATGAAATCGCAGAAAAGTTGAAAATCGATGTTTCCACAATCAGCAGAAAGCTTAAGAAACATGGTTTGAAATTGCAATAATGCAATTTCATTGCGATTATGCAAAACTACTGAAACCATGCAATTATTGTATTCAGAAGATTTTATATATAAAGTTAACTTTCTGTTGTGCAAATAAACTCTCCAAAAATTCCTGATAACCGTGCCGTTATCAGTTTTTTTATTTGGCATGAATCTTGCTACTAGTTAAGGCAGAAACATAAAAAGGAGGAAATTATTAATGAAGCTGTTTGGCGTTGATGTTGGAGGAACATTTACAGACGTCTTCTTCAATGACACAGAAAAAAAGCATACCCATATTCATAAGTTGCCCACCACACTGGAGGATCCATCCATCGGGGTAATCAATGGCATTTTGGAGTTGGCTGACCAGTTCAATATTGATGTCAGTGAAGTTGACCATGTTTTTCATGGCACAACAATAGGAACAAATGCAATTTTAGAATTTGATGGTGCAAAGACTGGCATGCTGACAACCAAAAATTATAAAGATATCCTGCACATTGGTCGTCACCAACGCCCAGAGAACTATTCGATCATGCAGGATATTCCGTGGCAGGACAGGGCACTAGTGAAGCGTCGCCACCGAAAAACAGTCACCGAACGGATGGGTCCGGAGAAAGGTCAGGTTATTGAAGAACTGAATGAAACTGAAGTCCGGACAGCAGTCAAGGAATTGAAGGATGAGGGTGTAGATTCCATTATCATTGGTTTTCTGTTCTCTTACATTAATCCTGAGCATGAACAGCGTGTAGTTGAGATTGTAAAGGAAGAATATCCGGAAGCCTTCATTACAAGTTCATCAGATGTCTCGCCTCAATTCAGGGAGTTTGAACGATTTACAACTGCTTCGTTAAATGGTTTCATCGGCCCTAAAGTGAAAAACTATATCAATAATCTTTCCAATGGATTGGAAAATGCCAATATAACTGCTGATCTTCATATCATGTGCTCAAACGGTGGGGTTGCGACTCCAGAGACAATCTCTCAAAAGCCGGTCAATACTCTCTTGTCGGGACCTGCTGCGGGTGTACTTGGCGGTGCTTATGCGGGAGGACTGTCCAATCTGAACAAATTGATTACATTCGATATCGGTGGGACGAGTGCAGATATCGGCATCATCACCGAGCAGGGTTTTGCCGAGGCGTCGGCGAGGGATACGTGGATTGCAGGTTTCCCTGTAACGGTACCGATGATTGACATCCAGACAATTGGCGCCGGCGGCGGAAGTATCGCATATGTGGATGAAGGCGGCCTCTTTAAGGTCGGCCCGAAAAGTGCAGGTTCGGTCCCGGGACCTGCGTGCTATGGGCATGGAGGGAACTTGCCTACTGTAAGTGATGCCAATGTCGTTTTGGGCCGACTGGATGAAGAGAACTTCCTTGCAGGCGAGATGGTACTCCATGTATCCGAAGCCCACCGAGTCATCGGCGAACTTGCGGAGCAACTTGGGATGTCGAAAGAAGAGGCGGCAGAAGGTATTCTTCGAATCCTCAACAACAATATGGCGAATGCAATCCGTGAAAAGACAATTCAAAGAGGGGCAGACCCGCGCGAGTTCTCCCTTGTCGCTTTCGGCGGTGCCGGTCCGCTCCATGCCGTTGATGTTGCCCGGGAGCTGAAGATTCCGGAGATTATTATTCCGCTATATCCGGGCATCAACTCGGCAAGCGGTCTGCTGACGACGGACTTGAAATATGACGTAATCAAAACCGAATTCATGCTGAGTACGTTCCTGAATATTCCGGAGCTGAACCAAGATCTGCGGGCCCTTGAAGAAGACCTCACCCGTCAACTCAAGGAAGATCAGATTTCTGAAGAAAAAATCTCCATGCAACGATTTGCGGAATGCCGCTACATCGGCCAAGGTTATGAACTCAGGGTTCCAATGCCGTCTGAAGATCTTGATGCGAAGAGCATCGCGAAAACATTCGACCTGTTCCACGAAATGCACGAAAGTGAGTATGGTCATTCCTTTAAAGAGACGCCGATTGAGATTGTCAACATCCGCGTAACAGGCTCTGGAGAAATGCCAAAGCTGGAGAAGGAAATGATTGATCAGGATTCAACCGTTGAAAAGGCGATTGTGAAAACTGAGAATGTTATCTTCCGTCACGAAGGTGAGCTTAAGCCAATACCGACTCATCACTATCAGCGGGAACTGCTGCCGATAGATGTGAAGATCGAAGGTCCGGCAATTATATTCCAGAAGGACACGACTACTGTCATCCCGCCTGGAAATACATTCTACCTCGAGGAATACGGAAATCTGATTGTAAAGGTTGGTGAACAGGAATGACCATGCAAATTAAAAGTGTCATTGATCCAGTTACCATGCAGGTTGTACTGGGCGCATTGGAGAATGCAGCAATTGAAATGGGTCATAAACTTGCCCGGATGTCGTACTCCAGCATCATCAGGGAATCCGAAGACTTCGGTTGTGCTCTTGTCGATCTGGAGGGTCAGCAGCTTTGTGAGTCTTCGCATAGCACGCCACTTCAGTCAGGGCCGATTCCGGGCTATGTCGAAGGGATCCGTCAGATCATGGAGGAACGGGGAGATCGTTTTGAGCCAGGGGATGTCATTCTCCACAATTCAACCTACCACGGCGCTTCCCACGGACCGGACTTCGGAATCTGTGTGCCGGTATTCCTTGACAAGAAACTGATTGGTTTTTCCGTTACGACTGCTCACCATCTCGATGTCGGCGCATCTACACCGGGCAGCTGCGGCATTGTCGACGCGGTGGATGCCTATGCGGAGGGTCTTCAGTTCAAAGCGATCAAAGTCTATGAGAAGGGGAAGAAAAACGAGTTTATCTGGAATGTTCTGCGGGACAATATTAGAAGCTCTGACATCGTCGTAGGGGATATTGAAGCTCAAATTGCCGCAGCACGGATTGGTGCAGAACGCTACCTTGAAATTGTTAATAAATACGGACTGGAAACTGTACAGGCAACAGCCGAAGGTCTCACGAATTACTCGGAAAATATGATGAGAAGCTCTATCAGCAAATTGCCGGACGGGGAGTATTATGCTGAAGGATTTATGGACGGCTATCTGGATAGTGAGTTGGCTAGCGAAAAAGACTTGAAAGTAGCGGTTACACTCAAAGTAAAAGGTGATGAGCTGACTGTCGACTTGACGGGCACAGCTCCTCAAGCGGATAACAAACCTATCAACATGCCGCTTAAGGGAACCGTTGATATCGCCATATATCTGACATTGCGTTCCATCTTGCTGGATTCTACAGAGTTCGGTAACTTCCCGCAGAATACCGGACTGACTCGACCAGTCCAGATTATCGCACCGGAAGGGACGATCTGTAATCCAGTGTTCCCGGCGCCTACCATTGCGCGCTTCTGTTCGGGCAATATGATTGCAGATACCTTGATGAGAGCTTTGGCGCAAGTCGTGCCAAAGCAAGTAAGTGCCGGAGTCGGCAACCTGCATGTACTGGCCATGAGCGGAAAACGGGGCAAGGACTACTGGGTGTATATGGATATCTTTGAAGGCAGTTATGGCGGACGCTATGGGAAAGATGCGATGGATGCAGTTGACACGTTATATGCCAATACACGGAACAATCCGATCGAGGATATTGAATCCCACTATCCACTTCGCGTTTCCAAGTATGAACTAAGAAACCATGCATGTGCGCCCGGAAAATGGCGGGGCGGCATTGGCTCTATCCGTGAAATCACTTTCCTTGAAGAAGGTAGCTTCTCCGTTGAAGGAGATGGCCATAAATACGAGCCTTGGGGATTTGCAGGTGGTAGGGATGGTAAAGTTGGTGAACTAACCATTCGTTATCCGGACGGATCAGAGAGAGAACTCCCATCAAAAATTCCGAATACGAGGGTCACGAAGGACAGTGCGCTCAGAATGACCGGACCATGCGGAGGAGGCTATGGTAACCCGATTGAACGCTCCCCAGAACAAGTGCTGAACGATGTGCTCGATGACTATATCACGAGGGAACAGGCGAAAACCGAGTACGGAGTAATTATCAATGAACAATTCTGCATAGACGAAGAAGCGACCTTGCAACTTAGAAAATCGCTTGTTGTAAATCGGGGGACGGGGCATGAAACTATCACAGGGAATTAATGTAGAGCGTCTGCAAAAGCGCATCATGGACTTAGGGGAAATCGGAAAAACCCCGTCCGGCGGGGTCACCCGCCGGGCACTGAGTCCAGAAGATAAGCAAGGACATCAGCTCGTCATTGGGTGGATGAAGGAACTCGGTATGAACGTCCGATACGATCATTTCGGTAACCTGATAGGACGGCTTGAAGGGAACCATCCTGAAATCCCCCCAGTCGTCATCGGTTCGCATATTGATACCGTTAAAAACGGAGGGAAATTCGATGGAGTAATTGGGGTGCTGGGCGGCATAGAAGTCGCCCAAACCCTTCGGGAGGAAGGGTTTTCACATGCACGCCCATTGGAAATTATCGCATTTTGTGAAGAAGAGGGTTCCAGATTTAATGACGGGCTATTTGGAAGTCGTGGAGTGGCCGGTAAGCTAAATGAATCGGACTTGATAAAACTAGATGAAAAAGGCATCACCCGTCTTGAGGCTCTCAAAAACTTCTCTGATCAGATCCAGCCGGAAAACATGGCTCACTCAGTACTGAAGCAGGGTGAAGTTCATGCTTATCTGGAAATGCATATCGAGCAGGGCCCTTATCTTGAAGCGGAGGAACTTCCGATTGCAGTCGTCACCGATATCGCAGGACCTCATTGGATGACTATCACTTTGGAAGGAGAAGCAGGTCATGCAGGTACCGTTCCCATGCATCTGAGGAGAGACCCGGTCCCTGCGGCTTCTGAAATCATTCTGTATATAGAAAAACTGTGCAACATGCCGGAGGCAAAAGAAACTGTGGGAACAGTGGGGATACTGGAATCCATTCCGGGAGGGAGTAATATTATTCCCGCCAAGGTGAGATTTACGCTGGACTTGCGTGACATTGACCTGGATCGGAGAGAAGGCCTGTTTAAAAGTATCGTCAACAAAATACAGGAAGTGTGCAAAGAAAGAGCAATCGACTGGAACATCGAAGAAGGAATGCGTGTTCCCCCGGTTTCATGCAGTCCAAGACTCACTTCTTATTTATTGGAAGCTATGAAAGATATGGGGCTCCCTCCTAAAAAGATGGTAAGCGGTGCAGGACATGATGCCATGCTGATGACCGAACTGACTGATGTTGGAATGATTTTTGTCCGTTGCAAAAAAGGCGTCAGCCATCAACCGGAGGAATGGGCGGATGCTGAGGATATAGCCAAAGGTACAGAAACCCTTCTGGCCGTTGCCAAAGTTTTGTTGAATGAAAGAGAAGACGCTGGTATAGCTTGAATATGGTGGATGGGAGCTGATTTAAAATCTAAAACCTTGATATTGATATGTTTGGCTGGATGTAGAGGGTTACCGTGAACCTTACTAAGTCATGGTTTCAGGAGCAGGAGTATGATTTGCTTTCATTGTCGTCTCAAGACAGAAAGATCGGGGGGTCTGTATTGGATAAGAAAGGAAAAGGAATCAGTTTAACAGGTAAGGATATAATGCCTTCAAAACCCAGCGAAAGAAATATCACTTCTCTTGGTTTCTTAATGTTATGGATTGGTATCGCTGTTCAACTAGTTACATTCGTTTCAGCAGCCCAACTCTACCCAGCACTGTCACCAACTAGTATTATACTTGCTTGTCTTTTGGGTAACTTGATTGTTGCTGGTCTGCTAACCCTAATGGGAGACATTGGAACAAAGTATGGAATCTCATATGCAGTTTATATAAGAGCGTGCTTTGGATACTTGGGAACCCATATCCCTGCGGTTATCAGAGCACTTCCAGCTATCTTCTGGTTTGGTTTTCAAACTTGGATGGGAGCATACGCTCTAAACGTAATCATGGAGATGCTAACGGGATATTCTAATTTGATGCTATTAATAATACTGTTTGGGGCCCTTCAAATAATAAATACTGCAATGGGGATCGAGGCAATTACAAAATTTGAATGGTTGGCATCTCCGAGTATTTTAATAATAGGAATTGTTATGCAGGTAACCATAATGAAACAGCATGATATGACTCTCACAAGTCTGTTTTCACTAACGGGAGAAGGCGGAGTATCGTTTGGATTTGCGACTGTCGTCATGATGGGAATGTACATCACTATGACATTGAATGCTCCTGATTTTACGAGGTTTTTGAAAACCAATACTTCTCCAAATGAAACAAACTGGTGGAAGTTAAACAAATCAAGCTTTTTCGGGCATACATTCGGGTTGGTTGGTTCCATGCTTTTGTTCACGCTTATCGGCATGACAAGCGGAGTTGCAACTGGTAACTGGAACCCGATTGACGTCATGGTTGAGACCGTAGGGAAAGAAAGTCCGTTCTTACTCATTGTTTGTCTGGCTTTCATTGTTTTGGCCCAATGGTCTACTAATATAAGCGCAAATCTATTGCCACCAGGGTATATTATTGTAAATTTCTTTCCAAAGAAAATTTCTTTTGCTGGAGGAGCCATTACAACTGGTGTGATTGGGTTGCTAATTCAACCATGGAACTATGGGGATTATGTACCGCAAATTCTTATGGTTATCACTGCAACTCTTTCCCCTATTGTTGGAATCATGGTTGCCGACTATTATCTTTTAAGGAAAAGGAAACTAAATTTAGAAGAATTATATACAGTGAACGGACAATACAAGTATTGGAAAAACATAAACCCTGCAGCCGTTATAGCATATATACCGGCCGGCCTATCAGTCATGTTTTTTCCGGATTATGGGTTTGTCTCAGCTTTAGTAATATCCATAGCTCTATATTACCCGCTCATGAAGTATTGGATCTGTAGGATTTACATTCAGCCAGAGATAACTGGAAAAGAACTAGTTCCAAAACCAGCGGTTCAAGATGTTAATTAAAAATATCAAGGAGGGTGTGAGTTTTATGAAAATTAAAGTGATAAACCCAAACACCACATTAGCTATGACGAAAGGTATTGAACACGCTGCTAAGTCAAAAGCGCGGCCTGATACTGAAATACTAGCGGTAAGTCCTAAAATGGGGCCTATCTCTATTGAGTCGTACTACGATGAATATTTAAGCATTGTAGGTGTTTTGGATGAAGTCAAAAATGATGACGGTGCTGACGCGTTCGTAATAGCGTGCTATGGTGATCCAGGTTTACAAGCAGCAAGAGAAGTAACGGATAAACCTGTAATAGGAATTGCAGAAGCGTCACTTTATTTGGCAGCTACTTTGTCAGCCAGATTCTCAGTCGTGACTGTTTTGCCACGCATCAAGACTATGATCGAGGAACTGGTCGATTCATATGGAATGGCTAAGCGGGTTGTTAACGTAAGAACAACTCCCATGTGTGTAATTGACTTTGAACGAGATCCCGAGCAAGGAATGAAACTCCTACGAGAAGAAGGAAAAAGAGCAGTGGAAGAGGACGATGCAGAAGCTATCCTGTTGGGGTGCGCCGGAATGGCTGAATTTGCAGATAGCCTTGAAAAGGAACTAGGGGTTCCAGTAATTGATGGTGTAGTTGCAGCTGTAAAGATGGCAGAATCTATTGTAGATATGGGCAAAAAAACAAGTAAGACCAAGACTTACAAGTATCCTGAGAAGAAAGAGTATGTGGGCGAATTGAAAAAGTTTGGGAGCACTACTGTTCCAAACTAAAAGCACTGTAGTTTAGTTGTATAAACTTTTTCATTTCAATAAACCAGCCTAAACACCAACCGTCTTTCCTGTATGGGAAGGCGGTTGTTTTTTGTGATAAAGGATGGTTACTCTGCACTCAACCCATCCAATAAAGCCCCGAACATCATCCGCTGCTCATCCGCCAGCGAAATCCTCCCGCGGTTCAGGCTCCAGTTGTACAGCACTCCGCGCATTCCATGAATCAGTACGGTCACGATATCATGCGCACTATAACCCTCCTTGAATTCTCCTTTATCAATGCCTTCCTGGCACAAAGTGAACAAAATATCGTAGAGCGGCCGGTCCGGGTCGAGGAAGTATGAGGATCGCTCTGTACTGAGCTCCTGCTCGTAAATCGTGCGTGTGACGTCCCACCCAAGTTCATCCTGAAGATAATTCATCTGCAGCTCGAGGAAGCGGGTGAGCCGTTCGATGACCGATTGGTCGGCATCGAGCTGGGGGACCAGGTGCTCGACGTAGAACTGGTCGATCTGCTTGAACTGTTCGGCGAAGACTTCATGTTTGCTGGTGAAATGATTGTAGAAGGCGCCTTTTGAGGTGTTGGTGACGGCGACGATCTCATCGACCGTGACATTATTGAAGCCACGCTCATGGAAGAGGGCGATGGCTGCTTCTATGATTTTCTTTTTTGTTTTTTGCCCCTGTCTTTGTCTGACATTCATTTAATCAAACCTTTCGGAATATTTATTAAAATGTTATTGACATGCAGACCGTAGTCTGTCAATTTAATAGATACAGACCGTAGTCTCTTCATTATTTCGGAACGGAGGATGATTGTAAAGGTTTGTGAAAGCGCATTCAAAGTGAGACGGCATGCAAGCTGTCGTTAGCCATTCAGATTTTATCCAAGGAGGGGAACCTGCATGAACCAGGCGGAAATCAAGGAAATTGAGAAAAGCACCATTGCCAAAACGATGAAACGAATCTTGCCATTTATTCTGATCCTCTATGTCATCGCTTATCTGGACCGGGTCAACCTGGGCTATGCGGCGCTGGAGATGAACGCCGACCTTGCCCTGACGGCTGAAGTGTTCGGGCTTCTGTCGGGTATCTTCTTTATCGGTTATTTCTTCTTTGAAGTCCCAAGCAACATGATCATGAGCAAGGTAGGCGCGAAGCTGTGGATTGCGCGGATCATGCTCACATGGGGGATTGTGGTCGTCCTGACCGGTTTCGCCCAGTCCGCAACACACCTGTACATTCTCCGCTTCCTGCTCGGGGTGGCGGAAGCCGGATTCTTCCCGGGGGTCATCCTTTACCTGACATACTGGTTCCGCGCATCGGAGCGGGGAAGGGCGACGGCTGTGCTGCTCTTGGCGCTGCCGATCGGCGGCATCATCGGTGCGCCGGTGTCCACGTGGATCATTGACAATATCTCTTGGGCCGGAATGCAGGGCTGGCGCTGGATGTTCATCCTTGAAGGGATTCCGGCTCTGATTTTGGGTGTGGCCGTCCTCTTCTGGATGACCAACCGGCCGAAGGATGCCAAGTGGCTCACTGACGCTGAAAAAACGTGGCTGGAAAGCGAGTTGGAAGAAGAGCGGAACATCTCGTCCTCCATCAATAAAGTATCGAAGCTCGACATGATCAAGGACTCGCGGGTCTGGAAACTGTCCCTGCTTTACTTCACGGGATACAGCGCGATCTACGGCCTGTCGTTCTGGCTGCCGACAATCATCAAATCGCTTTCTGTGAGCACGACGACGAATATGGAGATTGGCTGGCTCGCGATGATTCCGTCTTTGGTCGGTATCCCGGCAATCTTGCTGATGGGATGGAGCGCGGACCGCACCGGAGCGCATAAGACCCACCTATTGGTCTGCTTCCTCGTAGCCATTGTCGGATTCATCGGCTGCGGACTTTCCACTTCGGTCATCCCGGTCGTCCTGATGCTGACGATCACATCGTTCGGCCTTTACGGATTCACCGGCTGCTTCTTTGCCTACATGACGTTCTTCTTCACGGAAAACACAGCGCCTGTCGGCATTGCGCTCGTCAACTCGTTTGCAGCACTGGGCGGCTTTGTCGGACCGATGATTCTCGGCCTGGTCACGCTGCAGCAGGGCATGTTCATCCTTTCCGGCATGCTCACGGTCGGAATCATCACGCTGATGAGGCTCAAGCTCCAGAAGAACATCGCGAAAAAAGATGCACTCGAAGAAGTTGAGACAGAACTTGCAATTGAGGGGGAAATGAAATGACAGCTGCCACACAGGGAGAGGTGATTTGGACACCTTCCACACAGAGGGTTGAACAGTCGGTCATGTGGGATTACATGGCCTGGCTCAAGAAAGAAAAGGGTGTGGAAGTCAGGGATTATCCGGAACTTTGGAAGTGGTCGGTGGAACAGGTGGAGGCGTTCTGGGAGAGCGTCTGGGAATACTCCGGCGTGGTCGGGGACCCATCGTATACGACCGTACTGGAAGGCGACTCCATGATGGAGGCCAAATGGTTCCAGGGAGCATCGCTGAATTTCACGGAGAATGTATTCTCGAACCGGGAAGCAAATCGTCCCGCGCTGTATGCACGATCCGAGTTTCTTCCGACCCGGTCGATCAGCTGGGTGGAGCTGGAGAAGCAGGTGGCATCCGTCGCCAAAAACCTCCGGGATCTGGGCGTGAAGCCGGGGGACCGGGTGGCCGCGTACCTCCCGAACATCCCGGAAGCGGCCATCGCCTTTTTGGCGACGGCAAGCATCGGTGCCGTCTGGTCGATCTGCGCGCCTGACTTCGGCTCCGACAGCGTCGTCACCCGTTTCGGCCAGATTGAACCGGTCGTTCTGATCGCGGTGGACGGCTACTCCTACAATGGAAAGAAATTCGACAAGCGCGGTGACGTGGAGGACATCAGGAAGCAGCTGCCGACAGTGCAGCACACAATCTTCGTTCCGTATATCCAGGAAGACGTGCCGGAGGACTGCACGCCCTGGGACAGTCTGCTGGGGGAAGACGTCCCGCTTGCCGCAGAGCGGCTCCCGTTCAGCCATCCGCTCTGGATTGTCTACTCGTCCGGGACAACGGGCCTGCCGAAGCCGATCGTCCACAGCCACGGCGGAATCGTCTTGGAAACCAAGAAAATGATGACCATCCAGCACGACTTGGGACCGGATGATGTCGTCTTCTGGTTTTCCTCGACCGGCTGGATCATGTGGAACCTGCTCGTCGGAAGCTGGCAGGCCGGCTCGACCATCGTCCTTTATGACGGCAGCCCTTCGTATCCGGACATGAATATCCTCTGGGATTTGGCGGAAGAAACCGGCATCACGTTCTTCGGCACGAGTGCGCCGTTTATCGCCAGCTCCCTGAAGATGGGAGTCAGCCCGAAAGAAAAGCATGATCTCAGCAAGCTGAAATCTGTATTTTCTACGGGTGCGCCCCTCACGGCGGAAAGCTACCGTTGGGTATACGACCATGTGAAATCCGATGTCTGGCTCGTATCGGTCAGCGGCGGCACCGATATCGCCGGAGGCTTTGTCGGCGGCGTCCCGATCGACCCGGTGCGCATCGGGGAAATCCAGGGACGGTGCCTGGCCGTAGCGGCCGAGGCCTTCGACGAACAAGGCAACGCCCTGACCGACGAAGTGGGCGAACTCGTCATCACCAAATCGATGCCCAGCATGCCGATCTACTTCTGGGGGGACCAGAACAACGAGCGCTACCATGAAAGCTACTTTGACACATACCCGGGCATCTGGAAGCACGGGGACTGGATCAAGATCGACTGTGAAGGCCGGTGCATCATCTACGGCCGCTCCGACTCCACGATCAACCGCTCCGGCGTCCGGATGGGCACGAGCGACCTGTACCGGGTCATCGCGGGCGTAGATGACGTATTCGACAGCCTCGTGATCGACCTCGAGATGATCGGGAAAACGGCGTCATTGCTGCTGTTTGTCGTGCTGAAAGAAGGCGCCGATCTTGACGAGAACCTGGCAGGCCAGATCAAGAAACAGATCCGCGACCAACTGTCTCCGCGCTTCGTACCGGACCGGATCTATGAAGTATCCGACATCCCGAAAACCCTGAACGGCAAGAAGCTCGAAGTTCCGATCCGGAAGCTCCTACTCGGGTTTGAAGCTGAGCGTGTCATCAACCCTGACTCCATGAGCAACCCGGAATCGCTGCCGTTCTTTATGGAGCTGGCGGGGGAGTTGAAGGAGAAGAGCACGGAGAAGCTGTTTGGGTAACCCAAAAAAGATAGCTGAAGACCGCCTGGAGAAGCATACACTCCGGGCGGTCTTTGTGTTTGAAGTATAAGTGGTTACCTGAATTGGATGATTACAATCTTTGGGAATGATATAGTTAAATGACTACTATACTTGTTTGCTCGGGAGGTATCTGCATGTACAAAATCACCAATGGCACAGCAGTTAAATTCCATTCAACGACTTTCTCGGATATTGCTTATAAAGAAAGTGATGTCGAAGAGTTGCTGCGCAAGAATATCGACATGATATGCGATGAAGAGGAGTCCATGCTGATTGTCGGCAAGCAAGTCCGGAACGCTCAGCGCGGCATCAGTGACCTCACGGCTATTGATAACAAAGGAAACATTGTACTCGTTGAGATTAAGCGAGACCGCAAGGATATTGAAGGAAGAAGAGAAGCCTTCGAGTTTCAGGCGATCCGTTATGCGGCAAGCTACGCCACCATTGGGGATCCCGAAGATCTGGTGAACAAGATCTATGCGCCATATATTGAAAAACATCGGCATGAATTTAAAGACAGCACTTTAACGAGTGCAGAGCTTGGTGCACGAAAACTAACGGAGTTCTTGATGGAGAACGGTGCGGAAAGTGATTTCAACGAGAAGCAGAGAATCGTATTGGTGGCCTCCGATTTCGACGAACAGACTTTATCTGCCGTCGCGTGGCTGAACAGTAATAATGTAGACATCAGTTGTTATAAAATGATTCCTTATATATTAAATGGTGAGATGTATATCGACATCGATAAAATTCTGCCGGTCAACTCCAATAAGGATTACTATGTGAACTTCCTGGAGAGTACGGTCAAAAGCAGCACACAGAAAAAAAGTATTACCAGAAGAAACCTGCCTAAAATCGACGAGATGCTTGGATGGGGCGTTGTAAAAGAAGGCGATATCATTGTTGCAAAAGGCCGTGAGGAAGAGGCTATCTTGCTGGAAAGCGGAAATGTTGAAGTGAATGGAGAAGAAACCTCGCTTCAAAAGTGGCTGAAAGAGATTTTCGGTTGGTCCAGCGTTAATACCTATGACTTTTCTATTCATAAAGAAACGGGTAAAACCCTCTCTCAAATGCGTGAAGAGTATATGGAGAGAGAGCAACAATTATAAATGCGGTGAGACTAATAACACGTAGGTGGTACTGTAATGCCAAACACAGATTGGTCAAGGCTAAATCGTCTTCAATTGGGAAGATACGCTGAGTACTTCGCGAAGATGGAGTTTGCTTCGTATGGTCTGGAAGTATTCACGACTGAAGTGGATGACCGGGGCATTGATTTCGTCATCAAAGATCAGAATGGGCGATTTTGTGAGGTTCAGGTCAAGTCGCTCAGGAGTCTGGGCTATACTTTTATGCGGAAGGTATATTTTGATATCAGGAACGAAAATCTTTATCTAGCCTTACTACTATTCGAAAGTGGGCGATTGCCTGACATCTATTTGATACCTGCACGGGTCTGGAAAGAGCCCAATCCAATTTTTGTGGACAGGAATTATGATGGACCAGGACAGAAAAGCGCCCCGGAATATGGCATCAATTTATCGCAAAAAAATTATCCTTTGCTTGAACCATTTAAGTTTGAACATGTTATTGGTGCGTTTTTGAAATCAATCAGTCACGAAAGATAAATCTTCCTCTTAGTTTCGTATCGAAGCATTGATAAAAAAAACAAAGGGTACTGAGCGAACAACTGAATACCTTCTGAAAGGTAGCATATCACCGGCATTCGTGCCGGTTTTTTGTTTATTCGAGACAGGACTTCTTCGGGCCCTGACCTCTGTTGATAAATAAGGAATAGAGAGGTAATCACAGAAAATTGGAGAAGCAACTATGTCTTCCGGGGCAATTTTTCTGGGTAGGTGATTTGGTAGGAGTTCAAGTTTCGAGTAGCGAAATATAGTAGAAGCGTTGGAAAATATTTCGTTTGAAAAGGGGCAATATCAAATGATCACGGTAGACCAAATTGCTCATGAGCTTGAAAAAGCAGACGTTTCTCTTATAGCAGGCCATGAAGGACATGACCGAGAGATTCGATATGTAACCGCGATCGAGCTTAAGGAGAGGACTTCACGGATTCAGGAGAATGGATTGCTGCTCTCCACCTTCCATGCGTTTGAAAACGCTGAAGAAATTACAGATCATCTCCATTGGTTGGTTGAGGTCGGAGTGTCTGCAATTGGCTTTCATACATCAGTTTATCCGGACATTCCAGAACAGGTAAAGCGATTTGCCGATGATTACGGTCTGCCTGTTTTCCTGATACCAGCCGAAGTACCGTATAACCTGATATTTGAACTGTATAACCGAATGCGACAGGAAATCAGGGACGAGGCCAGGGAACGGGTCGGCCGGTTAAATAACCTGCTGATCGAATCAATTCTGTCCAGACGAAGCCTGAGAGTAATTATTGAAATGATTGGAGAGTATTCGGGAGGGGATGTAGTCTTCTGGATGGATTCGGACCTTGAAATGTTGGAACAGTGGTCGGGCCGGCAGGTTAAGCGAGAAGCAGTTCACTCACTTGCAGGGACCATCCAATCCGCAAACATACAGCTTCGGGAATCGCGGATCAGAAATGAGACTTACCGTCTGCCTGGTGATTCCGGTTCAGGCTGCCTGGTCATTTACCCGATTTCCTCTGATACCGGATTTGGCGGTTATATGGCTTTCCATTTCAACCAGGAACAGGACGCACCCGAACAAGGACTCATGGATGAAATGATTCGGACAGCATCCAAGATTCTCATGTCAGATGTGTATAATCCGGACAAACAGGAACGCAGGGAAATCATCAGCATCCTGGATAAGCTATTGTCAGGCGAGACGGCATCCCATTTGGTTCAGGAGCTTCCGCTTGTGGGAGAACAGATGTATCAAGTGGTCCTCATCGAATCTGCCAAGCAGGATGATACCGGATTGTTGGAGAGGAACAGCCGGTGGGCGGATATGCAGGCTGAACAGTCAGCGGATCGATTCATCCTATTTCCGCCTTTGATTCGTGATGATCGTCTGGTGCTGCTGATCAGGGCGGATACTCCACTTCATTTATGGAAAGTGAACCTGCCTGAAAACGAGCATCTGCTGGTGGGGATCAGTGACAGAGCGAAACTGTCGGACGCCTCATCCTATCGCCGCTTATATGGGCAGTCGGAAATTATTCTCAGGCTGTGTAGGAAAAACGGGCTTGGATACGCGGAATGGGGACAAATGGGTATTGAGAAGGTGGCTGTGTTTCTGGAAGGGGAGAGTCTGTTCCAAGGTTTTGCAGACCAGCTTTTACAGCCGCTGATCGAGTACGACCGCGAGAGGAATACAGATCTTGTTGGGACGCTCCGAGTCTACCTGGACAATTTCTTTAATTTGAAGAAAACCGGTGAAGAACTATTCATCCATCCGAACACAGTGAAGTACAGACTCGAAACCATTCGTGGATTGCTTCCTGTTAATCTTGAAGATTCATCCATCTACGCATTATTGGTATTGGCCTACCGGTCTTATGGGGATCACCCGTAAGGCTGGTTTTGTTGATGACAGACAAATTCATTAGATATGTTTGTGGATGGCTCACATGGTGATTTGGTTGTTTACATTATAAGATTTAATTATTCAATATTATCAGTAATTTGCGAGGGGGATGGAAAGCGCTTTCTAACTGGGGTAATGAAGGGACCATAATTAAGATAAGGGGTGAACGAGAATGAGCATCTATCTGGTTGCAGTCGTTATTTATCTGATTCTGATGGCACTGATCGGCGTCTACTTCGCCAAAAGTTCAATCAAGAACAGTGATGACTTCATGGTGGCGGGAAGAAGCCTGCCGCTGTGGATTGTCATCGGGACGCTTCTCGCGACTTTCGTCGGTTCCGGCACCGTTGTCGGCGGGGCCAGTTTTATCTATCAATACGGTCCATTTGCGGCCATCTTTAACTTATCCGGCGGGTTTGTCGGTGCGTTCATCTTATACCTGATTGCCAGCAAGGTCCGGCAAAGTGAGATGTATACGGTTCCGCAACTGCTTGAAAAAAGATTTGGCACAGCTACGCGAGTTATTGCTTCAGTTTTTATTCTGCTGGCTTACGTCGGAATCACTGCTTACCAGTTTACCGGAGGCGCGTATGTCCTGCAGCTGACTACAGGGATGCCGCTTGAAGTAGGAGCGATTGTCATGTGTGCGCTGGTCATTTTCCTGACGATGAGCGGCGGGCTTTTCTCGGTTGCTTATTCGGATGCGCTGGGTGCGGTGCTGATTCTGATCGGGTTTATCATCGGGATTCCGTTTGCCCTGAATGCAGCGGGAGGGTTCAGCGGACTTGCGGAGGCTCTGCCGGCAGTGACGAAGACATGGAACGGCGGCCTGTCCATTCCGCAGCTGCTAGGCTTCTTCCTTCCTCTGTTCCTGCTGGTGCTGGGGGACCAAAATATGTACCAGCGGTTTGCTGCAGCAAAAGATGAGCTCACGGCCAAGCGTTCAGTGCTTGGGTTTATTGCAGGTAACGCGCTTGTCGTCAGCCTCGTCATCATGATGGCGACAACAGCCATTGTGCTGTTTCCGACCATTTCACCGGATGCCGCAATCCTGACTGTCGCAATCGAAGGAGTTCCGGTTGCAATCGGCGTACTGATCCTTTGCGCTTCGGTCGCTTTTCTGATCACGACGGCCACTTCTTATCTGCTTTCCGCATCCGGCAATATAGTGTACGACCTCGTGCAACGTTTCAGCAAAAAAGAGCTTCCGGAACAAAAGCTGCTCTGGCTGAACCGGGGTACCGTGCTCGGACTTGGTGTATTTGCATACGTGCTTGGCCAATTCTTCCCAAGTGTCCTGGCGATCCAGATGTACTCGTATACGATGTATGGCGCGGCCATTACACCGGCGATCATCGCGACGCTGTTGTGGAAGAAGGCGACCACGGCGGGCATCATGAGCTCCATTATTGTCGGAGGATCGGCCACGATGTTCTGGGAGCTGGTGCTCAACCGGCCGTTTGACTGGAACAGTGTGCTGTTCGCGCTTCCGCTTTCTGTGATCACACTGGTTGTCGTAAGCCTGGCAACACAAAAGAAAGGGGCAAGCCTGACGCTCGGCAACAAGAATCTGAATATGGAGTAAGGAGAAGGGGTTTTGACGGTGGAATATATCATTTCTAACGTACGTCTGCTGTTTGGGGAAGAGCTGGAGCTGGTTGAAAACCGGGCAGTATGGGTGAAGGATGGAATCATCCAGGATGTGATCGAGGATTCGGAAATACCTGAAGGGCTTCTTGTCTATGACGGACGCGGCCATCTGCTCATGCCGGGACTGATCGACCTCCATATCCACATGATGTGGGACGGCACCGCCGATCCCGTGGCAACCCTTGAATCGGAAGGGTACGAGCAGATGCTGATTCGGGCGGTGTCTAACTGCAGGCATTACCTGGAACATGGAATCACCACTGTGCGTGACATCGGTTCCGTTGATGATATCGCGCTGCATGTGGCCAAAAGCATCCGGCGAGGGCTGGTTCCGGGACCGGATGTGATTGCGAGCGGGAAGACGCTGACGATGACCGGCGGGCATGACCCGTTCTGGGCACGGTTTGTGGACGGGAAAGATGAAGCGCTGAAAGGTGTCCGTGAGCAGATTTACAAGGGTGCCCAGGTCATCAAGGTAAGTGCGACCGGTGGGGCATACGGACGTGATGAAGGGGAACAGGTCGGCCATTCCGAGCTGAACCTCGAGGAACTGCAGATCATCGCTAATGAGGCGCACCGCTTCGGGCTTAAGGTGGCTTCCCATGCGATAGGAAGAGATGGCATTCGGAACTCACTGCTGGCCGGCATCGATACGATCGAGCATGGGCACTACCTTGATGACGAGCTGGTGGAACTGATGAAAGAACGCGGAGCGGCATGGATCCCAACCCTGCATGTATACCAACAGCTTGCATCCATGAAAGAAATACCCGCATATGCTAAGGAAAAGGCGAGGGAAATCACAGAAGTCCATGCAGCGGCATTCAGAAAATACTTTGAGAGCGGCGTCCTGGTCGGGGCGGGCTCCGACGCGGGTTCGCCGGGCACTTCCCATCACGCATTAAAAGACGAACTGTATGCGATGCATGAGCTGGTGCCTGATACGAAAGCTGTGCTGAAAACCGCCACGGTAAATGCCGGCGAGATTTTGGGGTTAAATGTCGGAAAGATTGAAAAGGGATGCAAGGCCGATCTTCTGATGGTGGCGGGCAATCCGCTGGAAAGCCTCTCCCATCTTGAAAAGGTCAAGCAGGTCATTGTGGACGGAGAGATTGTGGTCAATCACGGCCTTTCTGGAACACCGGAACTGGAAACGGTATAAAACATTAAAAAAGGCGGGATCTGAATGAATACAGAAAAACGGGTACAAAAATTGCGCGAAGTGATGGACGCTAAGGGAATCGATGTATCGGTCATCTTCAATTTTGAAAATCAGTATTATTTCAGCGGATTAAAGGCAATTACCTATTCCAGGCCGATTGTGCTGCTGGTGGACAAGAAGAAAACGACAATGATCATTCCATCTCTTGAGGAGGAGCATGCCAAGGCGAAAACGAATGTCGATGAACTGTATGTCTATCATGAAGTAAAGTCGAAAACTGGGCAGGGAGAGTCCTACACGGAGCATTTCAACACGATCCTATCGAGCTACCCGAAAGGTACGGTAATCGGGGCAGAGTTCGCTTCCTTCTCTGTGAAGTTGGAGCAGATCGCACATAAGCACGGAGCGGAACTGGTCAGCATCGACCAGGAAATCGTAGACATGCGGGCGGTCAAGGATGAGGAGGAAATGGCCATGATCGCGGAATCCGGCCGCCTCGTCAGCCTCGCGCTCAAGCATTCTCTTGAGAATGCAGCTGCCGGAATGTCCGAAATTGAAATGGATCAGTTCGGGACACATGCCTTGTTCAATGAAGTGGCGGAATGTCATCCAAACGCGACGCTCGACTACTTCGTCATGTCTCCGTCCGGTGTTGAACGCACCAACATGCCGCATGTTTTCTCCAACACCCGCCAGCTGGAAGAGCAGGACATCATCATCCACAGCCGTCAGGTCGGTCTTAATGGCTACCGTGCAGAGTGCGAGCGGACCTTCTTTATCGGCCGCCCGACGGACAAGCAGAAAGACGCCTTCAAAGTTGCGGTGGAGGCCCAGGCAGCTGCTCTCGATTTCATTAAGGTCGGCGTCACGGCAAAAGAGGTCAATGAAGTCGCACGCAAAGTGATAGAAAAAGCGGGTCTCGAACCGTATGTCAACCACCGTACTGGCCACGGCATCGGTATTGGTCTCCACGAAGAACCGTCACTCCGATACGACAATGATCTGGTCCTGAAGCCTGGCATGGCTTTCTGCGTGGAACCGGGCATCTATATCCCTGAAGTCGGCGGCTTCCGCCATTCGGACACGGTCATTCTGAAGGAAAACGGAACAGAACTGATTACGGAATATCCAAGTGATTTGGAGTCGTTGGTGTTTGATGGGGTGAAGACAGGCGTTTAAGAACGATTGTTAAAGAGTTTTTCAGAAAGAGCGCGCAACAAAGCTGTTTTGGATGCTATGAAAAAGTATAAATAATGGAAGACCGCCTGGAGAGTAAGACTTTCTGGGCGGTCTTTGTATTTGAAGTATGAGTAGTTACCCTGGAGGGATGAGTTGTTACCTAGATTGAATGATTACATTCTTTGGGAATGATATAGTTAAATGACTATTTCTCTTTCTGCTCGGGAGGTATCCATATGTACAAAACAGCAACGGCACAGCAATTAAGTTCCATTCAACGACTTTTTCGGATATTGCTTATAAAGAAAGTGATATCGAAGAATTGTTGCGCAAAAATATCGATATGATATCAGATGAAGAGGAGTCCATGCTGATTAATTGAAAAATAAAAACAGCGAATTCATGTTAGTCCGACAGGAGGTTCAACTATGGGGATCAATAAAAGGTTTCTGGCCGGACTGGTTGGTGCCTCCTTGGTTATTGGCGGGTGCAGCCACTTTGCATCTGGAAAAGACGAAGTTGTTGAAGATGCAGATTCAAGATCCGGCCTAGAAGCAGGCGGAGGAGAACAAGACGTGACATCTTCAAATACAAACAGCGATAAGCAGAATGCCTATGAAAAAGAAAACTTCGTTAGAGTACAAGATTATACCGGCGAGGGCTACGAATTACGGGATGCCAATCAAGAGATTGAAAAGGCGGCAAGGGCTGCATCCGAACAAATTGAAAACGCAGTTTCCGCTTTCTTTATGAAAAAATACAAAACGGAAATAACCGTTACGAACATTGTCGGTGCACGGGATGCTGCAACTGTTTATGTAGAGTCGGTGGCGGACCCGCATTTCTATACATATGCCATCGTTCCTTATGACTTTTCAACCGGGACAATGAGAACGGATGATGTATGGACCCAGGAAGGTCAAGTGGAAATTGCACTATATGGTTGGCTTTATGCAAAAGCATACCCGGAACAATTCACCAAGCTGAATCAATTTCTTGAAGGGTTTGTTAACTCTAATCCTGTGACCGGTTTGACTGCTGAAGCCGTTTCAAAGGTAAAGGGGAGCGGTTTCTCGAATGTTTATTATCTCGTCAGCCCCTTCGGGCTGGCTTTTGAAGATGCTTTGAAACTCTATTTGAAAAATCCGCAAGTGTCTGTAGAGCAAATCCGGCAAGTATTAGAAGAAACAGGTTATGATGCGAAGCACGTATCATTTGGGATTACCTTGTATATGGAAGAAGAAGCGGCACCGGATCCAGATATAATCGATTCGCTTTCATCAGGGATCAATGAATTAACCGGAATTCCTATTGGTGCATACTCGCTGAATCTTAACGATAATTATATCGACAAGCGGAGAGCCAGCGGAAACAAAGAAAATAGTATAGATCTCACTTGGCCTAATGAAATTATTAAAGAATGAAGGGAACAATGCGATAAGAAAAAGGGGGCAAAGGAGATTGAGGAACGAGTACGGAGAGGAAATAATTGAATATATTTTTGAGGCCATTCTTCAGCAAAGAGACCTTGCGGACATTGCAGTCCGCAAGGTCTCTTTTTGAAGGTGATGATCTGAAAGGGTGTATCAACCCCCAATCTCATTCCTCCCACTCGAACTCGGGATATTCAGCTCTTCCCTATACTTCGCAATGGTCCGCCTTGAGACGGTAATGCTGTGTTCATCCTTTATCAGATTGACCAGCTTTTGGTCCGACAGGGGCTTCGGTTTGTTCTCTTATAGCACATAATCCTTGAGCAACGACTTATTAATTAAAGGTGATGGCTATCCGTTAACTAATTATCTGAAAATTTGGTATGATAGATAAGGATAAATGTCTGGGCTTGGCTTGTGACAGGGGGAGAAACTATGAGTCACCAAACCACAATATTGGATATCGATCAGGTTTTTCTGGAGGCCATCGATCAGAGTTTCGATGGCTTCGTGCTGTCGGATTTGAAGGGGAGGATCTTCTACGCAAACAAAGCGGTTGAGGAAATTTCCGGTGTACCCACAACTGAAATCGTTGGGAAGACTACAAAAGACATGGAGGAAGACGGAATCATCATCAGCCAATCGATGAAAATCCTAAAGAAGGACCCGCTGACAATTTCCCAGAAGCTCCGAACGGGAATTGAGGTCTTTATTACGAGTAAGCCGGTTTATGATGAGGACGGTCAGTTTATCTGCTATGTGGCCAATTATCACCGTTTCTCAAGAATTGATGACTTGTACCGTGAGCACCACAACCAGGTAGACATTAATTATACCGAGCTGCAGCAGCTCAGGCTCCAGATGCTGAAAACCGATGAGTGGATTGGTGCATCATTTGAGACAAAGAAATTAAAAGAGAAAGTGGCCAAAGTCGCGAAGACCGAAGCCAATATCCTGATCATTGGTGAGTCCGGGGTCGGAAAGGAAGTCGTCTCCAAAACCATTCACAAAGTCAGTGACCGGCGCGAGTTCCCGTATATTCAGATCAACTGTGGGGCGATTCCCGAGACGCTGATGGAAGCCGAATTATTCGGGCATGAAAAAGGAGCATTCACCGGCGCTCTGAGTGCGAAGCCGGGTTTGCTGGAAGCAGCCGATAAAGGAACGGTGCTTCTGGATGAAATCGGGGAGATTCCATTGCACCTCCAGGTCAAGCTGCTGAGGGTGATCCAGACCCGGGAAGTCACCAGAGTTGGCGGAACGAAACCGCGAAAGCTGGATATCCGATTTCTTGCCGCCACCAACAGGGATCTGAAACAAATGGTTCAGGAGGGGAAGTTTAGGGAGGACCTGTATTACCGTCTGAATGTCATCCCGATTAAAATCCCGCCGCTCCGTGACCGTAAGAAAGATATTTCGGTTCTCTGCAGGCACTTCCTGGAGAAGTACAATAAAAAGTATGCTGTGAATAAAGAACTTACTAAAGCTGCTTACCGCCTTCTCACTGCATATGCCTGGCCGGGCAACGTCAGGCAACTGGAGAATACGATGGAACAGCTGGTGATTCTGACGGAAGGACCTGAAATAGATGATCGGGATCTGCCCCGAGAACTTCTCAAGAATCAGGTCGAGGAGTATTTCCCTGATGAAATCATTCCGCTTCCTGAGCTGCGGGAACAGACTGAAATACGGATGATCCGTTTGGCGCTGGACCGATACAAGACGATCAGGGAAGCAGCCAGGCATCTCGAAGTGGACCATTCAACTCTAGTGAAGAAAATCAAAAAGTATGGAATGTAGGCCGGTGAAGAAATTCACCGGCCTTAATTTGTTTTGGTGCATTGGTGAAAAGATTCACCGGCCAATGTGAAATATTTCACCGTTATCACTTTAAATAATTTCAGAATGCAGTGATGGCGCGCTTTAAAAAGTTGGCACGGAACCTGCAAGAGTAATAGGCAGCAGGAAAATCTGCGGTGAGCGGGATGAGGAGGTGGGGACTATGGAGGCATTTGAAAAACTGGTCATTGAGCGTGACCGGCATGTAGGGACCGTGTCGATCAGAAAGTCGGCAGATACAAATGTGCTGGATTCAAGCCTGACTGAAGAGCTATCATCCGCTTTTCTCATACTCAATCAGGATCCTGCAGTAAGGGCTGTGATTTTGACGGCGGAAGGGGATTCATTTCTGGCCGGAGCGGATCTGAAAGAAATTACCGGTCTATCCGTTTCTCAGGCTTACGGATTTGCCGAAAAGGCAAAGGCCCTGCAGGACCTGATTATCCATTCAGGCAAGCCCTATATAGCGGTTGTAAACGGACACTGTCTTGGAAGCGGCCTGGAACTGATCCTGACATGCGACTTTCGGATTTCAGGGCCGGACGCTCTTTATGGAATGCCTGAAATCAATCTTGGCCTGATTCCTGGAGGAGGGGCCATCACCCGGCTTCAGACCATGGTCGGGAGAACCCATGCGGCCGATCTGATTTTCACGGGCAAACTCGTTCGGCCGGAGGAGGCCCGCTTCATCGGTCTTATCGGAAAAGTGAGTGATCGCCCACTTGAGGATGCTCGGTTCCTCGCTGAAACATTGGCCGGCAAAAGCACCTTGGCGCTTGCGGTGGCCAAACAGCTGTTCAATCGGAAAGACACGGAGGACAGCTCTTTAATCAACCAAGAAATGAGAGCGCTTTCAATGATGTTTGATTATCCGGATTCTATGGAGGGAATGGGCGCATTCCTGGAACAGCGTCCGCCGGTATTCAAAGCGAGACGAGAGATAAGCACATAAAAGGAGGAAATTAAAATGCTGATGACCGAACAATCCCAGATGATCAAGGACCTGGCCCGGAAAATCGCCCGGGAGAAGATCGCCCCAAAAGCACAGGAAGTCGATGAAAAGGGTGAAACGCCTTGGGAGAATATCAGGCTGCTCGCCGAGAACGGATTTTTCGGCATCGATGTGCCGGAGGAGTATGGAGGCGTAGGTTCTGATACGGCTGCCCATGTGTCTGTAGTGGAAGAGATTGCAGCCGCATGTGCCTCCACATCAGTCGCGCTTTCCACACAGGCACTGACCATCACACCGTTTCTTCTGGCAGGAACGGAAGAACAAAAGAAGAAATACGTCGTTCCGCTGGCGACCGGCACCGTATTGGGATCGTTCGGGATTACAGAACCGGGAGCGGGGTCGGACGTGTCGAGTATCCAGACCAGAGCAGTGAAAGATGGTGCCGGCTACCGGTTGAACGGACACAAGATTTTCATTACGAATGCCGGTGATTCCGAGGTCTATGTCATCGTTGCCAGGACTTCCGAGGAGCGGACTAAGGGAATTTCACTGTTCATTGTAGAGAAGGGCACACCTGGATTTTCCTTTGGAAAGAAAGAGAACAAGATGGGCATCCGGGGTTCGGTCACCCGGGAGCTGTTCCTGGAGGATGTCTATGTCCCTGAAGAGAATCTGCTTGGCGGTGAAGGCGAAGGATTCAAGATCCTGATGAATGTCTTTAATATTACCCGTCCGGTCGTCGGGGCACAGGCGACCGGCATTGCAAAAGGGGCTTATGAGTATTGCCTTGAGTACGTCAAGGAACGTAAACAGTTCGGAAAGCCGATCCAGCATTTCCAGATGGTTCAGTCCACTTTGGCAGACATGGCGATGAAGATCGAAGCCTCCCGCCTGCTTGTCCAGAAGGCGGCTATGATGCTCGACCAAAATGATGAGGACGTCATTGCCTATGCGTCCATGGCCAAGTGCTTCGCATCGGATACCGCGATGCAAGTCACGACGGATGCCGTCCAGCTTCTGGGAGGCAACGGCTTCATCAAGGATTATCCGGTGGAACGGATGATGCGGGATGCGAAAATCACACAAATCTATGAAGGCACCAACCAGATTCAACGCATCATTATCGCAAAACAGATTCTGGCTGATTAAACGACATTCAGGATAGATGGGGGAGAAACAAATGAAAATCACGGTAATCGGCGGAGGCATCATGGGGTCGGGAATCGGGCAGGTGGCGGCACAGGCGGGGTTTGACGTCACCATCGTGGATGTTTCGGAAGAAGGACTCGACAGAGCGAAAACGAGTATTGCTGCTTCATTGGAAAAATTTGAATCGAAGAAGAAAATACAGAGTGCCGCAGAAGTTTTAAGCCGAATCCAGTTTTCCTCGGAATGGGATTCAGTGGAACAGGCGGATGCGGTAATAGAGGCCGTACCGGAAAAGCTCGAGCTGAAAAAACAGGTGTTTGAAAAGCTTGACCGGCTTGCGGGAGAAGATTGCCTCCTTGCCTCCAATACATCAACCCTTTCCATCACGGCCATTGCCGGCGCCACTTCGCGGCCGGAGAAAGTGATCGGGATGCACTTTTTCAGCCCCGTACCGATGATGGCCCTGCTGGAGCTGGTCAAGGGCTATCAGACGTCGGAAGAGACGTATGAAAAAGCAAAGCAGTTGGGTGAACAGCTCGGCAAACGGCTGATCACTGCCGAAAAGGATTATCCGGGCTTTTTGATGAACCGGATCTGGCTTCCGATGGTCAATGAAGCCTGCTTTGCCCTGATGGAAGGTGTCGGGACGGCGGAAGAGATCGACCAGGGCTTTATCGACGGATACGGCCATAAGATGGGGCCGCTACGGACGATCGACATGGCAGGGATCGATACGACCTTGTGGGCGATGGAATCCCTCTATGAAGGATTCGGTGATCCGAAATACCGCCCGTGCCCGATTCTGAAGAAGATGGTCGAAGCCGGTGATCTCGGTAAGAAAACCGGAAAAGGCTTCTATACGTACGAAGGGGGAGTGAAAGAGGATGCAAAACGTGTTGTTGTTTGAAGTGCATCAGAATATCGCCGTGATGGAGATCAACCGGCCGCCGTACAACCCTCTGAATCCGGAAGTGATCGAGGCCATGTCCGGCTGCCTGGTCGAAATCTACGGTAATGACGACATCCGTGCGCTGGTGATCAAGGGATCAGGAGAGAAGGCATTTTCTGCAGGAGCGGACATCCAGCAGTTCGTGCCGAAACTCGGTTCGAGGGACTTGTCGATGACTGCCGCGTTCCATCAGGCATTCGAGAAGCTGAGCCAGCTTCCGATTCCTGTGATTGCCGCGCTGAAAGGACATGTGTTGGGAGGGGGCCTGGAGCTGGCGCTTTCCTGTGACTTTAGAATCTGTGATGAGAACACCAAGCTCGGGCTGCCGGAAGTCAACCTTGGCATCTTCCCGGGGGCGGGCGGCACACAGCGCCTGCCAAGACTGGTCGGGAGTTCGAAGGCGATGGAAATGATGATGTTCGGAGATTCCATTGGTGCGGACGAAGCCCTGCAGGCCGGATTGGTCAATCGGGTGGTGCCAGCCGGCGAGTCGGACGAAGAAGCGATCCGCTGGGCCGAGACTCTGGCCGGAAAGCCGAAGGCGGCAATCGCAAAGATTAAAAAGGCCGTCGTGCATGGTCAGAACCTGCCATTGGCGGAAGGACTCCGATATGAGATTGAGCTGTTCTCGGATGTATTCAGGAACGATGATGCAAAAGAAGGCGTCCGGGCCTTTATCGAGAAACGAAAACCGAGCTTTGCCGGCCGGTAAGAGGGGGCAGCGGATAAGGAGTGAAGAGAATGAATCTGGATCTGAAACTGCAGGAACTTGCTGAAAGCCATCCGGAAAACCCTGCAATCGGATGGGATTCCGGAGAGCTCACCTATCGGCAATTAAATGAACAAGTACAGAAGCTGGCCAACCGGTTTACTGAGCGGGGAATCCGTTCCGGAGACAAGATTGCGATTATCCTGGAGAACAGCCCTGAGCTGGTAATCAGTTATTTTGCGAGCATGCGGGCCGGCGCCATTAATGTAACGGTCAATCCGGCGCTCACATCAAGGGAATTTGGCATCATCTTAAACGACTGCAGGCCGGAGATCATCATTACGGAAAGCAAAATTACCGAACGTGTAAAAAACAGCGGCCTGGATTGGCCGGTGGAACTGATTGTGACCGGGCCTGATTTCGACAGCTATATCGATCAGGGGGCAGCTGAAGCTGATGGGGACAGCCGTTATCAGGAAGCGTGCACCATCCTTTATACATCGGGAACGACGGGCGTTCCCAAGGGGGCCGTGCTGACGCATGACAATCTGTACGTCAATGCGGAAGTGTTCGGCCGCAACCTAGGACTCACTGCCCGGGACCGGTCGCTCATCGTCGCACCGCTTACACATATCGCTGCCCAGACCAATCAGCTGAACTCGACCCTCATCAGCGGCGGCTTTTGTTACCTGTTGAAACGCTGGAAGTCGACTGCCGAAACCCTCGGAAAAATGGAAGAACAGCGCATCACTTACTTTTTTGGACCTCCCACGATGATCACATATATTTTGAACGAACCCAACCTGACAGATTATAACTTGCAGTTGAGGCTGACCTATACCGGGGCGGCACCATTGCCCGAAGAAATCTTTCATCGGTGGGCGAAGCTGTTCGGGTTTGAAATCATTGAAGGCTACGGACTCACGGAAACTTCGCCAGTCGTCTGCATGAACCCGGCGGAGGGAGAAAAGAAGCTGAGGAGTGTCGGACTTCCGATTGAGGACGTGGAAGTCAAAATCATGAGCGATGCGTTCGAAGAAGTTCCTCCGGGAACACCAGGTGAACTGGTCGTCAAAGGGCCGAACGTGATGAAGGGCTACTATGAGCGTGAAGAAGAAAACCGGAAAGCGTTCCGGGACGGCTGGTTTAAGACAGGCGATATCGCCATGAAGGATGACCAGGGTTATATCTATATCGTCGACCGGAAAAAAGACATGATCATCCGCTCGGGTTTCAACGTTTATCCACGCGAAGTGGAAGAAGTGCTGTATATGCATCCGGCGATTCTGGAAGCTGCGGTGATCGGCTCCCCGCATCCTGAAAAGGGAGAAATGGTGGTCGCCATGCTGACCCTTCGTGATGGCCATGATGAATCGGTGATTGAGGAATTGGAGCCGTTTTGCAAGGAACGCCTGGCTACCTACAAGGTGCCTTCGGAGTTCCGGGTCATAGAAGAATTTCCGAAAACGAACTCCGGAAAAATCATGAAAACCAAATTAAAAGAAGGAACGGTCCGACAATAATATAAGCGCTTAACTATGAAAAGGGGAGTGGAAGATTTGAAAAAGTGGTCTCTCGGGAGCGTTCTCCTCATGTTTTCTTTGATTGCTGCAGGTTGTGTGGAACAGTCAGGCGGAGCGGACTCGGAGGATTCTGTTTCAGCAGAAAGCGATGAAAAAATCGTCCTGACCTTGTCGTCTGGACTCAGCACGGCCAATGGCTGGTGGGAAGGATACTTCAAGCCATGGATGGAGGAAGTTGAGGAACGGACGGATGGCCGTGTGGAATTCGAATATTATGCAAACCAGGAACTGATTCCGATCAACGAAGAACTGCAGGCACTGGAGAACGGGGCCATCGATATCGCGGCGCCTCTTTGGACGCAATATGACCCTCAGCGTTTCCCGCTCAGCGAGGTGACCATGCTGCCGTTGCTGGAATCTGACACGATGATCGCGACCAAGGCATACGGCGAACTCGTCAAGAGTGACCATGAACTGGCCGACGGCAAAACCTTCGTGGAAATGGAGTTCGGCGATCGTGGGCTGAAGGTGTTCGCGACACCGACAACTGCTGAATATGTCATCTCCACTAAAGATGTCACGCTGGATACCGCAGATGACTTAAAGAAACTTTCCCTGCGCTCTCCGACACGCGTACATGAAATCTTTGCAAACAATGTCGGCATCAGCTCCATCTCGATGCCGTCCACTGAAATGTTCGATGCGATCAACCGGGGAGCGTTCCACGGCAGCTTCTTCAGTGTTGCGGACTGGACAGGATACGGGATGCAGGAAGTCTTCAATTACACGTTCGAAGGCGTGAACCTGGGGCATTTTGCAGGAATGTGGGCGATGACGGAAGAGACTTGGAACAGCATTCCTGAAGATATTCAGGAAATCATGGAAGAAGCTTCTTACGAGCAGATCCCGAAGGGCGCCCAGGTCTGGATGGACCGCGCTGAGGTTATCCGCAAGGAAGCGGAAGCCAACGGAGCTGTGTTTGAAAAAATGGATGATGTCGATGAAGAGACACAGCAATTGCTCGTTCAGGGAATTGAAGATACCTGGACTGAGTGGATTGAAGAACTGGAGGGGAATGGACAGCCGGGCAAGGAAATGGCGATGCTCTGGAGGGACCTGGTGGTTGAGCAGGGCGGTACCGTTCCGGAAGCCATCATGGACCTGGAATAAGCAATGGTCCGGGGGAAGTTTGGGGGAGCCGGGGCTCCCTTTTTTCTGAATAAGAATGGAAAAGAGGTGTTCAGATGAGTCTTGGAGTTTTTTATATCATCATGCTGGTTCTCTTCCTGGTGTTTCTGTTCGCAGGTATGCATATCCATGCCGTGCTGCTGAGTATGGGAGTCTTGGGAATCATCATGCTGGAAGGTCCGGGTTATATCACTTCGTTTATGCAGAGCAACCCGTACAAAGTGGTTGCAAGCTACACCCTGACAACGATTCCCTTGTTTGTACTGATGGCTCAGTTCATTGTGCAATCGGGGATTGTCCGGGATATGTATGCACTGGTCTATAAGTTCTCAAAAGGGAAATCCGGCTTTCTCGGGACGTTGACCGTCATCATCGGCGCGTTTCTCGGGGCCGTGTCCGGTTCGACGACCGGTTCATCGGCAGCGCTCGGCCAAGTTGCGGTACCGGAGCTTCGGCGGCACGGTTTCAGGGATGTGACTGCCGGATCAACGATTGCAGCTGCCGGATCGCTTTCGGGAATCATCCCGCCAAGCATTATTCTGATCTTGTATGGCGTCGTGACGGAGACTCCGATCGGATCCCTCTTTATCGCAGCAATCGTTCCGGGAATCATGATGACGATCGTGATTATCGGGGTGATGCTCTATATGCATAAAGCGGATCAGAGAAAGGCGTTGCCTGACATCGAGGAAGAGGTCGAGGCCGGGGAAATAGCCCCGTTAACACCACTTCGTGCGTTGTTTGTGGTCTTGGTCGGTACGGTTATTGTAACGGTCATCTTCGGAGGGATTTACTCGGGAGTCTTTACGCCAACAGAGGCAGGGGCAGTCGGTGCGTTCCTTGGTTTCCTTACCGCACTTTTGCTGGGCAAGGTCAACAAGAAGTTCTACGTCGAGTCCATTACGGAAACTGTCAAGATTACAACGATGGTCTTGCTGATCATGGTGACTGCACAGATTTTCGGCAGATTTATTACAGTCTCCAAGCTGCCGAGAGAACTGATCAATGCGCTGGGGCCGCTGATTGAATACCCGGTTCTTATCCTGGCACTGCTGTCCCTGATTTACTTCATCCTCTTTATGTTCATCGAGGGCGGAGCGGTCATTATTATGGCGACACCTGTGCTGCTGCCGATTGTCCAGGAGATCAATGTGGATATTCTCTGGTTCGGCATTCTGGTGTCGGTCATTTGTACAATCGGACTGCTCACACCTCCAGTCGGGCTGAGTGTATTCGCAGTCTCGGGAGTAACGGGGATTTCGATTGAACGCCTTTTTGCCAGGTCGATGGTATTCGCAGTTGTTCTGGCATTGGTGGTGTGCAGTCTGATGATTGCTTTCCCGGCCTTGGTGACCTGGCTGCCCAATCTGATGTGACGATGAATAGGGGGGAGAAAATGATGCGCACTGTCGATCAGGCATATCGTGCCTTTCATTATGTGAAATATGCAGGGCTATTGCTGAGCGGAACGACGATATTCGTCATGATGGCCTTTATCGTCATTGATGTGGCGACCAGAAACCTGATGGGCTCCAGTGTATTCGGAAGCTATGAAATCACCCAGTATTTTCTGATGCCGCTGGCGTTCTTTCCGGCACTTGCCTATGCGTACGGTTCAGGAATCATGCCGAAGCTCGAGATGCTTACGAACCGCCTCAAACCGGTATTGCGGCGGAATATCGCCATTCTCATGATGGGCATTGAGCTTGTTCTTTTCAGCTTGCTGACTTTTTACGGTTGGCAATATGCTCTTTCCGGTACACGGGAGCAACTGGGCTTCAGCATGAAGGGCGGGATTGTGCCCTATTATCCGATCCTGTACTTCATCCCGCTCGGATTCCTGCTGCTGTCCGTTGAGATTTTGTTTTTGATCATCAAGAGCTTCGGCCAAAAAGAGCCGGCCTTGGAGACGAAATTGGAGACAGCAGAGGTTGATGCCTGAGACCGGGAATACAATTGAATTGCAATCAGGAAGCGAGGAGTCTTTAATGAAGAACGTTTATATCCTGGATGGTGCACGAACACCCTTCGGCTCATTCGGAGGCAGTCTGAAAGACATGGAAGTATCAGACCTGGGAGCGGTTGCGGCAACTGCCGCGATAGAACGAACGGGAATCCCGGCGGCTGAACTCGAACAGGCTTTCTTCGGGAACGTCATCCACTCGAGTGAGAATGCCCCGTATCTGGCGCGACATGTGGCTTTGAAATCAGGCGTTCCTGAAGAGTCACCGGCACTGACGGTGAACCGGCTTTGCGGTTCGGGGCTTCAGGCGGCCATCAGTGCCTCCCAGGCCATCCTGCTGGATGAAGCGAGCGGCGTGATTGCCGGTGGCGCGGAGAACATGTCGATGACGCCCCATGTTGTTAGGGACCTCCGGTTTAAAATGATCAAGATGGGTGTTCCGCACTTTGAGGACGTGTTGAGTAGTACGCTGTCTGACCCATACATCGGTCTTGGCATGGGCATTACAGCCGAAAACCTGGCGGATAAATACGAGATCAGCCGCGGGGAACAGGAAGAGTTTGCGCTGATGAGCCAGCAGCGGGCAGCTGAAGCCCGGAGTAAAGGACGCTTCAAAAAAGAAATCATTGCGGTTTCGGGCAAGAATGGCGAAGTATCGCTGTCTGAAGATGAATATATCAAACAAGACGCCAATCTGGAGAAGATGAAAAAACTCCGGCCTGCATTTAAAAAGGATGGCAGTGTAACAGCAGCCACATCCAGCGGCATCAATGATGGAGCGGCAGCGCTCGTCATGGGCGATGATGTCCTTGTAGAACGGCATGGAAAGAAACCACTTGCAAAAGTCGTCTCTTGGGGAATCAGCGGAGTGGATCCCAAGATCATGGGGATCGGACCCGTTCCCGCAACCAGGCAGGCACTGAAGCGCGCGGGGCTGGAGATGTCGGATATCGATCTCATTGAAGTGAATGAAGCCTTCGCCGTTCAGGTGCTGGCCGTTCAAAGGGAACTCGGATTCCAAATGGATCGGCTGAATGTCAATGGCGGGGCCATTGCGCTCGGGCATCCGGTAGGTGCAAGTGGTGCCAGGCTGTTGCTCACTCTTGCATACGAACTGAGAGAACAAGGAAAGCGCTACGGGGTGGCCAGCCTTTGCTGTGGCGGCGGTCAAGGGGTCTCCATGATCATTGAGAACCTTGAGGTTTGATAGGGAGTCCGGTGATTTAGGGGGGCTCCTATACTTAGAGTAGACATGTAGTAAACCAAGAGACTCGGCAAATTTTGCGCCCGAGTCTCTTTTATTATGAGAACAAATAGCGGAAAATTAATACAACATCGATTTAGTTGAAAAGGGGGAGCGACGTGAGACTCCAAAAGAAAATCGAGAAACTGCTTAACGAAACCGACGCCACCTTCGGCATCTCCATCAAGCACCTCCAGTCCGGGGAAGAAGTCCGCATCCATGCGGATGAACCGTTTCAGATGGCGAGTGTATTCAAGGTGCCGATCCTGCTTGCGCTGTTCGAGCAGGTGCATGAAGGCCGGATTGACCTGACTACTAGGATTGCACTCACAGAGGAGGAACGTGTACCGGGCTCGGGCATTTTGCAAGAGCTCGACCCGGGGCTGCCGCTGACGATCAAGGACCTGGCCACCCTCATGACGATCGTCAGCGACAATATGGCGACCGACGTCCTTCTTGGAATGCTTGGGAAGAATGCAGTTCAGGATACGGTGAGGAAGCTTGGTGCGGAGAACATGATGATTGTTCATTCCTGCTGGGAGCTCTTGAGCCTGGCGGTGGGAATGGAGCCGGTTCCGTACAGCGAGGAATCTTGGAAGCAGCTGACGGAGCGGCTGGAGATGGATGTGGACGAAGAGCCGGGCGATGAGAATCCGGTAATGAGGACAGACAGGGCGAACAATCTGTGCACTCCAGATGACATGACGGCGATCCTGTCGAAGTTGGCGGAGGGGGCGTTTATCAGCCCGGCGGTTTCCGATACTGTCCTCGACATTCTCTACCGTCAGCAGCTGAACGACCGCCTTCCTGCCAGGCTCCCTGCCGGAACGAAGGTCGCCCACAAAACCGGTACGATCGCTTCCGCCGTGAATGATTCTGGCATCATCGACCTGCCTGGGGGTAAAGCCAGGCTCATCATTAGCATCTTCTCCTCCGGCAACCCGACGACCGAAAGCGGGGAAACGGTGATCGCCCGTATTGCCGAAACTGCCTATCAATATTTCACAGAGTAAAAGGAGATTCGTTTTCATTAGATTTGAGTTTCTATCATAACTTAGAGAAGCAGCTGTTTAGCTGGTTCTTTTTTTAATGGTAGAAGAAAGTAATAGAGCGAAGGGGGCAGGGGGATGGTCGTCTGGAAAGAAGAGAATGTCCGGATCGAGTCTGGGCTTTGGTCGAATGATAAGCACGTGTTGGTGATGTTTGACCATACGGACACACACCGCTACCGGTTAAGCGTAACTTGGGAGACAGGTAAGCCCGAGTGCCTGTTCGTGATGCTGAATCCGAGTACGGCGGATGCGGGAAAGCCTGATGCGACGCTGAATCAGTGCATGAACATCGCCAGGCATCAGGGGAATGGGTCACTTGAGGTTGTGAACCTTTATTCGCTCAGGACGAAAAGCCCTAAAGTTCTCTTTGAATCAGATGAACGCCATCATTCCCCGAATGACAGCCACCTGGCGGATGCGATCAGAAACGCCCGGCAAGTCATCGTGGCATGGGGGCAGCATGGCGGAAATGAAGGCCGTGATCGGGTGGTCTTGGACATAATCCTTGAAGCCGGAAAAATACCATACTGCCTGGGGAAAACGATAGGCGGAATGCCTCTGCATCCGCTCTTCCTGCGATCCGATACGCCGCTCGTTGAATATACAAGCTGACCGGCCATGAGACGAAATCCGATTCTCCGTATCCTGATGAAAATCGGACGGATCACCGAGCAGGTTTCCCGGAAGAAGAATGATCAACCATACAACCGCGGGGAAATGGGCGAGTGGGTGAACCAGGGAGATGACTGGGAAGAGGACTGGGTCTGGATCGACAGCGATAAGGCCAAGTCGCTTTACCGAATCTGTTACCTCAACATTTATAAACGGGGTGGCGGCCATGACTGTATCGTTGCATGGGAGTTAGATCCGGATGCCGATCACGTCCAGGAAACGGCCTATCGGCACATCGATCAGGCTGTCTTCATCTGGTCCAGGTATTACAGGCACAAAGGGAAAATCACCCTCACCCGGGAAGTGGAGGATGAGGAGTGGGAGGGAGATGCGTGGTTGTGAGAGGGACATCCAAACAAAAAGCGCAGACAAAGCGAATGCCTTCGCCTTGTCTGCAGCCTGGTGCGCATCTCTCATGAGGTGCGCTTATTTTTTATTTATTGACCCTTTACCAATTCTCCGTCTTTCAGGACAGTCAGAATGTTGGTAGGGTCTGAGAGGGAGTAGATGTCTTCCAGCGGATTGCCTTTCACGATGACCACATCCGCCAGCTTGCCTTGTTCCAGCGTTCCCACCTTGTCTGCCCAGCCCATGCATTCCGCAGCAGACTTGGTGGAGGCGACGATGGAGTCCATCGGCGTCATGCCGCAGTCGACCATCAGGCCAAGCTCGCGGAGGTTGGTGCCATGAGTGAATACGCCGGCATCAGTGCCCATCGCGATGTTCACGCCGGCCTGGTAGGCCTTTGCAAAGCTTGCTTTATGGTGTTCGATGACTTCGGCGGATTGCTCCACGGCCGATTGGGGCATGCCGACTTCTTCCGCGGTTTCCAGCACGGCGACCGGGGCAAGCAAGGTCGGCACGAGATAGGTCCCGTTTTCTTTCATCAGTTCGATGGCTTCGTCGTCCAGATAGATGCCGTGTTCAATGGAGTGGACGCCCGCTCGGACCGCGTTCTTGATGCCTTCCGCGCCCTGGGCGTGGGCCATCACCTTGATGCCTTTGCGGAACCGGGCTTCTTCCACGATCGCCGAAAGTTCCTCGAATGAGTATTGGGTGAACTCAGGGTGGTCGGTCGGGCTGAGGACGCCGCCGGTGGCGTGAACTTTGATGACTTCCGCTCCGGCACGCAGCATCTCACGTGTTTTCTTCCGCACTTCATCAACGCCGTCCGCAATCCCGTTCGGCATGCCGCGGTAGCCGGAAGGGGAGATGTCAAACACATCTCCGTTCACTTGCATGCCGTCGCCATGTCCCCCGGTGATGGTGAGGGCATTGATGCTAAGCTGGATGCGCGGTCCCTGGATCAGCCCGTCTTCAATGGCGCGTTTGACGCCGAGGTCGGTTCCGAGTGCGTCCCGCACAGAAGTCACGCCCGCGTCGAGTGTCGCCTTCATGTACGCCATCGCCTGATAATACATATAGCTGAAAGGCGTCGACAGCCGCTGCTGGAGCGGCGTGTATTCAAACATCATATGGACATGCGTGTCGATGAATCCCGGAAGGACGGTGTTGCCTCCCGCATCGATCACTGTCTCTTCACCGGTTTTCGTGTAGCCCGAAGCGTCTCCGATGTAGTCGATCTTGTTGTTTTTCACGACGACGATGCCCTGGAGCGGATCGCTTCCGGTGCCGTCGATGATTTGCCCGTTTTCGATGATGGTCGTAGTCATTAAGGATTCCTCCAATTATAAGAATGAAACGAGTATACCTGCGATGAAGACCGAGGCGACGGTGACCGTCGTAAATCCGCCGATCAGCATCGGGGTCAGCAATTCGTTGAAAATGAGTTTTTCCTCATCTTTTGTCCGGGCCGTGCTCCGTGCGACTTCTTCACACAGCAGGTAATCGCCCGGGAAGCCGAAAAGTGCCGTAAGTGCAACCGGCATCCCTTTTAGTGGATCCCATTTGACGAGTTTCGCGCCTACATATCCGCCGAGCGCGATTCCGGCCGTTCCGAGGATGATGATCGCGGCAACTGCCGGAAGCTGCGTCATGACATCCTGAGGGGAGACACCTGCCATGGAACCAATGACGACGAACATGATGCCGACCAATGTCAGTGTGAACGAGTTCGCCTTCACGAGGGACTCCTGCTCGAGGAAGCCGATCTTTGCGCCGATGATACCGAACACGAGGCACCAGATGCTGTAGTTGATTGGTGTAACAGAGCCGAGGACGACGCCGAGTGCACCGGCAACAAAGACGAGGAACAGCCGGATCGTCATGCTGGAGCGCACAGGACCGAGTTTCTTGGTTTCCGCCAGTTCTTCGGCAAGTTCGGAATTCATCGGTGTGAAGGTGCCCGCGTCGATCTTGCCGATCAGCCGCTTGGCATAGGCACGCATAAAGTTAAGGGCGAGCGGCATGCCGAGAAGTCCCTGGAACGCGACGATCAGTGCCGGGATCAGGGCAACCGTTCCGAGATCCAGTTCCTGCAGTTTTTCAGTCGTGATGATCATTGCGACCACGCCGCCGCTGATCGGACCCATGCCCGCGACAGCCGTCTCGAAATTAAAGACAAACGGAATGATCGCGAAAATCAGGATGGCCGCCACGACAACGCCGGACAGCGCGATGATGACTGCACGGTACTGCTCACGTAGGACCTTCATCGGGATCAGTGTTCCCATATGGACGATGGCCGGCCCGATCAGGATGGCGCCGAGCGCTGCGAACTGGGAGCTTTCCAGGATATTATCCGGGAAGATGCCCGTCCAGGTCAGGAGCATGAAGCCGACCATGGCGGTCAGCAACATCGGCACACGGGCGCGTGACACGATTGAGAGCCATTCGCCGAACGCGATCAGTGCAAAAACGAGCACAGTGGCAACAAGTGGAGAATGTATGATATCTGACATAAAAAGCCTTCCTTCCAAGCTGATTCATTGCGCCAACCGAGTTAGCTAAAGCAATGAACTGATTCTACAGAAAATAAGGAAGAATAGTCAATGGAATTTTTAGAAATATATCGGATTTTGTATATTAATTTTTAATGAGTGAAGTGAAAAGTCTTGCTGTTCAAGGGGTTAGAGGGTAAGCAAGAGTTTGAAAGTAAAACAATATTTATTCTCAAGGGGATTAATGGAGGCGCTTTCAATGATTTTTTGTGACAATAGCTTCCAATTATAGAGACAGAAGAAACGGCACCGGAAATCCATCCGGTGCCGCTTACTGATTTAAATAGAGAGATTGATTTCGTCACTCGTCCATTCAATCTCGTCATTCAACAGAAAAGTTTCGTCATTCGTTTCCTGGGAGAGGGTGAATGACGAAACTACGGTCACGAATGACGAAACTACGGTCACGAATGACGAAACTACGGTCACGAATGACGAAACTACGGTCACGAATGACGAAATTACATCCCGGAATGATGTAATCGGGACAACGAATGTTCCTGGACAAAAGCTTCCATCCGGTCCATGGCTTTCACAAGGTTCTCCATGGAATTGGCATAGGAGATCCGGATATGGCCTTCCCCGTAGGCGGTAAAGGAGCTGCCCGGTACGACCGCGACGTGTTGACGGTCCAGCAGCTGTTCAGCGAATTCATATGAAGTCAGGCCGGTTGCTTTAACTGATGGGAACAGATAGAAAGCCCCGTCGGGTTGTTCCACTGCGAGCCCCATTTGGCGAAGGCGGTTCATGACATAGTTGCGGCGCTCGATATACTGTTTGTTCATCTCTCCCGGAGCATTCCTGCAGTGATCAAGCGCTTCAATCGCGGCATACTGGCCCGGCAGGGAAGCGCAGATGGTGCTGGAGAGATGGACCTTCAGGATCTGCTCCATAATGTCCCGGGAACCCAGCGCGAATCCGATCCGCCATCCGGTCATCGCATGTGATTTGGACAGGCCGTGGATCAGAATGAGCCGGTCCCTAATTTCCGGGTAGGAGGCAAAAGAAATATGGCCGTCCCCGTAGGTGTTTTCACTGTAGATCTCGTCGGAGACGACCCACAATTTGTGTTTGCTGAGGACACCGATCAACCCATCCATCGCTTTGCGTGTGAGGGTGACGCCTGTCGGGTTGGAAGGGTAGTTGAAGATCACCGCTTTTGTGCGCTCTGTGACCAGTGCCTCCAAAGCCGCAGCATCTGGCTGGAAGCCGGTTTCAGTTGTATCCAGGTAAACAGGTGTTGCCCCGGCCAAACGAATAACCGGCTCATATCCGGAATAAATCGGGGCGGGAAGGATCACTTCATCGCCTTCATTTAATAATGTGCGGAGTGTAGAGTCGATTCCTTCGCTCGCCCCGTTGGTGATGACGATTTCATTATCAGGATCGTAGTGGAATCCGTACTTCTCAGTGAAAAATGCCGATACGCTTTCGCGCAGTGCTTGAAGTCCGGCATTGTGTGAGTAACCGGTCAAATTGTCGTTGATGGCGCTGATTGCAGCTTGCTTGACCCGTTCGGGTGTCGCAAAGTCCGGTTCGCCGATCGTCAGGTTGATCCCGTCAGGAATACGGGCGACCCTGTTTGCAAATACCCGTACACCGGGAGTGCTGATTTCTAGCGCTTTCTTGTTTATTCCGTGCAACTTATCCGTCATTTGAAATCCGACCTTCCGCAGCGTTCATGTCCTCATGAAAGCTGTGATTTTTTATGTGAAACGAATTGACAAACAATTTGGGGTGCAGTAATCTTTATAACTATACATAAATACTAATATATATTAGTTTCGGAATAAAGGGAAAATCAGATTTTTAATCTATAAAAGCGATGAGGGAGTCATGATGAAAATAAAACAGCTTAGATTTGCTTGGATAACAGCCGTTCTTTCATTGACTGTTCTTGCGGCAGGATGCAGCCAGTCCGACCAGGCGGAAGCCGACAGCGAACAAGTCCGCCTGCAGTTCGGTCATGCCATCTCTTTGGATACACCTGCCGCGGAGCTGATCGAGGAAATGGCGGCGAATGTCGAGGAGCAGACAGGGGGGCGCGTGGCATTTGACCTTTATCCGAACAGCCAGTTGGGCTCCGAGACCGAGATGATTGAACAGGTGCAGATCGGCTCGATGGATTCAGCCGCGATCATGGTCGGTACGATGCAGTCGATGGATATCCGGATGGCAATCGAGGATTTGCCTTATATGTGGAAGGACACCGAGCATGCGCGTGCCGCCTATGACGGGGAATTCGGTGACTACCTGGGCGATATCGTTTCCGGGTATGGCCTGAAGAAGATCGGCTACCTGGAATGGGGGCAGCGGCATCTGACCAACAATGATGGGCCTGTCGTGAATCCGGAAGACCTGAAGGGTATGAAGATCCGGGTGGCTCAGTCGAGTCTCAGGATCGACGCATTCGAGCAGGTCGGCGCGTTGCCGACGGCGATGGCATTCAGCGAAGTGTACGGAGCGCTCCAGCAGGGGGTTCTGGATGCACAGGAAAACCCGCTGGCGAATATCGTCGCTCCGAAGTTTGATGAGGTGCAGGATTACCTGTCTTTGACCGGCCATTTTTATAACACGGTCATGCTATTCGTGAATGATGAGACATGGGCATCGATTTCCCCTGAAGACCAGAAGATCATTTTGGCTGAAACAGACAGGATCTCGAATGAAATCCGCGAGCGGAATGACGGGATGGAACAGGAATACCTCGATACGCTCGAGGAACGGGGCATGGAAATCAACGACAATGTCGATACGGAAGCGTTCCGTGAAGCCATGCTGCCGGTCTATGACAAATGGGAAAAAGAACATTTCGGAAGCGAACTCATGGACGTGTACCGTGCCGCTTCCGGATGGTGAATAAATAACACGAAAAAACACAGGCCACCGCCTGACCGGCGGAATCCCGCACCGATGGCTGTTTGCATCAGGAACAATAGGAGGAACACTCTTGGAAAAGCTGGCTACGATTTTGGCAAAGATCTTATCATACTTATGTATCATCGCATTGGCTTTACTGTCGGCCATCGTGTTGGTCCAGGTCGTCTCGAGATTTTTTGATGTCTCGCTTCCTGCCACTGAAGAACTGGCAAGGCTGCTGATTGTGTGGCTGACGTTTCTGGGGTCCGCTTTGGCCATCCATGAAAAAATGCATTTGGGTGTCCGGTATTTTGTGAATCTGGCAAGTGAGCGGTACCAGCGCATCATCGATATTTTCATTTATATTCTGGTCGCCGTGCTGCTGGCCATCCTGGTCTTCTATGGCTTCAGTCTGTCGATGACTGCAATGACGACAGCATCCGCGACGATGCGATTGCCGATGGCGGTTTTCTACTTGTCCATTCCGGTCAGCTCTCTGTTCGCGCTTTACTTCATCATTGTGCACATCTTGAATCCGAACCAGGCTGAACAAAAGGAGGCGAGCTTATGATTGTCTCGATCCTGCTTGCCTTCTTCGCACTCCTGTTCCTCGGGATGCCGATTGCGTTTACGATCGGCTTTGTGTCGATCGGTGTATTGCTGGTCAGCGGTGTCCCGCTTGAAGTCGTGATTCAGCGGTTGTTCGCAGGCGTGAACAACTTTTCTTATCTGGCGATTCCGCTGTTCATCCTTGCCGGGAATATCATGGGTGAGGGCGGCCTGACCAAGAGGCTGATGGCTTTGGCTGATGCCATTGTCGGACGGTTTTCAGGGGGCCTCGGGATGACCGCGGTTGTGACGAGCGCGTTCTTCGGCACTGTGTCCGGATCGACCGTCGCCACTACATATGCCGTGGGGTCGGTCATTGTCCCGCGGATGAAAGAACAGAAATACAGCAATTCATTTATCGCGAGCATTATCGGGCCGGCGGGGGTACTTGGCCTGATCATTCCGCCGAGCATCACGATGGTCATCCTCGGGGTGACCACGAACATCTCGATCGGCAAGCTGTTTATTGCGGGCTTTATTCCAGGTATTATTCTGACTATCCTGCTTTGTTTCTATGTGTCGTGGATGTCGAAGAAGAAAGGCTTTGGCGTCGTTGAGAATGCGCATGTGAGCGGAAAGGAATTCTTGTCGATCCTCAAGTCGGCGCTGCTACCTTTGTTGTCTCCGGTCTTTATCCTCGGAGGGATTTTCAGCGGACTCGTCACGGCGACAGAGGCTGCAATCATTGCGGTCGTCTACGGATTTATTTTGGCGATGTTCTACGGCGAGCTGAATTTCAGGAAGTTCAAAGATATCATGGCGAACTCCGCTGTGACGTCTGCGATTATCCTGATCATCATTTCGTTCGCGAGTGTGTTCACCTATGTGCTGACTGTGAACCGGCTGCCTGAAGTGATCTCCGACTTCTTCCTCGGATTTGCTTCCACACCGCTCCAGTTCCTGTTGGTCGTCTCGGTCATCTTGCTGATTCTCGGCATGCTGACGGAAGTGACGTCGCTGATCATCCTGCTCGGTCCGATTTTCATGCCGATCGCGATGCAGTACGGCATCGACCCGATCCACTTCGGGATGGTTCTGATCATGAACTTCGCGCTGGCGAATATCACGCCGCCAGTCGGGCTGTCCACGATTGCCGGCGTTAACGTGACGGACAGGAAAATGGGAATCGAGCACACCTTCCCGTATATCCTCCATGTCATCGGTATCGTGGCGGTGATGGTCCTGCTGATCATCTTCGTGCCTCAGATCTCGACTGTGCTGCCGAGTCTGTTCGGGGATTAAGGAAGGAGGATCCGTATGATTAAACAGGCAGAAGAAAAAGAATTCATCGAGAAGCCGCGTGGCGGAGGGGGAAGCATGGAAATCTCCCGGATTGTCACAGCGGCAGACAAAGTTGATGGAATCGACCTGTTCGCACGGGTCACAGTCCACCCGCATTCGGCGATCGGTTACCATATCCATGAAGACGATTCCGAAGTGTACTATCTGCTTGAAGGAAAAGGTATCTTCAACGACAACGGGAAACGGGTGAACGTCCAATCCGGTGATTTCTGTGTGATCCGAAAGGGGCAGGGACACGGGATCGAAAACCCGTATGACGAAAAGATTGAAATGATTGCGGTGGTTTTTTGAATGGATGTCTGAAGTAGCGATGGATAGCCGAATGGCTGTCCATCTTTTTTTGTCCGAGTAATTACACCAGGTTGATGAGTGGTTACCACGGCATATTCTTCATTTCTTAAAATGAATAAAAAGAACCGGTGCGATTGCCCCGATTTTCGGAAAGCGCTTTCCCATTCAAGTACTTCTGTATGATAGGCACGTTTTGGCAACTCCGATAAACTTGTTTGAAAGTACTGTCAATTTAGAAGGGGAGAAGGGGAAAGCATGCTGAAAGTAACGAAGAAAGCCGGGATGGCCGCAGCTCTGGCGGGAACAATGGCGCTTGGCACTGTCTTTGCAGTGCCGGTTATGGCAGACGGGGGAGCAGTCAACAAGCACTGGGACCGGCCGGGTCCGATGTCACCGGTTCTGCATCCGGGCTCTGTGAAAGGGGCCGGAATGGTCCAGGCACCGCTGGATTCGATTGATGGGGCAATCGGTCAAAGCATTGCGGACCGGACTTTCCCGGGAGCTGTGGTGCTGGTGGCGAGGAACGGACATGTCGTGAAGCATGAGGCATACGGGCATTCAGCGCTCTATACCGATGACCGATTCACAGTGATGGACGAGCCCGTCGCCATGACGGAGGAGACGATTTTCGACCTTGCCTCCATCAGCAAGATCTTCACGACGACCGCTGCGATGAAACTGTACGAGCAAGGGCTTTTCTCGCTGGATGATCCGGTTGCCGAGTACATCCCTGAGTTTGCCGACAACGGCAAGGAGGACGTGACAATCCGCCAGCTGATGACCCATACATCCGGATTTACGGCGTGGGTGCCTCTGTACAGCCAGGGAGAGAGTCGGGAGGATCGCCTGGACATCGCTCACCGCTATCCGCTTGCCAATCCTCCCGGGACGAAATACACATACAGCGATCTGAACATGATCACGCTCGGTTCTATCGTGGAGCGGCTTTCCGGAAAGCGCCTGGACGAGTTTATCAAGGATGAGATCACCGGGCCGCTCGGGATGAAGGACACGATGTACAATCCGCCTGCATCTCTTAAAAACCGGATCGCCGCAACGGAATACCAGCCGGCGCTCGGGCGGGGAATCGTCTGGGGCAGTGTCCACGATGAAAACGCCTGGTCGCTGGATGGTGTGGCGGGACACGCCGGCGTATTCTCGACTGCGACGGATCTTGCCAAGTTCGCGCATATGTTCCTGAATGACGGCAGGTACGGCGGCAAGCGGATTTTGAAGCCTGAAACGGTCCGCCTGCTTGAGGAAAACCAGATTCCTGGGTTCCCTGGCAATGACCACGGCCTCGGATGGGAGCTGAACCAGGGCTGGTACATGGATGCGCTGGCTGATTCGTCCACGGCGGGACATACCGGCTACACCGGGACAAGCATCGCCGTGAACAAGAAAAACCAGACCATCGCCATCTTACTCACGAATCGGGTGCATCCGTCGAGGAACACGATTTCCCTGAACACGATCCGGCGGACGGTCGCGCGTCATGTGGCGGATGCCATACCGGCGCCGGTCCCGAAGCATGACGAGATGTGGTTCTCCGGCTACGGGGACAAGTTGGACCGGACATTGGAGTTCGAGTTGGACGGAGCGGCATCCGAGCTTTCGTTTGACTCCTGGCACCGCCTCGAAGACGGATCGGACTTTGGTCGGGTGGAAGTTTCGGCTGACGGAGAGAATTGGACGGAACTCGCGTCCTTGACCGGGAACGGCGGGGATATGGAGCGGGTGACGGCGGAACTGCCTGACGGGACCGAGTTTGTCCGCTTCCGCTATGATACCGACGCCTCCGTGAACGGCAGGGGCTGGTATGTCGGAAACGTGCTGGCGGATGGGAAAGCTGTCCGTCCTACCGGAGATACCGGGGGCTGGGCTTTAAGAGATTATTAAGGGGGAATGAAGCATGACGAAGATACGAAAGGTGTTGCTGTTGCCGTTTCTGATTGCGGTGCTGATTGCGACACCGATTCTGACGGGCGCGGGCACTGCGAGTGCCGCGGAAGCGCCCGGCGTCAAAGACCTGGTGATTCTCCAGAACGTGCCGGAGATTGATCTGGAAGCGGAAAACGGGGAGCTGCAGCTGACGGCACTCCATGTGTACGAGGATGGGCATTTCAAAAAGTCTGCCGATCAGACATGGTCTTCTTCCAATCAAACCGTCGCGGTGGTGGATGCGGCAGGGAAGGTGACGGTCACCGGAAAGCCGGGGAAAACATGGGTTGAGGTAACTGACGGAACGTATTCCGACCGGATTGCCATCCAGACAAAGCCCGATCCGGATGCAAGAGAATCTAAAGGCAAGCCGCCTGTAAAGGTTACGGTCGTGAAGGAAACGGGTGATCGCTACAACCTCGTGGACAACGCGATCGGCCAGATGACGATGGAGGAAAAGGTCGGGCAGATGCTCATGCCGGACTTCCGCAACTGGAAAGGAAAGAACGTCACGGAGATGCTTCCGGAGATTGAGCGTCTCGTGAAGGACTACCACCTCGGTGGCGTCATCCTGTTCCGCGAGAATGTCGTGACGACCGAACAGACGACCCGCCTTGCGGACGCCTACCAGGCAGCCTCTGAAAAGTATGGGATGTTCCTGACGATCGACCAGGAAGGCGGCATCGTGACGCGCCTTCAATCGGGGACCGACATGCCGGGCAATATGGCTCTCGGGGCGACCGGTTCCGAGGACCTCGCCTATGACACCGGCCGTGTAATCGGCGAGGAGCTGGCTTCCCTTGGCATCAATTTCAACCTGGCACCGGTATTGGACGTGAACAACAACCCGGATAACCCGGTGATCGGCGTCCGGTCGTTCGGGGAGGATCCAGAGCTGGTCGCCAGTCTCGGTACCGCATACGTGCAGGGCCTCCAGGACACGGGAACCGCGGCAACAGCCAAGCATTTCCCGGGCCACGGGGACACGGCAGTCGATTCCCACCTAGGATTGCCGGAAGTGCCTTATGACAAGGAACGCCTGATGGAAGTCGAACTTTATCCGTTCCAGCAGGCGATGAATCACGGAATCGATGCCATCATGACGGCCCACGTTACGTTCCCGAAAATTGATGACACGAAAGTGATTTCCAAAAAAGACGGCACGGAAATCCATCTTCCGGCCACGCTCTCGCACAAAGTGCTGACGGGACTCATGAGAGAGGAAATGGGCTATGACGGGCTGATCTTCACGGATGCCCTGAACATGCAGGCAATCGCCGATCACTTCGGCCCGGTAGATGCCGTCATCAAGGCGATCCAGGCGGGGACGGATATCGTGCTCATGCCGGTCGGCCTTGAAACCGTAGCGAACGGCGTGTATGACGCGGTCCGCTCCGGAGAGATTTCCGAAGAACGCATCGAAGCGTCTGTCGAGCGGATCCTGAAGCTGAAGCTAGAGCGCGGCATCCTCAAGGAAGAAAACCCGCAACCGGTTGAAGAAAAGATCGCGAACGCCCTCGAAGTGGTCGGGTCCGATGAGCACAAGGCTGTGGAACGTGCGGTGGCGGAGCGGTCGGTGACCCTTGTGAAAAACGAAGATGTCCTGCCGCTTGCTCCAAATACGGATGACCAGATTATCGTCGTCGGCAACACGTATATCGACGATCTCTATAACGCAGTGAAGGCAAAGCATGCAAACACGGTGCTGATCAAGGCGTCTGCTCCTTTGACTGAGGCACAGCTTGCCCAGGTGAGGGATGCGAAGGCGGTCATCGCCGGAACGGTCACATCGACCGTATCCCAGCGCTCCGCAACCAGCCCTCAGATGCGGATGGTCAATCAGTTGATTACAGAAACAGAAACGCCGGTGATTGGTGTCGGCATCCGGAATCCGTACGACATCATGGCCTATCCGAATACGGATGCCTATCTCGCACAGTACAGCTTCCGGACTGCAAGCTTCAAGGCGACCGCTTCGATCCTGTTCGGCGAAGTCGCGCCTACCGGAACGCTGCCGATCACAATTCCTGGTGCTGACGGCGGGGTCCTTTACGGATTCGGCCATGGCCTGACTTACTGAGGAGGGGAATCCATTGAAAAAGCGATTGATCGCCTTGCTGACCGCTCTGCTAGTTTTGTCGACTCTTACAGTTGCATTCGCCGACCATGACAAGGGCAACGGCAAGTCACAGGACCACAATAAAAACCGGAAAGGGCATGAAGTCGTGCTCGGGGTGGATGTGCTCCTCGATGAACAAAAGCAGCTGATCGAAGGCAAGCGCGTCGGGCTCATCACGAACCCGACCGGCGTCGACAATGACCTGAACAGCATCGTCGACCTGCTCCACAACGACCCCGATGTCGAACTGACGGCGCTGTATGGCCCTGAGCACGGTGTCCGCGGTGACGCGCAGGCAGGCCAGTACGTCGAATACTACATCGACGAAGTGACCGGCCTCCCGGTGTACAGCCTGTACGGAAAGACACGCAAGCCGACACCGGAGATGCTCGAGAATGTGGATGTCCTCGTCTTTGACATTCAGGACGTAGGCACCCGCTTCTACACGTACATCTACACGATGGCGCTCGCGATGGAAGCCGCAGAAGAAAAGGGCATTCCGTTTATCGTCCTCGACCGTCCAAACCCGCTTGGCGGGGAGAAGGTCGAAGGCCCGGTGCTTGATCCGGAATTCGCCTCTTTCGTCGGGCAGTACGCCATCCCGCTCCGCCACGGAATGACCGTCGGTGAACTTGCGAAACTCTTTAATGCCGAATTCGGCATCGGCGCTGACCTGACCGTCGTGGAAATGAAGAAATGGAAACGCAAATCCTACTTTGACGAAACAGGACTTCCTTTCGTCCTGCCGTCCCCGAATATGCCGACACTGGAAACGGCCCTGGCCTATCCGGGCACCGCGCTGATTGAAGGAACGAACGTCTCTGAAGGCAGGGGCACGACCAAACCGTTCGAACTGATCGGCGCACCGTTCATCAACAGCACTGAACTCGCTGCTGAACTGAACGCGCTGGAACTCCCGGGCGTCAGCTTCCGTGCGGCGTCCTTCACGCCGATGTTCTCCAAGCACTCCGGCAAACTGTCCCACGGCATCCAGGTCCACATCACGGACCGTGACGACTACAAGCCGGTCGAAACCGGACTCCACATCGTCAAGACGATCCACGATCTGTATCCGGAAGACGTCACGCTCACCAATTTCTTCGACAACCTGATCGGAAACGGCTGGATTCGCCAAGGCATCGAAAACGGCATGACCGTTGAAGAAATGAAGGCAGAGTGGGAAGAGGAGCTGGAGGCGTTCAAGGAAGTCAGGGAAACGTATTTGTTGTATTAAAGGAAAAGGGATTGGAGCAATCGGCTCCAATCCCTTTTTTTATGATGTTTGTTTTTCTTCCATAAATGCCAGCGCCGCCCCCACAAAAATCCTTACGCCGATATCCAGCGACTCCTCATCTATCTCAAACTTCGGATGGTGGTGGGGATAGGTGATGCCTTTTTCCGCATTGCCTGCCCCGATCAGGATAAAGCAACCCGGGGCTTCCTGCTGGTAGCGGGAAAAGTCTTCGCTGATCATCATTGGGTTCAGCCTTAGGAGGGCATCCGTTTCGAGGGTGTCCATGATGACCGTTTCCATCAACCCGGTGATGTTCTCTTCATTCATGACGGGACTGTAGCCGTACTCGTAGTCAAGGTCATACGCCGCCCCGTGCGCGTCGGTTACGCCCTTGATGATCCGTTCCATTTGCTTGGGAACCTGTTTCCGCACGTCTTCATTGAAGGAACGGACGGAGCCGGTGATTTCAGCGGTGTCCGGGATGATGCTGTGGGAGGTGCCGGCCGTGAATTTGGTGACGGACACGACAAGCGTTTCGAACGGATCGGTCTGCCGCGAAAGGATGTGCTGCAGGTTGCCGACCACCTGGGTGCCGATGGCGAGCGCATCGACCGTTTCATGAGGTACGGCGGAATGGCCGCCGCGGCCGTTGATCCGGATGCGGAAGATGTCGGCGGCTGCCATGAGCGGGCCGCTTTTCGTGAATACCTTGCCGGTTTCGATCGGTGCCCAAAGATGAGCGCCGATGACGGCGTCCACGTTTTCCATGACGCCGGCCTGGACGAGTGCATCCGCACCGCCCGGCAACTGCTCCTCGCCGTGCTGGAAGATGAACCGGATCTCTCCCCGCAAGTCTTCCTTCATTCCAGAGAGAATCTTTGCCGTGCCGAGCAGCATGGCGGTGTGTCCGTCATGTCCGCAGGCGTGCATCTTGCCGGGGTGTACCGATTTATATTCGGTCTCGTTTTCCTCCTGGATCGGGAGGGCGTCCATGTCTGCACGGATTGCCAACGTCTTTCCGTGTTTCTCGCCGATCAGCCGGGCCAGCACGCTCGTTGGAGTGGGGCGGGTAACTTCAAGACCTGGGAACGACCGCAGCGTCTCCTCTACAAAGCGGGCGGTCTCATGTTCCTCAAACGATAGTTCGGGGTACTGGTGCAAGTGCCGGCGCCATCCGATCACTTCCCGGCGGATGGAGTCCGCAGCGTGACCGATCGTATCCCGTGTCACCATCATGCGCGGCCTCCTGCCTGCAGGGCGGGGGTACGGACAATTTCCCTGGTCGCATCCAGGAACCGGTCGATTTCAAATTCTGTGTTGTACGGAGCAAGTCCCGCGCGAATCCAGCATCCCGACTCATGTACGCCGGCCCGCTCGGCCAGCCGGGTCGCGTAAAAGTGCCCGTCTGCCACGAATATGGAGTGCACCTCTGCCATCCTCCGGCTGAACTCTGCGGGGGATAGTCCCTCGACGGTGAATGCGAAAGTCGGCGTTTTGGCGACCGTTTCAGGTGCCTGATAGAGGCGGATGCCATCAATAGCGGCAAGCTCCCTCCGAATCTTAGCGGCAAGGGCGTTTTCGTGTTCCTCAATCCGGCGGTAGCCATCGAGGATGCGCTCGCGGCGGGTTTCTCCGTTTCCAAGGCTTTCAATGAACGCGATCGACGCCTTGACGCCGGCAATGCCGGCGAAGTTCTGCGTGCCGGTCTGAAGGTTGTCGGGGTAGTGCGCATCAGACGGGGCCACCTTATACGGCTTCAGGTCTTTGAAGACGGAAGAGCGGATGACCGCCATCCCGATATGCGGCCCAAAAAACTTATAGGCGGAGAAAAGCAGGAAGTCCGCATCCAGTTGTTCGCGGTCGATTGCAAAGTGAGGCACCGCGTGGACGGCATCGACCGCAGTGAGCGCGCCGGCTTCCCGGGCCTTCTTGATGATCGGCCGGATATCCGGAATCGTTCCGACAGCGTTTGATGCGAGCGTAACTGCCACGAGGCGTGTGCCGCTATGGATGAGGCCGTCCAGGTCGGACAGGTCAAGCGTCAGCGTTTCGCTGTCCACCGGAATCCAGTTCACCTTCACGCCTTTGTCTTCAGCCGCGGACAGCCAAGGGTCGATGTTCGCCGGATGGTCCATCTCGGTCAGGACAATCTCATCGCCAGGCTTCCAGTCCCTGCTCAGTGCCCGCGCAATCGAGAAGGCGAGAGAGGTGGCATTTTGCCCGAATGCCACTTCTGATGGCTGTGCATTCACGAGGTCCGCCACGGCTTCCCGGCTTTCCTGGATCATCGCCTCCGTCTCGCGGCTCGTCGGGAACTGGCCGTGCAGATTGGCATTGCCGCTCGTCATATACGCGACCATTGCGTCCATCGCGCCCTTTACGACCTGTGAACCTCCGGGCCCGTCCAGAAACACCACGGGTTTCCCGTGGTACGTCCGTCCAAGTGCGGGAAACTGCTTTCGGATCTCATCAATCGGATATGCTGACATGTGTTTGCGCCTCCTGTATGTTACGGGATGACCGGTTCCGAGCGGAGGTTGCAGAGGCGGGTCATGGTGAAGCGACAGAACGGACCGCTTGCCGGTTAACCAACACATTCGATAAGGGGCGGGGGAAGTCCTGTTAATAGATAAATAGAAAACCCCCTTGGACCTTCCAAATGGAAGAGTCCGAGGGGGTTAAATCTATTCACGATTAGAGCGCGGAATAGTGACGCTTGTATTCACGCTTGAACTTGCCCCAGTAGCTGTCGTTCACGCTGCTGATTGTGATTCCCTGTGAGGAGCTGGCATGGATGAACTTGCCGTTGCCCAAGTAGAAGCCCATGTGCGAGACGTGATTCGGACCGCCGTATGTACCACGGAAGAATACGAAGTCACCTGGCTGCGGGTTGCTGATGTCGAACGAGCGGTCATAGTAGCCTGCAGCAGTCGTGCGGGAATGGTTGACCCCGGATTGCTTCAGTACATAGTAAATGAATCCGCTGCAGTCAAAGCCGGAAGGAGTCATGCCGCCCCATTTGTATGGAACGCCCATTTGGGTCTTGGCGACTGAAACGAAGCTGGAGAGACCGGAGCCCGATGCTTCGGCTTTGGAAGCAGATGCCTGGACCACTTTCGAAGAATCCGAAGATCCGGATGCTTTTTGTGTTGTCTTGACAGGTGTTCCGCTTACCTTGAGCTTTTGTCCCGGATAGATCAATGTCGATTTCAGGCCGTTGAGTTCCATGATCCTGCGATAATTGGTGCCGTGCTTGCTGGCAATCCCGGCAAGGGTGTCCCCGGACTTAACGGTATAGGACGAAGCATTGGAAGTAGTTGTCGAAGCAGACGTGGTCTTGGTTGTAGTTGTGCTCGTTTTAGGAGCAGAAGCAGCAGTTGCTGTTCCGCTTACTTTGAGGACTTGCCCAACCAGGATCAGGTCGCTTTTCAGGCCGTTCAGTGATTTGATTTTAGAGACGCTTGTGCCGTGCGCGGATGCAATCCTGCTCAGCGTATCACCGCTCTTGACGGTGTAGCTCGAGGAGGAGGATTGGGTGGCCGGTTTTGCAGCAGTCTTTGCAGAGGATGCCGGTTGAGCGTTGTTTGAAGCGACAAGCTCAAGCACCTGGCCCGGGAAGATCAGGTTACTGTTGAGGTTGTTGTAGCTTTTCAGGGATGTAACGCTGACGTTGTGTTGGGAAGCGATTTTCCAAAGGGTGTCACCGGATTTGACTTGGTAAGTGTCAGATGAAGCTTCTGCATCGCCAGTGGCGATAAACGTGGCAAGTGCAGCAGTGGTCAAAGCCGAGAATACGATTTTTTTCAACGTTATTTCCCCCTGGTCAGGTTTTTTATATGTTACAAATTCAATTCAGAATGGTAGTTTCTATCTGGTCTAATAATCTATTGCTCATTTTAGCAGAGTCATAGAGGTTAATAGATTACAGTTAGATTACAAATTGCTTCATGTTTGTAATAAAACCTACTAAATTTTACAGTCCTATTAATAAAAGATTGGTTTTGCGTGAAAAAACTCGATTCTCGAATGCAGACAGAAGAAGGTCTGTTGCACAACAGAAGCATGGTGCATAAAAGAAAAAAGCTCCCTCCCAACACCGCCGGAGGCAGGTGGTGGGGAGGGAGCTTGTCTTGCAATGCCGGGTATTGAATTATTTCAGCAGGCTCGCCATCTTTTGCTGGGAAGCCGGTCCGAAGTAACCGTCCGGCGTGAGTCCATGCTTTTTCTGGAAGGCGATTGCTGCCGTGCGGGAGCCGTATCCGAAGCTTCCGTCGATTGCCATTTTATAGCCGACTTTGTTCATGTCGCGCTGCCAGTCTTTTACCGCCGATCCTGTCGCTCCGAGCGACAGTGTCTTGCCGTAGATCATGCCGCCGGACGTTGCCGGTTTTTCGGTTTTTACGGGTTCAGCCGGCTTGGAAGGCTTACTTGAGCCGTTGAGCAGGCTGGCCATCTTCTGTTGGGAAGAAGGCCCGAAATAACCGTCCGGCGTGAGTCCATGCTTTTTCTGGAAAGCAATCGCCGCTGTGCGGGAGCCATAGCCGAAGCTTCCGTCAATCGCCATCTTGAAGCCGACGGTATTCATGTCGCGTTGCCAGTCTTTTACGGCTGATCCAGTCGCACCGAGCGACAAAGTTTTACCGTAGATCATGCCGCCGGACGTTGCCGGTTTTTCGGTT